>NZ_JCAIUN010000004.1:0-829568 GCF_059445525.1 Williamsia sp. Y712
TGCTCTCCGGCGCCTCACTCGCTGACTTGAAGAAAGTTACGGGAACAAGTCCGTCGGCGTCAAATCGCCTGGTGCGCAGGGCCTTCGAGCAGCATCCGCGCAGGTCAGTCGCCTCATGACGCCGCCGTCAACGTAACCGGACGGCAACTTTCACCCGAAGTTGCCCTTGTGATGACCACCACCGGGCAGCTCCTGGCGCGTTGCGTTGACAACCTACCGGTCAGTGCCCGGGGTCGAATCCGGCGTCACACGCACGATCTCGCCACCAAGGCTGCGCATGATCTCGACGAAATCGGGATAGCCGCGGTCGATATGCGAGACGTCGTGCACTTCGGTCACACCGTCGGCGACCAGACCGGCCAGAACCAACCCGGCGCCGGCCCGGATGTCCGAACTCCACACCGGTGCGCTCGACAGCTGTTCGATGCCACGGATCACCGCGTGATGGCCGTCGGTCCGAGCGTCTGCACCCAACCGCACCATCTCCTCGACAAACCGGAAGCGGGCCTCGAAGACGTTTTCGGTGATCACCGACATGCCTTCGCTGATCGCGGCCAGTCCGATGGCCATCGGCTGTAGGTCGGTGGGGAAACCGGGAAATGGCAGCGTCGAATAGTTGACGGCCACGGGCCTGCCCACCTGGACAACGCGGAAGCCGTCCTCGAACTGGGACACCGACGCCCCGGCGCCGACGAGCTTGGACAGCACCAACTGCAGATGGCGAGGATCGACCCCGCGAACCGTGATATCGCCTCGCGTCATGACAGCGGCGATAGCCCAGGTCGAGGCGACAATCCGATCGCCGATCACCCGATGGGTCACCGGCTGTAACCGCTCGACACCCTCGACCGTCAAGGTCGAGGTACCTTCACCGCTGATCTTCGCGCCCATCTGCTGCAACATCACGCAGAGATCGACGATCTCGGGCTCGCGAGCGGCATTGTCGATGGTTGTCACACCCTCGGCCAGCACCGACGCCATCAGGATGTTCTCGGTGGCACCCACGGACGGGAACTCCAGACTGATCGGCGCACCGATCAGTTTGTCGGCCTCGGCGACCACACACCCGTGTTCGATCACGCTGTGCGCGCCGAGTAGCCGCAGACCGGCCTGATGCATGTCCAGCGGGCGCGACCCGATCGCATCGCCACCTGGTAGAGCAACCACCGCCCGCCGGCAACGCGCCACCAGTGGACCGAGCACACAGACCGATGCCCGGAACTGTTTCACCGCGTCGAAATCGGCGTGAAACTTCAGTTCCGCAGGCGTATCGATCACCACGGTGTCGCCGTCATGGCTCACCACAGCGCCCAGGCCCCGCAGGACGTCGGCCATCAACGGCACATCCAGGATCTGCGGGCAATTCGTGATGGTCGTCCTACCCTCGGCGAGTAACGCCGCAGCCATCAACTTGAGAACACTGTTCTTGGCGCCCACGACTTCGACCTCACCGGTCAGTCGCGCGCCCCCGGTCACCAAAAAACGATCATCAACCACGGACGTAGCCTAGGCGACCGGAACGCGGCGGCGACCGACGGCCCGCAATAGTGTTCACCGGTTCTCGACTACGAGCTTCAGCGAGGCGAGTCCCTTCTCGAAATCGTTGCCCACCAGTTTGTCGGTGGGCACGATTTTGGCGAATAGCTTTGCCACCCCGGCATTTTCGCCCGTCATGGACCAGTTCACGACGGTACCTGCGGCCGCGAGATCCTCACTGAGAGTGAAGGTCGCCAGATTGGACGCCTTGAATGGCTTGAGGAAGTCCAATTGCATCGACACCGACTCCGGGGCAACAAGATCGGTCACGGTCATCGATCCCTGGCCCGCTTTCCGATTGCCCTTCCAACCGTAGCTACCGCCCACCGCACCGGCCGGTCCGCCATACGTCCGCTCGAGCGATGGATCCAACCCCTCCCAGGGCGACCACAGCGTCCACTGGTGGAAATCCACGATCAACGGGAAGATCGCCTCGGCCGGAGCGGCGATCGTGATGGATCGTTCGATGGTGTAAGGCTGTGGCGCCAACGGAGACTCCCGGTTGAAGTGGTCGCGGCCCTGACCGGCCATTACCACTGCGAGGATACCGGGTAGCTTTGCTCTCATGGCTGTTCATCTGACCCGCATCTACACCCGTACCGGCGATGCGGGAACCACCGGACTCAGCGACTTCTCGCGCGTATCCAAAAACGATCCACGTGTGCTGGCCTATGCCGATTGCGACGAGGCCAATGCCGCGATCGGTGTTGCTCTGGCAATGGGCAACCCGACCTCCGACGTAGCCGAGATCCTGTTACGGGTACAGAACGACCTGTTCGATGCAGGCGCCGACCTCTCGACTCCGGTGGTCGAGGATCCCAAATACCCGCCGCTGCGCATCCTGCAGAGCTACATCGACGACCTCGAGGTCTGGTGCGATCACTACACCGACAAGCTCGAGCCGCTCAATTCATTCATCCTGCCCGGCGGTAGCCCGCTCAGTGCGTACCTGCACGTCGCACGAACGGTCACGCGGCGCGCCGAGCGGACGGCATGGGCGGCCATCGAGGCCTTCCCGGACAACACCAGTCCCCTGCCTGCGCAGTATCTCAACCGACTCTCCGATCTGCTGTTCATCCTGTCGAGGATCGCGAACCCCGGCGGCGACATCCTGTGGCAGCCAGGAGAGCAGCGCAAGCGCGCCGAACGTGACACGACCCGGCCCGAGACGAACGCGGGCGGGTCGAAGGACGACTGAGCAAACGACACGAGAAAGGCCCAGACCGGTTTCGGTCTGGGCCTCTTTTGTCGGACGGAACGACACTCGTCGGCGCTGGTGATCGGTGGGCGCTAGTGGTCGCGGCGGCGGCGTTCTGCGCGCTGTGACGGCCGAGACTCGAGCCACGACTGGAATGCGGTGACACCACCGCTGTCGAGGGCGAGCTCGAACTCGCCGTCACGATCGGCGAGCTCAAGGATGACCATGTCGTTGTCGATGACATCGGCCTCCGATGCCGTTGGCGACCGTCGACCGCTCACGGTCACGGCTTGCCGCAGCACCAGACGCTGCGGACCGGGCAGCACCCTGCGAAGGCGGAAGTACTCGAGCGCGTTGTCGTCATAGCGGACCACCCCGTGCCGCCAGGCCCGGCCGTCATCTGCAGGTAGCTCACGCAACAAAGCCGAGGTACCCGAACCACGTAGCTCGTTGATCCGATAAAGCATGTAAAGCACAAACACAAGAACAAGCACGATCACCGCAAGGGCAGCCAGATTCCAGTCCACAGACGACACCTCCTTCAGCCCCCGCCACATATACGACGATCCCCGCAAACTTGTCTGAAGTTTGCGGGGACCGTAGAACAATTAGCCATTCGAACGGCCCCTGCTCTACAGGATGCCATTCGCGCGGCACTTTATTTGACTTGCTGCAGTACTTCCACCGCGCGCAGACGCGATTCGGCACGCAGGTACTCGATACTGCCCTTTTCGGCAGAGGAGAGAACCGAACGCTCGGCAGCCTCGTCGACGTCGCGAGCCCACTCGGCGGACTCGGCGAGAATCGTGACGACCTCACCGGTGACCGAGATGAAACCACCCTGAACAGCTGCCACGCGGCGCTTGCCATCGACCTCGTCGATCGCGACATATCCGCCCGGTGCCAACTGACCCAGCATCGGCTCGTGTTTGGCCAACAGACCAACAGCGCCCTCGGTGGTCTGAGCCACTACAAACGTTGCTTCGCCGGAGTAAATACGCGATTCAACCGCGACCAACTCGACGTGAAATGGCGTGTCAGGCATCGGGTGATATCACTTTCCGGTGATCTTCTTGGCGGCGGCCTCGACGTCGTCGAGTCCACCACAGCTGTTGAACGCCTGCTCGGGAAGATGATCGTATTCACCCTTGGCGACCTTGTCGAAAGCCTCGATCGTGTCGGCAAGCGGCACAACCGAACCCTTCTGGCCGGTGAACTTCTCGGCAACGATGAAGTTCTGTCCGAGGAACTTCTGGATACGCCGTGCACGCTGCACGGTGATCTTGTCCTCCTCGGAGAGCTCATCCATACCAAGAATCGCGATGATGTCCTGGAGTTCCTTGTACTTCTGCAGGATGCGCTTGACCTCGTTGGCGACGCGGAAGTGCTCGTCACCGACGATCGAGGCCTCGAGGATCCGAGAAGTCGACGTCAGAGGGTCCACAGCCGGGTAGATACCGAGCTGTGAAATCGGACGCGAGAGCTCCGTGGTGGCATCCAGGTGGGCGAACGTGGTCGCCGGCGCCGGGTCGGTGTAGTCGTCGGCGGGCACATAGATGGCCTGCAGCGAGGTGATCGAGTTGCCACGCGTCGAGGTGATGCGCTCCTGCAGCTCGCCCATCTCGTCAGCCAGCGTCGGCTGGTAACCGACGGCAGACGGCATACGGCCGAGCAGCGTGGAGACCTCGGAACCGGCCTGCGTGAAACGGAAGATGTTGTCGATGAACAGCAGCACGTCCTGACGCTTGACGTCACGGAAGTACTCCGCCATCGTCAGCGCGGACAGGGCGACGCGCATACGCGTGCCCGGCGGCTCATCCATCTGGCCGAACACCAACGCGGTGTCCTGCAGAACGCCCATCTCCTCCATTTCGAGGTGGAGGTCGGTGCCCTCACGGGTACGCTCACCGACGCCTGCGAACACCGAGGTGCCGGAGAACTCGCGAGCGATACGGGTGATCATCTCCTGGATCAGAACGGTCTTGCCGACACCGGCACCACCGAACAGACCGATCTTGCCGCCCTTGACGTACGGGGTCAGCAGGTCGATGACCTTGATGCCGGTCTCGAGGATCTCGGTCTTGCCCTCGAGCTGATCGAAGGCCGGGGGCTTCCGGTGGATGCCCCACTGCTCGCCGTCGCGACCGGTGCCCGGTGCGTCGAGGCAATCGCCGAGTGCGTTGAACACGTGGCCCTTGACGACGTCACCGACGGGAACCGAGATCGGCTTGTCGGTGTCGGTCACCTCGGTGCCGCGGGTCAGACCGTCGGTCGGCTGCATCGAGATGGTGCGAACCAGGTTGTCGCCGAGGTGCTGGGCAACCTCGAGCGTCAGCTTCTTGGCAACCGACTTCAGTGCGATGTCGGCGTGCAGTGCGTTGAACAGTGGCGGAATGGCGCCGCGCGGGAACTCCACGTCGACGACCGGACCGATGACACGCACGACGCGGCCGGTCAGCCCAGCGGAACCCTTCCGGGAAGTTTGGGTTTCAGTTGTGGTCATGATGTCTCTTCCTCTGTGACGATGGCATTGGCATGTTTCGCGAACCGCGACCCCACCGGCCGGCTGCCTGAAAAGTGTCGAGTCCTGCTACGAAAGGGCATCCACACCGCCGACGATCTCGCTGATCTCTTGTGTGATCTGGGCCTGTCGGAGCTGGTTCGCCTCACGGGACAAGTTGGTGACCAACTCTTCGGCGTTGTCCGTAGCCGCCTTCATGGCGGTACGGCGAGCTGCCGACTCCGACGCAGCCGAGTCGAGCAGCGCCGAGAACACGCGGGTCGCCACGTACTTCGGCAGCAACGCCGACAGCAGCGCTTCTGGACCCGGCTCGAACTCGTAGTTCCGAGAAGCTCCCGTGCTCTCCCCGCTCTCGTCCACGCTCACCACCAGGGGTGCGACGCGACGAACAACCGGTGTCTGCGTCAGCATGCTGACGAAGCGCGTGTACACGATGTGGAACTCATCGACGCCCTCGGTCTGAGTGCCGTCAGGCGACTCGACCGAGGTGCCCGAACCCGCCATGAACAGTTCGATCAGGTGCTCAGAGGCGTTCCAGGCATCGGCGTAGGCCGGCTGCTGAGAGAACCCGGTCCAGCTGCCCTGGATCGGCATCTTCCGGAAGTTGAAGTACGTCGTGCCCTTCTGCCCTGTGACAAAAAGAACGACGTCCTTGCCCTCGTCGGTCAGCAACTCGATGAGCCGGCGAGCCTCGCGCAGGACATTCGAGTTGTAGCCGCCGGCCATGCCACGGTCGCTCGTAACGATCAGGACCGCAGCACGTTTCGGTTCGGGACGCGCCGTCAGCAACGGATGCGTCAGCGAGGTGGCGCTCGAAGCCAACTCAGAGAGGACCGCAGTGATCTCCTCCGAATACGGCTTCGAGGCCGCCACACGAGCCTGAGCCTTGGTGATGCGCGAAGTCGCGATCAGCTCCTGTGCCTTCGTGATCTTCTTGGTCGATTGCACAGACCGGATGCGCGAACGTAGCTCGCGAATGCTAGCCATCTACTGTCACAGCCCTTCCCGGCCCGTCAAACCTTTACCAATCATCAAACGATTCCCTATTACTTGCGTACTTTGACGGTTTCGTCCTCGACCTTGTCTGCGGCGAGAGCCGAAGCAGCTGCTTCGTTCACGGTGTCAGACTTCTCGCTGGCCAAGAAATTGTCCTTGTACTTGTCAGCAGCGGCCACGAGAGCATGAGCGGCCTCGTCGGTCAGTGCCTTGCCGCCTGCGATGGTCTCGTAGACACCGGAAGCAGTGCGATGCAGCTCGTTGAGCAGCTCCGCCTCGTACCGCCGGACATCCTCGATGGGGACCGTGTCGAAGTGGCCTTCACCGGCGAGGTAGATCGAGACGATCTGGTCCTCGACCGATACCGGGGAGAACTGATCCTGCTTGAGCAACTCCACCCAGCGGGCACCACGATCGAGCTGAGCCTTCGAGGCATCGTCGAGGTCCGAGGCGAAGGCCGAGAAGGCTTCCAGCTCACGGAACTGAGCGAGCTCCAGGCGCAGCGAACCCGAAACCTTCTTCAGGCCCTTGGTCTGTGCGGCGCCACCAACACGGGAGACGGACGTACCGACGTTGATCGCCGGACGAACACCCTTGTTGAAGAGGTCGGACTCGAGGAAGACCTGACCGTCGGTGATCGAGATGACGTTGGTCGGGATGAACGCCGAGACGTCGTTGGCCTTGGTCTCGATGATCGGCAGACCGGTCATCGAACCGCCACCCATCTCGTCCGAGAGCTTGGCGCAACGCTCCAGCAGACGTGAGTGCAAGTAGAAGACGTCACCGGGGTACGCCTCGCGGCCCGGCGGACGACGCAGCAGCAACGAGATCGCGCGGTAGGCCTCAGCCTGCTTCGACAGATCGTCGAACACGATGAGGACGTGCTTGCCCTCGTACATCCAGTGCTGACCGATGGCCGAACCGGTGTACGGTGCGAGCCACTTGAAGCCGGCGGAGTCCGAAGCCGGAGCAGCAACGATCGTGGTGTAAGCCATCGCGCCCGACTCTTCGAGAGCGGTCTTGACGCCCGCGATGGTCGAACCCTTCTGGCCGATTGCCACGTAGATGCAGCGAACCTGCTTGTTGGGGTCACCGGTTTCCCAGTTGGCCTTCTGGTTCAGGATCGCGTCGATGCAGACCGCGGTCTTGCCGGTCTTGCGGTCGCCGATGATCAGCTGACGCTGTCCACGACCGATTGCGGTCATGGCGTCGATGGCCTTGATACCGGTCGCCAGTGACTCCTCGACGGGCTGGCGTTCGAGCACCGAAGCCGCCTGGAGTTCGAGGACACGGTTCTCCGAGGACACGATCTCGCCGCGGCCGTCGATCGGCTTGCCGAGCGGGTCCACGACGCGGCCGAGGAAGTTGTCGCCGACGGGGACAGACAACACGTCTCCGGTGCGGCGGACTTCCTGGCCTTCTTCGAGAGTGTTGTAGTCACCGAGGATGACTGCGCCGATCTCGGATTCGTCGAGGTTCAGCGCTACGCCGAGGACGCCGCCGGGGAACTCGAGGAGTTCGTTCGACATCGCGGACGGCAGTCCACTGATGTGTGCGATTCCGTCGCTGGTATCAGTGACATACCCGACCTCGTCACGTGCAACTTCCGTTGAGAAATTCGAGGTGTACGTTTCAATCGCACTTCGGATCTCATCGGAGGTGATCGTCAACTCCGCCATATTCTTGCCCTGCTCTTCCTGCGTGGTCGTGAGTTTTGTGGAATCGGTGTGGTGCGTCGTCTGCGGCGAGGCTCAGCCCAGCGACTTGCGGATCGTGGCCAGTCGGCCGGCGCCCGAACCGTCGATCACTTCGTCACCGATCTTGACGACCAAGCCCGAGAGCAGGTCCTGATCGACGACAACATGGGTGATGACCGGCTGGTTGTAGATGCGCGTCAGCGTGGACGTCAAGGCTTCCACCTGCGAGCTCGTCATCTCGACGGACGCCCGCACCTTCGCAACCAGACGATCCCGCTGTCCGGCGGCCAGGTTCGACAACGCGTCCAGTGCGTCGGCCGGCTTCTGATCGAACAACCGGGCGATCGACTGCAACGCGAGTGCTTCGGTGACCGCAGACACCTTGCCGGTCGTCAGCGACGCCAGCAGTCCCTGGCGTGCCTTGGCCGAACGGGACTTGTCTTTGAGGATGATCTCGAGCTCGGGATGAGCCGCGACCGTCCGGCCGAGCAAGAACAGTTCTTCCTCGACAGCGTCAAGTGTTCCCGCTTCGGCCGCCGACTTGAGGTACGCCTCGCGACCGAGGAGTTCAAGCCCGTCCAGCAGATCGGAGGTGTTCGACCAGTCACGGCCGACTGCCTCGACCACCACCGCCAGCGAGTCGGCACCGATCTGGCTGCCGAACAACTGGCGGGCCAGACCCTGCCGAACATCCACAGGTGCGGAGATGTCGCCGAACGCGGTACGCAACGATCGCTCGCTGTCGAGGAACCCGACAACTGCGAACAGATCGGATCCGATCTGCTGCGCGGCCGTGGCGGCGTTGCCGCCGGCTGCTGAAATCGTCTCGGCCAGAATTGCCCGGGTACCGCTCAAAGCGTCGCGGCTGGCTGCGTACATCGCCTTCACTTCCTCTGCGCTGAAGTCGCGTCGAGCTCAGCCAGGAACCGATCAACGGTCTGTCCGCGCTTGGCGCTTTCTTCCAGGTGCTCGCCGACGATCTTCTCCGCCAGGTCAACGGCGGTCCGACCGAGGTCCGACCGGAGTTCGGTGACGATCTGATCGCGTTCGGCCTTCAGCTGTGAGCGTCCGGCAGCAACGATGCGCGCACTTTCGGCTTCGCCTTGAGCGCGAAGCTCGGCGACGATTTCTTGTCCGCGCAGTCGTGCGTCCTCGCGAATCTGAGCGGCGACTGCACGGGTTTCGAGCAGCTGCTCTTCACGCTGCTTGAGCAGGGCGTCGGCTTCGAGTTGTGCATCAGCGGCCCGCTTGAGTCCACCGACGATGCCGTCGGTGCGCTCTTCGAGAACCTTCTGTGCACGTGGAAGTACGAGCTTCCAGAAGACGAGTCCCACAACCACCAGGGCCACGATGGACCAGGTGATGTCGTAGGTCGCAGGCAGAAGAGGATTATGAGATTCCTCTTCGGCGGCGAGAATCAAGGAGTTGGCACTCATCGGATCAGAAGATGAAGCCGGCAACCAAGCCGATCAAGGCCAGCGCTTCGGTGAATGCGATACCAAGGAACATGGTGGTACGCAGCTGGCCGGCGAGCTCCGGCTGACGCGCGGTGCCCTCGATGGTCTTGCCGACGACGATACCGATACCGATACCGGGGCCGATGGCAGCCAGACCGTATCCGATGGCGCCGAAGTTGAGTTCGCTGATCTCACCGGAAACTTGCGCGAGGTTGCTCATGGTGTTGGATCCCTTTCTTCTTGATCCGCTGGGCGAGGTTAGCCGCAGCGGCCAGTTTGTTGGTCTAGATGAATCTGGTGGTGAAGCTTCGGTCAGTGGTCGGCGGCGTGTTCAGCCAGGTCGATATAGACGGCAGTCAGCAGGGCGAAGATGTATGCCTGCAACACGATCACCAAGAGTTCGAAGAAAGTGAATGCGATGCCGCCGAGCAATGCCGGCAAGCCGAAGATCCAGGTCCAGGCCTCCGTGGTGAAGAAGAAGTACTGGGTGGCGCTGAAAAACAGTACCAACAGGATGTGACCGGCAAGCATATTGGCCATCAGACGGACCGTCAGCGTGAACGGCCGCAGAATGAAGGTCGAGAGGAACTCGATCGGGATCAGCAGGATGTGCAGCGCGGGCGGCACATCCGGCACCACGATGCTCGATTTCACATAACCGAAGAAGCCGTACTTCTTGATGCCGACGTAGTTGAAAACGATGTACGCCAGCGCAGCCAACACGATCGGCATACCGATCAAACCGTTGGAGGAGATGTTCAAGAGCGGGATCACACCGGAGAAGTTCAGGAACAACACCGTGAAGAATATCGTCACCAAGATCGGGAGGAAACGCTTCCCGTTCTCTTTGCCGAGGACACTCTCTGCGATCTGGATACGGACGAAGTCCAACGCCATCTCGCCTGCGTTCTGCAGGCCGCGGGGAACCAGCTTCGGGCTCCGGAAGGCCAGCAAGAAGAAGACGACACAAACACCGGCCATCAACAGCCGGATCAGCATCAGACGATCGAGTTCGAAGATCGTTCCTTCAAAAAGGACTGCATCAGGGTAAAAGTCGGACAGCGAGGGCGGGTGGTAACCCCCGTCGCCTGCCGCGAGGTTCAAGACGCTCAGCACTCTCTCCCGTGCTCTGGCCGCAGGCAGCATGCCTGCAGTTCGACCGGACATAAGTTCAGATCTGGCAAAAAAGTTCTTTCAGATTTCGTGCCGTACACGCCCCCGGTCTCCCCTGGGCCGAAGTCGCATTTCTGCGCCTTCACGCGTGGCACGGCAGTCTGAGCACCGGGCTGGTCAAGTCCGGTTCTCTTCTGCGGGCCAACGATAGCAACACCGTAGGTGACCCTCATAGTGCGGGTATCTACCAGTGGCCATTACTACCCTGTGTAGTATGTCCGGATTCAGTCCTCGTCGTCAACGTGGCCATCGGGCCCGACATCGACGTACGGCACTTTGGTGGTCATGATCGCGTAGGTCTCGCAGGCCAGCACGATGATCATCGCGATGAGGGCGGTCACCCCGAGGGCGACATGGTTGAGCGAATCGACATTGCTCAGCGCCGCCAGGGCGAGCATGGCCAGCAACAGTTTGAGTAGCCAGGTGCCCATCAGGATGGCCCCGCCCGTTGTCGGCGACACATTGGCAGTCAACACGACAACGATCACCGTGAAGAGGATGAATCCGCCGCCGAACGCCGCGCCCACCAGCGCGCCCCACAAGCCCTCGGTGCCGTCGATCAACGCCCAGACACCCACGCTGATCACGGTCAGTACAACAAGTCCGAGCGCGCCGTAGCGGATCGCCTTCTGCAATGGGGTGAGCTGTTTCGAGTCGTTTGTGGTGGTCAGTGCTGGTTCAGAAGCTTCGTTCACCCCTCCAGGGTAAGGGTCGTTCACGAACCGCTGATACTCACACCCGTTCGGTGCCGGTTCCGCAGCCGGGGAACGATCGTCGCGAGCATCGCGATGATCAGTCCTCCACCCAGTACCGGAAGCACCACAGAAGCCGAGAAGAGCGTGCTGGCAGCAGCACTGAATGCCAGCACTCCCACCCAGAGGTAGATCACCAGAACCACCCGGCGATGGGAGTGACCGAGCTCGAGCAACCGGTGGTGCAGGTGCATCTTGTCCGGTGTATAGAAACCGACGCCTGCACGGGTACGCCGGATGACCGCGAGCAACATGTCGAGCATCGGGATGAACATGACCGCTGCCACCAGGATGATCGGCGAGAGCAGCGTGAAGACATCTGCCGGACCGTACGCGTTGACGGCGATCCGACCGGAGGCACTGGTCGACGCCGCGGCCAGCATCAGCCCGATGAGCATCGAACCGGAGTCGCCCATGAAGATGCGGGCGGGCTGGAAGTTGTGCGGGAGGAACCCGAGACAGGCGCCCGCGAGAATCGCCGCGATGAGGGCCGGCGGGTAGTAGCTGACGTCGCCACCCTGATCGTGCAGCAGACCCAGCGAGAAGGCACAGATCGCCAGCGCCGCGATCAGGGCCAGACCGGCGGCCAGGCCGTCGAGGCCGTCGACAAAGTTCATTGCATTGACGGTCGCGACGGTGACCGCAACGGTGAGCAGCCCCGACTGCAGCGGATCGAGCACAACGGTTCCGATGTCCCCGAACGGCACCGCCACCACCGTCCAGCTCAGCCCCATGATCACCAGAACACCGGCAGCGGTGAGCTGACCGACGAACTTCGTGAGCGCGTCGATCCCCCACCGGTCATCGATGATGCCGACCAGGACGATGACCCCGCCCGCCACCACGACGGCGTTCATGTCGTCGGTGTAGTCGAAGCCCCGGGTCAACGCGGGCAGCTCACCGGCCAGGACCATTCCGGCGAGGACACCGATATACATGCCGACGCCACCCAGTCGGGGCGTCGGTACCGCGTGGACGTCCCGGTTGCGCGGCACCGCAACCGCACCGGTGCGGGTCGCGACAACTCGCACCAGGCCGGTGATCAGGTACGTGATCAGCGCTGCGCACAGCCCGACCAGCATCAATTCGCGCAGCGGCACACCCGCACCACTGCTGGTGAGGCCGGACTGGGCGGCAATCAACACACCACTGCCCTCATTCAACGTTGTCGAATAGGCCACGGATAGGGACGCTACAGGGGGCGGGCATGCGGGTCAGACCCGAAGACTCTCGACCTCGGTGCCGATGACCTCGGCGATTTCTTCGGCGCTGATCGCACCTTCCCGAAGGATCTTGGGTGTGACATCGGTGAGGTCGACGATCGTCGACGGCACCGCCTTTGCCGCAGGTCCACCGTCGAGATAGACCGCAACGGACTCCCCCAACTGCTCCCGGGCCTGCTCGACCGTGGTCGCAGGAGGGCGGCCGGAGACGTTCGCGCTCGAAACCGCCATCGGGCCCACCTCACGCAGCACCTCGATCGCCACCGGATGCAAGGGCATCCGCAGCATCACGGTGCCGCGGGTGTCGCCCAAATCCCAGGCGAGTGACGGCGCCTGGTGCACAACCAGACTCAGCCCACCGGGCCAGAACGCGCGGGTCAGCTCGCGGGCGGTCGGTGACACCGACAGCACCAGGCCATCGATCGTCGTCCACGACCCGACCAGGACCGGCACGGGCATGTCACGGCCGCGGCCCTTGGCGGCCAGCAGGTTGTTCACCGACTCGGAATCGAAAGCGTCACAACCGATTCCGTAGAGGGTGTCGGTGGGCATGACGATCAGGCGCCCACCTTTGACGGCGCCGACCGCGGCGCGCAGGCCTGCGGACCGAGATCCGGGATTGCTGCAATCGAACGTAGTGCTCACGGCGTCCATCCTTGCACGTTGCCGGCGTGTGATCAGCGACGCGTGGCGGTGACGAACCGCGGACGTCCGGCGAGATCGAGTTTCTGGTTGATCGAGTCGAAGTGTCCGTCGGCCTCGAGCGCATCCATCACCAGGTCACCGGTGCTGTCGTCATGCTCGATCCCCACCGCGCAACCCGGTCGCAGGATCCGCGCAATCACCGAGATCATCGGTGTGATCACCGACATCCCGTCGGCACCACCGAACAACGCCAGTGCCGGATCGTGATCGGCCACCTCGGCAGGCAGGTCTGCGCCCACCGGGATGTAGGGCGGATTCGACACCACCAAGTCGGCAGTGATGTCGGGCAAGATGTTCGGGTCTGCCGCATCGCCCAGGTGGACGGTGACCCGGTCCCGGACGTCGGCGGGCATACGAGACAAGTTGTGGCGCAACCATTTATGGGCACCGCCGTCGATTTCGACCGCGTGGACCCGCGCCCCGGGGTGGGAGGCGGCCAACGCCAGGGCCAGCGCGCCGCTTCCGCTGCACAGATCGACGACCACAGGATCTGTCATCGCCTCGATCCGAGTCACCGCCCACGCGTGGAGCAGTTCGGTTTCCATTCGTGGGATGAAGACCCCCGGGCCGACTTCGATCTCGATCGGCCCGAATGCGACGCGCCCGATGATGTGCTGCAGCGGTTCGCGCTGCGCGCGGCGGTCGACGAGTTCGCGATAGCGGGCAGCGTCGGTATCCGACAGCTCATCGACGGCGATCAGTTCACCGACCGACCGATTCAGCACGAATGCCAGCAGCAGCCCGGCATCCACCTGCGCATTCGGAACTCCGGCCGCGATCAGCTGCGCGACCGCAGCCCGGCGGACATCTCTGGCGTTCACTCCGCCTCGAGGCGGGCCTGACGATCCGCGGCCCGCAGCGCGTCGAGGAGCGCATCCATGTCACCGGCGAGCACCGCGTCGAGATTCTGGGCTTTGTAGCCGATGCGATGGTCGGTGACGCGGTTTTCCGGGTAGTTGTAGGTGCGGATTCGCTCGGAGCGGTCGACGGTGCGGATCTGTGCGGCCCGACCCTGCGACGCTTCGGCGTTGGCGGCCTCTTCTGCGGCGGCCTGCAACCGGGCGGCCAGGACCTGCATCGCCCGCGCCTTGTTCTGCAGCTGGGAACGCTCGTTCTGGCAGGTCACCACGATCCCGGTGGGCAGATGGGTGAGCCGCACCGCCGAGTCGGTGGTGTTGACGCCCTGTCCCCCCTTGCCGGAGCTGCGGTATACGTCGACCCGGAGATCGGACTCGTCGATCTGGACCCGTTCGACCTCATCGGGTTCCGGGTAGATCAGGACACCGGCCGCCGAGGTGTGGATGCGGCCCTGCGACTCGGTGACCGGCACGCGCTGAACGCGGTGCACACCGCCCTCGAACTTCAACCGCGACCACACGCCGTCCGGTCCGTCGCCCTTCGACTTGATCGAGATGGTGGCGTCCTTGTATCCACCCAGGTCGGATTCGGTCAGACCCAGGATCTGCGCCTTCCAGCCCTGGCGCTCACAGTATTTGAGATACATCCGTGCGAGATCGGAGGCGAACAGCGCCGATTCCTCACCGCCGGCCCCGGACTTGACCTCCAGGACCACGTCATCGCCATCGTGCGGATCGCGTGGGGAGAGCAGGTCGGTGAGCGTTTGATCGAGGGCAGCGACCGTCTGCTCGAGCTCCGGGATCTCGGCGGCAAAAGCACTGTCGTCGGCCGCGAGTTCGCGCGCGGCTTCCAGATCGCCCTGTGCGGCCTGAAGTTTCGTGTAGGTCGCCATGATCGGAGCGAGTTCGGCGAATCGTTTGCCCACGCGCCGGGCGGCTGTCGGATCGTCGTGTAACGACGGATCGGACATCTGGCTCTGCAAGCCGGCATGCTCGGCAAGGATGTCGTCGATCGCGGACGGATCGGAGATGCTCATGACCTGTTTCCTTGACGGTGTGGCTGCGGCACCCGATCCGACGGTGGGTCGAGCGGATTGGGCTGCGGAAGAAAAAAGAAACCGGCGCCTGACCTGCCGCAGGGCAGAGTCAGACGCCGGTCGTACAAGCTAGTTGTCTGCTGCGTCTTTCTTTGCAGCGGCCCGCTTGCCGTAGCGCTTCTCGAAGCGCGCAACACGGCCACCGGTGTCGAGAATCTTCTGCTTGCCCGTGTAGAACGGGTGGCACTGCGAGCAGACCTCGACGTTGATCCGACCCGAAACCTGGGTGGAATGGGTCTGGAAAGTGTTCCCGCAGCCGCAGACCACAGTGGTCTCGACGTATTCGGGGTGAATTCCCTGCTTCATTTCTGGTGTCCCTTTCATGGTCGCCGGGTCACCTGCGCGGATCGAAGGTGTGAACCGGAACCGGACTCGACCGCTCAGTATGCCAGAACAGCCTCCCGACCTGCCAATCGCTGGTACCAGTTGAGTAGCTGCCCTAGTTCTTGCGGCACGATAATCCCAACAACAACGCGCCCGAGTTCATTCCGGCCAGGCAGGTTTGACGTTGACACACGCCGCACGCTTCGCAACGACCGTATTTGCACTGCTCATCGGGTTGACCGCCTGCAGTTCAACACAGTCGGACGATGCCTCGGGACGCCCGGAGGGCACGCCACCGGCGGCCACCGACAGCCTCTCACTCCTGGATTTCGTCCCCAGCGGACTCAATCCTGATCCGACCGATCAGATCGAAGGCGTGCTGAAGGTCTACTACCCGTCCCCGGCTCACGTCGAACGTGATGAAAAGGTGCGCTACACGTATTCGCCACCGTTCGGCGGAACCCACGACTGGGCCTGGGCCGGATGCACCGGAGTGGTGTACCCCGTGGCGATCCGCAACGAGACAGCCGTCCATTCGCTCGAACACGGGGCGGTCTGGATCACGTACAGCCCCGATCTCGACGTCGCTGCGGTCGACGCGCTTGCCGAGCGGGTCGCGAATGTGGAATACACGCTCATGTCGCCGTATCCGGGTCTGGACCAACCGATCTCCGTGCAATCCTGGGGACACCAACTCAAGGTCGCGAGCGCCGACGACCCGCGGATCGACCAGTTCATCACCGCCACCAAACAGAACGCGCAGTCGAACGTGTATCCCGAGGATCCGGCCGCCACCGCCCACCCGACCCCGGGTACCAGTTGTACCGCCGTGCCGGATGCCTTCGATCCCGCCGATCCCCCACCGTTCGAGCCCGGACCAGGCACGGTGCCCGAGACCTGACATCTCATCGGAAGCCGCTTCTGACAGGATGATGGCCCAGCAGATCGACGCCCCGATCAAGCCGATCAGACAGGTGTGAACGTGAAACCAGTGGTCAAGCTCGCCGCAACCGGACTACTTCTGGTCATCGGCCTGAGTGCGTGCAGTTCGTCCCAGACGGGCGACCCACAGGCCGCGACCACCACCGGCGCAAGCGGCGGCAGTTCGACCCGGGACTTCGTGCCCAGCAGCTCCAATCCCGATCCGACCGATCAGATCGACGGCGTGCTGAAGGTCTTCTACCCGGCGGCCGAGCACGTCCTGGACAACCAGAAGGTCAAATACACGTACTCGCCGCCCATGGGCGGGCGACACGACTCGGTCTGGGCCACCTGCACCGGCATGGTCTACCCCACCGCCATCCGAACAGAGAACGCCGTCCACTCCCTCGAACACGGCGCCGTGTGGGTCACCTACAACCCCGACGATCTCGATGCGGACGAGATCGCCGAACTCGAGCAGCGGGTCGATGGCCTCAACTACATGCTGATGTCCCCGTATCCCGGTCTGGACCAGCCGATCTCGCTGCAATCCTGGGGACACCAACTCAAGGTCGCCGACGTCGACGATCCGCGGATCGACCAGTTCATCACCGCGACCCGGCAGAACACGCAATCCGGTGTGTACGACGAAAGTCCCTCGGCGACCGGCTATCCCGAACCCGGCGCCACGTGCGCGACGGTGCCGGGACGATTCGACCCCGCCGATCCCCCACCCTTCGATCCGGGACAGGGCACCGTTCCCGAGAGCTGACGAACAAACCCACCTCTTCCTGAATCGGAAGAGGTGGGTTTGTTGTTGGTGCCGGGGACGATTCAGTCGTCCTTCATGTTCCCCGGTGCGGTCTTCTGCACCTGCATCAGGAACTCCATGTTGTTCTTGGTCTTCTTCAACTGGCTGACCAGTAGGTCGATGGCCTGTTGTGAGTCCAACCCGGAGAGCACACGGCGCAGCTTGTGCACGATCGAGAACTCTTCCGGCGACAGCAGCAGCTCGTCCTTACGCGTGCTGGACAGGTTGACGTCCACGGCCGGGAACACGCGTCGCTCCGAGATCTTGCGGTCCAGTTTGAGCTCGGCGTTGCCGGTGCCCTTGAACTCCTCGAAGATCACGGTGTCACCGGTGGATCCGGTCTCGACCAGCGCCGAGGCGATGATCGTCAACGAGCCACCGTTCTCGATGTTCCGAGCCGCTCCCAGGAAACGCTTGGGCGGGTACAGCGCCGTGGAATCGACACCACCGGACAGGATTCGGCCCGATGCCGGCGACGCGTTGTTATAGGCGCGACCCAGGCGGGTGATCGAATCGAGCAGAACCACAACATCTTTACCGTCTTCGACGAGACGCTTGGCCCGCTCGATGGCAAGCTCGGCGACCGACGTGTGATCTGACGGCGGCCGGTCGAAGGTCGAGGCGATGACCTCACCCTTGACCGAACGCTGCATGTCGGTGACCTCTTCAGGCCGCTCGTCGACCAGCACGACCATCAGGTAGCACTCGGGGTTGTTGATCGAGATCGCGTTGGCGATGTTCTGCAGGATCGTGGTCTTACCCGCCTTGGGAGGCGAGACGATCAGCGCACGCTGGCCCTTGCCGATGGGCATGACCAAGTCGATGACGCGGGTCGAGATCTGATCGCTGGTGGTCTCCAACCGCAGTCGCTGGTTCGGGTACAGCGGGGTCAACTTGTTGAATTCCGGTCGCCGCTTGGCGGTTTCGACGTCGGCACCGTTCACCGAATCGAGCCGGACCAACGGGTTGAACTTCTGACGCTGATTGGACTGGTCGCCTTCACGGGCCACCTTAACCGCGCCGGTGATCGCGTCACCGCGACGCAGACCGTTCTTGCGGATCAGGTTCATCGACACGTAGACGTCGTTCGAACCGGCCAGGTAGCCGGAGGTCCGCACGAACGCGTAGTTGTCGAGGACGTCGAGGATGCCCGCGACCGGCTGCAACACATCGTCGTCCGATACCTGCGGCTCGCCGCTGCCACCGGGACCGTCGGTGCGATCGCGTCCACGGCGACGCTCGCGGAAGCGACGTCCACGACGGCCGCGGCCGTCACCGTCTCCGTCATCGTCGGGACCGTTGTCACGATTGTTGTTGCGCGGACCGCTGTTCTGGTTGCCGGCGTTCCGGTTGTCGCCACCGCGGTTGTCGCGGTCTGCGTTCCGGTTGTCGCCACCACGGTTGTCGCCACCACGGTTGTCGCCACCACGGGTATCACCGCGGTTATCACCACGGTTGTCGCGGTCCGCGGTCCGGGTTTCGCTGCCCCGGTCGCGGTTCTGTCCGCCTTCGCGGCCCTGTCCACCGGACTGGTTGTCGCGTCCGCCCTGGTTGTCGCGAGCGCCCTGGTTGTCCCGAGCGCCCTGGCCGTCACGGTTCGTTCCGGTGCGGTCTTGACCATCGCGACCGCGACGACGCTGACGACGCGCATCAGATCCGTCGGCAGACTCGTTGTCGTCACCTGATTCTGCGGTGATCTGCGCGGAGGTCTCGGAACCGGCGTCTTTGACTGCCGGGTCCGCGTTGTCGGTGGACGCGCCACGTCGCCGGTCACGGCGAACCGGGGCCGACTCTTCCTTGGCCTCGACAACCGGCGCCTTCTTGGCATCCTGCACGGCTTCGGCCTTCGTGGCCTGCTCGGTCTTCGTTTCGGTCGACTGACCCTCGGCCGCGTTCTTCGGCGCGGCAACATCGGCCTTGGCCTTCTCGGCAGGCGCCTTGGTGGCTGTCTTGGTCTTTGCAGGCGCAGCAGCGGCGGTCGAACCGCTCTGGCGCTCCTTGATGGCCGCGATCAGGTCACTCTTACGCATACCTGACGTGCCTTTGATGCCGAGCTCGCCGGCGAGGCCGCGCAACTCGGTGAGAACCATCCCCGACAGTCCGGTGCCACGACGACGTTCGGCTTTGGGAGTGTCGACTCCGCCGAGGTCAAGCGTGTTTTCCGCACCCTGTGCAGTGATGAGGTCCGTATCCGTCAACGGATATCCTTTCCTTCCCCCGCCGGTAGATTCGCGGGGGCAGTGTTTCTCGCACCCGGAGACCAGGTGAGAGGTGCCGCTATTTGGAGCGGTCTTTTAGGCTTTGTGTCGTATGCCGCGCTTCGATTTCACGGAATGACGCCCGCGGGCTCTGACCGTAGAATTTCACATTTCTTGTGAGAAGCACGCGTGGTGAAACTTTCGCGGCTGGACGGGTACATGCTAACCACGTTCAACAGTATGAGCAACACCCAGCGATGACGGCGTGTTCCCTGACAGTGGATGAGTCAGCTGACCCGGCCGCTTTTCAGTGTACGACTACTCCCGGCGCGATCTCTACCTCGTCGAGCACAAATCCCAGTTCAGCTGCCTTCTCCTGCGATCCGGCGGGCAACGATGACGCTGTGAGTGCAAGGACGGTGGGGCCGGCACCGGAGACGGTGGCGGGAACATGTCGGTCCCGCAACCAACGAACCATTTCCGCGGTGGCGGGCATGACGGGGGCGCGGTAGTCCTGGTGCAGCCGATCCTCGGTTGCGGGGAAAAGAAGGCCCGGTTCGGTGGTCAGTGCCACCACCGCGAGCGCGACACGACTGACGTTGAAGACCGCGTCCACCCGTGCGACCGCGTCGGGCAGAAGCCCGCGGGTGACGGCGGTCGACGACTCGACCTGCGGAATCATCACAAAAGCCCGGATGGACGGATGGACATCCAGTTTCCGGGCGAAATAGCTCACCTCGTGCGGCGCACCGTTCTCCAGCACCGCCGGGACCTCACCGCAGGCCGCCTCCGACCACGACACCACCGCCGAGCCGAGAACACTGGCCGACGCGTTGTCGGGGTGCCCCTCGAACTCCGAGGCCAACTGCACGAGCGCGTCGGTCGACAATGGGATGCCCACACCGGCCGCGCGAACCAGTCCGGCTGCCGCGGCCAGTCCCCCGACCACCGCGGAAGCCGACGAACCCAGGCCACGGGAGTGCGGAATGCTGTTGCGGCACTCGACATCCAGACCCGCGGCCGTGACGCCGGCCGCCTCGAGCCCACGGTTGATCGCACGCACCACCAGATGGCGTTCGTCCAGGGGAACCCCTTGCGCACCTTCCCCGCTCACGGTGATCCGCAGACCGGGGCCGGAGACGGTCACCGAGACATCGTCGTAGATCCCCAACGCGATACCCAGCGAATCGAAGCCGGGCCCCAGGTTGGCACTCGATGCCGGCACGCGAGCGCGCACCTGCAGGCCAACAGGCAGAACAGGGTTCATACCGCGCCCATCAACTCGCGAGGACGTTCGGCACGACATGCGCCGGGGTGGTCATCAGCTCAGTCCCAGAGCAGCTGCGACCGCCACCGGGTCGACCGGGATGGCCTCGACCGGCGGAATACCCGCAAGCGCGGTGTCGGGATCCTTCAGACCGTTGCCGGTGACGGTGCAGACCACCAGCTCGCCTGCGGAGATCCAGCCATCAGCGCGGGCGGCCAGCAGGCCTGCCACACTCGCGGCCGACGCCGGCTCCACGAAGACGCCCTCGCGCCCTGCGATCAACCGGTACGCCTCGAGAAGCTTCTCGTCGGTGGCCGCCAGGAACTTGCCGCCCGATTCGTCCTTGGCCGCCACGGCCTGGTTCCAGCTGGCCGGAGAGCCGATGCGGATTGCGGTGGCGATGGTTTCGGGATCCTTCACCGGAGCACCGGTCACCAGCGGCGCTGCACCGGCAGCCTGGACACCCAACATGCGCGGCGTCGAATCGACAACGCCGTCGCGATGGTATTCGGTGTAGCCCTTCCAGTACGCGGTGATGTTTCCGGCGTTGCCGACAGGTAGCGCGTGCACGTCCGGAGCCCGGCCGAGCACATCCATGATCTCGAACGCTGCGGTCTTCTGACCCTCGATGCGCGCCGGATTCACCGAGTTGACGAGTTCGATCTGCGGGAACTCTGCGGTCGCCTTACGGGCGAGCTCGAGGCAATCGTCGAAATTGCCTTGCACCTGAATGATTTTCGCGCCGTGCATGACCGCCTGGGCCAGCTTGCCCATGGCGATCTTGCCCTCCGGGATCAGCACCGCGCAGGTGATCCCGGCGCGGGTCGCATACGCCGCGGCAGAGGCCGAGGTGTTACCGGTCGATGCACACAGGACCGCGGTCTTGCCGTTGTTGACGGCATTGCTGACGGCCATCGTCATCCCGCGGTCCTTGAAGGAACCGGTCGGGTTGAGGCCCTCGATCTTGAGATAGACCTCGCAGCCCGTGATCTCGGACAGATGCGGGGCGCTGATCAGCGGGGTGCCGCCTTCGAAGAGGGTGACGACCTTCCAGTCGTCGCCGACCGGGAGTCGATCCCGGTAGGCCTCGATCAGGCCCGGCCATGCACGATGCACAGCTGCTGACTCACTCATTGGTACCCTCCAGTCGCAAAACACTCGAAACACTCAATACCGCATCCAACTTCTCCAGCGCCGCAACGGTTTCCGACAGCGCGGCATCCGGCGCACGATGGGTGACCACAACCAGCCGGGCATCCTCACCGGCGCCTTCCTGACGAACCGTGGAGATGCTGATGTCGCGGGCGGAGAACTCACCGGCAACCGTTGCCAGAACCCCGGGTTTGTCGGCGACCCGCATCGACACGTAATAGCGGGTACGCACGTCGCCCATCGGGGCGATCGGCAATGACGCATATGTCGATTCCAGCGGACCGCGTCCGCCGTGGACCTTGTTCCGTGCGGCCATGACCAGATCCCCCAACACTGCAGATGCGGTCGGAGCGCCGCCGGCACCCTGGCCGTAGAACATCAGCCGACCGGCGTTCTCGGCCTCGACCACCACTGCGTTGAAAGCGCCGTTCACCCCGGCGAGCGGATGTTCCAACGGAACAAGCGCGGGGTAAACGCGCGCCGAGATCCGTTGGGTGCCATCTTCATCCACGACGCGCTCGCAGATCGACAACAACTTGATCGTGCAATCGAGTGCGTGCGCCGAAGCGAGATCGTCAGCGGTGATATTCGAGATGCCCTCGCGATAGACGTTCAGGGCGGTCACCCGCGAATGGAACGCGATCGACGCCAGGATGGCCGCCTTCGCCGCGGCGTCATACCCTTCGACGTCGGCCGTCGGGTCGGCTTCGGCATAACCCAGTCGGCCTGCCTCGGCGAGGGTCTCGCTGTAGTCGCTGCCGTCGGCATCCATCGACGAGAGGATGAAGTTGGTGGTGCCGTTGACGATTCCGGCCACCTTGGTCACCGTGTCACCGGCCAGCGACTGCATCAGCGGGCGGATCACCGGGATCGCTCCGGCCACGGCCGCCTCGAAATAGAGGTCGACCTTTGCCGTTGCCGCGGCCGTTGCCAGCTCGCCGGTGTAGTCGGCCAACAGCGCCTTGTTGGCGGTCACCACCGACTTGCCACTCTGCAGTGCCTCACGAATGAGCATGCGCGGCGGGTCGATACCGCCCATCAGCTCGACCACGATGTCGACGTCGTCGCGGGCGACCAATTCTTCGGGCTTGTCGGTGAGCAGCGCCGGGTCGATACCGCGCGGCTTGGCCAGATCCCGGACCGCCACGCCACGAATCTCCAGCGGTGCACCGACGCGGGCCTTCAGGTCTGCCGCGTTGTCGGTGAGGATACGCACCACCTCGGTACCGACGTTGCCCATTCCGAGTACCGCAACACCAATGGCGCGCGTGCCGGTTTCCGTCATTCGTTCACCTCCAGGCTCAACAAATCTTCAACGGTTTCACGCCGCAACATCACTCGCGATGCGCCGCCCTGAACTGCGACCACAGCGGGTCGGGTCACCATGTTGTACCGGCTCGACATCGTGTAGCAGTATGCGCCGGTTGCACCAACCATCAGAACATCGCCGGGGCCGACGTCGCCGGGCAGCCAACAGTCCTTGACGACGATGTCGCCGCTCTCGCAGTGCTTTCCGACCACGCGGCTGACCACCGCGTCGGCGGTCGAGATCCGGGAGGCCAGGCGCACATCGTATTCCGCCTGGTACAGCGCGGCCCGGATGTTGTCGCTCATCCCGCCGTCGACCGACACGTAACGGCGATGCGCCCCACCCGGTGAGATCTGGACGTCTTTGACCGTGCCGACGGTGTAGAGCGTGACACCGGCCGGTCCGGCGATCGCGCGACCCGGTTCGACCACGATGGTCGGTGTGGGCAGCCCCATGGCCGCCGACTCGATTTCGACAATACTGGCGAGCTTGTCGGCAACCTCTTCGACCGGTGGCGGATCATCCGACGGTAGGTACGAAATACCCAGCCCACCACCAAGATCCAGAATCGACAGCTGGGCGGCCTTGTCGAGGCCGAATTCGGCGACGACATCGCGCACCAGCGACAGCACACGGCGTGCCGCCAATTCGAATCCGTCGACGTCGAAGATCTGTGATCCGATGTGGCTGTGCAGCCCCACCAGGCGGAGATGCTCGGTTGCGAAGACGCGGCGAACCGCGGCCATGGCCAGGCCACCGGCCAGCGAAAATCCGAACTTCTGATCTTCGTGCGCAGTCGAGATGAACTCGTGGGTGTGCGCCTCGACGCCGACCGTGAGCCGGATGAGAACGTCCTGCACGACACCGAGGCGGCCGGCGATCTCATCGAGGCGCTCGATCTCGATCATCGAGTCCAGCACCACGTGTTCCACACCGGACGACGCGGCCAGCTCGAGTTCCGGAACCGACTTGTTGTTGCCGTGCAATGCAATTCGGTCAGCCGGGAAACCCGCGCGCAGGGCGACGGTCAGCTCCCCCACCGAACAGACGTCCAGCGAGAGCCCCTCGGAATTCACCCAGCGGGCGATCTCCGACGACAGGAACGCCTTGGATGCGTAGTGCACGCGCTCCGCGGAGCCGAAGGCCTTGGCCATCGCGGCGCAACGGGCCCGGAAATCGTCCTCGTTGATGACGAACAGTGGCGTGCCGTACGTCTGCGCCAATTCGGTGACCGGAATGCCACCGATCCGGGCGACATCGTTGCTGTCTCGGTCGGTGCCCTGCGGATAGACGCTGGCCGGCAGCTGCGCCAGATCGGCTGCGCTGTTGGGACGTTCGGCAAGCCGGGGTTCGGCGAGAAGCTCCGCGTGAAGCGGGCCGACGGGGTTGGCGCTCACATTCGCTCCGGTGCGCTGACGCCGACCATCGCCAAACCGTTGGCGATGACCTGCTGGGTGGCACCGCACAATGCCAACCGTGCGGCATGGATGTCGGCCGGTTCTTCGTCACCCTGCGGCAACACGCGGCACCGATCGTAGAACTTGTGGTACGTGCTGGCCAGCGCCTCGAGGTAGCGGCAAACGCGGTGCGGCTCACGCAATTGCGCGGCCGTGTCGACCACTGCCGGGAAGTCGCCGAGCGTGCGGATCAAGTCGCCTTCAGCCGGATCGACCAGCAGCTCGAGGTGATCGGTGGAGGCGACCAGACCCAGTGCCGCCGCGTTGCGGGCGATCGCGCAGAGCCGGGCGTGTGCGTATTGCACGTAGTAGACCGGGTTCTCGTTCGACTGACTGACGAGCAGGTTCAGGTCGATGTCGATGTTGACGTCCACCGAGGAGCGGATCAGCGAATAGCGGGCGGCGTCGACACCGACGGCCTCGACCAGATCGTCGAGGGTGATCACGGTTCCGGCACGCTTGCTCATCCGTACCGGTTGCCCGTCCTTGACCAGGTTGACCATTTGGCCGATCAGAACTTCCAACCGGTCCGGGTCGTCACCGAGGGCGGCCGCGGCGGCCTTCAGACGCACCACGTAGCCGTGGTGATCGGCGCCCAACATGTAGATGCAGAGGTCGAAGCCGCGATCACGCTTGTCCTTGAAGTAGGCGATGTCGCCCGCGATGTACGCAGCTTCGCCATCACTCTTGATGACCACGCGGTCTTTGTCATCGCCGAAGGCGGTTGACCGCAGCCACCACGCACCGTCGTTCTCGTACAGATTGCCGTTGGCCTTCAGTTCGGCGATCGCCTTCTCGACCTGACCGGACTCGAACATCTTGTTCTCGTGGGTGTAGACGTCGAAGTCGGTGCCGAACTCGTGGAGATTCTTCTTGATCTGCCCGAACATCAGGTCCACACCGTGCGAGCGGAACGTCTCGAGGCGCTCGGCGTCCGGGCGACTGAGCACGTCGGGCACCTCGGCGACGATCTGTGCCGCGATGTCGTTGATGTACGCGCCGGAGTAGCCGTCGTCGGGAGTCGGTTCACCCAGCGCAGCGGCCTGCAGTGATCGCGCGAACCGGTCGATCTGGGCGCCGTGATCGTTGAAGTAGTACTCGCGGGTCACCGCGGCACCGGCGGCCGACAAAACCCGGCCGAGGGCGTCGCCGACGGCGGCCCAGCGGGTACCACCGAGATGGATGGGTCCGGTCGGGTTGGCCGAGACGAACTCGAGGTTCACCTTCAGACCGTCATAGAGCTCACTGGTGCCGTAGGCATCTCCGCCGGTCAGAACATCGGCGACGACCGCGTTCTGTGCATCGGCAGCGAGCCGGATGTTCACGAACCCGGGCCCGGCGATGTCCGCGGTGGCGATACCGTCGCGCGAGATGAGTTCGGTCGCGAGCCATCCGGCCAGCTCACGGGGATTCGCCCCGACCTTCTTGCCGAGTTGGAGCGCAATGTTGGTGGCGTAATCGCCATGCTCAGGATTTCGTGGGCGTTCCACGACAACAGACTCCGGCAGCGCGGACGCATCGAGTCCGTGGTCGGTGAGCACTGTGGAGGTGGCGGCATGCAGGAGTACCGCGAGGTCGGCGGGGGTCACGATGCACCATCCTATTGGCCGACCGATGATCAAAGACAATCGCACTGACTTGACACCGGTCACCGCCGGAGCGCTCGGCGGGATCTTGTCAACACTCGGCGGCGTGAAGGGGCCCACGTAGACTCTCGTATCGCCGGTGAACAAGTCGGCAGTGCGACGTCCGCTCTCCATAGAATTGCACCGAAAGAGATCCATGGCTGACGCCAAGAACAAAGGCAACATCCCGAAGAAGCCTGCGGGCTCCGGGAAGAAGAAATCTGGTCAGATACCGGTGGTCAAGGCCGGCGGTGGACGCCAGTTCCCGTGGGGCACCATCGGTGGAGTGGTGGTGGTCCTGCTCATCATCGCCGGACTGGCCGTCTATCTGATCCCCAAATACGAGGACAAGCAGGAGGTCGCGCAGTACACGCCGTCCTCCTCGAATCCAGATCCTTCGGACAAGATCGAGGGCGTCACCAAGATCTATTATCCGGCCGGTCAGCACGTCGAACCGACCCAGCGGGTCGCCTACGACCAGTCGCCGCCCTTCGGCGGGCCGCATGACGCCGTGTGGGCCACGTGTACCGGCATCGTCTACCCGAACGAGTTGCGCACCGAAAACGCGGTCCACTCGCTCGAGCACGGTGCGGTCTGGATTGCGTACAACCCCGAGACCATCGCCCCCGGCGACCTCGACATCCTCAAGTCGAAGGTCGAAGACGAGCAGTACATGCTGCTCTCGCCGTACCCGACGCTGGACCGGCCGATCTCGCTGCAGTCCTGGGGCCACCAGCTGAAGCTGGACTCCGCAGGCGACCCCCGCATCGACCAGTTCATCGAGGCGCTGCGCCAGAACAGCAACACCGGGGTCTACGCGGACTACCCGGACGCGACCGCCTATCCCGAGGTCGGCGCGCAGTGTGCGGCAATCCCCGGTTCCTTCGATCCGAGCAACCCACCGGCCGCCGATGTCGGTCCGCTTCCGGCCGACGCGATCCAGATGGATGGCGCAGGCACGACGCAGGCCGCCGACGAAGGCGGCATGGTTCCGACGCCGAACCCAGCAGGCTGATGAGCGCACCTGGCGAGGACCCTCGCGGTGGCACCGATCGGACCGCCATCGCGCGGGACGTACCGCGCGGTCACCGGAGCCAACAGACCGCGGTGCTCGTGCTCGGTGCCATCGCAGTTCTGCTTGTCGGAGTTGTCGTCGGACTGCTGCTCCGCACCACGTTCGACGGCGATGACGGCAGCAACCGGCCCGCGGGGGACTCGGCTGCGGTCGGGTTCGCGCAGGACATGAGCGCACATCACCAGCAGGGCGTCGAGATGGCGACCTTGGAGCTGTACGGCGGCAGTGATCCGCAGGTGCGCAGCCTGGCCTACGACATCCTGACGACACAGGTCAACCAGATCGGTCAGATGCAGTCGTGGCTGACCCGCTGGGACTACCCGCTGGGCAATCCCGGCGCACCCATGGCCTGGATGACCGACGACGGCTCCGGGCACGGGCACGGGGGTTCGGCAGAAGCGGGATCCACCGGGTCCGGCATGGACATGTCGAACTCCGGCGTACCGATGCCGGGGATGGCCACCACCGAAGAGATGAACAAGCTGCGATCCCTGCAGGGCAGCGAGCTCGACCTCTACTTCCTGCAACTGATGTTGCGCCACCACCAGGGCGGCATCGGAATGATGGAGTACGCGGTCGAGCCCGACCACGTCAGCGAGGACTACGTCCGCGAACTGGCCCAGCAGATGATGAACGTTCAGAGTTCCGAGTCGGAGACCATGACGAAGATGCTCGAGAGCCGCGGCGCTGCACCACTTCCGATGAACTGATCAGACCAACAACTGATCAACACACAAAAAGCCCCTGTCCGAAGTCGGACAGGGGCTTTTTGGTTGTTCGATGCAGAGGTGATCAGTTCAAGTGGCGCCGTTGTTGCACCGGGACGCTGCGGCCGTGGATCTTCTCGTAGGCGACCCGGTTCGCATCATGTTTGCGCGTCTGTTCCGGGCTCTCGAGGTCGGCGGGCAGCCCATGGAGTTCGAGCCGGTGTTCACGGTTCATCTGCATGTAGGCACTGCAGTAGAACAGCGCCAGGATGAGTCCGAGCAGGACCATCGCCAGCCGCAGGTAGATCGGCCCCGGGAAGAGCAGGAACAGCGCGAACACGGGCAGGAACGGGATCATGCCGCGCACGAGGTGCCGCGGAACCCGCCAGCGGCCCGTCAAGTCCTGCCGGACCCAATCCTGCAACTCGTCGGGCAGCTTGCGCCCCCAGCTGTAGGTGATCCACTGCCATGGATTCGGCCGTTTGCGCTGCGTCATCTTGCTACTCCTGAATTGCATTGGAACCCTACGGTTCCAGGGTGATCGAGCCGGTGGCGATGGCCGCTTCCGCCGCCTGGTTGACGGTGCCCAGGACCCGGTGCAGCTCTTCGAGAACCGCAAGATCGACGCCGAGCGTCCGGACGACCGCGAACGGGATCTTCTCGGCCTCGGTCCGGAGGTCGACTCCGGCTTCTGTGAGTTCGACGACCAGTTGCCGCTCATCGGTGACACTGCGTGTGCGGGTGATCAATCCGGCCGCCTCGAGCCGTTTGAGCAACGGCGAGAGTGTCGGCGAATCGAGCCGCAGGGCTTCGGCGATCTCACGCACCGACATCGGCGCCCGTTCCCACAACGCCAGCATCACCAGGTACTGCGGATGCGTCAGACCCAACGGCTCCAACAGCGGCCGATACACACCGAGTACCGTCCGGTTGGCCACGGCCAGCGCAAAGCAGACCTGCCGTTCGAGAGCCAACGGGTCGCCCTCGATCAACAGCTCCTCAGACATCGCACCTCTTTGATCGTGCCAACATAGTTATCGCACTAACTATATGTCCACGAAGGAGTTGATGCAATGCCTGCGAACGTGGACTGGCACAGAACTCATTGCCAGGACAACGGCACATTGCCGGTTGCCACACCAACGAAAGAAAAGGGCAAGGGCTGAGCGCTACTGAGCGGGAAAGCAGATGAATTCGGTTGATGCGCCACCGGACCCAGGACTTCCACTGAGCCGCAACGCTATTCACGCGCTATCTGGAAGGCGACATCTCGGCTTGAAAGAACCCGGAGTCTTGCCTGAACGAAAATAAGTGCCCCCGGCAGGATTCGAACCTGCGGCCTTCCGCTCCGGAGGCGGACGCTCTATCCCCTGAGCTACGGGGGCTCATCGGGCGAGGATCAGCGTAGCGCATCAGACTCGGCCAACCCAAAACGCCAGGACGTGTGCGTCTCAGACCGCCACCAGTTGCGCACCGCCAACTCCGGAGTAGCGGGCAGGCGTGCAGGTCAGGACGATGACCTGGGTCTGCTTGCCGGCATACCCGAGCACTGCGGCCATGCCCGCCAAGCGGCCGGGATCTGTGTATCCGAGCGCGTCGTCGATGATCACCGGTACGCCGTCGACCGGATCGACCAGCATCGCGCAGGCAAGACGACTGATGATGCCGAGTTGCTCCTTCGCTCCCCCGGACAACGACTCATGGTCGACGGTCACACCATCGAGGGTCCGCGTGGTGATGCGCAGATCCTCGTCCACACCTATCTGCAATGTCGGGCCGAACACCACTTTTCCGAGCCGCAGGATCTGATCGGCAAATGGGGCAACGTACCGGCGCCGCGTGTTGTCGCGGTGCCGTTCCAATGTCTGCATCAGCAGGGCGACGGCACTTGCCCGCGCCCAGACGCGTTGGTGTTCGGCCTGCGCGCTCTCCAATTCGGTTGCAGCGCGGTGCAACTGATCGAGCTTGCCGTCGTCGCGCCGGATATCGATGCGGGCCCGGAGCTCATTGATCTCGTCGCCCAACGCTCTGAGCTTGGGCCTGCCCTGCTCGACCACCGCAGCCTTGTTCGAGTACTGCATCTCGAGGCTCTCCAGATCGGCTTCCGCGATCTGCGCGTCGATCTGCACCAGCACCTGCTTCGCGTCGGCCAACCGATCGACGAGATCGGCGCGCCTGCGCGACAGGTCTGCATCATCTGCGGCATCACTGAGCTCGGCGCGCTGCGTCTGCAGTTCGTCACGTTGCCTGCGGAGTTCTGATGCGTTGTCCCCCAGCCTGCGCAGTTCGGCGTCGAGACCGCCTCGGCGGCTGCGTAACTCGGAGGCCGTCTCGGACAACCGGGACACAGCGGCAGCTGCCAGATTCGATGCCTGCTCGACCTCTGTCACGTCGAGAACATCATCGGATCCACCACTGGACGCACCCACACGCTCGCCGAGTTCGGCGCATTCGGCGCGCAGGGCCACTTCATCACGGTCGCCGAGGATCCCGGCAAGCTGCGCCTGCTGAGCCTCGGCGGCGCTCTCTGCCCGCTCACGTCGCCGTACAAGCGCCCGTAACTCCGCCACGTCTTCGACACCGCGCTCGGACAAGAACCCCGCCAGCGCCCGCTCGGCCTGGGTCACGCGATGCGAGAGCGTCGCGGACCCGGCTGCGGGCGAGACCACCACCCGGACCACACCGGCCACTTCGACAACGGTCTCGCCGGTGACCGCGAACTCGGTATCGACAGTGCCCTGGCCGTTGGGATCTGCATGCCCGACGACATCGACGACAGCCTCGCCCAGCCGGGTCACCGACATCGTCGCGGCAGCGAGCTCTGCGTTCGCGCGAGCAACGGTGACGTCGCTTGCGAGCGACTCGGCAACCGGTATCTCGTTGCTGCCGTACGCCACCGCGGCCACGTCGCGGCGACAGCGCGCCAATCCGGCGTGCACCTGGTCCACGCGTTCCAGGATTCCGATGAGTTCACGGTGGCGCGCACGTGCGCTCTCGAGGCGGGCGCTCGCACGGGCAGCGGCCACGTGCTCGGTCGCCTCCACGTCACGGCGGCGGGCGGCATCGAGACGCCCATCCGTCACCTCGACCTCGCGGACGCAGTCGGCAAGCTTCTCGCGCAGACCTTCGAGCGCCCGGTCGGACTCCTCGATCCCGCTGTCGCGGTCGGCGATCTGCCGATCGATCTCGGCACGGGCCGCCAGGTCACGGTCGAGTAGCGCGAGTTCTTGGCCGACCAGACGCACCGTCTGTTGCGCATCGTGCTGGCGGTCCTGTAGTCCGGCGGCCTGCTCGCGTTCGGCACTGAGCGCCGCCAACTCGACCGTTGCCAGTTCGACGGCGTTGGCGACCTCCCGGCGAGAGTCGGTGAGCGAGTCGAGCCGGCCCGCATCCTTGGCGATCTCGGCCATCACCGCGACCATTTCGGCGTGCCGAACCTCTGCGACCTCCAGATCCGCAGTCGCTGCGGCCAATTCGCGGGACGGCCGCCCTTGCGCGGCGGTGAAGTATCGTTCGTATTCGGTGCGTACCCGCTCGATCAGGATCGAGTTGTCGTCGCTGCCGTCCACGTCGGAACCGGGCGAACCACCGGCGGCATCGAGTGCGCGCGACAACGCCGAACTCCCACTGAGATCACCGACACTCGGATCGGCGGCCTGCATCAGCCGCAGTGCCTTGAACAATCCCATGTCGACGGCACCATCAAGGATTTCGGACACCTTGTCGTGAGCGGTCCGTCCGCTGAGTTGCTCCGGCGCCGGTTCGTGGATGACCAGCTCGGTACGGGCTGCCCGGTTGTATTGTTTGGTGTACGTGAATCGGTAAGGGCCACAGCTGATATCGGCCTCCACGAGGCTGCCGGCATCGACACCGGCCGGAGCGACCGCACGCACCCGGGTGCTCTTGCTGTCCGAACGAATCTCCAGCAACAGGTCCAACGCCTCGATCATCGATGACTTGCCTGCCTCGTTGGCGCCCTCGACCACCGTCACACCCACGGCGGCGAAGTGGATTTCACGATCGGTGATGCCGCGAAAGTTGCTGAGCCGCAGCCGATGCAGCTTCACCGTCGATCCCCGGCCAACCGGAAAAGCAAAGCCAGGGCCTCTTGCGCTGTGACCGCGTCCGGATCGGTGCCGCCGGCAGCGCTCGACAATTCGGCAACGGCGTCGCCGATGAACCCGCTCAGTGCCAGCTGGTCGAAATCGTCCGGCGCGGGCCGGATCACCAGGTCGTGTTTCAACGCCCAGAATGTCTGGGCGGCAAAACGGTCGGCGAACTGCTCGAGCATCTCGTCGAGTTCAGCTCGCTGCGTGATGGTGACCGCACCACACAGTGCCAGTTGGACAACGGTGCGCGTCTTGTTGTCGATCGCGTCCAGCCGGCGACGCAGGTCGGCGATGTCGTCGGCACCGTTCACGTCGTGCTCGATCGTCCGAAAAGACCATTGCCCCACCGGGTGTGGCGTCACCGTCACCGATTGCGGGCCGGCGTCGGGGTCGTGGCCGGGCAGACCGGCGCCGCGACTGAGCGTCACCACGAGCGCCTGCCCGGGATCGGTCTCCCTGTGGTCGTAGTTGGTGACCTCTTGGGCACCGGAGTACCAGATGCGACCGGTCCGGCCCACATCGGTGGCCGAGTGCCGATCCCCCAGTGCCACATAGTCGATCAGTCCGTCGTCGATCGCCCGCTCTAGGTCGGCCACACCGATGAGGGTGGGGTCGTCGGAGTCGGGTGCGAAGTAGTCGACGCGACCGTGCCCGGCGACAATTCGGATGTCGTCGCTGGGCGTCAATCCGCCCACCTGCCTGGCCAGCAGATCCGACAAGGGCACCTTGGTGGTCCAGGGCGCCGCGATGATCCGGATCCCGGGCCGTACCTGCACCGGGCCGGGCGTCCCCAACACGTGCACGTTGGGTGGCAGGTGCTCGGTGAAGACCCTGGAGCTGTAGATACTCGATGCATCCATCGGATCGTGGTTGCCCGGCAGCAGATACACCGGGACGGGCACCTGCGACAGTTCGTCGAGGCTCTGCCGGATCACGCGGGACGAGACCTGCCGGTCCTCGAACACATCACCGCACACCAGGACGAACTCAGCATTGTGTTGCGACGCCAACTGCCCGATACGGCCGATCGCCTCTTGGCGCGCAGCGGTGTACCGCGCCTGCGCATCACCCTTGAGGAAATGCCGGGTCATGCCCAACTGCCAGTCGGCGGTATGGATGAACGTCACCTCGGTGGCGGGCTCGAACAGTGGAAGCGCGACACTCACAGGTGACTCCTCTCGGTTCGTCGGCAACTGCGACGATCCTACGAGGGCACTACGACAGAGCCTTGGACCTACCGCGGTGCGTCACCGACCGATCACCAGCGCGCATCCCTCTACCGTCACCTTCCCTGCCACCGACAACACGATGACACGGGTGCCACCGGTCACCTCGTACCCGTACTGTGATCCGCTCTGAACCGGGTTCGTCGTTGATACCCGAGGCGAGGGTCCGGAGCGCGGCCGAACCTGTCAGACGCTTCCCGAGTGTTCGCGTGCACGTTCGCCGACGTCTTCGTCGACGTCTTCGTTGACGTTGTCACCAGGGCCCACCATCGCAGGCGCGAGCACTTCTCGCCAGATGATGAATGCCGGTACGACAAACGCGTTGAGCCACAACGCCATCGGCGCGGGCTGGTTCCAGTCGACCCGAAGGCTCATCAGCAGCAAGACTGCGAGACCACACACGAACAGGGTTGCCGCCAGCACCAGCAGCGTATTGCGCTGGTCGGCGGCGTTGCTCGCCAATCGATCTCGGGTGAGCACCGCGCCGGCTAGTGCAATCGTGAAGAACAACAGTGCGCCGAGGGTCGCGGCCGACGCGGAATACAGCGTCAGCCGAACCACCGACAGAGCAATCCACAACGCCGAGATCGCGGCAACCAACCCCAGCGGCGGCAAATAATACTGCGCCTGGGTCACCGCCGGGCGGGTGGGCAGCGACGGTGACAGCGCCGCGGCACCGATCCCGCCGAGCAGGCCCAACCCGAGGTAACTCAACTGCACGGTATCCACCGACAGATATGGCAGACCCGGCAGTGAGACCATCACCGCCCATCCGGCGACCGCCCAGGCCGGTAGCAAAAGTGCCAGTCCGGCAGCCGGTTTACCCACCGCAGCAGACCAGATCAACCGCCCGATGATGACCAGCCAGACCAGCGCCGCAATCGCATCGACGAGCGGGTTCAGCACGCCGACGCGGAATCCGGCGACCGCATCGATACCGTCGACGAAACGGAACACCGACGTCGCCGCGCCTGCGACGGACGAGATGGCGAACAGAACCCCGAGACAGATCAGCAGCAACCGGGCGTGCAGACCCACCCGCGAGGGCGAGCCGGGACACACATCGAACAGATCCGACTCTCGCGGTTGAGCCGCCAACACCGCTCCCGCCAAACCGACCCACACTGCGGGCCCCAAACCCGTACTGCCGTAGGACACTTCGATCCACCGACTGGAGGTGTCCCAGAACAGGTACACCGCGACCAGCGCCAGATACGGCACACCGGCGATCAATTTCGCCACGCGCAACCGAGCCGGCGACCAGGTGGGCCCGAACAGACCCCGCCGGCTCGCCGCCGGCAACAACAACGACAACATCGAGATCCCGGTGATGAGCGCCGCATCCACCCGGAGCAACGCGATCGAGTCCGCGTTCCAGTCCAGAACCAATGACACCAGCAGCGCAACCACCGCGATGACGTCACGTATTCGATCGGCCCGCGTGGGAACCACCCCTGGCAACATAAGCGTTCCTCCCCTACAAGCCCCCGAAGCAAAGGCCATATCGTACGACAGTCGTCAGCAATTCCAGGTCTTCGAGGCGTTGTTCGAACCCAGCGATGCAATTCGTCGGCGACAGACGGGGATCGGCGCGAGGATACTGATCGGCATGCCCTTCTCACCACGTGAACGTGCGCTCGCAGCGATGGTCAGCGGAGTCCTGTGCGCCGCCCTCGGCGTCGGCGTCGGCTACCTGTGCGCGCTCGCGGTCGACCGCGGCGCCGCGCCGCTTCACGCAGTCGGTTCCGCCGTCATCGACGACGCGCCTGCGTCGATGCGTGAATGGGCCATCGACACATTCGGTACCGCCGACAAACCGGTGCTCCTCGTCTCGATCGCCGTGATCATGGCGATCATCGCGGCGCTCGCCGGGTTCGCAGAGTCGAGGCGGCCGCCTACCGGACTGGTGATCTTCGGTGTGATCGGCGCGATCGGGATCGGCGCCGCGCTGGACCGGCCGACCGCGGTGTGGACCTGGGCGCTGCCCACACTGGTCGGCGTTGCTGTCGGGATGGTCGGGCTGCATGTCCTCATGAACCGCATTCAACCCGGCATCAACAGCGCCGCAACAGCGCAGGCGCCCCAGTTCGATCAGTCGACCGACACCCGTTCACATCTCGACCCGGCGGCGGTTGAACCACCGGAAGTCGAAGCACGGGACCTCGAACGGCGCCAGTTCCTCGTCGGCGCCTCCGTCGTGGGTGGTGCGGTCGCGGTCACCGGCCTCGGCGGCGCGGCGTTGTGGCGCAGCACGGGCTCGGTCGGCGCCGATCGTGCTGCATTCGAGGTGCCGTCGGCCACCAACACGGTGACCACCCTCGCCCCGGAACTCAAGGACGTCACCCCGTTCATCACGCCCAACAAGGACTTCTATCGGATCGACACCGCGCTCACGGTGCCCCAGGTGAAGAGCGATTCGTGGTCACTGCGGATTCACGGGATGGTCGACCGCGAGGTCCGCATCGATCTCGATCAACTGCGCCGCGACCACACCCCGTTCGACGCCGTGGTGACGCTGACATGTGTGTCGAACAGCGTTGGTGGAGATCTGGTCGGCAACGCCACCTGGACCGGTTACCGCATCCGCGATCTGCTGACCCTGGCCGGACCGGCGGACGACGCCGACATGGTTCTGTCCACCAGTGCGGACGGATGGACGGCCGGAACACCCCTGACCGCACTGACCGACAACCGAGACGCGATGCTCGCGGTCGGTATGAACGGCCAACCGCTTCCGGTGGAGCAAGGTTACCCGGTGCGCATGGTCGTCCCGGGACTTTATGGATACGTCTCGGCGACCAAATGGGTGGTCTCGCTCGAGGTGACACGATTCGACCGGGCCAGGTCCTACTGGACAACCCTCGGTTGGGCCGAAAAGGGTCCGATCAAAACAAGTTCGCGCATCGACGTTCCTCGGCCCAACTCATCGGTGGCGGCCGGCCCGGTGACGGTTGGCGGCGTCGCCTGGGCACAGGGCCGGGGTATCAGCGCCGTCCAGGTCCGGGTCGACGACGGCCCCTGGAACGATGCCGAGGTATTGGCGCCGGACCTGATCGACGCCTGGCGGCTGTGGAAGTGGGACTGGAACGCCGAACCCGGCAAACATCAACTGACCGTCCGCGCCGTCGACGGTGACGGGCAGCCGCAGATCGAAGCCAAAACGCCTTCGGTTCCGGACGGCGCCACCGGCCTGCACACCATCGCGGTGTCGGTGGCTGGCTGACCACCGTGATGTCATACGTCTTTTGTTGCCGTATGTCCTATCTGGGTGATGCGGAATCGGCTATCAGGCCGGCCACGAGCGAGAGTGACCTGCGCGCAGCGGCATCGTCGCGATCGACCAGCCACCATTGGACGGTTCCGAAAAGCATCTGCAATGCAGACCGAACCAGGGTTCGCTCGTCGATGTCCCACTTCATCTGACAGCGCTCGCCGATCTCCGATAGATAAGCGCGGCCGTACTTCTCGGCGGTCTGATGTTGTACCAACGCCTGACCCGCGGACGCCGAACCGCTCGGCTGACGCAGCGAGAACAGCATCGATTCGATCATCAGCAGCCAGCGATCCGGAAACTCCGCGGCGCGACGCCACACCCCGGTGAGCGCCTCCTCGACCCAGGTGCGCAACGCATCTCGGCCGGTCTCGAGGTTGCCGGTCGGAATCGAACCGATCAGCGCTGCGAGTTGTTCGGTGATCACCTTCTCGATCATCGCCGCGACCAGCTGCTCTTTGTCGTCGAAACAGTAATGCACAACGCCCAGTGAGACTTTGGCCTCTTCGGCGACACCGCGCACGGTCACCGCGCTCATTCCACCGCGATCGGCCAGTGCCAGGGCGCTCTCCACCAACTGTGCGCGGCGATCCTCGACGGACAGACGGCGCGGACCCGGGACGTCACTGTGCATGTCGCCCAGTACATCCCGCCCGCGCAACTCCGTCAAACGCCATCGCTCGCGGGGATGTCGGCCAGCTTTGCCTCACCCTGCGTCGGCGGGGTCGGATCCGGAATGCCCGCTGCGCTCATATGCCGAGGTCGGGCAAAGAACAGCGCCGCGACCACACCCAGAAGCAATGCGGCCGCGGGCAGCAACAGGGTCTGGCCCATGGCGGTCGCGAAACCATCGCGCACCTGCTCGGGCAGACGCCCGGTCACGTCATCCATCGAGTTGCCACCGAACTGCGGCAGTTCCGCTGCCAGACGCGTCTGGATCAGGGCTCCCACAGCCGCACTGCCGAGCACCGAACCGATCAGGCGCGTGGTGTTGTAGACGCCGGAACCTGCTCCGGCACTGCTCATCGGCAGATTCCGAGTGGCGGTTGCAGCCAGCGGCGCCCAGATACCGGAGCTCGCGATACCCATCAGGCTCACCGGCAGCAGCAACTGCCAGATCGGGGTGGTCGGGGTCGCGAGGACGGCGATCCAGCCGATCGCGATCGCGTTGAGAAGGAAGGCCGTGGTGATGATGTACCGGGGATGGATCCGGTCGACCTGTTGCCCGACGATCGGGGCCAGAACACCGGTCAGGACCGCCATCGGAATCGTCAACACCGCCGATTCGGTCGGGGACAGACCACCGACGAGCTGCAAGTAGTACATCAGCGGGACCATCATGCCCGCGGTCGCGAAGCCCATCGTCGCGATGCCCAGACTCGCCAGCGAGAAATTGCGATCACGGAAGAGATTCAGCGGGACCAGCGGTTGGGAGCCAGGTCGGAGCGTCACCATCTTGTGCTGCCAGTAGACAAACAAGGCGATCAACACCAGACCGACGCCGATCAGGGCACAGATCCACCCGGCCCAGTCGTACTTTTCGCCGTCCTGGATCGCGAACACCAGAGCAGCCAGACCCACACCGCTGAGTCCGACACCGATCAGATCGAAGTTGCGTTTGCTGGTCGGCACCGTGGGCACCAGCTTCCAGGCCAGCACCAATCCGATCGCGCCGACCGGCACATTGACGAAGAAGATCCACTCCCAGCCCAGACCATCGACCAGGATTCCGCCTGCGAGTGGGCCGACCAGCGTCGCCACGCCTGCCACCGTGCCCCACACGCCCATCGCCGCACCGCGTTTGTCGGCCGGGAACATCCGGGTGATCAGGGCCATGGTCTGCGGGGTGATCAGCGCCGCTCCCACGCCTTGGAGCCCGCGGGCGATGATCAAGACCTCGATCGACTGCGCCAGGCCACACAGGATGCTCGCCAGCGTGAAGACGATCAGCCCGAGCTGGTAGATCCGCTTGGGTCCGAAGCGATCACCGAGTCGGCCGGCGAGGAGCATGGGCACCGCATAGGTAAGCAGATAGGCGCTCGAGACCCAGATGACGCCGTTGACGTCGGTGTCCAGGGCCTGCTGAATGGCCGGCTGGGCAACGGCAACGATGGTCATGTCGACCAAGATCATGAAGAAACCGATGCACAACGCGCCCAGCGCCAGCCATGGCCTGGTGGTGATCGGCGCGTCGGTCTCCGCGGTGGGACTACTCACTGCTTACCTCGTTCCCTGACCGGGCGATCAGCCCGGTGATATCTGTGTGACCCTGCTGCGGGTCGGCGTTTCGCAGTTCCAAGTACTCCGGCAGCCACATCAATTCACCGGTCGCGAGCCGCGTGCGCAGCTGCTCCAGCCAGCCGATCTGGGCATCGAGGACTGCTCGTCGGCACCCGACGTCGAGCAGGAACATCTCTGGGTGCCCCTGTCCGAGAGCTTCGGACATTGCTGCCGCGGTGTCCGACAGCTCGGTACGCATGATCGTCAGACGTTCGTCGAGCAGCGCCACAACCTCGTCCCGGCCCAGGGTGTGGGCTTCTGACAGAGCCAGATAGAGCGCGGGATACTCCTCGACCGGAGTGCGCAGCATGGATGCCAGCGCACTCTCCAACGCCTTCCGCCCCTCCCCCGTTATCGCGTAGACCGTTCGCTGCGGCCGGTTCCCGTCTCGATGAACATCGCTGACCTGCAACAGGTTTCGACAGCAGAGCCGATCAACGGTGTGGTAGAGCGAACCCGGCCGCAGTTTTGCGAACCGTTCTTCCTTGCGCGCCCGAAGCGTCTGCAACATCTCATAGGGGTGCATCGGTTGTTCGACGAGGAGCCCGAGGACCATGACACCCATCGGCGTCAACGCGGCGGTTGCCACCCCTGGTCGCGCGTCCATACAGATACCCCAGACCATTATTCGGCGCCGAATACTCCGTGCGGAATATACCGCGACCGAGAGCTCGTGCCCAGACTTTTTCGGACGGCTAGTCTGGAAAACGATGAGCACTCAGGCGAGTACCTCCGATCAGAGTTCCTCCGACGGGAATGTGCCCGATGGCCACGTGAGCGATGGCTACGTGACCGCCGGCCAGGAGTTCGTGCGCGACACCAACTACATCGACGACCGGATCACCCGCGATGGGATCGGACCCGCGGGCAAGACATACCCGGTCGAGGCCGGCCGCTATCGCCTGGTCGTCGCCCGCGCCTGTCCCTGGGCCAATCGTGCGATCATCGTGCGCCGGCTGCTCGGATTGGAGCAGGCGTTGTCGATGGGCATGTGCGGGCCCACCCATGACTCCGACAGTTGGACGTTCGATCTCGACCCCGGTGGCATCGATCCGGTCCTGAAGATCCATCGCCTCAAGCAGGCCTATCTCACCCGCTATCCCGATTACCCGCGTGGTATCACCGTGCCCGCAATCGTGGATATCCCGACGGGGGCCGTGGTCACCAACGAGTATCGGCAGATGACGCTCGACTTCTCCACCGAGTGGGTCGATTTCCACCGCGAAGGTGCACCCGACCTGTATCCGGTGAACCTGCGCGCCGAGATCGACGAGGTGATCGACGTGATCTTCACCGACGTGAACAACGGGGTGTACCGGGCCGGATTCGCCGGCAGCCAGGACAGCTACGACAAGGCCTACGACCAGTTGTTCGCACGCCTCGACGACTTGTCGGAGCGCCTGCGCGGACAGCGTTATCTGGTGGGCGAGACCATCACCGAGGCCGACATCCGACTGTTCACGACACTCGTCCGCTTCGACTCCGTCTACCACGGCCATTTCAAGTGCAACCGCTCCAAGCTCAGCGAGATGCCGGTGCTCTGGGCGTACGCCCGCGACCTGTTCCAGACCCCCGGTTTCGGAGACACCGTCGACTTCACCCAGATAAAGCAGCACTACTACATCGTCCACAGCGACATCAATCCCAGCCGGATCGTGCCTCGCGGGCCCGACCTGTCCGGCTGGCGAAGCAGTCATCACCGCGAACAACTCGGTGGTCGCCCGTTCGGTGATGGCACCCCGCCACCACCGCCCCTGGCCACCGAACGCGTTCCCGCCGGACAAGGAGCCTGAAAAGACGTGGCAAAGAAACAACTTTCGTCGATCGGCAACGGCAACGCGATCGGCGCAACCCGCAAGACCGAGGGCATGATCGACTCCCTCGTCGATCACGCCCAGCACCTACAGGCACCGGCGGTCACGAAATACATCCATCACCTTCGGCGCGAGCATCCACAGGAGTCACCCGCGCAGATCATCGAGCGTCTCGAAAACCGATTCCTGCTCGCGGTCACCGGATCCGGTGGTGCGGTGGGTGCGGCCGCCGCGTTCCCCGGCATCGGAACGATGGTGTCCCTCGCCTCACTCGGCGCCGAAACCGCCTTCTTCATCGAGGCGTCAGCGCTGTTGTCGCTGGCGATCGCCGAGGTTCACGGGGTCCCGATCGATGATCGGGAACGCCGCAAGGCCCTGGTGTTGACCGTGGCCCTTGGCGAGTCCGGACTCGCGGTGGTCCGGGATTCGCTGGGCGCCAAGTCGGGAACCATGGCCAGGGTGTTCGGCGGATTCATCCCCGCGCCGGTGCTGCGCACGCTCAATCAGAAGCTGATCCGCACCTACTTCAAGAAGTACGCACTCCAGAAGCTGCCGCTGGCGGCAGGCAAACTGCTCCCCGCCGGCCTGGGTGCGCTCGTCGGCGGCGTGGGCAACCGTGCACTGGGCAGGATCATCGTGAACAACTCACGGCAGGTCTTCGGGCCACCACCGCCCTACTGGCCGGTTCGCGATCCCAATGTCCCCCTGTACGCCGTGGGCAATCCCCAGAACGCCGTGGGCACTCCCCAGTTCCCGGCCTCCGGCGATGGGCCGAGCGCTAGTTGACCCGACCACACACTGCATCCCCCGGGTCCGGTTGGATCCGACGTCTGACCGGCGAGTGCGGCCGCCACCGACGGCTCGTTGCGATCACCCTGGCCGTCACCGCACTGGCCGTCATGATCGATCTCGCTCTCCCGCTGTTGACGAGGGCTGCGATCGACGAGGCAACCGGGGTCGCCCATCACGGCTACACGATCGGCGCGATCGCACTGGTGATGGTGGTCCTGGCATTTGTCCGGTACGGATGCCAGTACGGCCGCAGGCTGACCGCAGGCAAGCTGTCGTTGAAGGTGCAGAACTCGCTGCGGCTCTCGGTCCTGGATTCGGTGCTGCGGACCGATGGTGGCGCACAGGACCAGATCCGCACCGGCCAGGTCGTGTCCCGGTCCATCACCGACCTACAACTCGTGCAGGGTCTGCTCGCGATGGTCCCGCTGTCGCTGGGAGCCGCACTCCAGGTGGTCCTTGCCATCGGTGTGATGTTCTATCTGTCGCCGCTGCTGACCGTTGTCGCGCTCCTGGTCATCCCTTGCGTCGCCGTCATCGCCTTCAACAGCCGCAAACGGATGTTCGCGGCGACGTGGTCGGCGCAGCAGGCCGCCGCGGATCTGGCGCAGCATGTCGAAGAGACGGTCACCGGCGTGCGGGTGGTGAAGGGTTTCGGTCAAGAGGATCGCGCCGTCGACGAACTCGTCGGATACGGGCGGCGCCTCTACTCGCTGCGCCTGCGGGCCGCGAAGATCAACGCCCGTTTCGCGCCGGCGTTGGCCGCGGTGCCACAGCTGGGCATGGTCGCGATCATCGCGCTCGGTGGCTACCTGACGATGACCGGGTCCATCTCGATCGGCACCTTCCTGGCGTTTGCCACCTACGTCACGACCATGACCGGATTGGCCCGCGTCCTGACGTCCCTCATCGTCTCCGCACAGCTGGCCCGCGCGGCCGTCGAGCGGGTGTACGGCGTGATCGATCAGCCGGCAGATCCCGGCTTGGCGGCAACCGGTCTGCTGCCGGAGGGCACACTCGGACTCGAGCTCCGCGACGTCACATTCACCTATCCCGGCGCCACCCAACCGGTCCTGCGTGATCTCGATCTGACCATCGCGCCCGGCGAGGTCGTCGCGGTGGTCGGGGCCCCGGGCTCCGGCAAATCGACGCTGGCCATGCTCGCCGACCGGTTCTACCGACCCGACTCGGGTTCGGTGGAACTGACATCGCACCCCGGGACCGGAGGGTCCCATATCCCCCGGTTGCCCAGCGCCTACGACCTCGACACCATCGCGACCGAGGAACTACGGGGTGCGGTCGGCGTGGTGTTCGACGAACCCTTCCTGTATTCCGACACCGTTGCCGCGAACATCGCGCCGAACGCCCACGTCGGCAAGTTCGACGAGGACGGTCCCATACCGGCGGGCATCGTCGACGCCGCTTCACAGGCACAGGCCACCGGTTTCGTTACTGCACTCGAAGACGGTTTCCGGAGCATCGTCGGTGAACGCGGCCTCACCTTGTCCGGTGGCCAGCGGCAGCGGATCGCGTTGGCCCGTGCCCTGTATGCCGATCCCCGCGTCCTGATCCTCGACGACGCCACGTCAGCGGTCGACGCCCAGACCGAGGCAAAGATCTTTGCCCATCTGCGCACCTCCACCCGGACCATGCTGCTGCTGGCCCACCGACGATCGACCCTGTCCCTGGCCGACCGGGTGGCGGTGCTCGACGGTGGCCGGATCATCGACATCGGCACCGACGCCGAACTGACACAGCGGTGCCCCGAGTTCCGGGCTTTGATGACCACCGACCTCGACACCCTCGACGGTGAGCTCGCGACCGACACGGATCCCGCCGATCCCGCGCTCGACGGTCCTGCGTTCGACGATCCCACCGTCGACACCGCGGCCCTATGGCCGGCCGACGCGCCGGATGCGCTCGAACCGACCCGCACCGTCACCAACGCGATCGGCGGCCGGGGTCGCGGCGGCGGCGGCGGAATCGCGGGCGCGCTCGGCGCCATGCCCGCCACACCCGAACTCCTCGATTCCGTGGCCGCATTGCCGCCCGCGGACGAATCGCCGCCCACCGACGACGCCGAGATCCGCCGGGACCGTCCCGACTTCTCGCTTCGCCAGTTGTTGCGGCCGGTTCGATGGCTGCTGGCCGCGGTGGTGGTCTGCATCTCGGTCGACACCCTGATCGGCCTGGCGTTCCCGACGATCGCCCGGTTCGGGATCGACGGCGCAACGGACGATCAGTCAAGCCGGATCTGGATTGCCACCGGCCTTGGGCTCGGTGCGGTCGCCGTCGGATTTGTCGCCGCCGCGGTGATGACCGTGATCACCGCACGCAGTGGCGAGCGTGTCCTCTACGCGCTGCGCGTCCGCAGTTACGCCCACCTGCAGCGCCTCGGACTGGACTACTACGAGCGGGAGTTGTCCGGGCGCATCATGACGCGGATGACCACCGACGTCGACGCGCTCTCGACGTTCCTGCAGACCGGACTGTCGTCGGCGATCGTGAGCACCCTGACGATCGTCGGGGTCGGGGTGGCGGTTGTGCTCACCGACCTGTCGCTGGGCCTGCTCATGCTGGTGGTCTTCCCGCCGATCATCATCGCGACGATCGTCTTCCGCCGGATCAGCTCCCGTGCGTATACCCGATCCCGGGAGCTGATCAGCGAGGTCAACGCCGATTTCCAGGAGAACGTGGGCGGCGTTCGCACCACGCAGGCCTACCGCCACGAGGGCTTCGCGATGGCCCGGTTCACCACCCGGGCGGCAACCTATGTGCGGGCCCGGATGGTCTCGCAGCAAGCGATCTCGATCTACTTCCCGTTCATCACGCTGATGGCGGACCTGGCCACCGCAGGCGTCATCGCGGTCGGAGCACATCAGGTGGCACGCGGCGAGACCAGCCCCGGCACCCTTGTCGCGTTTGTCCTTTACCTCGGCATGTTGTTCGGTCCCGTTCAGCAGTTGTCCCAGGTGTTCGACGGCTATCAGCAGGCATTGGTCGGCCTCCGCCGAATTTCCGATCTGCTGGCGACCCGCAGCAGTGTGCAGTGTCCGGACAGCTTCGGGTCACGTGACGGCGGACCAGCCGAGACGATCCCACCACCGCCCGGCGGCTTCGAGGGCCACACCGAACTGCGAGGAGTGACGTTCCGCTATGCCGGTGCAACACGTGACGCCCTGTCGAGGGTCGACCTCGATCTACCGGCCGGGACGTCACTGGCACTGGTCGGTGAGACCGGCGCGGGTAAATCCACCATCGTCAAATTGCTCGCCCGCTTCTACGACCCCACCACCGGTTCGGTCCGGATGGACGGCACCGACATCCGGGACTTCCGGCTGAGCTACTACCGGTCCCGGCTCGGCGTGGTGCCGCAGGAGCCGCACCTGTTCACCGGGACCGTTGCCGACAACATCGCCTATGGCAAACCCGATGCGACCCATGACGAGATCGCCGCGGCGGCCGCGGCCGTCGGCGCACTGTCGATGATCGCGGGTCTGCCGGGGGCGATGAACCATCCGATCGGGGAACGCGGAAAGGGCCTGTCGTCAGGTCAGCGACAGCTGATCGCGCTGGCCCGCGCCGAGCTGGTCGATCCCGACCTGCTGCTGCTCGACGAGGCCACCGCCACCCTCGACCAGTCGACCGAACGCCGGGTACTGGCCGCGGGGCGACACCTCACCGGGTCTCGGACGTCGGTGATCGTCGCCCACCGGTTGGCCACCGCGGCTCGCGCGGATCGCATCGCGGTGGTGTCCGGCGGTCAGATCGTAGAGCTCGGAACACATCGGGATCTGCTGTTGTTGAACGGGCAGTACAGGGCTCTGTGGACCGCTGGTATCACACCGGATGAGATCGGACGAAGTGACCCACGCCACGAAGGCAGCCAACCGGCATAGCCTCGCAGACCAGTGGGGTCTAACCTTGTTATCTGGGACTTCGCAAACGCACGTAGGTCGGAAACGCACGCCGGCCAATCAACGAATTGAGGCGAGATACTGCCGTGAGCAGCAGTTCGATTTCAGACTTCGGACAGAACGAGTGGCTGGTTGAGGAAATGTACCAGCGCTTCCAAAAAGACCCGACCTCGGTTGATCCGAGCTGGCATGAGTTCTTGACGAACTATGCAGCCGAGGCCAACGGAACAAAGACAAACACCGGTGACACGGCGAAGGCCACGCCCGCCACCGCATCCGACACCTCCGCATCCGAAGGATCGGGCTCGGGTAAGCCGGCAGTCGATTCGACGCCCGCGAGCAAGGCCGCGGCAGGTCAGTCAGAGACCAGCCGCGACGGATCCAACGCCACCACCGCATCTACGGCAAAGGCCACCCCCGCGCCTGCGGCAAAGGCAGACGCGACCAAGGCTCCGGCCAAGGCGAAGTCACCTACGCCAACCAAGGACGCGACCGTCTCGAAGAAGACCACCGCGAAGAAGCCGACCGCCCCGGCCACCACCGAGGTTTCCTCTCAGGTGTTGCGCGGCGCAGCGGCCACCGTTGCCAAGAACATGTCGGCGTCGTTGCAGATCCCGACCGCCACCAGTGTGCGTGCGATTCCGGCGAAGCTGATGATCGACAACCGGACGGTCATCAACAACCATCTCGCCCGTACCCGCGGCGGCAAGATCTCGTTCACCCACATCCTGGGTTATGCGATCGTGCAGGCCATCAAGTCGTTCCCCAACCTGAACCGGCACTTCGCCGAGGTCGACGGCAAGCCGAACATCGTCTCACCCGCGAATACCAACCTCGGCCTGGCCATCGATCTACCCGGCAAGGGCGGGTCGCGCATGCTGGTGGTTGCTGCCATCAAGCGCTGCGAGAACATGAACTTCGCCGAGTTCCATGCCGCGTATGAGGACATCGTCCGCCGCGCCCGCGAAGGCAAACTCGCCGGCGACGACTTCGCCGGAGTGACCATCTCGCTCACCAACCCCGGCACCATCGGCACCGTGCATTCGGTCCCCCGTTTGATGAAGGGCCAGGGCGCCATCATCGGCGCAGGCGCGATGGAGTACCCCGCCGAGTTCCAGGGCGCCAGCGACGAGCGCATCGCCGAGATGGGCGTCGGCAAGCTGATGACGCTGACCTCGACCTACGATCACCGCATCATCCAGGGCGCCGAGTCCGGCGACTTCTTGCGGACGATCCACCAGTTGCTGCTGTCCGACGATTTCTTCGACGAGATCTTCACGACGCTGCACATCCCGTACGAGCCGATCCGGTGGCGTCGCGACATCTCCGAAGGTGAAGTCGACAAGAATGCACGGGTACTGGAACTGATTGCGGCATACCGCAATCGGGGCCACCTGATGGCCGACATCGATCCGCTGATGCTCGATTCGGATGCGCGCGCCTCCCACCCCGACCTGAACGTCCTGACCTACGGCCTGACGCTGTGGGATCTCGATCGCAGCTTCAAGGTCGGCGGATTCCACGGCGAGAACAAGATGAAGCTGCGCGACATCTTGTCGATCCTGCGCGATTCGTACTGCCGCCACGTCGGAGTCGAGTACACGCACATCCTCGAACCCGAACAGCAGCAGTGGCTGCAGGACCGGGTCGAGATCAAGCACGTCAAGCCGCCGGTGGCCGAGCAGAAGTACATCCTGTCGAAGCTCAATGCCGCCGAGGCTTTCGAGACGTTCCTTCAGACCAAGTACGTCGGTCAGAAGCGCTTCTCACTGGAAGGTGCCGAAGCCGTCATCCCGATGATGGACGGTGTCATCGACCAGAGCGCCGAGTACGCGCTCGACGAGGTCGTCGTCGGCATGCCGCACCGCGGCCGTCTGAACGTGCTGGCCAACATCGTCGGCAAGCCGTACTCGAAGATCTTCACCGAGTTCGAGGGCAACCTGAATCCGTCACAGGCCCACGGTTCGGGCGACGTGAAGTACCACCTCGGTGCCGAGGGCAAGTACTACCAGATGTTCGGCGACAACGAGATCCTCGTCTCGCTGACCGCCAACCCGTCACATCTCGAGGCCGTCGACCCGGTGCTCGAGGGACTGGTCCGCGCCAAGCAGGACCTGCACAACAAGGGCGGCGAAGAAGAGTTCACCGTTCTGCCCCTGATGCTGCACGGTGATGCCGCGTTCGCAGGCCAGGGTGTGGTCGCCGAGACCCTCAACCTGGCCATGCTCCCCGGGTACCGCACCGGCGGCACGATCCACATCGTGGTCAACAACCAGGTCGGCTTCACCACCGCACCGGAATCGTCGCGTTCGTCGGAGTACTGCACCGACGTCGCGAAGATGATCGGTGCGCCGATCTTCCACGTCAACGGCGACGACCCCGAAGCCTGCGTGTGGGTGGCCAAGCTGGCCGTCGACTACCGGCAGAAGTTCAACAAGGACGTCATCATCGACCTCGTGTGCTACCGCCGCCGCGGTCACAACGAGGGTGACGATCCCTCGATGACCCAACCGGCCATGTACGACGTGATCGACACCAAGCGCAGCGTCCGCAAGAGCTACACCGAAGCTCTCATCGGTCGCGGTGACATCTCGCTCAAAGAGGCCGAAGACGCCCTGCGCGACTACCAGGGTCAGCTCGAACGGGTCTTCAACGAGGTTCGCGAACTCGAGAAGTACCAGGCCACGCCGAGCCCGTCCGTCGAATCCGATCAGGCTCTCCCGGTGAAACTGGAGACCAAGGTCAGCAAAGAGACCGTGGAACGGATCGGCGACGCCTTCGCCAACGTGCCCGAGGGCTTCACCGTCCATCAGAGGGTCCAGCCGGTGCTCAAGAAGCGCCAGGACATGTCGCGCAACGGCAACGTCGACTGGGCGTTCGGCGAACTGCTCGCCTTCGGTTCACTCGTCGAGGAGGGCCGCACGGTCCGCCTGTCGGGCCAGGATTCCCGTCGTGGCACGTTCACCCAGCGGCACTCGGTGCTCATCGACCGGGAGACCGGCGACGAGTACACGCCACTGCGTACGGTCGCCGAGACCAACCCGGACAACCCCGGCCAGTTCCTCGTCTACGACTCCTCGCTGAGTGAGTACGCGGTCGTCGGATTCGAATACGGCTACTCCGTTGGCGATCCCGACGCACTTGTGCTGTGGGAAGCCCAGTTCGGTGACTTCGTGAACGGCGCGCAGTCGATCATCGACGAGTTCATCTCGTCAGGTGAGGCCAAGTGGGGCCAGACCTCCGACGTGGTCCTGCTGCTCCCGCACGGCCACGAGGGTCAGGGTCCAGACCACACCTCGGGCCGCATCGAGCGGTTCCTACAGTTGTGCGCCGAGGGTTCGATGACCGTCGCACTGCCGTCGACTCCGGCCAGCTACTTCCACCTGTTGCGGCGCCACGTCCTCGACGGGATCAGCAGGCCACTGGTCGTCTTCACCCCGAAGTCGATGCTGCGCAACAAGGCAGCGGTCTCCCCGATCTCCGAGTTCACGGACGGCAAGTTCCGCTCGGTCATCGACGATCCGGCCTTCGACGGCGGCGGCGATCGCAGCAAGGTCGAGCGGGTGTTGCTGGTGTCGGGCAAGCTCTACTACGAGCTGGCCGCACGCAAGGCCAAGGACAATCGCGACGACATCGCGATCGTCCGGATCGAGCAGCTCTACCCGGTTCCGCACAAGCGCCTCAAGAACGCGCTCGAGCAGTACCCGAACATGAAGGAAGTGTTCTGGGTCCAGGAAGAGCCGAAGAACCAGGGTGCGTGGCCGTACTTCGGCCTGACGCTGCCGGAGATGCTGCCTGAGTACTTCAGCGGATTGCGTCGCGTCTCACGTCGCGCGATGTCCGCACCGTCATCGGGCTCGTCGAAGGTCCATGCCGTCGAGCAGCAGGAGATCGTGGATACCGCGTTCGCCTGATCCAACCCCCGATAATGTGCCCTTTTGGCGGCGCCCACCAGGGCTTTCAGTCGCCAGAAGGGCACATTATTGGTATCCGGGGGTGGGTATCTGGGGCTGGTCGCCGACAGTGTCCAGGGTTCCGGCAGTCATCGCCAGAAGCGGCAGGGCTTGCGTGATCAGTTCGATGAGGGTCTCGCGGGTGACCCCGGTGTCATCGAGTAGCCAGCGAACGGTGACCTGTTCACTGAACGTGACCCAGCCGTGCACCGCCAATTCGAGGATCGGTGTGCGCTGCAACTCCAGCAGGTCGGCCAAACCGAGAACACGCTCGGCCATGACCGCACGGGTGTCGTCGGCAACCTTGCGCATCGCCGGATCCGAGGCGCCGACACCTTGCAGGATCGCCAGATAGGCCGACCTGTTCGCCGAGACGTAGTCGATGAACGCGGCGAGGGATGCGCGGGCGATCGCGACAGGATCTCCCAGGCTCAGATCCGGTTCGGTACGTTCGAGCATCCGCTGACTCTGCGTGGTCGTCAGCGCCACCAGGAAATCCTGTTTGGACTCGAAATAGTGGAACAACAGGGCCCGCGAGACGCCGGCGGCCTCGGCCACCTCCTCGACCGACACCTGGTCCAGCGCTCGGTCGGAGAGCATCTGCAATCCGTGTTCGATCAGTTGATCGCGTCGGGCCTGCGGACTCATTCGGGTGCGGCGGGCGGTGGTCATGAGTCCTCATCTTACTGACTTATCGTCAATAAGCGCCATCATCTGGCCCCGTCCCTATTGACACTTGGTCAGTAGTGGGTAAGTTCGTACCCATGAACGTTGTAAAGATCGCCATCATCGGCGCGGGCTTCTCCGGACTCGGCGCCGCGATCAAGCTGCGGCAACAGGGTATCGACGACTTCGTGATCCTCGATCGCGGAAGCAATTTCGGCGGCACCTGGCGCGACAACACCTACCCCGGTGCCGCCTGCGATGTGCCCTCACACCTCTACTCGTACTCGTTTGCACTCAATCCGACGTGGAGCCGCTCGTTCTCCCGGCAGCCCGAGATCCACCGCTACATCAACGCGGTCGCAGCCGAACACAACCTGGAACCGAACACGCATTGGAACACCGAGGTCACCAGCATCACCTGGGACGAGCCGGCCGGCCAGTGGGCCATCACCACCTCCTCCGGTGAATACCGCGCGACGTTTGTGATCGCCGGCGTCGGACCGCTCTGCGAACCCAAACTCCCAGACATCAAGGGCATCGCCGACTTCACCGGCGAGGTCTTCCACTCCGCGCAGTGGAACCACGATTACGACCTCGCGGGCAAAAGGGTCGCGGTCATCGGTACCGGCGCCTCGGCCATCCAGATCATTCCGGAATTGGCCAAGGAGGTCGGCCGACTCGACGTCTACCAACGCACCGCGCCATGGGTGCTGCCGCGCGCGGATCGCCCGTACTCGGGCGCCGAGAACTGGGCGTTCAAGCACATTCCCGGGTTCCAGAAGGCCGCCAGGGGCGGCATCTACGCCTCGCACGAGCTGGTCTCCTTCGGCCTGACACATGCCCCCAACGTGCTCGCCCCTGCCAAGATCATCGGCAAGCGGAACATCGCGCGTGGGATCTCCGACCGAAAATTACGCGCCGCGGTGACGCCGGACTGGAAGGTCGGATGCAAGCGCATCCTGCTGTCGAACACCTATTACCCGGCGCTGGGCCAGAAGAACGTCGACCTGGTCACCGACCCGATCAAAGAGGTCACCGCCACCGGGATCATCACCGCCGACGGGGTCGCCAGGGACGTCGACGCGATTGTCGTCGCGACCGGCTTCCATGTCACGGACTCCCCCGCCTTCGAGCACATCATCGGCAAGGACGGCGCCAGCCTCACCGAGGTCTGGGATGCGACCGGGATGAATGCGTACAAGGGCACCACCGTGCACGGGTTCCCCAACCTGTTCTTGATGGTGGGTCCCTCGACGGGCCTGGGCCACACCTCGATGGTCTACATGATCGAGTCGCAGCTGAACTATCTCGTCGACTACCTCAAGCTGCAACGCAAGTACGACATCGCCCGCGTCGAGGTCCGATCCGATGTACAGCACGACTACAACGTCGGCATCCAGAAGAACCTGAAGTCCAGCGTCTGGGAGACCGGCGGTTGCGCCAGTTGGTACAAGGACGCCTTCGGCAACATCACCACGCTGTGGCCGGGATTCACGTTCAACTACCGCCGCATCACGCGTAAGTTCGATCTGGCCGCATACGACACTTCCAGTGTCGCCACCGGGGCTCACACCGGAGCAGTGGCCGAACCCTCCCGACCCGCAACAGAAACGGTGACATCGTGAAGGACTTCAAAGGCAAGGTTGCCGTGGTGACCGGGGCCGGATCAGGCATGGGCCGAGACCTGGCGCTGCAACTGGCGGCCAAGGGCGCGCTCGTGGCGATCAGCGACGTCAACCCGTCCGGACTCGATGAGACCGAACAGCTCCTGAAAGCTCGCGGCGCGCAGGTTCATTCGCAGCTGCTCAATGTCGCCGAACGTGAGGCCGTCCTCGAATACGCCGATACCGTCGCGGCGCATTTCGGCAAGGTAAACCTGGTCATCAACAACGCTGGCATCGCCCATCACGGCGAAGTGGAGATCACCGAGTTCAAGCAGTACGAACGCGTGATGGACATCGACTTCTGGGGCGTGGTCAACGGCACCAAGGCGTTCCTACCCCACCTCATCGCGTCGGGCGACGGCCACATCGTGAACACCTCGTCATTGTTCGGGATCCTGGCGATGCCGGGCCAAAGCGCCTACAACGCAGCAAAGTTCGCGGTACGCGGATTCACCGAGTCGCTCTACCAGGAGATGCGGATCGCCGGGCATCCGGTGCAGGTCACGTGCGTGCATCCCGGCGGCATCAAGACCGCCATCGCGCGCAACTCGACGGTGTCCGAGGGTCACGATCAGCGCACTGCCGCCGAGTTCTTCGACAAGAAGTTGGCCCGGACCACCTCACCGCGCGCCGCCGAGATCATCATCGCCGCGATCGAGAAGAACCGTCCCCGCGTGCTGGTCGGTGCCGATGCGAAAATCATCGACGTCCTGGTCCGTACCGGCGGTTCACTGTACGAAGTGGTGATCTCCAAGTTCGCAGGCCGGGTTGCACCGAAGCCGGAAAAGGTCCCGCACGACCCGTCGTCGGTGCTGTGATCGAGCGATGAGTCCTTCTCTGGCCCTGTCGATTCCACTCAGCGAACGTCTGTTCAAACCCGTCTTCCGACTGGCCTTGAATGCACGGTTGACGCCCACCGTTCAACGACGGATGCTCGATGCCAGCGCATTGCTGATACCTCCGGTCGCCGATCAGGTGATCCGCAAGATCGTTCTGGGCGGCCTGCCTGCCGAGCGGATCACCGTCGGGCCCACCCAGCACGCCCAGGCGATCCTCTACCTCCACGGCGGGGCCTACGTCACCGGCTCGCCGAGGTCCCATCGCGGCCTGACAACCAGTTTGGCGGCGGCCGTCCGGGCCGAGGTCTATGTCCTGGACTACCGCCTGGCGCCGGAACATCCGTGCCCGGCAGCAGTCGACGACGCGGTGGCTGCATTCCGCGATCTGGTGACGCGCGGATACGAACCCGAGTCCATCGCCATCGCAGGCGACTCCGCAGGCGGCGGATTGAGCGTGGCGACCGCACGAGTGCTGATCGACGAGCACGGACTACGTCCGGCCGCGCTGGGATTGATCTCGCCGTGGGTTGATCCCGCGGCACGGCAGGACGACAACGGCACCGACATCGTCGTCAATGCCGCCTGGGCCAGCCGAAGCGCCGAAATGTACCTCGGCGACGGCGATCCCGCCGATCCCAGGTATGCACCGGCGCGCGGCGACCTCACGCAGCTACCGCCGACGCTGATCCAGGTCGGCAGGCCGGAGATGTTGCTGCAGCAGGTCACCGAGTTCGCCGCCGATCTCGAGGCCGCCGGCGTCGATACAACGCTGAGCGATCTGGGCCGGCTCTGGCACGTCGGTCACGTGGCCGCGCCCCTGATGCCCGCTGCCGCAGCAGCCGTCGCCGACCTCGGCGACTTCCTGGCCAGGCACCTGACCCGGACCAGTGCGGACGTCGAGATATAGCGGTCGGGGTCAGCTGCTGTGTTCGGCCAGCCAGCGACCGGCGACAGCCGACACCTCGGCGCCGCCGTCGACCTGCTCCGCCATCGTGGTGAGGTCGGCGGTGGTCAGCTCTCCGGCAACCTTGTTCATCGCGCGGAACAGGTCGCGGTCCAGGGCCGCGGTTCGGAAGACCGGCACCAGATCCTGGGCGCGCAACGTGTCGGTGGTATCGGCCAGAGCCTGCAGCCCGGAATCGTCGCCGACGACGCCCAGCGCCGAGAACAGTCCCGCAGCCCGGCCTGCCGCGACCTCCGCGATGGCCGCCTCGACACCGAGCACCACCGGTGATGTGAAAGCACAACCGGCACTGCCCAACTCGGTCAGCGTGACCGGGTCGGGCTCGGTCACGGCCACCAGCGGCAGACCGGCCGGGAGCCGACCACAATCGGAGAGTTCGTCGACGTCGGCCGTGGTGGCCAGTTCCGCCGAGACGTACACGAGCGTCTTGTCCTGCACCGACGTCGCATCACCCACCGAAACACCCTGCGGTAGTGCCTGATTCAACTCGTTGTAAACGTCTTCGGTACTGCGACCGGTGGCACCGGGATTGAGTTGGCCGAGCAACTCCCCCGACCAGGCCGGCATCAGGTCGACCGAACGCTCGTCCATCCCGGCCAACAGCTCAGCGTAATCACCCACCGGATGATCGTCGGAGACGTCGGCGCCCGCGTTCTGCAGAGCCCCGGCATAGATGGCGGTCACCACGCGGCTCGGCGTGTCCGGGGTCGACCCGGTGACCAAAGGCTGCGCCGTCGGGCCGGGTTCTGAACATCCCGCGAGGATCAGCGCACCTGCCAGCACCAACGCCGGCAACATCCGCCGAACCCTGCGGTTCATGAGAGCACTCACTCAGCGGCGACCCGGGCAACTGCGGCGGCGACTGCCGGTGCGACCCGTGGATCCAGCGGGCTGGGCACGATCATCTGCGCCGACAGATCGTCGCCGAGCACCTCGACGATCGCGTCGGCGGCAGCGAGTTTCATCGCCTCGGTGATACGCCGGGCACCGGCATCGAGCGCACCCCGGAACACGCCGGGGAACGCAAGCACGTTGTTGATCTGGTTGGGGAAGTCGCTGCGACCGGTGGCCACCACCGCCGCATATTTCGCCGCGATCTCGGGATGGACCTCGGGATCGGGGTTCGACAGGGCGAAGATGATCGCGTCGGAGTTCATGGTGGCCAGCGCGGCTTCGGGCACCTTGCCCGCGCTGACGCCCACGAAGACATCGGCACCGACCAACGCATCCGACAACGATCCGGTGCGCCGATCCGGATTGGTACGCGAGGCCAGCTCGGCCTTCACGTCGTTGAGGTCGGTGCGTCCGGCGTGCACGATGCCCTTGCTGTCGATCACGGTGACGTCGGCTATGCCGTCGGCCAGCAGTATGTTGGTGCAGGCCACACCGGCAGCACCGGCACCGGAGATCACGATCTTCAGCGAGCCACGGGGCTTGCCGAGCAGCTTGGTCGCAGCCTTGAGCGCGGCCAGGACCACAATCGCGGTGCCGTGCTGATCGTCGTGCATCACCGGGCAGTCGAGAGCCTCGATGACCCGCTTCTCGATCTCGAAGCAGCGGGGCGCAGAGATGTCCTCGAGGTTCACCGCGCCGAATGAATGCCGCAACCGAACCAGGGTTTCGACGATTTCGTCGGGGTCGTTCGTGCTCAGCACCAGCGGGATCGAATCGAGGCCTGCGAAGTTCTTGAACAGGGCAGACTTGCCCTCCATCACGGGCAACGAGGCCAGCGGGCCGATGTCACCGAGCCCGAGTACGGCGCTGCCATCACTGACCACTGCCACCAGGCGGTTGGTCCAGGTGTAGCGGCGCGCCAATTCGGGGTCGGCCGCAATCGCACGCGACACCTCGGCGACGCCGGGTGTGTACGCAATGGACAACGCCTTCTTCGAATCGAGAGGTGCGGTGATGTTCACCGACAATTTGCCGCCTTCATGGCCGGCAAAGATCTCCTCGCGGGTGATCGTTGTTGCTGCACTGTCATCATTTACGGGCGATTCGACGCCCCGGGGCTCGGTCACGGCGACAACGCTACTTCAGATGACCGGGCTCACACCCCAGGACCTCCGGATCGTGAGCATCAGGCAACATTTCGATCGATTCAAGTCACCGGCCTGCGACGATGAGGTCGCGCACGGAATCCGGCGAGCCGCGGGCCCCGAGCGGCACCGGCGCCTGCCAGCCGGCATCGTCGGCGAACGATGACCGACCGGCGAGTGCAACGGCGACACCTGTCCGGACGGATCCGCGATCGCCACGAGCGTATTCGACATCGCCAGGTGGAGCGTGGTGTCGAAGCCCGGGGCCCACAGTCTCTGACCTGATTCGTAACCCTTGGCCGGTGGCGATGCCCGGTGGTGTGGAGGGCGTACGATCTTCGGGGGGTCGAATCGGGTTCGACACCAGCAACGAAGGAGGCTGTCATGCCCTCGCGGCCACATCTTCGCCCCGGCGTCGTCGAACCGAAAGTCTCGGCGCCGGTGCCGATTCCACCATCTCGCGCGGTCGTCGACTGCGCGGTGTACGTGGACGGTCACCGCCTGCCCGGTATGCGCACCTTCTCCGGCGCCCTCAAAGAGGTCCGGACAACCGGTCGAGGCTATGTCTGGGTCGGCCTGCACGCTCCCGACAACCGCCAGATGGAAAGTGTTGCAGAGGCTTTCGGGCTTCACGAACTCGTTGTGGAAGATGCGGTCCTGGCGCACCAGCGCCCCAAACTGGAGCAGTACGACAACATCCTGTTCCTGGTGCTCAAAACCGTGAAATATCTTGAACACGAAACACTTCAGGTCTCCAACGAAGTCGTCGAAACGGGCGAGATCATGGTGATATCGGGCCCCGACTTCGTCATCACGGTCCGCCACGGCGATCACACCGGATTGGCTGGGGTCCGCAAACATCTCGAAGCGCGTCCCGAACTGCTCGTACTGGGACCCAGCGCGGTGATGCACGCGGTGGCCGACCACGTGATCGACACCTATATCGACGTCACGGCACGCATCGAGGTCGACGTCGACGCAATGGAAGAGACCATCTTCTCGCCCGGCCGCCGGGTCGAGATCGAACCGGTGTATCTCCTCAAGCGGGAGGTGATGGAACTGCGGCGGGCGGTCGATCCACTCGACGTGGCACTGCGCCGCCTGACCGGCTCCGAGGACAAGCTGGTGCCCAAGGAAGTGCGCCGATACTTCCGCGATGTCCAAGATCACCACAGCAGCGTCAACGAACAGATCGCCAGCTACGACGAGGTGCTGACGTCGCTCATCGATGCGGCCGGGGCCAAGGTCGGCATCCAGCAGAACACCGACATGCGCAAGATATCGGCCTGGGTTGCGATCGCATCGGTGCCGACGATGGTCGCAGGCATCTACGGGATGAACTTCGAGAACATCCCCGAGCTGCAGTGGAAATACAGTTACTTCATCGTGCTGGCCTTCCTCGTCGGCGTCTGCACCGCCCTATGGCGCACGTTCCGCAGAAATCATTGGCTCTGACCACATCTGACGCATGAGCCGCGCTGGTCTGCGGTCTCAGTTGCCGAGTCCGGCGACCTGACGCAGCTGGGCGAGAAACGACACACCGTTGTCGTCGGAGGGAAAAAGGTAGTGGCAAATCGCGATACGCGCGATCGCGCCTGCGATCGTGGCACCATCGGCGCCCGGGAACTCCGGTGCAATCCATTGCTGCACAACAGGTAACACCCGTTCGATCTCGCCCAACTCATGCTCGGGCTCGATGAGGATGAGGTTTCGGAGCGGATAGGAGTTGTGGGACTCGACCATGTACCGCAACAGCGCCTCGAGTCGTTCGCGGCCGCTCAATCCGTCCACCGCGGCCGCCACGGCTGCACGTACCCGCTCCTGCTCGTGCTGACCGAGCGCATCGAGCAGCGCTTCCTTCGATGGGAAGTACCGGTAGAGCGTGGGCCGCGATACCTTCGCAGCCGTCGCGACCTCGGACATGTTCAACCGACTCGGACCCATCCGGGCAAGCACCGTCGCCGTCGCCCGAAGGATCCGCGCCCGGCTCGAGTCGCTGTCGCCATGCACATCAATCGCCACATACACACTTTACAAGAACTGGAATATCTGTAACATTCTGGCCCATGCCTCCCACATCCGGACAGCTCCCTACGATGAAGTTCGGTTACTACACACCGAACTTCGACTTCTGCGGCGACGCCCGGGTCCTCGCCGGCCTGGCAGCGGACGCCGAAGCCGCCGGATGGGACGGGTTCTTCCTCTGGGACCATCTGCAATTCACCGAACCCGTTGTCGACCCGTGGATCGCGCTCGCCGCGATGGCATTGCGGACCGAACGAATCCGCCTCGGCACACTCGTCACCCCGGTCCCCCGACGACATCTTGGCAAACTGGCTCGCGAGATCATCACCCTCGACCAACTCTCCGGCGGACGCCTGACCCTGGGGGTCGGTGCCGGATACCCGTATCTCCCCGACTACGCCGCATTCGGCGACGGCAGCGACCCCAGGCAGCGGGCGGCAGCGCTCGACGAAGGTCTCGACGTCCTGGCTCAGTTGCTCAGCGGACAACCGGTGAACCACCACGGCGACCACCACGACATCGAATGCGCCGCATTCACACCGACAGTGCAGCAACCGCGGGTACCGATCTGGGTTGCTGCGTCGTGGCCCGCACGCAGCCCGCTCCGGCGCGCGGCCCGGTGGGACGGATTGGTCACCGCCGGCACGTACGGACTCGATGTCGCCCCGGAGGATGTCCGCAGCGCGGTCGACTACGTCGCCACCCATCGCACCGACGAGGGACCCTTCGACGTCATCAGATTCGGCACCACCGAGGGTCCGTCGGACAACGCCGTTGTCTCCGCGTGCCATACCGCCGGTGCAACCTGGTGGATCGAATCGAGCTTCACCGCGGGCGGTGGTCTCGAGGCCACCCGCCACCGGATCGCGCAGGGACCGCCCCGCCTCTGAACAGTCGGCCTCAGCCGATGGTGGCACCCGCGCGGACCGGATCGCGGACGTCGATACCCGCTTCGGTCCAGGCGCTGCGCAGGGCGTCGAGACCTTTCAACCGCACCCAGGCGGCCTCGTTGGCAGTGATCGGGATGGCACGGAAGAACATCACGTCTTCGAGGTCGCCGGGCAGCGGGCACGGCGCGACGACGTCGGCCTCCAACACCACGGCCGTGCAGTTCGAACCCTCCCAGAGCGGCTCGCCGAGGTCGATCAAACCGTCGGCGGTGAGCACAAGACCCTCGACCGCCGGTGCTGCCGCCAGCATCGCGACGCTGCGGTGGAGCCCTGGCAGCGGCGCCGAAGCGTACATCCGGACCACGATCTCCCCACGGGGCCCAACGGTGGGATCGACCAGCATCTGATCCGGTTCCCCCATCGGATGGCGGCTGCAACCCAGCGAGACGTAGGCGACCTCGACACCCCCGTCCCGAGCGCCCCCGGCTGCAGCAGGACTGCCGGTGAATCGCAGTACGTCAATCGATTCCAGACCCAAGAAGGTCACCGATGCCCGCTGGGGCTCGGAACCCGAGAATGCCTGCTGAAGGTGCGCCGACACCCGTTCGATCACCGACGATTCTGAATCATTCATTGCACTGCCCAGTAAAACACCACCATCTTCGGTATCCCGACGGCCCCACGAGGCTAGGGTCGGTGAGATGGCTGAAGGCGACGAAGTGGCTGGGTCCGGCGAAGTGGCTGAGTCCGGCGAAGTGGCTAGGGTCGGTGAAGTGGTACGTGTGCTCGCGGTCTCGGACGAAGTCGTCGACAGCCTCCAACATGGGGCGGCCGACGAACTCGCGCCTGACCTCATCATCGGTGCAGGCGACCTGCCCTTCGACTATCTCGAAAAGCTGATGATCCGGTTCGAGGCGCCCTGCGTCTTCGTGCCCGGTAACCACGACCGCGACCTGAGCGGTTACAAACGCACACGGAGCGGCTGGACCCGAGCCGGACTACCGACCACATACCCCGGTCCGCAGGGCGCGGTGAACGCCGACGGCCGGATCGTAACGGTCGCAGGACTGCGGATCGCCGGGCTCGGTGGCAGCATCCGCTACAGCGACGGACCCAACCAGTACCGCGAGGCCGCTGCACGTCAACGCGCCAACCGGCTTGCGCTGCAACGGTTCCGCTACCTTCTCACCCCCGGATCAGGTGGCGTCGACATCCTGCTGACCCACAGCCCGGCCCGCGGTATCGGGGATGCCGAGGACGGACCCCATCGCGGTTTCCGTTGCTACCTCCCACTGATCTATCGCCTGCGCCCACGACTGTTGGTACACGGACACATCCATCCCCACGGTCAGACGCCGATGGACCACACGATCTTGCACAAGAAACGAAGGCCTGGTGGGTCGCTGCGTTCGAGCACGATTTCCATGAACACCGTCGGATACAGCGTCTTCGACATCGAACCGGGCGGCGGCGAGATCACGGTCCAACGGAGGCGACATGGCTCGTGACACCGGGTTTCCCGGCCCCGACGCAGAAAACGACTTCAGCAGGCAACGTCGAAAAGCCGAACTGTCCCGGCTGTCGGCCTGGCTGACCCGCCAGCCTGCCGACGTCAACACGATATTGCCGTTCGACGAAGTTGTTGCCGCACTGGGCAAGACCGGTGAAACCTACCTCGGCCTTGTCGCCGTGGACGTCTCCACGATCGTCGGAAGCGTCGACCGTACCCGCGACTTCGATCGGTACTTCCGGCCGACGTCGGCCCGGATCCGGGAACGGTGGCAACGGCTCGCCGCCGCCCAACGCCGAGGTGAATCCGTGCCACCGGTCCAGCTCTACCGCATCGGCAAGATGCATTTTGTCATCGACGGTCATCATCGCGTCTCGATCGCGATCGCCCGGAAATTTAAAACGATCGACGCCTACGTCACCGAGATCCACACCCGAATATCCCCCGAGGGCATCAATGCCCGCTCCGACCTGATCATGAAGGATCACCGTCGGCTCTTCTTGTCCCGCGTCCCGTTGGAAGGCAAACAGCGCGAGGCGATCTCATTCGACGACCCCTTCGACTACGCCGAACTGGCCGAGAACGTCGAAGCATGGGGTTTTCGACTCAGTCAGGAAACGGGTACGTTCCTGCGGCGGGCCGAGGTTGCGCGCCGCTGGTTCGGAGAAGAGTTCCTACCGGTCGTCAGGATGGCACGGCGTGCTGACGTGCTGCCCGACATCGACAGCGACGCGGAACTGTACCTGTGGCTGGCGTGTGAGCGTTACCGCCTGGTGCGCAGACACGTGTGGGATGAGGAGATCATCGACGAACTCCTCACCCACTCGCGCCGTCGCCGCAAACTTCCCTGACCGCCTGCCTACAGGCTGAGGTTCGCGCCGCTGTGCTGGTCGAACACGAGGACCTTCGAGGTGTCGTAGAACAGTTCGGCCTGCTGCCCCTTGGCGATCGGCGACTCGGGTGAAAGCCGCGCGATCAACTGACCGCTGCCCATCTCCTGACCGGCATCGGCCGCGATCTCGGCCAGCGCGGCAGATGATGCCTGTCCGCCCTCGATGTTGAAGTACGCGTAGTTGTCCGAACCCATCGACTCGAGCACCGAGATCTTCGCGTCGAATGTCGCACCTCGCGACTTCGCAATCGCATCAACCAGATTCGCGTCCTCGAAATGTTCGGGCCGGATACCGATGAGTACCTCACCGTTGCTCTTGACGTGTTTGGCGTTGTCGAGGACCTTGCCCACGTCGACGGGTACGACCTCACCGATGGCGGTCTCGACGCCGGTCTGGGTCAATCGTCCCGGCAGGAAGTTCATCGACGGCGACCCGATGAATCCGGCCACGAACAGATTCGCCGGCAAATTGTAGAGCTCGGCAGGTGTCCCGATCTGCTGGACATTACCCGCACGCAGCACCACGACCCGGTCGCCGAGAGTCATGGCCTCGGTCTGGTCGTGGGTCACGTACACCGTCGTGGTGCCCAGACGCTGCTGGAGAACCGCGATCTCGGTCCGCATCTGCACGCGCAGCTTCGCGTCGAGGTTCGACAACGGCTCGTCCATCAGGAAGGCCTTGGGAGAACGGACAATAGCCCGGCCCATCGCCACGCGCTGGCGTTGACCACCGGACAGGTTCGACGGCTTGCGGTCCATGTACTGGCCGAGGTCGAGGATGCGCGCAGCTTCGTCGACCTTCTCCGTCACCTCGGCCTTGGACAGCTTTGCCAGGGTCAAGGGGAAGGCGATGTTCTGACGCACCGTCATGTGCGGATAGAGCGCGTAGGACTGGAACACCATGGCGATGTCGCGGTCCTTGGGCGCCTTCTCGTTGACCCGCTCGCCTGCGATGCGCAATTCCCCCGAAGAGATGTCCTCGAGGCCGGCGATCATGTTGAGCGTTGTCGACTTTCCGCAGCCGGAAGGGCCGACCAGGATGATGAACTCGCCGTCGGCGATGTTGATGTTCACATCGTTGACGGCCAGCGAACCGTCCGGGTACTTCTTGGTCACCTGGTCCAGCACGATATCGGCCATTGGTTATCCCTTCACAGCGCCGGAGGTCAGACCGGCAACGATTCGACGTTGGAACAGAAGGACAAAGATGATGATCGGGATCGTGATGACCACGGCCGCCGCCGCGATCGATCCCGTGGGTTCTTCGAATTGGCTGCTGCCGGTGAAGTTCGCGATCGCCACCGGAGCCGTGATCGATCTCTCTGTCGATGTCAACGAGATCGCCAGCAACAGATCGTTCCAGGCGAAGATGAAGACCAGGATCGCCGCGGTGACGATGCCCGGCGCGGCCAGAGGTGCGATGACCTTACGAAATGCCTGTGCCGGAGTGGCGCCGTCCATCTTCGCGGCCTTCTCCAGCTCCCAGGGAATTTCCCGGAAGAACGCCGACAACGTGTAGATCGCCAGTGGCAACGCAAAGGTGATGTACGGCAGGATCAAACCGGCCCAGGTGTCGAACAGTCCGAGGCGGCGTTCGATGTTGAACAACGGTGTCACCAGCGAGATCTGCGGGAACATCGCGATCAGCAGTGCCGCACCCACCAACGCCTTCTTGCCCGGGAAGTCCAGACGCGCAATGGCATAGGCGGCCATCGTGCCCAGTGCCACGGCGATCACCGTGGTGATCAACCCGATTCCGATCGAGTTGCGCAGCGCCGAGGTGAACGCACTGGTCTCGAAGATGCTGGTGTAGTTGTCCCACGTCCATTCGGTCGGGATGAAGTTGCCATCCTTCACCGAACCCGGTGGTTTGAACGACAGACTCATGATCCACAGGACCGGAATCAACGCGTAGACCAGCACGAGCAGGTTGACAACCGACCATCCGATACGGCGTCCCATCACATTGTTCATCGGTGCTACCGCCCCTCGTTGTCAGAGCCGGGCGCCGAGGCCCCGAACAACTTGATGAAGATGAAGGCGATGATCGCCACGCACAGGAAGATCAACACACTGATCGCGGAGCCGACTCCCAGGTTGAAGGCCTTGAATAGGTTGTCGTAGCCCAACATCGAGACCGAATAGGTGTTGTTGCTGCCTCTGGTCAGGATGTAGATGTTGTCGAACACGCGGAAGGCATCGAGCGTACGGAACAGCAGTGCCACCAGGATCGCGGGCTTCATCAGCGGAAGAATGATCCGCCACAACCGAGTCCAGGCACCGGCACCGTCCATCTGTGCTGCCTTGAGCAGGTCGTCCGGAACCAGCGCCAGTCCGGCCAGGAGCAGCAACGCCATGAAAGGTGTTGTCTTCCAGACCTCGGCGAGGATGATGATCGCCAGCGAGGGCCACTGCTCGGTGAGCGGGGCACTATCCTCCGGGAGAAGGTTGGCCAGGTAGCCCGTGCCCGGCGTCCAGGCGTAGTACCAGGAGAACGCCGCGACCACGGTCACGATGCCGTACGGGATCAAGACCACCGTGCGGATCGCGCCCCTGGCAAAAAGGGTGCGGTGCATGACAAGTGCGATCGCCATGCCGAGAACCAACTCGATGACGACCGACACCACGGTGATGAACAGCGTGATGCTCAGTGCCGTCCACCAGTAGCTGTCGGTCAGAACCGTGCCGTAGTTGGAGAACCAGATGAACTCGTCCTGACCGGGCGCCGACAGGCTCGCCTTCTGCAGACTGAGCCAGAAGGCGTACACGATCGGATAGCCGGTGACGAGGATCATCATGATCACCGCCGGGGTGATCAGCCAGAGGCCCAGCCGCCGCTCGGCCCGCTTGCCCTCACTCAGTGCGGGCTTCTTCTTTTTCTTGCTCGGTGCGGATTCTCTGTCCAGCGTTGCGGTCATGGGATCAATCCCTCCCCTTTGATGGCCTTGTCGACCTGCTCGGCGAGTATGTCGACCATCGGTTCCGGATCCCAGGAGCCGACCGGACTGAGCTTCGCGGTGATCAGCGTCGAAATCGCCTGGTAGTCAGGCGAGGCCGGCCGCAGCGCGGCAGAACCGGTCTCCAGTTGCGCCTTGATCGCGTCGCCCATCGGGTAGGCGGCCTGGAAGTCGGGGTCGCTGTAGATGGACTCGATCGTGGGAGGCGTGCCACCGCTGATCGAGTACAGCTTCTGTGACTGTTCGTCGGTCAGGCATTCAGCGGCCTTGAACGCCAACTCCTTTTGTTGCGAGGTATCGGCGACCGCGATGTTGACACCACCGAGTGTCACCCGCGACGGCTTGTCGGCTTCCACCCCGGGGTACCTGGTGAAGTCGAACTTGGTCTGCACCAGATCGTTGGCAGGCGCCAGGTCCGCATCGGCAGGCGGGTTGTCCGGGTCGGAGAACATCGGACCGAACTGCTGCTGCACCTCCTTGAGGAACGCGACGTCACCGGCCGCGGAGTTCGACCGCATCGACGGGAACACGAACGGCCAGTTGACCTCGAAGGTGGCCAGGCCGCTTTCCATCCCGAGCCGCGCCGACGACTCATCACTGTTGGTGATCGAGGGATCTCGGCCCGGCGCGGTGGCAACTGCTTTCAGCGTCTGCAGCGCCTTCAGCGTCGCGGCCCGGTGCTCAGGGGTGTCGTTGAGGGTCTGCTTGTCCGGGTTCTCCGGGTCGAGTACCTGTCCGCCTGCACTGACGAGAACCGAGTTGAACCACACCATCAGGCCCTCGTATTGCTTGCCCTGCACCATGATGTAGCTCGGCCCGCCTGCCTTGCGGATCTCTTCGTTCTCGACCAGCATCTGGTCCCACGTGGTGGGTGGGGTGGTCCGGTTCAGGTATTGCTGGAGAACGTCTTTCCGGTACCAGAGCAGCTGGGTGTTGGTCCAGGTGGGAATCGCGTAGAGACGCTTCTCGTTGTCGTCGTCGGTCTTCCACAGCGCGGTCTCGACCGGCCCACCGAGCGTGGTCTCGGTGATCTTGGCTGCCAGGTCATCCGGGACCGGTTCGATCCAGCCCGCATCGGCGAACTCAGCGGTCCACACCACATCCATGCCCATGAGGTCGAGGCCCTTGTCGTTGCCTGCGAGCCTGCGCGCCAACTGCAACCGCTGGTCGTCGGCGGCTTTCGGAAGGGCGAACGTCTTTATCTTGTATTCGCCATTGGAATTCGCGGTGCAGGTCGCGGCGGCCTCTTCGATGAATGAGGCACCATCCGCCGGTGCGTATATGTTGATCGTTCCCGCCGTGTAACCGGAACCGCAGGCACTGATCACCGGCAGCGCCACAGCGATTGCAGCGCACGACAATCCGAATTTCTTGAGTCCGCCGTATTTCTTCGGCCCCGAATCCTGGGACGCCGCTCCGTCAAAACCTGTGGACAATTCCCCGTCCACGGGGCGATCGCCTGTGCGCTTCACGCAGCCTCCTCGATGCGTCGGAGGTGCGCGCGGTCTTCCAAGCACACCTGAATGCCCAGCACTTACGTTATAGGCGTCAAATAGTGACGCGCAGCACTATGGACATAGTTGTACTAAGAAGTCATCACAGAGGGCAAGGCAACGCCATTCCGGGCGTGTCGCAGCGCCTTCGGCGTATCACGGTGGGGCCGCAGGCGTGTCGCGGCGCGCCGGTGGAAGTGTCGCGGCGCGCCGGTGGAGGTGTCGCGGCGCGCCGGTGGAGGTGTCGGGCTGCCTGCCGTATCGGGGTCAGGGCTGCAGGCGGGTCAACATGTCGCGGGCCCGTTCGGCGCTCTTCGGATCGCACAACACGTCATAGCGACCCGCGACCAACTGCATCGTGGACGCGAAATCCCGTTGTCCCCTGGTGGCCGCGTACGGGATCGATGTCGACACCACGCCGAAGATGACGCCGCCGACGAGGCCAATTATCAACGGCATCAACGGGTCTTCGACAACGATCCCCACCAGCAGACCGAAGAACAGACCCAGCCAGGCGCCGGAGACGATCCCACCGCCGATCACCTTGCCCCAGGTCAGTCGCCCCAGCACCCGTTCGACCTGCATGAGGTCCACACCGACGATGGTGACGTCCTGCACCTCGAAGTTCTCGTCGGCCAGGAAGTCGACTGCGCGTTGTGCTTCCGCGTAGGTCGTGTACGAACCGATCGGCCACCCCTTGGGCGGTGTGGGCAGGCCTGGTCGTGGGTTTGGTCGCATCGGATTACTCATCGTCACCGTGTCCTCGGGTTAGCTGCTCGGGTCTCGCGCTCGTCGGGCCGAGTACTGCTTCAGTCCTTCGTGGACGCGTCGGCCGGTGTCCGGGTCATGCCCGCGGCCCGCCCCTTGGCGGCGATCACCTCGGCCATCTTCCGGCTCGCCTCGTCTATCATCTCACCTTCGAAACGGACCGCACCGCGCTCGCCGCCTTCGGCCGACGTGGCATGCGCGTACGCGTCGAGGAGGTTCTCAGCGGTGTCGTAGTCGGATTGGCGTGGCGTGAAGACCTCGTTGGCGATGTCGATCTGACTCGGATGAACCACCCACTTGCCGTCGTAGCCGAGCGCCGCGGACGCCTCGGCGACCGCCCGGAACCCCTGCGCATCATCAATTTTCAGGTAGGGACCGTCGATGGCCGTCAGACCGTGTGCACGGGCGGCGACCAGGATGGTCATCAACACGTGATGGTGCGCGTCGCCATGGACGTAGCCCTGCGGTTGCTCTCCGACCGCCATACCGCGCATACCCAAGCTGGCCATCATGTCGGCGGGACCGAGCACCAATGAACGCAATCGGTCACTCGCCGAGGCGATTTCGTTGATGGCAGCCAAACCCTGCGCATTCTCGATCTGCGCCTGCACGCCGATCTGGCCGACCGGCAGCCCCGAATTGATCTCGAGCTGGCGCAGCACCATGTCCAGTGCGGTCACCTGCGCGGCCGACGTCACCTTGGGAAGCAATATCGAATCCAGATGTGCACCGGCACCCCGCACCACGGTCACCACGTCATCGAGGGTCCACGGCGTGGTCCAGTCGTTGACCCGGACGACCCGGGCCTGCCCGGCCCAATCAACAGCCGCGAGCGCGGTGACGACCGCGGCCCGACCGGCCGCCTTCGCTCCGGGGGCCACTGCATCCTCGAGGTCGAGGAATATCTCGTCGGCAGGCAGGCCGCGGGCTTTCTCCAGCATCCGCGAACTGCTGGCGGGTACGGCGAGAATGGACCGGCGAGCGGCGGCGTGCATGTGACTCCTCGTGACGATGGTGTGGCGTTCGGTCATCTACTTGCGACAAGTACTCGGCAGGATCACACCCGGGTGTTCGAACCGGCTGCTCGATGCGAACAAATCCGATTCTGCCCGTATTTGATTCTGACCATGTCTGATTCTGCCCGGCCCTGATATTCGCGATGGACGTGGCCGTACCGATGGCGCTGCCAAGCAGGGCGAAGGTGCCCAACTACCCTTACAGCCATGGCAGCGGTGAGCAAGGCATTCGTGGCCAGGCTGGCCGGTCTGGCGGTGATCGGACCAGATGGCGAATCCATCGGTCGGGTCCGCGACGTGGTGGTCTCGATCAGGTTCGGTACCGGGCAACCCCGCGTTCTGGGTCTGGCAGTCGAGTTGACCACCCGGCGTCGCATTTTCGTACCGATGCCGCGGGTCACCGCCATCGAACCCAACTCCGTGACACTCAACACCGGAACCGTGAGCCTGCGCCGGCTCATCATCCGTCCGGGCGAAGCGCTCGTCCTCGGTCAGATCGTCGAATCGCGTGTGCGCGTTGATGATCCGGATCTCGAGCACCTGCACGGCGAAGACCTGACGGTCGTCGACCTGGCGATCGAGCGACGACGCACCCGGGACTGGGTGATCTCCCGGGTGGCCGTCCGTGGCGCCCGCACCCGACTCGGCCGACGCGGTGAGACGCATGTGGTCGAGTGGAACCACGTGCTCGGCCTGACACAGAGCGCACTGGCGTTGCCCGGGCAGGGCGTGGCCCAGATCCTGTCGCAGTTCGAGGGCATGCGGGCCGCCGATGTTGCCCACGCGCTGCGCGAACTGCCCGCCAAACGTCGACTGGAGATCGCTTCGGCCCTGGACGACGAGCGACTGGCCGACGTCGTCCAGGAACTCCCCTCGGACGACCAGACCGAATTGCTCAGCCACATGAAGGTCGAACGCGCCGCCGACGTCCTCGAGGCCATGGACCCCGACGACGCGGCCGATCTGCTCGGTGAACTCCCCGACATCGAGGCCGAGGCGTTGCTGCAGTTGATGGATCCCCAGGAGTCCGAGCCGGTGCGCCGACTCATGCGGCACTCGCCCGACACCGCAGGCGGCATGATGACCACCGAACCACTGGTGGTCACCGCCTCGACGACAATCGCCGAGGCCCTGGCCCGGGCCCGCGACCCCGATCTCACACCCGCTTCGGCGTCCCTCACATTTGTGGTGCGGCCACCGACCTCCACACCGACCGGCAAATACCTCGGCTGTGTCCACATCCAGGCCCTGTTGCGGGAACCGCCGGCAAATCTCGTCGGCGGCATCCTCGACGACCGGCTCCCCTGCCTCGGATCCGAGGATTCCCTGGAGAGGGTGACCCGCTATTTCGCCACCTACAACCTCGTCTGCGGACCGGTTCTCGACAGCGACGGACACCTCATCGGGGCGGTGACGGTGGACGATCTCCTCGATCATCTATTGCCCGAGGACTGGCGCGAGACCGAGGCCGATGACGAGCTCGACGACGACGCCACCACCGAAAGGATGCGGTGATGAGTTCAAATGGGTCCGAGTCGCGCGTGAAAGACCGTGCAGAAAAACAGAGTGCGCGTTCGGCACGACGCCTGGACACTCCCGGCGAACGGCGCCGGTGGAGTCTCAATCTCGATTCGGACGTGGTCGGCGTCTACAGCGAACGCGTCGCGCGTTTTCTTGGCACCGGGCGCTATCTGGCCATCCAGACGATTCTCGTCATCGTCTGGATCTTCCTGAATCTCGCGGTCGTCACGCTGCAGTGGGATCCGTACCCGTTCATCCTGCTCAACCTGGCGTTCTCCACCCAGGCCGCCTATGCCGCACCGCTGATCCTGTTGGCCCAGAACCGCCAGGAGAACCGGGACAAGGTCTCGCTCGAGGAAGACCGGGTGCGCGCCGAGCAGACCAAGGCCGACACCGAATTCCTGGCACGGGAGCTGGCCGCGGTCCGGCTCGCGGTCGGCGACACCGTCACCCGCGACTATCTGCGCCGCGAGCTGGACGATCTGCTGACCGAATTGTCCGAGCGGATTCTCGGCGACCACGCCAAGGCCGAGGAGTCCACGAAACCAGGTGCCTCGCATTCCGATTGACGCCCCCGACGCGGGCACACCCGTCGCAGGATCGCCAATCGTTGCTTATCTGTGACTAATCCATTTCTCCATGCACGCTGGTAACAAAAATGTATCGTGGGTCACATTCGCCCGGGCCATTCCGGGCGTCGGGGAGATGAACCAGGAGCGCTCGCGTGCGGTGGTGTCGAGTTCAGATGCTGACCGGTTGTGCGGTCATCGGTGTCGGGGTACTGGCTGCGGTCACCTCGAGTGCACAAATCGGTCCGGCGCCGGAGCTGACCGCCAACACCGAGGTGGACGACGTCGTCGTCGCAGCACCCGAGATCCTGCCCGCGACGGCTCGTCCCGAGCTCGCCTTCACGCCGCCGCCGCCGCCGCGCGAGGTCCCCTCGGTACCCGCCGCGACCGTGTCCCAGCGCGTGCCCGCGACATTGCTCCCGGCCGGACCGCTCGGGATCCCGGGGATCGTCCTGCACGCCTACAAACTCGCCGAACAACGCGTCGGCGCCGAGACCCCGCAGTGCAAACTGCCGTGGTTCCTGCTCGCAGCGATCGGCCGGATCGAATCCGGGCATGCCGGGGGCGGCAACGTCGATAGTTCCGGCACCACGCTCACCACGATCGCCGGGCCCGTGCTCAACGGCACGGTGGCAGGCAATGCCGTGATCACCGACACCGACGGCGGGCGCCTGGACGGCGACATCAAACACGACCGGGCGATGGGTCCGATGCAGTTCATCCCGTCGACCTGGGCCGCGTGGGGCTCCGATGCCAACGGCGACGGCATCGTGAATCCGAACAACATCTTCGACGCCACCTACTCCGCAGGCCGGTATCTCTGTTCCGGGGTCACCGACATCATGTCGGAGAAGGTCCGGGTCGGCGCGGTTCTGCGGTACAACAATTCGATGGAGTACGTGGCCAACGTCCTGTCCTGGGCCACCGGTTACGCCACCAACGCCGCACCCACCGAAACCGGCCCACTCCCGGATCCGCGACCGTCGAGCCCGAGTTCGTCGTCGTCCTCCTCGTCTTCCTCGTCCTCCAGCAGCACCAGTCCATCGAGCAGCCCGGGTGAGAGTTCTTCGTCGAGCTCGTCGCCATCACCCACACCGGGGCCCTGCGTGATCGTCTGCCTCCCACCGGAAGTGCAGTCACTACTGCCGACACTGCCACCGCGGTGAACAGATCCGGGCCCGCCAGGGCCTTCTCGACCCGGCCGAATCCGGCGAGTTTCGGTGCGCGCGTAAACTGATCGCCTGATGACACAAGCAACATTGCCGACCGAGTCAGCCATTCGCGCAGCTCTGGCCAAAGTGAACGATCCCGAGATCGGTAAACCCATCACCGACCTCGGCATGGTGAAGTCGATTTCGATCGCCGACGACGCAAACGTGGCCATCGAGATCTACCTGACCACGTCCGCCTGTCCGTTACGCACCGAGATCACGCAGCGTGTGAGCACCGCCGCCGCCGACGTCCCCGGTGTGGGAACGGTGTCCGTCGAACTCGACGTGATGAACGACGAACAGCGCACCGAACTGCGCAAGAACCTGCGTGGTGACCGCGCCGAGCCGATCATCCCGTTCGCCCAGCCCGGTTCGCTGACGCGCGTGTACGCAGTGGCGTCCGGTAAGGGCGGCGTCGGCAAATCCAGCATCACCGTCAATCTCGCTGCGGCACTGGCCGAACGTGGATTGAAAGTCGGAGTGCTCGACGCCGACATCTACGGCCACTCGGTGCCCCGCATGCTGGGCAACGACGCCAAGCCGACGCAGGTCGAGAAGATGATCATGCCGCCGATCAGCCACAACGTGAAGTTCATCTCGATTGCCCAGTTCACCAGCGGCAACACCCCCGTCGTCTGGCGCGGGCCGATGCTGCACCGGGCATTGCAGCAGTTCCTGGCCGACGTGTTCTGGGGTGACCTCGACATCCTGCTGCTCGACCTTCCGCCTGGCACCGGCGACGTGGCGATCTCGGTGGCACAGCTGATCCCGGGCGCCGAGATCCTGGTGGTCACCACACCGCAACAGGCAGCTGCCGAAGTTGCCGAGCGCGCCGGTGCCATCGCACTTCAGACCCGCCAGAAGATCTTGGGTGTGGTGGAGAACATGTCGTGGATGGAGCTTCCCGACGGAACCCGGATGGAGCCGTTCGGTTCCGGTGGCGGCGCCAAGGTCGCCGAGCGACTCACTGTCGCGGTCGGCGCCGAAGTGCCCTTGCTTGGCCAGATTCCGCTCGATCCCGCACTCCGCGAAGGCGGCGACGACGGTATGCCACTGGTCCTCTCGGCCCCGGATTCCGCTGCCGGCGCCGCCCTTCGAGCGGTGGCCGACAAACTGGCCGTCCGCAAACGCGGTCTGGCCGGTATGAACCTCGGTATCGACACGGCCCGCAGCGCAGCCAAACCGCTGCTCTGATCAGGACTCCGTGGCACGGGTCATCGGCGGAGCAGCAATTCGATTCCGTCGATGATCCGCGCCAGGCCGAAGTCGAACGACCGGTCCGCATCACCTATTGATTCGTACGCTTCGCCTGCGGCCTGCCCCACCCGCCTCGATATCGGGTAGTCGCTGCCCGCCATCAGTCGCTCGAGGACGGGCGCGTTGATCTCCCACCACTGAAGGTCGGTCATACCCGATTCGGTGCGCGCACCGGCCGCTTCGATGGACGCGCGGGCCGAACTCTCGGCAAACCCGGTCACCACCGCGATCGTGTTGTCCATCTCCAAGTCGTCGAGACCGACACCCTCGATCGCCTGGAGCTGCCACTCGAAGCGCGCTGACCCGTTGGGCCCGATCCACGGCCTGGCCTTCTGAGCGTGCAAAAGCCATGGGTGCCGGTGGTATTCATCCCACGATCGCCGGGCGACCGCAATCAACCGATCCCGTAGGTCACCGGTGTGCTCCGGGTAATCGACCTCGCCTACGACTTCGTCGACCATCAATCCCACGAGTTCGTTCTTGCCCGGCACATAGGTGTAGATCGACATCGCACCGAGTCCGAGCCGCTGGGCCACCTTCCGCATCGACAATGCAGCCAGCCCCTCCTCATCGGCCAACGCGATCGCTGCCACGATCACCTCGTCGACACTGACCCGTTGCCTCGGTCCGCGGGAGCCCTGTGGTCGCCCGGCCTGCTGGCGCCAGAGCAGCTCCAGAGTCCGGTCCACCTGCGGTGGGCTCTGCGCATCATCCATCTGGCCACACTATCCCGTGGGGTGTACGGCGAAACTCAGTCGTGTTGGCCCAGAAACCGCACGGTGCCAAAGCGAAAGTCGGGCTCTAGGTAGCGTCGTCCCAGCGATTCACACCAGTGGCGTCGGTGGCGGGAGCGGGAGCCGCGGTGACGGACTTGGACAGCGACGGCGGCGCCGGCTTGTCGACCGCACCGGGCGAAAGGACCTTGGAGTTCTCGTCGGTGGTCGGCAACGGTTGGGACACCGGCTTGACCTTGGTTTGCGCGTCGAAGTTGCCGGTGAAGAACGAGTCGTCGCCGTCCAGGAGATGCTTGGTGATGACCTTGCGGGGACTCATCCCCCGCAGCTCGTTGAGCTCGGCCAGCGGCTTGCGCAGATCTTCGAAATCGGCGCCGAGGTCTTCTTTGAGCTGGCTCGTGGCACCGGTGGCGTAGTCGCGGGCCTGCCGCACCGACTTCAGAGTCCACTTCAGCGCATCGGGCAACCGCTCGGGACCGAGGATCACCAGACCCGCGATCATCAAGATCAGGATTTCGCCCCACCCAACGCTGCTGAACACTGTTCCAGATTACTGGTAAGTGAGCCGCTGTCGAATCGACCGGACGATCTGACAGGAACCTCCCAGACAACCCCTCGCGTCGGAGGCGCAAACGAGGGTCAGTCAGAGGCCGGGGTCACGGTTCCTTCGAAGGTCCGGCCCTCACGCCAGTATTCGAACTTCACCGGCTTTCCGATGTCGGCTGTGCGAACGGCCACCGTCAGTTCGTCGGCGTCGTCGGTCATCCGGCCGTCGAACTTGGTGATCACATCGCCTTCACGGATCCCCGCCTGCGCCGCGGGTGAACCCTCGACGACGTTGCGGATCTGGGCACCGAGCACCTGGTCGTTACGGACCGAACTCGCGTTCACACCGATCTGCGCGTGGACCACCCGTCCGTCATTGATCAGCGCCTGCGCGACCGGCAGGAACTCGTTGACCGGAATCGCGAACCCGAGGCCGATCGAACCGCCGTTCGGCGCGAGGCCCGCGGTGTTGATGCCGATGACACGACCCTGATCGTCGACCAGCGGACCACCCGAGTTGCCGGGGTTGATGGCCGCGTCGGTCTGGATGGCGTCGATCACCGCGTCGGTGTCGGATGTCTCGTCCGGACGCAGTGGCACGGCACGATCGATCGCACTGACGATTCCGCTGGTGACCGTGCGATCCAGGCCCAGGGGCGCTCCGAACGCCACCACTTCTTCGCCGATCTGGAGTTTGTCCGAGTCGCCCAACTTCGCGACGGTGAGATTGTCGACGTTGTCGACCTTCAGAACCGCGAGGTCGGTGCGGATGTCGCGGCCGACGATCCGAGCCGGTACGCGGGTGCCGTCGGAGAAGACCACTTCGAGTTTTGCGCTGTTGTCGTTGGCCGCCATCGAGATCACGTGGTTGTTCGTGACGATGTAACCCTCGTCGTCGATGACGACACCGGATCCGGTACCGCCCCCGTTGGGCAGTCGGACGTCGACCATGACCACCGACTTCTCGACGGCCTCGGCCACGCGGGCGACCTGACTGCGGGGTTCGGCCTCGTTGTCGTCGTCGCTGCCGGACAAACTCACGGTGTCCGAGTGCAGTGGTGAGGTGACCTCTGCGGTCAGCCGGCCGATCAGGCCTCCGACCACGCCGACCAGCACTGCGATGACCGCCAGCACAGCCAGGGCCTGCCAGCTGACCTTCCGGTCGAAGAGCACTTCGCGGACACCGAGCTTCGGCCCTGGTGTCGTCGGTGCCGGTGGCACCTCGGTCTCGACGGCCGGTGCGCTCAGGCTGGCGGCGGCATCGGGATCGCGCCACGGATCCTCGGGTGCAGGAGCCAGCTCGACATCACGGGATTCTTCATCCGGATCTCGCTGCAGGCTGTCTGCACCGTCGGGACGGGAAAACGCCTCGCGCAACACAGGATCGGGATTCGACAGGACCGGTTGCGGCGCTCGCGTGGGAGCGGACCCCGAGGGCGCAAATGCGCCGTCTACGCCGTCCGGACGCCCGAAGACGGCGGCAGTCTGTGGCGGCACGGGTGGGCGCTCATTCGGCCGCGGGCCCAATCGAGGGGCCTCGCCGACGTCGCGTGGTTCGGAAGGAGGTGTGGCGCCGAGGCCGTACTTGTCAGTATCGGTCACCGGCCCGCCCGGTCATCCGGTCTCATGAAAAACTCGAACCCCTCGCTCGCGGCTATTCGGTCGCAGATCAACCGGCACCGCCGATCAATCCTCACCGAGGCTACCCGGCTGCCGGTACAAAACAATTGCGGTGCTGCCGCGGACACCGATTGCGGCATTGCCGCGGACACGGTTTCTCAGCGGTTGCGTCGACGCTGGTCCCGATGTACCGGTGAGGCGGGTGCATCGAGCAGGGATTCGTCAGGGTCGACTTGCGCCGGATTGCCTGCGGTCGCGCGCAGGTCGATCTCACGAGTGGGGATCTGGTTGAGTGCGCCCAGCAGTCCCGCGGGCATGACGATCTCTCCGGAGCGTCGCAGTGCCGCGCGCGCTGAGCTCTGCGCATCGACCTCGGCGCGGCATTGCACGCACAACTCGAGGTGCTGTGAAGCACGCATGTAGGCATTCATCCGGAGCTCGCCGTCCACATACGCGGCCACAGCTTCGGTAGCGAGATGCTCGGTGGACAGGAATCGGCGTCCGCCGACGCTGCCGGGTGCTCGATAATTCTTGTTTGCCGAGACCATCGACGACGCCGGGAACCATCCCAGCGCCCGTCGCCGGTTCCGCATTGCTGCGGGCCGATCTCCGCTGCCTGTCGGTTCGGCGCCGTTCGAATCTGCGGGGCCGGAGTCATCGGGTGTGCGTTCACTCACCGCATTCACTCCTTCCTCTTACGTGCCCACCGGGATCCTCGTGGTAGAGGACAAACCTTTTGGGCGTCTCGACAATTCGCCTCGACTCTACGGACTTCGGCGCATGTTCGCCGCGCCGGCGTCCAACATCAACAACGAAGTCACATCCCCTCGGGTTCCCGTTCGGTACGCGGGTCAGATGTCTTGCGTCATGACCGATCGCCCCGAGTGATGACCACTGGCCGCAAGATGTCCGCGGATGGCCTGCCGACCCCGGTGGATGCGGCTGCGGACCGTGCCGAGCTTGACCCCCAGCGTCGCGGCGATCTCCTCGTACGACAAACCTTCGATGTCACACAGGACCACTGCGGCGCGGAACTCCGGTGCCAGGGAATCGAGCGCGCTCTGCAGATCCGGATCGAGATTGGCGTCGTTGTAGATCTGCTCGGGATCCGGATCGCTGCCCGGTACCCGGTCGTAGTCCTCGGGAAGTGCTTCCATCCGGATCTTGTTCCGGCGCCGGACCATGTCCAGGAACAGGTTGGTGGTGATGCGGTGCAACCAGCCCTCGAAGGTGCCTGCCTTGTAGCTCGAGAGCGACCGGAAGACCCTGATGAAGGTCTCCTGGGTCAGATCCTCGGCGTCATGCTGATTGCCGGAGAGTCGGTAGGCCAATCGATAGACCCGGTCGGCGTGTTCACGGACCAGCTCATCCCAGGCCGGCATCAGGGTGGCGTCGCCGGTGGCATCGAAACGCGCCGTCCCAGTCGGTTGGTCTGTCGAAGAATCGTTGGTGTCGAGCACAGTAAGAGTCCCGTTACCGTCTTTGCGGTTGGTCTCTGTCACGATCTGATCAACTCTCCTCCCGGGACCGGTCGACTGCTCCGGTCAATTGCTACACGCACTAGATCGTCAAGAATTGTTACCGAAGGCAACGCCGGCACCGGGCCGGTTGTTCCCCTATGACCCTGTCCGACCGGGGTGTGTACGCACTATGAGCGGCCTGAGCGTTCCCTGAGAGTCCGTGCGCTGCGCAGCAGACTTCCGATACCGCTGCTCAGCGCGCCTAGGCGGCCATTTCCGCGGGCAGCGCTAACCTCAGATCTGTGTCCGATGAGAGCCAGTCCGCCAACACCGATTCCCCGCCGCCTGTCATCGACCCAGCAGTGTTGAGCAGCTACGCGGAGGCCGCGATCGTCGAAGACGAGGCCCTGCGGCTGGCGCGCGAGCGTTCCGACGAACTCGGAGCCCCGTCCATCACCCCGGCTGTGGGTGCCGCACTGTCACTGTTGGCCCGATTGGTCAACGCAAAGGCCGTGGTCGAGGTCGGTACCGGCGCCGGGATCAGCGGACTGTGGCTCCTCAACGGCATGCGCACCGACGGCGTGCTGACCACCATCGATTCCGAAGGTGAGTACCACCGCGCCGCCAAACTGGCGTTCAACACGGCCGGTATCAGCCCCGGCCGCACCCGCCTCATCAACGGACGGGCCGCAGAGGTCCTCCCCCGACTCGCCGACGGCGGCTATGACCTGGTGTTCATCGACGGCGCCGTCACCGACCAACCACGTTTTGTGGCCGAAGGCCTACGACTGCTGCGCGGTGGCGGTGTTCTGGTCGTCCACAACGCCTCTGCCGACGGAACCGTCGCCGACCCGGCCACGTCCGATCAGGCTGCAGTCGCGGCGCGCGAAGCCGCAATGCTCATCGCCGACGACGACTCCCTGCTGCCGGTGGTGATCCCTCTGGGCCGCGGACTGCTCGCAGCGGCAAAGGTCCCCGCGGCCGACTAACCGATTCCCCCACCTGAACGCTCCACCTTTGCGAGGACGCTCCACATATTTCCGGAGCGTCCTCGTACACGTGGAGCGTTTGGTCAGGTACTGGGCGTCATCGCGGTGAGTTCGGGGTACTTCGGTGCGATCGTGTCGCCCGTGGACACGCCCAGTAGCCGGCGGCCCACCCACGGCATCGCATGCTCCACCGTCCACTGCCGACTGTCCCGACGACGCTGCGTCGGCGAGATCTGTTGCGGCGGACCGAGTTCCACCGGAACCAGATCGTGTTCGATGCCGAGCGCATCGAGCACCTCGATGGCCATGTACACGTGCCCGGCAGTCGACATGTGCATCCGGTCGAATTCCCACATCCCGCGTTCGCGGAACACCCGCATCCGCCAGAAGTCGACCAGCGTGAGGTTGCGCCGCTCGACCACTTCACGCAGGAGTTCGTTGTAGACCGCAAATCGACCGCGCAGGGCCCCGAACACCGGTTTACCGCCGGTGTCGTGAACGGTGAAGGTGACCACCTTGGCGCCGGAATCCTGCAACCGGCCGATCGCGGCGTCGTAGTCCTCCATGAGGGTGTCGATGTCGGCGTTCGGCCGCAACAGGTCGCTGGCACCGGCACTGATGGCCACCAGATCCGGCTTCATCTCGAGGGCCGGGCCCAGTTGCTCCGACACGATTGCCGACATCAGCCGGCCGCGGATCGCCAGGTTCGCGTACCGGAAGTCGGGATCGGCGCGGGCCATCACCTCGGCCACCCGATCGGCCCAGCCCCGCACCCCGTTCGGGCAGCGGGGCTCGACGTCACCTACACCCTCGACAAACGAATCACCGAGGGCGACAAAGCGTTTGAATGATGGTGAGGCGACGACGTCAGACATCTGTCGAGAACCTGATTCCACCATCGGGGAGCTTCACACCTGGCCAGACACGCGCTCCACGAAGCAGTTCACATCGGGCCCCGATGTCGGCACCGTCCCCGATCACGCCGTCCCGGATCAGGGCACGTGGTCCGACCCGGACACCGAAACCGATGATCGACCGCTCGATCACCGCGCCCGCCTCGATCACGGCACCATCGAAGATGACGGCGCCGTCCAGGCGTGCGCCGGCACCGATCTCCGCGCCACGGCCGACCACCGTGCCACCGATGAGCAGCGCCCCCGGCGCCACACCGGCACCCTCGTGGACCAGGTACTCACCGCGAGGTCCGCTCAGCGCCGGTGACGGTGCGATACCGCGCACCAGGTCGGCACTGCCACGGACGAAATCCTCGGGTGTGCCCATGTCGCGCCAGTAGCCGGAGTCGACGTAGCTCTGCACGTGCGCGCCGTCAGCGAGCAGTCCGGGAAAGACCTCACGTTCCACCGAGACCGGACGGTCGGCGGGGATCTTTTCGATCACCGAACGGTTGAAGACGTAACAGCCGGCATTGATCTGATCGGTTGGCGGATCCTGCGTCTTCTCGAGGAACGCCGTGACCCGTCCGGTCTCGTCGGTGGGCACGCAACCGAATGCCCGTGGATCCCCGACCCGCACCAGATGCAGCGTCACCTCGGCACCGGAGGTCCGATGGGTGTCGATGATGGAGCGGACATCGGTGCCACAGAGGACGTCACCGTTGAACACCAGGATCGTCTTGGCGGTCAGGTGCCCGAGCACATTGCGGATGCCGCCACCGGTACCCATCGGTTCGGACTCGTGCACGTAGGTGATCGACAGGCCCATCTTCGACCCGTCACCGAAATGCTGTTCGAAAACCTCGGATTTGAAGGAGGTTCCCAAGACGACCTGCTTGATCCCCGCGGCCTTGATCCGGGCCAGCAGGTGGGTCAGAAAAGGCACACCCGCCGTCGGCAACATCGGCTTTGGCGCCGACAGCGTCAACGGACGCAGTCGAGTTCCCTTGCCGCCGACCAAGATAACGGCCTGGACATCATCTGTCGGGGCGTCGGAAGCCGGGGATGTCACACCATCATCGAGGGTCACTTTGCGCCTTTCGTCGAACTGTCGATCGTTGAGTTGTTTGATGAATCTTCGCGGCGGGCAGCACGTTTGGCCGCTGCTACCACCACTGCGGACCGCGCGGTGAGTCCCGCACGCAGGGCAAGCCGGAGGGGCGCCTGCCACCAATGCGGGTGCCGATCGGCCTGAAACCGATATGCGCTGCGATGGTGCGCAGGCAACATTTTTCCTGGATCACGTCCAGCCGCATGGCCTTTCGTGTGCAAGACCTCCGCGTCGGGCACAAAGACGTTGAGCCAGCCGGCCCGGCCGAGCCGGTCCCCGAGGTCGACATCCTCCATGTACATGAAGTAGCGGGAGTCGAAACCGTCGATGGAGTCGAAGGCATCGCGTCGCACCAGCAGGCACGACCCGGACAGCCACCCCACGGCGCGTTCGGACACATCGACGGCATCCTGCCGGTACGCCGCGGTCCAGGGGTTGGACTTCCATACCGTCCCCAGGATCGCGTGTCCGGTTCCGGAGACCAGGTTCGGAACCCGCCGCGCCGACGGATAGATGGTCCCGTCGGGTTCGCGGATCAGGGGTCCCAGAGCACCGGCCCGTGGCCAGCGGTCGGCTGCGGCCAGCAACCGGTCGATCGAACCCGGCGCCCACTCGACGTCCGGGTTGGCCACGATCACGTATTCGATGCCAGGATCCACCTCGGCAACCGCCCGATTCACCGCGCCGCCGTAACCGATGTTGCCACCGGTGTGCAACAACGAGACGTGGTCGTATTTCTGTGCAGCCAGCTCGGGGGCACCATCGTCAGAACCGTTGTCCGCCATGATCACCGCCGGTGTCCCGGTCATCGCGTCATCGAGCGTCTCGATGAATCGGGCCAGGTAGTCACCGGACGAATACGTCACGGTCACCACAGCGACACGGTCGGAAACCTGCTCATCACTCACCGCCACAGGGTAGCCGGATACCGCGACGTCCCCTCCCATCACGCCCCCACTGCCGATCAAGCGCTGACCGCGGCGGCCAGCGCCGAACGCCAGTCCCGCAGCGGGGTCAATCCGGCTTTCTGCCACGACTGACCGGACAAGACCGAATACGCCGGACGCGGCGCCGGACGGGGGAAGGCGTCTGATGTGGTGGGCAGCACCCGGGCCGGGTCCGCACCGACCTCGGCGAAGACGGCCTGCGCGAGGTCGAACCAGCTGCAACTCCCGGCATTCGTGGCGTGCAGGATTGTTCCGGTCGCCGGTGAACCACCTGCGCAGATGTCGGCAGCGAGTTGCAGCAGGCCATCGGCCAGATCGGCCGCGTATGTCGGCGATCCCACCTGATCGGTGACCACCGACACGGTGTCGCGTTCGCCCTCGAGGCGGCGCATGGTTGCGACGAAGTCATTGCAGCCGGGCGCACCGGTGTAGACCCACGCCGTACGGACCACCGTCGCCGACGGGTCACCGGCGCGGACCGCGACCTCGCCTGCCAGCTTGGTCTCGCCGTAGACCGACTTCGGGCCGGTCGGATCATCCGGTTCCATCGGGCGATCGGCCACACCGGTGAAGACGTAGTCGGTCGAGATGTGGATCAGGTGCGCGCCGGTGTATGCGGTCAGTGCTGCCAGGTTGGCGGGTCCGGTGACGTTGATCGCGTAGGCGCGGTCCCGGTCCGTCTCCGCCGCGTCCACCGCGGTGTAGGCCGCGCAATTGATGATCACGTCGGCCGGTCCGAGTCCGCCGAGCACCGAATCCACTGCCACCGGGTCCGTGATGTCCAGATCGGCCGAGGTCAGAGGCCGCACTACCTCGCCCCCTTGAACACGTAGCCGACTGCCCAACTGACCGCCGGCACCGGTCACGACCACAGATCCCAATTGCCTTTGCATACAGACCATCATGTCCGGTTCGGTCGGCCTCCGCGCATCGAGGCCCGATTCGCCAACGTGAACAACATCATCACGGGCGCGCCGGAGCAGCTCCGGCGACGCCGCGAGAATCGCACGTAGCATTGCCACCAGTCCGTCCCCGGTGCACCGCACATCGCGCCCGGAGACCCTTGCCAGTACCTGCCAGAGCCAGCACACAGAGATAGGAGCGCCGCCCGCCGTGGACCGTCCCTCTTCGGATCGACCGTCGGGTGAGCGTCGCAGCGGATCACCCCGCGAGGGTCGCCTACCGCGCTCCTCCTCGGGCGAACCCACTCCGCCGGGTGCACGCCGCCGGGCATCGCCGGACGATCCCCGCGCCGCGGTACCTGCCGAGCAGCGGCAGCCACGGCGTCGCCGGGACGATGCCGAACGCGTTCGCCGCCCGTCGCGACCGCAAGCAGGCGATCCACCACCGAAAACCCGCCGCAGCGACCGGCCCGCACCCGAAGGTCGGCCGAAGAAGGCGGTTCCCCTTGCCTCGGCCACCTCGACAACAGGTGAAGCCGCCGACAACAAGAAGTCCACTCGTTCCATCACCCGGATCGCGGTGGCCGTGGTCTCGGTCGCCGTCATGGTCGCGACCGGTTACGCCTGGAACCAGATGACCGACCTCGAGAACAGCATCACCAAGCTGGACGGCCTGAGCCTGGGCAGCGGCAAGGACGGCGCCGTCGACATCTTGATGGTCGGTACCGACTCACGCACCGACGCGCAGGGCAACCCGCTCTCGGAGAAGGAACTGGCCCAGCTGCACTCCGCAGACGATGTGGGCACCAACACCGACACGATCCTGCTCATCCGCATCCCCAACGACGGATCCTCGGCCACCGCGATCTCGATTCCACGGGACTCGTACGTCGATGTCCCCGGGGTCGGGATGAACAAGATCAACTCCGCATACGGCACGGCCAAAGAGGAGCGCCGCCGCGAGCTGGTCAACGACGGCATGGACCTCGACGATGCAGACAAGAAGTCCGTGGAGTCCGGACGCGACGCACTCATCGACACCGTCACCGAGCTCACCGGTGTCGAGGTCGACCACTACGCCGAAGTCGGCCTCCTGGGGTTCGTCCTGCTCACCAATGCGGTCGGTGGAGTCGACGTCTGCCTGAAGGCGGCGGTTTCCGAACCGTTCTCGGGTGCCGATTTCCCGGCCGGAGCGCAGACCCTGGACGGATCCGAAGCGCTGAGCTTCGTCCGTCAGCGCCACGACCTGCCGCGGGGTGATCTCGACCGCATCGTCCGTCAGCAGGTCTTCATGGCCTCACTGGCACAGAAAGTCCTCTCGGCCGGCACCCTGTCGAGCCCCGGCAAGCTGTCCGATCTACAGAACGCGGTGTCGCGGTCCATCGTGATCGACGAGAACTGGGACGTCATCAAGTTCGTCGAGCAGCTCAAGGACCTGTCCGGTGGCCGGGTCCAGTTCGCGACCATTCCCGTGGTGACCGAACAGGGCTGGAGCGACGACGGCCTGCAGAGCGTGGTCGAGGTCGATCCGGCCGCCGTCAAGTCCTTCACCGCAGGATTACTCGGCGAAAAGGATGCCTCCGGCAAGACCGCGTTCGTGGCCGCCGACTACACCGTCGACGTGATCAACACCGGCACGGTCGACGGACTGGCCACGAATGTGTCGCGAATCGTTGCGGGCAAGGGATACCTCCCCGGCGAAACAGACAACGACCTCAACGACACCGTCGACAGCCAGGTGCTTGCCGCGGCCACCGACGATCCGGGCGCGAAGGCCGTGGCCAAAGACCTCGGCGGACTGCCGATCATCGCGGATCCGTCGCTGCCCCCGAACACGGTTCGGGTCCTACTGACCGACAGCTACACCGGGCCGGGTTCGATCAATGATTCCGGTCCACAGGACAGCCAGGATTCTGCTGGTGACACCGCACCCCCCGCTCCACCCGCCCCTCGAATCACTGCCGGTGGAACCGGCCCGGAGTGTGTCAATTGATCACCCTTGCAGACGCCGCGCTCGATCCGGCGCTGACCAGAGACGGCACCCAACCGCTCCTGACGTACTACAACGACGCCACCGGTGAGCGGACCGAACTATCAGGTCTGACCGCTGCCAACTGGGCTGCCAAGACCGCCAACATGATTCGCGACGAGTTCGGGTTGATGCCGGGCGATGTCGTGGCTGTCGATCTGCCTGCACACTGGCAGACCGCGGGGGTCCTGCTCGGCGCGTGGTGGGCCGGAATGCATGTGCGCCTGGGTTACACCGACGATGCCGCACTGGCCTTCTGCTCGATGGACACACTCGGCGTGATGGAACAGGCGCCCGAGATAGCGGTGGTCTCGCTCGACCCGTTCGGTATGCCGATGCGGGATCTGCCGATCGGTCTGACCGACTATGCGGCGTCCGTGCGGGTGCACGGGGACCAATTTCGTCCGAGTGGGTCCGCCGATCTGGCGCTCGACGGTCGAACCGTCACACAGATCGTCTCCGCGGCCACCGCTGCCGCCGACGAGGCCGGGATCGTGGCGGGTTCACGGGTCATGTCCACGAGTACCTGGGACACCGCCGAACGCCTGATCGGCAACCTGCTGACGCCCCTGATCGCCGGCGGTTCACTGGTGCAGGTGGCCCATCCAGATGACAGCAAACTGGCCGCGCGGGCCACCACGGAGAAAGTCACCGCGACCCTGCCCTGAGATGACCCGGTACGGCTCAGAACAGCGTGGGCTGAGGCTCTTTGACCGGAGTATGCGTTGGCAACGCTCCACGGAGGGGGTTCTGGCCGACGTCGTCGGAGTCATCGCCGGGGGTACCGGCGAGCCCGTGCTTCTCGATCAGCGGCGTTGTACGGTCGCGTAACCACCGCTGGTATTCCGGTGCCGTGTAGGCCCCGCGTCCATAAATCTGACGGTAGCTCTTCATCAATGCCGGATGGTTCTCCCCGAGCCACGTCAGATACCAGTTCCGGGTGGGGCCACGTAGATGCATCGGAAACGCGGTCACCGAGGTGGCGCCTGCGGCCGCCAGCGCACCGAACAACTCGTCGAGTGCCCCGCGAGAATCGGTGAGCTGCGGCAGAATTGGTGCCGCCATCACATGACAGTCCAATCCGGCGTCCCGCACTGCGGTGATCAGATCCAGTCGCGCGCGGGCCGATGGGGCACCGGGCTCCACCTGCTCACGCAGATCTTCGTCGAGAAGCGCCAACGAGATCCCGATCGACACCGGAACCTGCTGCGAGGCAAGCGACAACAGCGGAAGGTCGCGGCGCAACAACGTCCCCTTGGTGAGGATCGACATCGGTGTGCCGGAATCGGCCAGCGCGCCGATGATCCCCGGCATCAGCCGATAACGCCCTTCTGCCCGGTGGTACGGATCGGAGTTGCTGCCGAGTGCCACCGGTTCACGCTTCCAGCTCCTGCGCGACAACTCTTTTCGCAACACCGCGGCCACGTTCATCTTCACGACGATCTGGGTGTCGAAGTCGCGTCCGGCGTCGAGGTCGAGGTATTCGTGTGTTCCGCGGGCAAAGCAGTACACGCACTGGTGCAGGCATCCACGCATCGGATTGATGGTCCACCGAAACGGCACCTGCGACGCCTCGGGCACCTTGTTGAGCGCACTCTTGCAAAGGACCTCGTGGAAGGTCACGCCGTCGAAGTCAGGTGTCCGTACCGATCGGACGAGACCGGCCCGCTCCAGCCCGGGTAGGGCCGGAGCGGCCGAGTCCTCACCCGCGTCGGGTTCGGCGTCGAGGAGTTGCCCGTCCCATCGCATGTGACCAGTCGAACATCCGTTCTATTCGATGTCAAGTCCACGGCACCGAAGCGGCCAGTTCTCCCAAAACGCCGAAAGTGCGCCGCAACACCCAGATGTCACAGTGCGGCAGCCGGATCCGCCCGCAATGCCTGCCGAGCCGGGAGCGCCGCCGCGAGCAGACCGGCCAGACCGCCGACCACCACGATCCCTGTCAGTACGCCCCATGGCATGTCCGGCGCGGCAAACCGATCGGTGCCGAGTACCGCGGCTGCGCCGGTGAGGCCGTATGTGATTCCCAGCAGCACGCCCATTGCCGAGGCCACCGCGGCGATGGTCGCCGCTTCACACAGCAACATGGCCGCGACCCCGCGACGACTCACACCGATCACCCGCAGCAGCGCATTCTCGCGTCGCCGTTCGATCACCGACAGCGCCATCGTGTTCCCCACCCCGATCAAGGCGACAACCACCGCGACAGCCAGCAGCGCCAGCACGATTCGCAGTACCAGTGCGACGACGTCATCGAGCTGCTGCCGGATCTCGACGCCGCCGGAGAAGGTCGCATCGGGTGTGGCGGAGGCGAGCAGTTCACGTAATTCGGTGAGTGTCTCGCCACTGTCGGCACGCGAAGTCGTGAGCCGGATCGCCACACCGGTCGGTACGGGCGACGCCGACGCCCCGACCACGGCCCGATCGGCGAATGAGCCGCTGTCTCCCTCGATCACCGTCAACGTCGTCGTCACGCCGCCCGAACCCACCGAGACCCGTTGTCCGACCTCGACTCCCGCGAGCAGCCGATCCTCGTCGGTCAGTGCCAGCTCCGATGACGTCGGCGCCCGGCCGCTGCGCATCAGGTTCTGCAGGTCGACCGTATCGACCACTCCCACCGTCAGCGGTACCCCGTCAACGGCAATGTCCGTGCGGGTCACCGCGACTGCGTCCGAGACTCCCCTGCTGTGCCCGATGGCCTCGGCGAGATGGTCGGGCAGCGGCGAACCGGAGGACACCAGCACGTCGACCGGGTACATGTCGGAGATGAGTTCAGTGGCACTCGACCGGACCGTTTGGGCGCCGATGACCATCATCGTGGTCAAGGTGATCCCGATGATCAGAGCCGAGCAGGTTGCCGCTGTTCGGCGGGGTGACCTTCCGGCATTGTCGGCCGCGAGTTCGGCGATCGGTCCGGCCGCGGTGCGGCGCAGCACTCCTGCGCCTGCGGTGCCGACACCCCGGATCAGGGGCGGGAACAGGACGACGCCGGCCTGCATCAGTGCGAGAAAGGTCATGGCGCCACCGAATCCGGCCACCACTCCCGAACCGAGGGCCAGGCCGAGCACCAGAGCCACCGCGCCGGACACCCCGAGTGCCCCTGCGCACCACAGGCGGACAACTGGGCGGTGACCACGTCCGGTGCCCTCGTCACCGGTGGCGAACGCGGCCAGCGGCGAGACCCTGGTGGCCGTCCGGGCCGGTACGGTCGCGGCCACCAGCGTCATCACGACCCCGAGCAAGATCGGCACCACAACCGCCGTTGCCGGGATCGAGAGATCGGTCAGCGGTACCTCGGCGCCCGTCATCCGTACCACGGCAGTCGCCGTCGCCACCCCGCCGATACCCAGGACCACCCCGATCACCGCGGCGACCAGGCTCAGGATCAGGGCTTCCAGACGAACCGCGGAACGTACCTGCGACACCTCGGCACCGATGCAGCGCAACAACGCCAACTCCCGGGTGCGCGAAGACACCAGCACCGCAAAGGTATTCGAGATGACCAGGCACGAGACCAGCGCGGTGATGGCGGCAAACGACAACAGCACGGTTCCCAACAGGTCGTTCTCTCCGGTGTATCGGGCGACCACCTTGTCGGCCGCCTCGATTCCGGTCACGACCTCGGTTCCCGGTACCGACGCGACCTGTGCCCGGATCGCGTCGAGAACTGCCATCGGATCAGCAGAACGATCGAACCTGGTCCGGATGATCACGTCCTCCCCGCGTTCGGATGCGCGCCCCGCAGCGACCGCCGACACCGCTTCCGGGGACGCAAAGAGCTGGGCCGAACCGGCCGCGGGCCCATCGGACTCCAGCAATCCCACCACCGTCATCTCGGTGGCGGCGCGATCGGTTGCGGTGTCCATGTCGGGTCGGACGAACAGCTGTTGTCCGACAGCAAAATTGGAGCCTGCCTGGGCGACCACCTGTCCCGGACCGTCCGGGAGGACACCGGTCGACAACTGCTGCCAACGAAGACCGTCATCTTTCGACATCGCGCCGAGACGAACCTGGTTGTACGACTTGCCACCGCTGGTCACACTCACCAGCCTGTTGCTGTCGACGGCCACGGCATCGACACCTCCGATCGCGGCGACCTGCTGACCGGTGCGGTCGGCGAACTCGCCGGGCACCACCACCACAGCGTCGGTTCCAGCGAACTGACCGGCCACCGCATCACGCATCGAGGCCGTCGACGTGGCGGTCAGGGTCAATGTCGCGGCCACGAATGCGACCGAAATGGCCACCGCAAGTGCGGAGGCGACATACCTGCCCTTGTACGCGCGTAGCTGCGCCCAGGCGAAGCCCCTCATCGCGGCCCACCAACCGTACGCACAGCGGCAGGACCGAGACGAAGCATCGATTCGAGCACCGAATCCGCTGTTGGCGATTCGATTCGATCAACCAATCGCCCATCTGCCATCACCAGGACCTGATCGCAGTAACTCGCGGCAACCGGGTCGTGGGTCACCATGACAATGGTTTGTCCGCCGCGCCTGCTGCTCTCGCGCAGCAGGGACAGCACCTGCGCGCCCGAGGTGCTGTCGAGATTACCGGTGGGTTCATCGGCCAGGACAAGCCTGGGCCTGCCAAGCAACGCCCGGGCGATCGCGACGCGTTGCTGCTGTCCGCCGGAGAGTTCACCCGGCTTGTGATCGAGGCGATCGGCGATTCCGAGCGCGTCGACGAGCTCATCGAACCAGGCCTGATCGGGGACACGACGATCCAGGGTCAGCGGCAGAACAACGTTGGCCCGCGCGGTCAGCGCCGGCAACAGATTGAAGGCCTGGAACACGAACCCCAGCTCTCGCCGCCGCAACCGCGTGCGCTCGGAGTCGTTGCAACGTCCCAGATCCACCTCGCCGATCCGCACCGTTCCCGAGGTCGGGGTGTCGAGTCCGGCCAGGCAATGCATGAGGGTCGACTTTCCCGAACCAGACGGCCCCATGATCGCCGTGAACTTCCCCGACGGCACATCCATACTCACATCGCGCAGCGCGTGCACCTCCGCACTGCCCTCACCGTACGACTTGTGCACACCTATCGCCCGCGCGGCGACTGCTTCTGGCATTGCCCTACCTCCCGTTGACCCGCAGAATCAAATGACCTGCCGGACAAACGTATTGCCGGGTGTTGTCACCGGTCATCGGCGTGCAGGAGGACGCGTGGGCCAGACCAGGCATCAGACCGTGGTCTGATGTCGGGCATCTGGCGAGGCTATGCGTGCAGCCGAAGAATGTCGTCGATGCCGACCATGCCGGTCCGGAACGCGAACAGCACCACCTGAACCCGGTCGCGAGATCCGGTCTTCGCGAGGATCCTGCCGATGTGCGTTTTCACCGTCGCCAGGGAGAGGTGGAAGTCAGCGGCGATCTCACTGTTCGTCTTACCGATCGCAATCGCCTGCAGGACTTCGGTTTCGCGCGGGGTCAAAGCATCGATCAGAGATGCAGGCACCGGCCGTGATGTCCACTGCGGACCCGGGTCCGACCGCCCGGATACGGTTCCGGCCACATGTGCGAGCAGACGCCGCGTCGAGCGGGGCGCGATAACGGCGTCACCGGCGTGCACGGTCCGGATCGCCGCGAGTAATTCTTCGGGCTGAGCATCCTTGAGCAGGAATCCACTGGCACCGGCGGCGATTGCCGCAAAGAGGTACTCGTCGGTGTCGAAGGTGGTGAGAATCAGGACCTTCGGGGTTTCGCTGCCGGACTCCAGGATCTGCCGGGTCGCCGAGATTCCGTCGACACCGGGCATCTGGACATCCATCAGCAGGACGTCGGCGTCGCATTCGGTCAGCCGGGCAAGGGATTCGGCTCCGTCGCCGGCCTCCAACACCACCGCCATATCGGGCTGTGAGTTGATCACCATGCCAAACCCTGCCCGCACGAGCGCCTGGTCGTCGACGAGCCCGACCCGGATCGGTTCGGTCATCGGGACTCGCCCACCGGTAGAATCGCGCGCACCTGATGGCCTGCGTCATCCGCGCGGTTGCCGACCTGCAGCGAACCACCGTGCAATTCGGCTCGTTCCCGCATCCCAAGCACGCCCTTGCCGCCACTGTCGACGACGGCCTCTCCACTCCCCCGGCCGTCATCTTTCACCGTGATCGTCAATACTTCATCTCCCCAGCGCAATTCGATGTCCGCCCCGGCTTGGTCGCCGGCGTGCTTGAGAATGTTGGTCAGGGATTCCTGCACGATTCGATACGCGGTCAGCCCGCACCCCACCGACACGTCCCGGGGTTCTCCGACCGTTCGGTACCGGACCGGCAACCCGCCCGACCGGACTGTTGCCACCAGGTCCGGGAGATCGGCGATACCCGGGACCGCACGGATCTCCCGCGGGCCGTCATCCCGCAGAACCCCGAGCAGCGCCCGCATATCCGACAGCGCCTGCCTGCCATTGTCGGCGATCGTCGCGAGCACCTTGATCGCCACGTCCGGATCCTGCTGTGCCGCATAGCGTCCGCCATCAGCCTGTGCGATGACAACGGTCAGGGTGTGGGCGATGATGTCGTGCATCTCCCGGGCGATGCGGGTTCGTTCACCGACCGCGGCGAGTTCGGCCTCCTGGGCACGCTCGAGTTCGAGCAGCCGCGCTCGTTCCCGCAACGTCGCGACCTCACGAATCCGCGTCCGCCGCAGCATTCCGACCGCCCATACGCCGGCGGAGAACGCGGCCAACAATGCGGCGTCGACCAGACTGTAATTGAAAGCCGGCGCTTCTCTTGCAGCCGTGAAGAACCGGCCCGAAGCCGCCACACCACCGCATATCCCGAGAACCAACGCGGCGCGTGTACCCCGGACCGAACCATAGGCGGCCATCGAATACAGACCGATCGAAGCGGCCGAACCGACGGCCGGGCTCAGGTTCTGGTCGACGGCAACGTGGACCAGCGCGACGCCTGCGATGACCACCCCGGCGACATCGGGGCGCGTCCGGCGAAATGCCAGTGCGATGCAGGCGACAGAACCCAGCAGGATTCGCCACGCGACCCGATCGCCCATCTCTTCCCACAGCTCGGGAACGACGGTCAGGAGCGCGATGGCCCCGGCCAGCAGGGAATCGAGCAGGAGTCGTCGTGGCTCGGCAAACCTGTTCCAGCGCTCGAGTATCCGCTGGGTGCTCACCTCGCCCAATCTAGTGCCCACCCGCGGACTGTCGCATCAGACCACGGGCGGACACACCAACCTCAGCGCAGCAGTGCGCGTGACATCACGACACGCTGGATCTGGTTGGTGCCTTCGTAGATCTGGGTGATCTTGGCATCGCGCATCATCCGCTCGACCGGGAAGTCGCGGGTGTAGCCGGCGCCACCGAAGAGCTGCACCGCGTCGGTGGTGACCTCCATGGCCACGTCCGAGGCGAAACACTTGGCAGCGGCCGAGATGAACCCGAGGTTCTTCTCGCCACGCTCGGCGCGCGCTGCCGAGGTGTAGACCATCAGACGTGCGGCCTCGACCTTCATCGCCATGTCGGCGAGCATGAACTCCACACCCTGGAAGGTGCTGATCGACTTGCCGAACTGCTTGCGATCCTTGGTGTAGGCGATCGCCTGGTCCAAGGCGCCCTGTGCGATACCGACGGCCTGTGCGCCGATGGTCGGGCGGGTGTGGTCGAGGGTCTCGAGCGCGGTCTTGAAGCCGGTGCCCGGCTCGCCGATGATGCGGTCACCGGGGATGGTGCAGTTCTCGAAGTACAGCTCCGCGGTCGGTGAACCCTTGATTCCGAGCTTCTTCTCCAGCGGTCCGACGGTGAAGCCGGGGTCGTCCTTGTGGACGATGAACGAGGAGATGCCGTTGGCGCCCCTGTCGGGATCGGTGACGGCCATGACGGTGTACCAGGTGGACTTGCCACCATTGGTGATCCAGCACTTGGAGCCGTTGAGCACCCAGTCGTCGCCGACTGCCTTGGCACGAGTCTTCATCGACGCGGCATCGGAACCGGCTTCGCGCTCGGACAGCGCGTAGGACGCCATCGCCTCGCCGCTGGCGAGGGTCGGCAGGACCTGCTTCTTGAGTTCCTCGGAACCCTTGAGGATCAACCCCATCGTGCCGAGTTTGTTCACGGCCGGGATGAGCGAGGACGACGCGCAGACACGGGCGACCTCTTCGATCACGATGCACGCTGCGACCGAGTCACCGCCCTGGCCGTCGTATTCCTCGGGCACATGGATCGCATTGAAACCCGAAGCCTTCAGCGCGGTGAGCGCCTCTTCCGGGAATCGTGCCTTCTCATCGACGTCTGCCGCGTACGGTTCGATCTCTTTTTCCGAGAGCGCCCGAATCGCGGAGCGCAGCTCATCATGCTCTTCAGCGAGCTTGAACAAATCGAAGTCGGGATTGCCGGCCATCAGAACACTCCTAGTAGGCGCCAGTGCGATTTTCCTTCCCTGCAATTCTAATACCGCCGATCGGTTCAGTTACTGCCGGGTAACTGAAGTCTGTTCGACCCCGGCCACAGGCCCACGGAAGCTAGCCTTGGCGCACCCGAAGACCCGCATGTCGAAAGGCGATCCCAGATGAGCGGCCAGACGTCACCGGCAGACGCACTCTCCGACTTCGAGAAGTCGGATTTCACACATTTCGGCAAGACCAGGACCATCTACCGGCGTGGGCACGGCCCCGCGGTGATCATCATCGCGGAAATACCCGGTATCACTCCGAAAGTCCTCGAGTTCGCCCGCAAGGTGTCCGATATCGGTTGCACCGCAGTGCTTCCCAGTCTTTTCGGAATCGACGGCCTGGACCCCGACAATTCCGGGCCTGCAGACCTGGCAAAAATGGCCGCGTCACTCATCCCGACCTGTATCAGCAGCGAGTTCACCACCCTGGCCACCGGAAAGTCCTCGCCGGTCGTCACCTGGCTACGCGCACTCGCCGCCGACGAACACGGTCGCTGCGGCGGACCGGGCGTCGGCGCGATCGGAATGTGTTTCACCGGCGGGTTCGCATTGGCGATGGCCACCGACGAACGACTGCTGGCACCCGTACTCGCCCAACCGTCGCTACCTTTTCGGCCGATCAACGCACTGGCCGGCAATATCGATATCCCACCCGGCGAGCTCGACACCGTCAAAGGCCGCTGCGCCAAGGGACTTCAGGTACTCGGTGTCCGATTCAAGGGCGACCACATATCTCCGCCGAAGCGTTTCGAGTTTCTGCGCGAACAGCTCGGCGATGCGTTTGTGGCGATCGAACTCGACGACAGCGCAGCCGGGCCGTCACCGATGCCGCCGCACTCGGCCTTGACCGAACACCTCATCGACGAACCCGGCCAACCCACCCGGCAGGCCCTCGACGAAGTCCTCGACCTGTTCCGTCGCAAGTTGTTGTCGAGCGTGTAGTTGCTGCGGCATCGACCGGGTGGTCATCGCCACAACCACACGCACGACAAGACCAACTATTCGCCGAGCAGTTTGTCCTGCAGCGCTTGGTCTTTGGCCAGGACCATGTCGTTGAGGTCTGCCTGGAACTGTTCCATTCGGGTCCGCAGCGCCGGGTCGGATGCGGCCAGGATCCGGACCGCCAGCAGGCCGGCATTACGGGCCCCACCGATCGATACGGTGGCCACCGGCACTCCGGCGGGCATCTGCACGATCGACAGCAATGAATCCATGCCGTCGAGATACTTCAACGGCACCGGAACACCGATGACGGGCAACGGTGTTGCCGACGCCACCATGCCCGGCAGGTGCGCGGCGCCACCGGCGCCGGCGATGATGACCGAAAGGCCCCGGCCGGCAGCATCTTTGGCGTAGTCGAGCATGCGTTGCGGTGTGCGGTGCGCGGAGACGACACCCACCTCGAATCGCACACCGAACTCCGCGAGCGCCTCGGCGGCGGCCTCCATCGTCGGCCAATCCGAATCGCTGCCCATGATCAGGCCGACCCGCGGCCCTGACGCTGTCGACGCCGACCCTGCAGTTTCACTCACCGTGCACATCCCATCCATCGGTCCAGATCCCCGTCGACATCCAGTGTGCCGCCCGTTCGGCCACCTCCCGCACCCGCGCCACATCGTCCGGGTTGTCGATGTCGTCGGTCGCCGCGCCGAGCACGTTGATGTGCCCGATCTTGCGGTCCGGCCGTTCGCCCTTGCCATAGAGGTGCACCCTGGCCTGCGGAATCCGCGCGAACAGGTGATGCAGGCGCTCGTCCATCGACATCTCCGGCGCCTGTTCGGCGCCGAGGATGTTGGCCATCACGGTGATCGGCGCGAGGGTGCCGGTGTCGCCGAGCGGGTAGTCGAGCACGGCGCGCAGATGCTGTTCGAACTGCCCGGTGACCGCGCCGTCCATGCTCCAGTGGCCACTGTTGTGCGGCCGCATCGCCAGTTCGTTCACCAGCAGATCGCCATCTTCGGTTTCGAACAACTCCACCGCCATCACACCGACCACGCCGAGTTCGGCGGCGAGCGACAACGCCAGGCGTTGTGCCTGCGCGGCGACATCTGGATCGAGGGACGGTGCCGGCGCGATCACGACAGCGCACTGACCCTTACGCTGCACGGTTTCGACGACCGGCCACACCGCGCCCTGGCCGAAGGGCGAACGCCCGACCATCGCCGACAGCTCACGACGCAGCGCCACCTTCTGCTCGGCCATCAACGCCGTCCCAGCGGGGGCCTTCGCCAGGACCTCGAGTGCCTGCTCCCGACTTTCGATGAGCCAGACACCACGGCCGTCGTAACCGCCGCGGATCGTCTTGAGGACGATCTCCCAGTGATGTCGGTCACCGAAATCGATGAGTTGAGCCTGCGGATCGGTGCCCGCCAGTTCCACGTAATCCGGGATTGGGGCGCCCAGTGATGCCAGTTTGCCCCGCATCGCCAGTTTGTCCTGGGCGTAGATCAGTGCGCTCGGCGGCGGCAACACCTTGACGCCTTCGGAGACCAGAACCTCGAGATGTTCGACGGGCACACCTTCGTGGTCGAAGGTCAGCGCATGGCATCCGCGAGCGGCGGCCCGGAGATCGTCGAGGTCGGTGTGTGAACCCAAAACGAGATCAGGGGTCACCTGACCGGCGGGTTCATCGGCCGAAGCGGCCAATACCCGAAGCCGCTGACCCAGCGCAATCGCTGCCTGGTGTGTCATCCGGGCCAGCTGTCCGCCGCCGATCATGGTCACCACCGGCATTCCCGATACCGCCGCCGACCGACTGCCGGACGCCGCGGCGGCGCTTCCTGCCGATGCCGGGGCGGGGGCGGGCGGAGCCGTTGCCACGATCGATTCAGGGGCTGGGTTTCGATCACTCGTCACGGCTACCAATCGTGTCATGTTCGGCCTCGGATGAATGACACGGGCAGGCCACACGCTCGGAGATTCGTTCCGGCGGGTGGTTATTTCGTAGACTGCATCCTTGTGTCATTCATCGACGGGCTGCTGTCCCGTACTCCAGCGCCGATCCGAGCGCTGGCGATGCGTCACAACGAGCTGATCAAGTTCGCGATCATCGGCGGATCGATGATGCTCCTCGACATGGCGATCTTCTATTCGCTGAGCCTGACCGTTCTCGACACCAAGCCGGTCGTCGCCAAGATCATCTCGGGTGTGCTGGCCACGATCGTCAGCTACGTCCTCAATCGCGAGTGGGCATTCAAGAACCGTGGTGGCCGCGAGACACACCACGAGGCGATGCTGTTCTTCGCGATCAGCGGCGTCGGCGTCGTGTTGCAGGCAGCCCCGTTGTTCGTCGCCAACAACCTCTTCGACATCCGTAGTTCGGTGGATGTCACCCAGCTCGTCTTCATCGACTTCGTCCTGGGTTACATCATCGGCAATCTGATCCAGATGGCATTCCGATTCTGGGCGCTGCGCCGCTTCGCCTTCCCCGAGTCCGAGCTGGACGCGGACGAGTCGGTACCCACCGGTCTGGAACCGACACCCGGCGAGCTCGGGCACAGCTGAGCGATCCCGGGATTCACCGGGGCTCTACGCGACTGCTCGATGCATCCGGGCCGTCTTCCTCGACGTCGTACCTGGGCACGACGATCGCGAACGTCGGTGGACGACGATGCAGCAGATCCAGCCGACCGCCATCGGCCTCGATGAGAGATCTCGCCAACGACAGTCCGACACCACTCGAACCGCCCTCCGAATAGCCGCGCTGAAATACGTGCGGTGCACTTTCGTCGGTCACGCCCGGTCCCTGATCCGACACCGAGATACGGATCATGCCGCTCCCGGGCAGCTCCTGGGTGTCGACGACGGTATCGCCCCGACCATGCTGCAGTGCGTTGTCGACGAGCACCGCGAGCGCCTCCCGCAACCGGGTTGGCGTCACCCTTACGGCGGCCTGTCCGGTCGTCTGCGCGGTCAATTCGCGACCCTCGACCGCAAACGCCTGCTGGAAGTCGGAGACCACCAACGCCACCTGCTGCGAGACGTCGACCGGCTCGAGCATCGCGACCTGTTCGCCGCGGGCCGCGGTGATCAGTTCGTCGAGTTCGTTGGTCAGTCGTTCCACCTGTCCCAAGGCCGCTTCCGCTTCGCTGACGACATCGGTGTCGGGGTGGATCGACAACTCCTCGAGCCGGAGCCGAATCGCGGTCAGACGACTGCGAAGTTGATGGGACACCTCGCCGACGATTCGCCCCTCACGTTCGAGCCGGGTGGTGATCTCCCGGTTCGCGGCGTCGAGAGCGGACGACATCCGGTCGAGTTCGTCGATGCCGTAATGCCGGCCCTCGGTCCCGAAGTCACCCTGTGCCATCCGTGCCGCGCGTGCCGCGACATCTTCGAGTGGATCGGCCAGACGTCCGGCGGTGACGGCCGCGACCACGACGCCGGCGATCACCGACATCGTCACCACCAACGACACGACGCCCACGGCAGCCCACTGCCCGCTGCGCACCTGGGTCTGCGGAATAGACAGGGTCAATGACCCGGCCTCCCCCAAGGCGAGCGATTCTCTGACCGCCCGTTCATCGAACTCGGTGCCGATCCCGACTTCACGTTGTTCGGTCCCGGTCGGGGTCGCCACCGGATAAGTGATCACCAACCGGCCCTCGGCCGGGATGAGCAGGCGGAACTTCTCCCGATCGAGTGCCCCGGTGATCCTGCCGTCGGAACCCTCCTGGAGGAGCAGTTCTGTGGAGATACGTTTGAGCCGATTGTCGAGGTCCTGTTGTGCGGTGTCGCCCACCCACCACCACGCGGTGACCATCAGGGGCACGCCGAGGAGCAGTCCGATGCCCACGACCATGCCGATCATCGACCGGAGAATGCGGCCGCGCACGTCTAGTCGGGATCGAAGCGGAAGCCGACACCACGGACGGTCACGATCCGCTTCCGGCGGTTGGGCTGGTCGTCCCCGATCTTTCGGCGCAACCAGGAGATGTGCATGTCGAGAGTTTTGGACGACAGCAGATCCGGGGTGCCCCAGACCTCGGTCAGGATCTCTTCCCGACTGACCACCTCACCGGCCCGCTCCATCAGGTAGCGCAGCAGGTCGAACTCCCGGTTGGCGAGCGTGGTGTCCACGCCGGACACCTGGACACGTCGCCCCCGGGCATCGAGGTGGATGTCGCCGGCCTCGAGCACGACGTCGGCGGTCTGCTTGCGACGCAACAACGCTCGCACCCGGGCCAGCAGCTCGGCAAGCCGGAACGGTTTCCCGACGTAGTCGTCCGCCCCGGCATCGAGACCGACGACGAAGTCGACCTCGTCGGTGCGGGCGGTGAGCATCAGCACAGCCAGCTGAGGTCGGGTCTGCCGGATGCGACGGCATACCTCCAGACCATCCATCTCTGGCAGGCCGAGGTCGAGGACCAACAGCTCGAACCGTCCGCTGGCGGCGCGTTCGAGTGCATCGGTACCGGTGGTGACCACCTCGCAGCCGTAGCCCTCGCGCGTCAGCGCACGCGCCAGCGGCGCGGATATCGCTTCATCGTCTTCGGCGAGCAGAACATCGGTCACCTGATCAACTTAGGCCCCCGGCGCACAGATATGCCGCCAACGACATGGCTACGGCCGGAAAGTCTGCGCCCGGCCGTCATCGGCGACCGCGGAAGTCGTCACCGTCGGCGGTGTCGAAGACCTCGTGATACAGCAATGAATGGACGCGTTCGACCTGTGGGATGTCGTTGAACTCGAGGGGATCCTCGGACGCCGACTCGATGATGAGCGTTCCTGTCCGCAGGATCCGGTCGAGCAGTCCGTGCCGGAACTCGACTGAGTTGATGCGCTGGACCGGGATGTCGATCCCGGACCGGGTGAGGATGCCGTTGCGGTAGGTCACCCGGCGGTCGGTGAGCACGAAGTGGGTGGTCCGCCAGCTGATGAACGGACGGATGAAGAACCACAGCACCAGGCCCAGCCACACCACCGCGATGATGATGCCCAGGACCGTCTTCGTGGACGACCCGATGTCGGAGGTCGACAGGTATCCGCCCGCGACACCGGCCAGAGCCGTGCCGAGAACAAACACCACGATCGGCATCAGCAGGCACTTCCAGTGCGGGTGGTGGTGCAGGATCACGCGTTCACCCTGGGCCAAAATGCTCTCCGGATACCCCATCAACAGGCCTTCCCTCTCGATACGCATGGAACCCGATGCGCGGGTGCGCCACATCTGGACGTGCCGCAATCAAACCACCCGCCTGCCACACCTGACGTGGAGTCCGAGCCGGTGGGGGTTACGGTTGTCGCCTCATCATCGAAACACCGCAGGTATCGGTGATCAGTAGACTCACCTGCAGGGAGGTGCCCGATGTACCCGAATGATCCGAACAAACCACGCACCCAGCGCTATGACCGCGGACAGGACCCCGATCCGCAGGCATACAGCCAGGCCTACCCCGAACAGGGCTACCAGCAACCCTACGATCAGTATCAGGCCGGCCAGTACCCCGGCGATCAGAACTACGCGCCGCCTGCCCGGCCGGCTGCGCCGCAGCGACGACCGAAACCCAATCGGCCACAGGTCAATCCGACGATGTTCATCGGCGGTGTCCTGGCCACGGCCGTGGTCACCGGACTCGCGGCCTGGCTGGTCGCCTGGATCATCCGGCTCATCATCACCCGGGTGAACGAAACCGGTGCACTCGGTGTGTGGAATCCGATGGCCAACGACGAGTACTGGTTTGCCGTCGTGGCGTTCCTCTGCGCCATCTTCGCCGGCGCACTCTGGTACGTCCTGCAGTTGGCGACCCCTGCGCCCAACGACTTCTTCAAGTGGATCGTCGGGCTGCTCATCGTTGCAGCGATCCTGATCCCGCTGCTGCTGTCGCGGGAATGGACCACCGGCATCTCGACCGCGATCGTGCATGCGGTGATCGGTCTTCCGATCATGTTCCTCATCCCGGCAATGGGCACGAAGAGCATGGACCGTCGCTGATCTGAACTCCGACGAGCTCGCGGGCGCGGGGATCAGTCGGTGATCCGCAGGTGCGTCACGTCGCCTGCGGACACCGCCACCCGCTCCCCGCGCTTGTCCTGCACGACAACCCGCCCGGTGCCGTCGATCTCGACCGCGACACCCTCGAGCTGCTTGTCCAGGGGCAACTCCACCCGGACCTGATGGCCGAGCGTGGCGCAGCGCGCGCGATAGTCCTGCCGAAGTCCGTCGAGGTCGTCCGGCCACTGTTGCAACCTGCGGTCCAGCGCGACGAGAACGGCTGCGGCAAGGTCCTGCCTGCTCACGTGGGCACCCGCCAGCTCAAGCGAGATCGCCGTCGGGACCGGGAGTTCGGTCTCCGTGAGGCTGACGTTGATCCCGATCCCGATGATCGCCGCCGCACCCGACGGTCCACGGGTCAATTCGGCCAGGATTCCGCACACCTTGCGGCCGCCGATGCCTGCGGTGGTCTCTCCGGGCGCAGGCAGCAGAACATCGTTGGGCCACTTGAGCACCGGTGCGAGGTCACTGACCGCCCCGATGCCCTCGACCACTGCCAGGCCGGCCAGCAGCGGCAACCAGCCGAGCGCGGCCGGAGCGTTCGCGGTGTCCGCCGCCACCGCCACGGACATCGCCACCTGTGAGCGTGGCGGGCTCACCCACTGCCGCGCGTGACGTCCACGGCCCGCGCTCTGGTGTTCGGCGACCATAACCGACCCGACACAGTTCGATGTCGCGGCCAGGGCCACGAGATCTGCATTGGTCGAACCGGTTTCCTCGACCACCCGCACCGAGCTCCAGCGGGTGCCGGCCACAGCGTCCCGGAGTGCTTGTTCGTCGATCGGTTCACGCTTGACTGCCTGCGGCTTCATGCCATCAGCGTAGGGGCAGGCGCCGGGGAGATCCTCGGCTGCCCGCAGGGGGTTTTGACACGAAGATCTACCTGTATCCGGCAGTACCACCTCAAATGTGAGTTAACCCTCAGGTTAGCCCGGCGCGCACCCCCTTCACACAGTGTGGATAGCATCAAAGCCATGACGAGTTCCCCCCAGGACGCGCAAGCGGCGCCGGACATCCACACAACTGCCGGAAAACTCACTGACCTGCACAATCGCCTTGCCGAGGCCAAGCACCCGGTCGGCGAAGCAGCAGTCGAGAAAACCCACGAGAAGGGCAAGCTCACTGCACGCGAGCGCATCACCCATCTCCTGGACGACGGTTCGTTTGTCGAACTCGATGCGCTGGCCCGCCACCGCAGCACCAACTTCGGACTCGGCGACCGCCGTCCGGTCGGCGACGGCGTCGTCACCGGATACGGCACCATCGACGGCCGCGAGGTCTGCATATTCAGTCAGGACGTCACCGTCTTCGGTGGCAGCCTCGGCGAGGTCTACGGCGAGAAGATCGTCAAGGTGATGGACCTGGCGATCAAGACCGGCCGTCCGCTGGTCGGCATCAACGAAGGCGCAGGCGCCCGCATCCAGGAAGGCGTTGTCTCCCTCGGTTTGTACGGCGAGATCTTCCACCGCAACGTGCGCGCCTCGGGTGTCATCCCCCAGATCTCGCTGATCATGGGCGCGGCGGCCGGTGGCCACGTCTACTCCCCCGCGCTCACCGACTTTGTTGTCATGGTCGACAAGACCAGCCAGATGTTCGTCACCGGCCCCGACGTGATCAAGACCGTCACCGGCGAGGACGTCACCATGGAAGACCTCGGTGGCGCCCACACCCACATGGCGAAATCCGGTGTTGCGCACTACGTCGGCACCGACGAAGAAGACGCCCTGGAGTACGTCAAGGACCTGCTGAGCTACCTGCCGAGCAACAACCGCGGCGAGGCCCCTCGCCTGCCGGTTGCCGCGCCCGCCGCCGGTTCGATCGAGGACACCCTGACCGACGAGGACCTCGAGCTCGACACCCTCATCCCGGACTCCCCGAACCAGCCGTATGACATGCATGAGGTCATCCGCCGCATCCTCGATGACGACGAATTCCTCGAGGTGCAGGCCGAGCGTGCGATGAACATCATCGTCGGCTTCGGCCGCGTCGACGGACGCAGCGTCGGCCTCGTCGCCAATCAGCCGACCCAGTTCGCCGGCTGCCTCGACATCGACGCGTCCGAGAAGGCCGCGCGTTTCGTGCGCACCTGCGACGCGTTCAACGTCCCGATCATCACCCTGGTCGACGTGCCGGGGTTCCTGCCCGGTACCGAGCAGGAGTTCAACGGCATCATCCGTCGCGGAGCCAAGCTCCTCTACGCATACGGCGAGGCCACGGTCGGCAAGATCACCGTCATCACCCGTAAGGCTTACGGCGGCGCGTACGACGTCATGGGCTCCAAGCACATGGGCGCCGATGTGAACCTGGCCTGGCCGACCGCTCAGATCGCTGTCATGGGCGCCTCGGGCGCGGTGGGCTTCGTCTACCGCGGCAAGCTCAAGGAAGCCGCCGCCAACGGCGACGACGTCGATGCACTGCGTCTGCAGCTCCAGCAGGAATACGAGGACACCCTCGTCAATCCGTATGTCGCCGCCGAACGCGGATACGTCGACGCGGTGATCCCGCCGTCGCACACCCGCGGTCAGATCGCCACCGCGCTCAAGCTCCTCGAGCGCAAGATGGTGAGCATGCCGCCGAAGAAGCACGGGAACATCCCCCTATGAGCGACCACACAACGCCTGCGGGCGACGAGACCGCCGCCCCCGCAGCGCCGTTCCTCACCGTGGTCAAGGGCAATCCGACCGACGTCGAGGTCGCTGCCCTGGTCGGTGTGCTCGCCGCAGCAAGCGGGTCGGGTGCACCTGCCGATCCCGGTCCCCGCAATCTCTGGGGTGCACACGTCGACCGGCTCCGGCCTGCAGGCGGGTTGGCGCCCAGCGCTTTTCCGAACCTGCGCTGGGATTACTGACCCGGTGACGCCCGGTTACCGCCGATGACCCGGTTCGTCCTGGCATCGGCGTCACCCGCACGTCGCAAGATCCTCGGCGCCGCCGGCATCAGCCCGGTGGTGTCGGTCTCCGAAGTCGATGAGGACGCGCTGCTTGCCCAGGCAGGCAGCGCGGCCTCACCGTCGGCGATCGTGACGATGCTGGCCCGCGCCAAAGCGCTCGACGTGGTCGGCCGCCTCGATGCCGACCTCGCGATGGATTCGGTTCTCGTCGGCTGCGATTCGATGCTGCTTCGCGATGGTGTGCTCACCGGCAAGCCACACACCGCGCCGGTCGCCCGCTCGCAATGGATCGACATGCGCGGTACCGAAGCACAGCTGATCACCGGACATTGCCTGCTCCGACTGATCGACGGTGAGATCGCCTCCACCGAAACCGGCAGTGTCGCAACAACTATTCGTTTCAGCTCCCCCACCGATGAACAGATCGACGCGTACGTCGGCAGCGGCGAGCCCCTACAGGTCGCCGGAGCATTCACCCTCGATGGGCTCGGTGGCTGGTTCATCGACGGCATCGACGGAGACCCCTCATCGGTGATCGGAATCAGTCTTCCGCTTGTCCGAGAGCTGCTCGATCGGGTTGGTGTCAGTGTCACCGACCTGTGGTCCCCCGGGGCATGACCATGACATCGCGGACGCGGCCCGGCTAGCCTGTACCGCGTGATAACTGAACCGATGGGCTCGACCGACGACCTCGCCATCGAAGTACGAAGTCTGTGCAAGAGTTTCGGCGATCATCGCGCGGTCGACAACATCGACCTGACCGTCGCGCGGGGTACGGTCTGCGGTGTCCTCGGCCCGAACGGGGCCGGCAAGACCACGATGATCCGGATGCTCACCACGCTGTTGCGACCCGACTCCGGGACGGCTCTCATCCTCGGCCGCGATGTCGTCCGGGAAGGTCCGGCAATCCGATCCCTCATCTCCTTGACCGGGCAGTACGCCTCGGTCGATGACGATCTCACCGCCGCCGAGAACCTCGACATCTTCGGGAGGTTGCTGGGCTTGCGCAACGCCGAAGCCAGGGACCGGGCCCGCGAGCTCGTCGACGAATACGGGCTCACCGCCGCAGCGGGACGCCCGGTCCGCAAGTTCTCCGGCGGGATGCGGCGCCGACTCGACCTGGCGGCCAGCATGATTCGTCGGCCCGAACTGCTGTTTCTCGACGAACCCACCACCGGACTCGATCCGCGGACCCGAACCCAGCTGTGGGAGATGGTTCGAGGTGTGGTGGCAGACGGCACGACGGTCCTGTTGACCACCCAGTATCTCGACGAAGCCGACGCCCTCGCCGATCACCTCGTGGTCATCGATCACGGTCAGGTTGTCGCGGACGGCACACCGGAATCCCTGAAACGTTCGGTGGGCAACTACGCCCTCTCGATCACGCTCGCCCGCAGCGACGACCGCGCCCGCGCAACCGAGATCATCATGCGGTTGCTCGACGGGCCGATCGAATACGAGGAGAGAACACGGCAATTGACGATGTCGGTGAGCGATTCGGCGCGTTCGGCACAGGTGATCGCGGCACTGTCCGAGCAGTCGATCGAGGTGCAGGAACTCAGCGTCCACAAGCCTTCACTCGACGAGGTGTTCTTTGCGCTGACCGAGGATCGGAGCCCGGCATGACCATCAACCGGACGACCGAAGTGTCGAACGACCCGGCCCTCGGGCACATAACCACCCGAAAAGCTCTGCGCGACACGTCGACGATGGCCCGGCGCGGCCTGCTGAAGTTCAAGCACACACCGCAACAGCTACTCGACGTCATCGTCGTGCCCATCGTGTTCACCGTGATGTTCGCCAACATATTCGGTGGCGCGATCGCCGGGAGCGTCGACGCCTATCTACCCGTCCTCATCCCCGGTGTGCTGGTGAACATCGTGATCACCAGCACCGTCGTGGTCGGGGTCCAATTGCGGGTGGACATCGATCGCGGTGTCTTCGATCGCTTCGTGTCCCTGCCGATCTCGCGAATCGCGCCGCTGTCCGGATCGCTGGTCGCCGCCGTGGTCCGGTACGTCATCGCGATCGTCATCACGCTGATGGTCGGATTGTGCATGGGTTATCAGCCCGCGAGCGCCCTCGGCACGCTGGCCGCAATCGCCCTGGTGATCTACGCGGCCTTCTCGTTGAGCTGGATTTTTGCGTTCATCGGCGTCCTGATGAGTAAAGCCTCGTCGATTCAGGGGATCTCGGCGCTCACCCTCACGACGCTGGGCTTCATGTCCAACGCCTTTGTGCCGACCGAGAGCATGCCGTCATGGATGCGGACGATCGCCGAGATCAACCCGATCTCTCATCTGGTTTCCGCGGTGCGTTCGCTGGCCAATGAAGGTCAAGCGGATATGCACATCGTGTGGTCGTTGTTAGGCTCCACCGTGGTCATCGCGGTGATCGCACCGCTGACCGTGAAGACTTACCTGCGGCGGCTGTAGACCGACCGCCCGACGAAGGAGTATTGGTGGGTCAGACGTCCCCGGTCCTACGCATCACCCCCGACGATGATCTCTTCGTCCGGATGCACCGGGCGGCAGGCCTCGGAGTCGTGAGCCAGATGGTCTGGAGATTGAGATCTCCACTCGACGCCGGCGAGCTGGAACAGTTCGGGACCGCGCTGGCGGCAGGGCATTTCAGTCGAGTATTGCGTCGGCGGCGGATGCCTCTGGCCCGCGACCACTGGATCCGCGGCGGAACACCGGGGGCTGTCCATGTCGACTCGGCTGCGTTGACCGCCGATCAGATCCACGACTGGATCGACACCGCTGCCCAGTTCGAGGTCGATCTCATCGCCGGCCCGGTGTGGGAACTCCGTTCGGCCCCACTGCTCGACGGCGGCGAGCTGGTGTCGCTCTGCTTCTCACACGCCGTGGCGGACGGCGCCCTCTTCGGCAAGAACATCGACAACGCACTCTCCGCCGAGCACCCCGCGATCCCGCCCGCCACACCGGTGCGGGCGTGGGACGACCTCTCGGACGCGCTGGGTCAGCTGCGTCAGATCAGCGGAGGTCTGGGCACTCTGGCCGCATCGTGGATACGGTCTCGACGCAGTGCCGACGAACGTCCTGCCAATGTCGTGACCTCGATGTCTGTTCCGTTTCCGTCCCATATAGAGGTGCCCGACGATGCTCCCGGGTACATCGCGCCGTTCGCGGTCGCCAGCATGCCGACGAAAGAATGGCTCGATGTCGCCGCCCGACACGGTGGTTCGGGCAATTCGTTGTTCGTGGCCATGGTCGTCGGGATCCTGGTCGGGACCGGCCGCGCCAGCTGGGACGACACCGTCCGCGTGTCGGTCCCGATGACCGCCCGCACGGACCCCGACGACATCCGGTCCAACGCGACCACCGGCCGCTCCCTTGACCTTCCGGCCCGACTGAGCCAGGAGCGGGATCTGGAGGCCGTCAAGGCGCATTCCAAACTCATGTACATCGATTCGTCGCGGCGACCGAGCACGATCACCCTGCTGCAGCCGCTGGCGCAGGCACTGAGCGACCGAACTCTGCTCCGGCTCAACCGCCGAGCCTCGACACCGCTGGCGTTGGCGTCGAACATGGGGACCTTCAGCGCTACATTCGGCGGCCTCGGGCGCCCCAGCCGAGTCGATAAATTCATGGGTAGGTCCGTCACGCCCGCCATCACCCGCGAACGGCTCATCCAACTCCGTGGCGGCTTGATGGCCTGCGCGATCGTCAGTGGCGACACCATGAACCTCACGGTCAGCGGCCTGGATCCCGTGGCTCTGCCCGACACGGACACACTCTCCGAACTGCTCGCCGCCGAGTGCGACCGTTGGGATCTCAAACCCGAACTGTGGTGATGCGCTGGATCGCAAAACATTTGATCTGAGCGCAGGTGTGTCTCAACCCATATTATGATCACGCGACTGCATCGAAACGATGACGGCGATGTTTCATCACACCGCAATACCTCTTGTCCGAGTACCTCTTGTCCGAGAACCCGAAGGGACCAATTGATGCCACGTGCACCGATGACAGCTGCCGACGGCGCGCTGCGCCGCCACAAGGTCTTCAGGCAGCTGTTAGTGCTCGCGGCACTCTCCACCCCGATCGTTGCGATGACAGCGCCCGCCGCAGCCGCTCCGGCACCGATTTCGACGGTCGAGCAGGTTGTCCAGGAGGGTCCGACCCAGTGGGCGATGTACGTGCACTCCGCCTCGATGGACCAGACCATCAAGGTTCAGGTCCTGACACCCGAAGTCGCCACGTCGACCACTCGCCCTTCGCTGTACATGCTCAGCGGGCTCGGCGAGGAAGACCCGACCAACAGCATGTGGTTGCGCAAGACCGACGCCGTCGACTTCTACAAATCGAAGAACGTCAACGTCGTGTTGCCGCTGGCGGGCAACGGTAGTTTCTACACGGACTGGCAACGCGACGATCCAGAGCTCGGACGCTATCGGTGGGAAACCTTTCTGACCGAGGAACTCCCGCCACTGGTCGATGCCGAGTTCGACGGCAACGGAACCCGCGGCATCGCCGGCCTGTCCATGGGCGCAGGCTCTTCACTCACACTGGCAGCCCGCAACCCGGGTTTCTACCGGTCCGTCGGGTCCTTCAGCGGCTGCTATTCCACTGCAGATCCGGCCACACAGGTGCTGACCCGGGGCATCGTCGCCGCATTCGGCGGCGATGCGGACAACATGTGGGGTCCCACGGGCGATCCGGACTGGGCAGCACACGACGTTCTGCTCCACGCCGGCGGACTTCGCGATACAGCCATCTACGTCTCGGTCGGTTCCGGCTTGCCGGGGCCGTACGACGCGCCGGAGTATCCGGGAAACACCAGCCCGCTCGACCGCGTCGTCGTAGGCGGCGCGATCGAACTGGGTTCGCTATGGTGCACCCAACAGTTGGCTACCGAATTGGCCCATCGAGAGATACCGGCGACGTTTGATTTCGAGGACCTGGGCACACATTCGTGGCCGTACTGGGTCACTCAAATGCACAAGAGCTGGCCGGTGCTCGCACGCGGCCTCGGAATTTCGGCCTGAGCGAAAAGTTCAAGGGCTCGAACATATTTCATGATCTGACAGAACCGACGAGGACTCTCGCTCCTCGCGGAATCAGGCATTAAAAAAGACAGACGGGGAGTTTTCTGATGGAATACACCGAACTGGCCGACTATGCATTGCCGAGCGGTGTTCTGACCGAGTGGTACCCGGCCGTCGCAGATGACGACGCCTGGCGCGCCGACGATCGACAGCTGTCGTACATGCACCTCGAACACGCTCGGCGCGCCTACACCGAAGGCGACGGCTGGTTCAGCGAATGGATCGGAACCGCCTTCGCCATCCACCATCGGCTCGACGCAGACGTCTTCTCTCGCACGCTCCTTCGCTGGTACGCACGTCACGAGGCCTTCCGGGCTTCCGTCGTGGCATCCGAAACCGGCGACGGGGTCGATTTCCTCCGGCGGACGGTGTCGCCCGACGCAATTTCGGTCGAGGCCATCGGTTCACCTGAGGTCATCTCCAGCACAGCTGTTTTCGGACGGGTCAGCGAACTGTTCAACACCAAGGTCAACCCGTTGCATTGGCCGCCGTGCATCGCGGTGACGGTCGCGCCTGCCGACGATACCCAGTCGTTTCTGGTCATCTTCGCGGCCGATCACACCGTCATGGACGCCTACACCCAGGTTTTCGCCATCAAGGAACTGACCGCGATCTACGAATCGGAGCTGCTCGACGTACCTGATCAGCTACACGAGTTCGGCAGCTACCTCGACTTCAGCGACGCCGAGCGCACCATCGGATCGCAGATCACCGCCGACGACGCAGTGGTGTCGCGGTGGACGGCGTTCTTCGAGGCCCACCACGATTCCACGCTCGACACCCAGCCGCATTCGATGCCACGCTTCCCCGTTCTGCAGACGATCCCGGCACCGAAAAGCGCGGAACGCCCAGCGGTGTCACCTGCCAACGACAGTGAGTACCAGGCCAGCCTGTCCTCGTGGCTTCTGAATGCCGAAGAGACCGAGCGCTTCCACCAGGTCTGCAAAAAGCTCGGGGCCAACATGCAGGCCGGTGTCTACACCGCGCTGTCGATCACCAATTCGCGGCTCGCGGGGAATCCTGATCTACGCTTCATCAGCCCGGTTCACACCCGCACAGAATTGAAGTGGGGCGAATCCGCCGGATGGTTTGTCGGCATCATCCCGGTTCATCTACGTCCGGGATCGGCGAAGAGTTTCTCCGAGGCCATCACGCAGCTCGGAAAGAACGCGGCCGAGTACAAGGAATTGGGTACCTCGCCCTACTACCCGATCGCCGATCTCATCGGTGACCGCACCCCACCGCAGTTCGTCATCTCCTACATCGACCTGCGGAACGCCGAGGGTTCCGAACACTGGGATGCCCGGCAGGCTCGGGTGTTGCGCAGCTCGACCCGGAATTCCGACGAGGTCTATCTGTGGATCAACCGGATCCCCAGGGGCACGAACATATCGGCGCGTTTCTCGGCGAGCCAGCAGGCCAGCGAATCGGTACACCGTTACATCTCGACATTCAATGACGTCTTGCGCACCGTCATCGACGACGGTGACGCACTGTTCGATACCGCCGCCGCCAACGAACCGACCCGCGGCGACGTGTACTCACCGGACTCGCGCTCGTGAAGGGCTCGACACTGGACTGGTGGTCACCCGAACCGGGCACACTGGTCGAGTGGCGCCTGCGTGATCCCGACGGAGCCAGGGCGAACTCGGCCCAGAGCGCCACCGGCCCGTCCTTCCTTCAGCGTGACCACCTGATGGCGGCCGCCGCCAAGCGTGCGACCGGTGAGACAAACCAGGCCATCGCCATGATCGTCACCGACGTGGACGAACGACTCGATCGTGATGCGATGGCCCGCGCCCTGACCGCCTTCGTACGCAGGCACGACGAACTGCGGTGCTGGTTCGATGTCTCCGACTCGGGACCGGTGCGCCACCTGGCTCCGGAATCGGCGATCGAGTTCACCACGGTGGACGAGGGTCCGTCGGGCACTCCCGACGAACTGGTCGCTTACATACACTCCCGCATCGACACCGAGGCCGTCTTCGACCATCTCCCCGGTTTCGCGTTCGGGGCCATCGACGCCGGCGACCGGTTCGGTTTCTATTTCGTTGCCGATCATTCTCATACCGATGGGGTGTCACAAACGCTCGCGCTCGACGAGATCTTCGAGACCTACCGTCACGAGATCGACGGCAGCGCAGACCTTCCACTACTGCCCGCCGGCAGCTATTTCGATTTTGTGGCAAATGAGATGCTGCTCGCCGGACAGGCCACACCCGATGACGCGCGTATCGATGCCTGGCGCCAGATCCTCAAGACCCATGGCGGCAAGGTCCCGCGCTTTCCACTCGATCTCGGGCTGGCGGACGGCGAGACCATGCCGAACGCGGTGATCGAGCAACCGGTGACCGACGGTCCACAATCAGATCGCTGCGAGGAACGGTTGCGCGAGATCGGCGCCTCCCTGCAGGGGTGCATCTTTGCCGCCCTTGCCGCAGCCGAAAGTGTGCTGGCCGGGAGTTCAGAGTTCTTCACGACCACCATTCTTTCCGTTCGCACGCCGGAAACCGTTGGTACACAAGGCTGGTTGTGCAATTTCGCACCGGTCGCGTTCCGCGTGGAAGATGACGTCGAATTCCACGACCTTGTCATCACCGCGTCGGCCGCAACCCGCAAGGCACGCGAAATCGGTTCCCTACCAGTGCATGCAGCGCTCGGGTATCTCGCAGCCGAAGGTTCCATCGATCTGGAAAGTGGTTCACCGCAAATGGTTTCGTATTTCGACCTTCGCCGTCTGCCCCGCGCGGACGATCCGGTCAAGAAGGCCGCCCTGATCCTTCCCGGTCGAGGCCGTACCCGGAACGCGAACATGTGGATCAACCGCGGCGACTACGGAATTCGATTGCTGACGCAAATCCCGGACAACGAGACGGCGCGCAAGAACACCACCGAGTACATCGCGGTGGTCACCGACTTCATCGCGTCGTTCGCCAATGGTGAGAACCGGCCGGTGCGGACCGGCTAGATACACACACCATGAAACTCACCACAATCGACCGTGTGGTCATCGCGCCGGGTCAGGTCGACACCTGGCCGATCTCGGCAAATCGCGAGGCACAACCCAGTCCCACCGGACCGTCGGAGAACGAACGCTTCCACCTCGAATCGGTTCAGGGAGGTGGTATCGGCTGGTTGGCGGTCACGATCGAGTTGCCCGGTCCCTTTGCCCCCGAAGTCCTCACCGAAGCGTTGCGCGAACTCCTGGACCGTCACGACGTCCTGCGTTCGTACTTCGTTGTCACCGACGACCCCGACGCCGCCGCATCCGCGAACGGCGGGTACACGCGGTTCACCCATGACCCCGGAAGCGCCGACGTACAGGCCCTGAGCGATCAGTACTTCATCGACGACGACACCGGCGCCGCGGCGGTTCTCGAATCGGCGATCAACGCGACGTGCACACCGTTCGCGCCATACCCGCATTTTTTCGCAGCGGTGCGTCACGAGAACTCGACCACCGTCGTATGTGCTTTCGATCACTGCTTTGTCGATGCACTGTCGCTGGCGATCATCGCCGAGGATCTGCTCGATCACTTTCGCGGGATCGAGGTACCCGCTGCGGGCTCTTTCCTGTCCGGCGGTGGTGCCGAGGTGCCGGCCATGGCCCCCGACGACGACCCTCGACTGGTTCCGTGGCGAAGCCTCCTGCACGCGACCGAATGGGCGGTCCCGGCGTTCCCACTCGACCTCGGTGTCACCGAAGGTGATCGTGTACCCCCACACATCGACATCCGCACGATCTACGACGCCACCGCAGCGAAGAGTTTCGACGCCATCGCACGTACCGAGGGTCTGCGCACCTATCCGGCGATGGTCGCCTGCCTCGCCACGGCCGTCTTTCGCGCCGGCGGTCCCGACCGCACAGCGATGATCATTCCGGTTCACACCCGAAACGAGCCGAACCGTGAACGCGCCGTCGGATGGTTCGTATCGAATGGTCCATTGCTCGTGGACGGATCCGATCCGGACCTGCTCGCGTCGATGCGCAACGCCACAGGGGCATTGCGGGCGGCGGTGTTCGCCGCGGATCTGGGATTGTCGACCGTTTTCAGCGTGTTCGGCGACCGGATAAGAATGGTCCGCCACGACGTCTTCATGGTGTCGTACGTCGACTACCGCCGTTTCGATCTTCCGGATTGGTCAGCACCACAACACGTTTCGAGTTCCAGCGATACCGATGCGCTGCAGCTGTGGTTCTGGCGGGACCACGATGGATTGCATCTGCGGGCGCGGTACCCTTCTACCGACACCGGACGTTCGACCGCCGCGCGGGTGCTCGACGATTTCGTCGATTTGGCGGGGTCGGTAATCTCGACTCGAACAAACATTTAGATCCGCACCTGCTGATTCCATTGGTCGGCAGCGATCGTCTGGAGAGACACAGTGACCGTCGAGACCGACAACAACCCCGGCTTCGCCGAGTACGTACACCCCGAGCGCCTGGTGAGCACCGAATGGCTCAGCGCTCACCTGGGGACCGATGGACTGAAGATCATCGAATCAGACGAAGATGTATTGCTGTTCGACATCGGACACATCCCGACCGCACAGAAGGTCGACTGGCATCTTCACCTCAACGACCCGGTCGTCCGCGACTACATCTCAGGTGAGCAGTTCGCAGAACTGATGCGCAGCAAGGGCATTCGGCGTGACGACACCGTCGTCATCTATGGAGACAAGAGCAACTGGTGGGCCGCCTACGCGCTCTGGGTGTTCACCCTCTTCGGGCACGAGGACGTCCGGCTACTCGACGGTGGCCGCGACGCCTGGTTCGCCGAGGACCGCGACATCACCTTCGATGTGCCGTCGTACCCCGAATCCGACTACCCGGTTGTCACCCGCGACGACTCTGTCATCCGAGCGTTCGCCGCGGAGGTCCACGGTGTCATCGGCACCGAACCCCTGATCGATGTCCGGTCGCCGCAGGAGTACACGGGCGAGCGCACCCATATGCCCGAGTACCCGCAGGAAGGTGCACTTCGCGGGGGCCACATCCCCACCGCGCTGTCGATCCCGTGGGCCAAGGCCGCCGCTGCCGACGGCCGGTTCAAATCGCGCGCCGAACTCGACGAGGTCTACGCCGACCTCGACGCCGACATTGCGACGATCGCCTACTGCCGGATCGGTGAGCGGTCGTCCCACACCTGGTTTGTGCTGACCCACCTGCTCGGATTCACCAAGGTCCGCAACTACGACGGATCGTGGACCGAATGGGGCAACGCCGTTCGGGCCCCCATCGTGACCGGTTCCGAACCGGGCACCCAAAGCAGCCAGAGATGACCGCGGCGCTCGACGAAATCGTCGACGATTTCGCCGCACTGTCGGATTCGGAGAAGATCCAGCTCCTCCTCGAGTTCTCGGACGAGCTCCCCGAGCTACCCGAGGATCTCGCCGAGGCCGCGATGGAACCGGTACCCGAATGCCAGTCACCGCTGTTCCTCTCGGTGGACAACAGCAACCCGGATTCGGTGAAGTTGTTCTTCAGCGCTCCGCCGCAGGCGCCGACCACCCGTGGATTCGCGTCCATCCTGTATCAGGGACTCAACGGTGCCAGCTCGGAAGAAATCCTCGCGATTCCGGTCGATTTCTATACGCGGCTCGGGCTCGACTCGGCCATCAGTCCGCTGCGATTGCGGGGCATGTCCGCCATGCTCACCCGGATCAAAGCGCATCTGGGCCCTCCCGCCCGATCCATGAGGTCATGAAGTTCATCCAGATGATGGACCAGCCCGTCGAACCGGGCGGGCTGGTCGAGTGGAGCCCCTACACCGAGGGCGGGATGGCCCATTGGACCGCGGATTCGCGTCCTACCTCGCACAATCATGAACTCCATCTGCGCGGCGCGTTCGAGCACCGGCTCCGGACCCACCGCGAAGGCGGCCGTGAGTCCTGGCTGGGTCTGGCGATCGAGTTCGACGAACCGCTGTCGATCCCGGCCATCCGCGCCGCGCTCACGATGTGGATAGACCGCCACGAGGTCCTCCGCAGTCATGTGGTGATCTGGAGCGACCACCTGGCCAGGCTGACCACCGGACCGGGAACGGTGAAGCTCAAGATGGGCCGCGTCGGCTGGTATTCGGAGTCGGCACCCTTGCTCGACCAGCTGGCAGGCACTTTCGACCGGGCCACCGCACCCCTGCAGTGGCCTGCCTACATTTTTGCCACGGTCGCCCGGGAGAAATCGTTCACGCTGTTGTTCGCCGGTGACCATTCGCTGGTCGACGGCTACTCGCTGATCATGGCGCAACACGAACTGATCGCGCTCTACTCCGCCGCGCGGCGCCGTTCCGACCATGCGCTGCCCGCAGTGGGTTCTTACGTCGACTTCAGCGCCTATGAGCGACGCGAGGCCGACGCCGCCGGTGTCGACCACGAAGCCGTCGCGGTCTGGGCCGATTTCCTCCGCGACACCGGCGGCACACTGCCCGCCTTCGAATTGGCTGACCAACCCGAAGAAGCCGAAGAGGCAGGCACCGACGACCGGCCGGCTTCGGTGCACCCGATCCCGGATCTGGTGCCTCAGGGCTCGCTGACCGGAGCCCTGCTCGATGACGAGCAGACGAACCGGTTCACCGCCGTGTGTTCGGCAGCCGGCGGTTCGTTGATGTCGGGTGTGCTCGCGGCGCTCGCGGCGGTCTATGCCGAACTCGGCGGCGGCCCGGTGCTGCGCTGTGTGATTCCCCGGCACACCCGCGGCGACCAGCAGTGGTTCGGCGCGCTCGGCTGGTTTGTGGCAACTGTTCCCTTCCGCCTCGACACGACCGGGGTGTCCGATTTCGGTCAGCTGATCGGGCGGGCCTCCGACGAGATGCGCCGTGTCCGCAAGGCGGCCAACCTCCCTTTCCTTCGGGTCGGCGAGATCCTCATGGAGGTGAAAAGAGAACAGGCGCAGCGGATCTCGACTCAAGCAGCCAGAGAAGAAGCGCAGCGGAGCTCGGTGGAATCATCGGCCAATGTCGATTTCCCGGAGCCGAAGTTCGTGGTGTCGTTCATCGACCTGAGATTTGCACCCGGACACGCCGAGGCCGATGCCGGTCGGGCACGAGTTCTGCGCAGCCACAACTATTCCAGCGACGAGGTCTACATCTGGATCAACCGGACGGCCTCTGGGCTGCGTATCTCGGCCCGCTTTCCGTCGCATGGACCTACCCACAGCCAGGTCGGCCGGTATCTGTCGCGGTTCGGCGACTTTCTCAAGCAGATCGGTGATCAGAGCACTTTCGGATCCTTACCCGCGAGTAGGGAAACGTGAACGAACAACCACCTTCTCGGTTACCCGTGAGTAGCTAAACCGGACCGAACGAGCGATCTGTGGGTTGGAGTCGAGACCGATCGCCGAGGTGCTTAGACTCCACTGGAGTGCTGTCGTCCATCCACCGATGGACCAGTGCGCCACACCACAAGACGTCGATATCCAACATCGATATCCACCACAGTGTCACCAACGCGCAGACACCAGCGCCCGACAGGAGATCCAGTGCCAAGTCACGCCAGCACAGCACTCACGAAAGTCCTCATCGCCAACCGCGGTGAAATCGCGGTCCGCGTCATCCGCGCCGCGAAAGACGCCGGACTGACCAGCGTTGCGGTGTACGCAGAACCCGATGCGGATGCTCTCTTCGTGAAGCTTGCCGACGAGGCGTTCGCCCTCGGTGGACAGACATCGGCCGAGTCGTACCTCGTGTTCGACAAGATCCTCGACGCCGCGAAGAAGTCCGGCGCCGACGCGATTCATCCCGGCTACGGATTCCTGTCCGAAAACGCCGAGTTCGCCCAGGCCGTCATCGACGCCGGGCTCACCTGGATCGGTCCCTCACCGCAGTCCATCCGCGACCTCGGAGACAAGGTCACCGCGCGCCACATCGCGCTGAAGGCCGACGCCCCGATGGCACCGGGCACCAAGGACCCGGTCAAGAACGCCGACGAGATCGTCGCCTTCGCCAAGGAGTACGGCGTCCCCGTGGCCATCAAGGCCGCATTCGGTGGCGGTGGCCGTGGCATGAAGGTCGCCTACACGATCGAAGAGATCCCAGAACTGTTCGACTCGGCCACCCGTGAGGCCATCTCGGCCTTCGGTCGCGGCGAGTGCTTCGTCGAGCGCTACCTCGACAAGGCCCGCCACGTCGAGGCCCAGGTCATCGCCGACCAGCACGGCAACGTCATCGTCGCCGGAACCCGCGACTGCTCGCTGCAGCGCCGCTTCCAGAAGCTCGTCGAAGAAGCACCGGCCCCGTTCCTGACCGCAGAACAGCGGGAAAGAATCCACTCCTCGGCGAAGGCCATCTGCAAGGAAGCCGGCTACTACGGTGCCGGCACCGTGGAGTTCCTCGTCGGCAACGACGGACTGGTCTCGTTCCTCGAGGTCAACACCCGTCTGCAGGTCGAGCACCCAGTCACCGAGGAGACCGCGGGCATCGACCTCGTTCGCCAGCAGTTCCGCATCGCCGCCGGTGAGAAGCTCGAGTTCACCGAAGATCCCACCCCGCGCGGACATTCGTTCGAGTTCCGCATCAACGGTGAAGATGCCGGTCGTGGCTTCCTGCCCGCCCCCGGACCCATCAGCGTCTACAAGGAGCCGACCGGCCCCGGCGTGCGCGTCGATTCCGGTGTGGTCGAAGGCGACGTCATCGGCGGACAGTTCGACTCGATGCTGGCCAAGCTGATCGTGACCGGCGAGAACCGCGAGCAGGCCCTGGAGCGTTCACGCCGCGCGCTGGCCGAGTTCCAGGTCGAGGGCCTTGCCACCGTGCTGCCGTTCCATCGCCACATCGTGTCGAACCCGGCCTTCATCGGTGACGGCCAGGGCTTCGACATCTACACCAAGTGGATCGAGACCGACTGGGACAACCAGATCGAGCCCTACACCGGCGCACAGCCGATCGAAGAAGACGAGACCGAGCCCCGCAAGACCGTGGTGGTCGAGGTCGGTGGACGCCGCCTGGAGGTCTCCCTGCCGGGCGATCTGGCCATCGGCAACGGTGGTGGCAACGGCGCGGTCAAGAAGAAGCCGAAGTCGCGTACCCGCGCCAAGGGTGGCGCTTCGGCCGCTTCCGGTGATTCCGTGACCGCACCGATGCAGGGCACCGTGGTCAAGGTCGCCGTCGTCGAAGGTCAGGAAGTCGCGGCAGGCGAGCTGGTCGTGGTGCTCGAGGCCATGAAGATGGAAAACCCCGTTACCGCCCACAAGGACGGCGTTGTCACCGGCCTGAGCATCGAGGCAGGCGCAGCCGTCACGCAGGGCACCGTCCTGTTCGAGCTCAAGTAGGACCGCAGCCATCGAAGCGGTCGAGATCAACGCGGGCGCGTGGTACCTGCGCGCGTACCGCGATGACGACCGGGTGTCGGACCGGCCGGCCTTGGCGCTGGCCGGTGTCACCGACCCCGATTACGTCCGATCGTGTGAGCGGGGCTGGGCGAACGAAACGCGGTTCACCTGGGCGGTCTGCGAACCGACCACCGGTGAGATGCTCGCCGAGGTCGCGCTCGAACCCGAGGCCGACACCTACTTCGCCACGCTGACCGGGTTCGCCCGGGACGGCTTCGAGGTACCGCTCGAGGCCGCCAAGGTCGTGGTCCGCCGATTCGGTGAAGGTGCCCTCGGCTTCACGATCAAGGACTAGCACTTCACGCAAAACCACACGGTGCGGTCATTTCCAGCAGTTGCAACTGCCGGAAATGACCGCACCGTGTGGTTTGTGCTTTCCGGCTCAGGAGTCCGGATAGTCGTGGTCGATGCCACTACCGAGGTCGCTGCAGTCGACGTCGATCACGTCGTCGCGGCCGGCCAGGTACGGTCCGGCACCGCGATCGCCCGCCAGGGAATCAAGCACGGCGTCCAGGTGATCGGCACCGATGTACACCGGATGTCCGGCCTTCCCGGAGTGTGTTGCGCGGGCCAGCGCGGCCGGTGTCGGGCCTGCCGCCGCCAACAGCCGGGCGACCTGCCCCGCGGTCGCATCCGGGATGTCAACAACATGTAAAACCACTCCGGCCAACCCCGCGTGTTCACGGGCTCGATTCAGGCCGGCCCGCACTGATTCACTGAGCCCGATCTGCCATCGCGGCACCCGTACGGCGCGGGCCTGCGGCGGCATATCCGGGTCGGCGGCGCCCACGGTCACCAGTACCTCCGCGCACCCACCGTCTATCAGCGCGCGAACACCCGAGCGCAACCACTCCCCTTCTGCAGCAAGTACTTTCGGCATTCCGTATCGGGTCCCGGCGCCGGCTGCCAGCAGCACACCGACCACGACCGGCACCCCGGCTCGCTCCTCGTGCCCCACTCCCACGCGACTCACCCCACCCTCTCGCCAGCTACGCCGACACGACAACAACCCTCGCCGCTCCATCACACATGATCACGTCACCGCACCACCACTGCCCCGAGAAACCGAACTCATCGCTGCGCCCAAGCAGTCGACGTGCGGCAGAATGGGTACTTCGCAACGCCTTGAAGCCAGTGGACAGGCCCCATCACGTCGGCGCGGTTCGATCCGAGACGTATTGGGCTGATACATGAGGGAAAGACAGGTCATAGACAAAAGACGGAGGTCACAACTTGCGACGAGTTGACTGGCGGGGCCTGGAGAGCTTCAACGACTTGCGGCAGAGTCAAGCAATTCACGCCCTGTACCAATGTTGCACGTCCACGATCTGGGCGCTCCGGGTGGCGTCAGGACGCCCTTACGTCGATGAAGAGGCCTTGTTCGACCGCGCTGACCTGATCCTGGCCGAACTCACCGAGGCCGATCTCGACGAGGCGCTCGACGGACACCCCCGAATCGGTGACAAAACCGACAACGCCTCGTCGGCCGGTGAGCAGTCCGGTGTCGTGGGTGCGGACGCGGAGATCCTCGACGAACTCAAGACGTGCAACGCCGAGTACGAGGCCAGGTTCGGACATGTCTATCTCGTGTTCGCCAACGGCCGCCCGGCCGGAGAACTGCTGGCAATACTCAAAGAACGGATGAGCAACAGCCCGGAGACCGAGCGGCGCGTCCTGCGGATGGAGTTGTCGAAGATCAATCGGCGGCGGCTCACCGCCATGCTGGAACCAGCGGTACGGTACGCGACCGAGGAAGACGCGTACACCTCGTGATCAGAATCACGACGGTCGAGGTAGGAGTGATCTGGAGTATGAGGACGATCGAAGTGACAAGGTGAGCGGCTTGAGTACCCACGTGCTCGATGCGGTCACGGGGTTACCGGCGGCCGATGTGGACATCACACTCAGCACATTCGATGGAGTCAAGATAGCGTCTGGAACAACCGATTCCGATGGCCGAATACAGTCGATCGCCGACGATGATCTCGCCGCAGGCACGTACCGACTGACGTTCGACACCGGAACATGGTTCGCCGCCCGGCACATTGAGCATTTCTACCCGGAGGTGTCGATCGCATTCGCGGTGACCGACATCTCGCGGCACTACCATGTGCCGTTGCTGCTCAGCCCTTTTGCCTACTCCACCTATCGGGGTAGCTGATCCGAAAGAGAGTGACACAGACCCATGGGCATCATCCTTGGCGAAAACCAATACGGAAAAGCCGAGAACCGGGTTGTTCGGATCTACCGGGATTCACCCCGCCACGAGATCAAGGACATCAACGTCGGGACCTCACTGCGCGGTGATTTCGCGGCCGCCCACACCGACGGTGACCAGCGCAAGGTGTTGCCCACCGATACCCAGAAGCAGACCGCCTACGCGTACGCGAAAGAAAAAGGCATCGAGAGCATCGAGAAGTACGCTCTCGCACTGGCCCAACGGTTCGTCGACAACACCGAACCGGTGATCGGCGCGCGGATCGAGGTCGAGGAATACAGCTGGGAACGCGCCGTCGTCAACGGTGTCGAACACGATCACACCTGGGTCCGTAAAGGACAGGAAGTCCGCACCGCGGACATCACCGTCGAAGGCAAGGGTGACGATCAAAAGACCTGGGTCATAGGCGGTTTGAAGGACCTGGTGGTCCTCAAGTCGACCGGCTCGGAGTTCCACGACTTCCTCGAAGACGAATACACGGTCCTGGAGCCCACCAACGATCGCGTGATGTCGACGTCCTTGGTCGCAAAGTGGCGCTTCACGGCCGGACACGAAGCCGAAGGCGGAGCCGGACCCTACGACTACGTCGACTGGGAGGCCGTGTACCCCGCGATCAGGCAGATCATCATCGAGAAGTTCGCCACCGTGCATTCATTGGCCTTGCAACAGACGCTGTTTCAGATCGGCACAGGGATCCTGGAGGCCTTCGATTACATCGCCGAGGTGAAATTGTCGGCACCGAACATCCACCACTTCGTCTATGACCTCTCCAAGTTCGGTCTGGAGAACAACAACGAGGTGTTCAACGCCGACGACCGGCCCTATGGCCTGATCCAGGCCACGGTCACCCGCGACGACGCACCCGACGCCGGACCGTCCTGGACACCCCAGCGCACCTGGCTCGCCTAGCCGACCACATGGGCCACCGAATCGCCAGGCTGTTCCCATCCTCAGTATGTCGGTGGCGGTTCGTTCCTCCCCCGCTCTTCGCGACGTTCCCGGTTGAGTTGCTCTGCTAGTTCGCGCTGCCGACGATTGGCGAGTCGTTCTTGTTGGCGGCGTGCATGTTTGGCAGCGGTACGCGACTGTTGGCGGTCGGTGTGCTGCGGGCGCGATGGCGACGGTCTTGGTGGTGGCCGGCCTGGTGAGCCGCGTTGGTTGTCGAAGACGATCAACCGCAACGTCGGGAACAAATCGTCGCCGGTCCACCCCGGACCGTGATAGTTGCGGCGTTCGGGTGTGGTGAAGATCAACCGGGTCCGCCCGGTACGTGGGTCAGGGTACTGATCATCAAGCCAGTCGATTGGTCGAGCTCCGCTTCGCTTCGTCTCCGCGCAGTACGTCTTCAACAGACGGTGAAAACGGCACAGCGTCTTCATCTCTGACGGACGGGTGCAACCACCAGTATCGGGGTTCGTTGTGGTTGTACTCGCAGGTGTGGTCAAGGTCGGCTCCCCAGGCCTTGTGTTCACAGCCGGGCCACATGCAGTAGACATCCCGGATCCGGAGGTAGGTATCCAAGACGACTGACGGACGGTACTGGTCACCCGGTTGGGTGGTCGGCAGCGGAATCACCTGCGGGAACGGCGCTGCGATCGCATTGTCGTCGCCGCCATCGGGGAGGTTGTCGGCTGGTGGGTTCTGCGGTCCGCGCATGTATATCTTCGGCCGCTTCGGCTTCGGCGTCTTTTGTTCGGGCCGCTCGGGTTCAGGCTGCACAGGTTCGAACTGCGCGGGTGCCGAGTCTGCCTCAGACTGAGGCTGTGCCGGCTCAGACGGAGCAGGTGCAGGTTTGTTGCCCATCGGCCGCTGCACAGTTTCCGGGCGGGCAGCGATGTCACGAATATGATCACCGGAGATCACACCGTGGCCATCCATGAACCCCGGATTCTCAGCGCGACCATCGAGGGTGACCTGATCAGTGATCACATGCAGCACGATCTTCACATCCACACCCGAGACCACCTGACCCGCAGGAACAGTGACAATCTCAGCGGTACAAGGATGTTTCGGGTCGTTCGGGCATTCACAACGGAATTCGCGACCCATCACCGTGGCGAACAACGCATCGGCCATCCGATCAGACTTCTTTCGCGGATCAGCCTTACACGTGGCCATCGCCAACTTTTCCAGCCGCGCCATGATCAACGTCAATTCCTCAGCCGTGGAATGCGCATCCAGCACCGCCATCCCGTGGTCAGTGTTGTTCGCCCACACCCCGCGATTGTTCTTCGCATCCTCACGGTTCTTACGCACCAAGTCCGGGTCCCGACGAAAGATGATGGCATCGACCATGTCTCGCATCCGGCCCTTGGACCACGAACCCCGCCGGCCCAGTGCTTCGGCGATGCCGCGATCGATATCGGCCATGTGGGCCGAGCCTTCGATCAGTTCGGTGCGGGCGATGATGTCAGGGATATGGTGCGCGGCGATGCGACCGACCTTCAACAACGCATTCACCGCAGGCAGACGATCGCGCAACGCCACCCCGCGATTGATCTGCAGCTCCGCGGTCCGCTGCGTCAATCCCTGTGCCGCAGACAATCTCGCCGCACACTGCGCGAACGGATCAAGCGCCCGCATCTCCGCCTCAGACCCAGCAGTCGGCTCTACCAAATGTCGGTGCAGCATCGCCGCAGCGGCATACCGCTCCACTCCATCCGCGACTGCTGAACCATCGCAAGCTCGGTGTTACGCAACAACTCATTCACACCCAGCGACTCGACAGGCCCGATTTCATCGTCCCCACCTGCATCTTCGATCTCCCCCTCGAACATACATTTGAGACTAGACGGGGGGTACGACAAGCGATTCCAACGCCAGACGCGGCTACCCCACCTCGGGCGACAACTCCCGCAACAGAACAGCTTTGGCCGCGCGGACGTGCGCTTTCATCACCGATTCGGCCCAGAGCGCGTCACGATTGCGTAGGGCGGCGACGAGGTCACGGTGGTGCGCAAAGCTGCGCGACAGTTCTTCCGGGTCGTAACGCTGGAAGGTGCGCATCACCAGTGAGACCTGAATGACGTTGCCCAACATCGTTGTCAATCGCGAGCTCGCCGCCGCGATCCGCACGATCGAGTGGAACTCGTCGTTGCACTGGGCGACCAACTCGACCCGCTCATCGGCGAGTGCGGAGTCCATCAGATCGCACAGCTCCGCCAACCGGTCCAGTTCGGTGGCTCCGATCCGCTCAGCGGCCCGCGATGCGGCCATCGCCTCGAGCACCATTCGCAGGTCGTAGATCTCTTCGACGTCGTCTGCCGTCCAGTCGTAGACCCGGGCGCCGCGATGCGGCAAGACCTCGACGAGGCCTTCCATCTCGAGTTGTCGCAGCGCCTCCCGGACCGGCGTACGACTCGCGCCGGTCACGTCCGCGAGTTCGACCTCCCCCAATCGCGCACCGGGAAGATATCTCCCGTCGAAGATTCCCTCCCGGATATGCGCGTACACCTTGTCGACCGCTCGGGTCACGTGGACCTCCCTCAATTGTTGTTCACAATCTAGGCGGAGTGTCATAGTTTGTCTTGTCTCCCGCCCCCGGCGACCAGGTTACGCGTCGAGCGTGTGCATACAACCTCGGCTACGTGCACTATGGACGGATGGATACGGTGCAACTGGTCGAGGTCAGTCCCCGCGATGGCCTGCAGAACGAGAAGACGGTGTTGTCGGTCGACTCGAAGGTTGAACTGATCAACCGAAGTGTCGCGGCCGGGGTGAAACGTGTCGAAGCCGTGAGCTTTGTCAATCCGGCCAGGGTCCCCCAGATGGCCGGTGCCGAAGAGGTGATGGCCCAGGTCCCCCGCGTCGACGGGGTGTCGTATATCGGACTCGTCCTCAATCGACGTGGGCTGGAGCGCGCACTGACAACCGGGGTCGACGAGGTCAATGTGGTGGTGGTCGCAACCGACGAGTTCAGCACCAGGAACCAGGGTTGCACTGTTGCCGAGGGTGTTTCGGCGTGGAGCGACATCGCTGCCGCAGCGAAGGCAGCAGGCTTGCGCACGACTGTGACCATCGCCGCCGCGTTCGGGTGTCCTTTTTCCGGCGACGTCGATCCCGCGTGGGTCACCGAGCTGATCGGACGGGTGGCTCAGGCAGGCCCGGACGAGATCGCACTGGCCGACACGATCGGTGTCGGGGTACCCGCCCAGGTTCGCAAACTCGCCGCCGGCGCTGCCCGCAACGCACCAGATGTGGCGCTGCGCTGGCACTTTCACAACACCCGCAACACCGGATACGCCAACGCCTTGACCGCGCTCGACCTCGGCGCCAGCGCCCTCGACGCGAGTATCGGCGGCTTCGGTGGGTGCCCGTTCGCCCCTGCCGCCACCGGCAACATCGCCTCTGAAGACCTCATCTACGCACTCGACCGATCCGGCGTCACGACCGGCGTCAAGCTCGAATCCCTGGCCGAGACGGCCGTGTGGCTCGGCGGTCAGCTCTCGAAGGACGTGTCAGGGCAACTCAGCCGGGCAGGCAATTTTCCGGCTCGCTGATCATCAACGCAGCCCGCCGGTCAGCGCCCAGACCAGTTCCGGATCGCGTCTCCCAAGGAGAGTTCGGTCGATGACGCCGGCACCGGTACGGCTGTGCGGGAAAAGCGTGGTGCGGGCGCCGGCTGGACCACACCGTCGACCACAATGATGGCGTCCCGGTCGGCCATCTGTGGGTGCGCAGCAACCTCACCAAAGGCCAGAACCGGTGTCACACAGGCATCGGTGCCGACAAAAACCGTGGTCCACGCATCCCGGGAACGCGAGGCGAACACGTCCTGGAAAGTCTTGACCAGTACCGGCCACTGCTCCTTGTCCCAGCGGTCAGGTAGGTCGGCCTCGGTCAGTCCGAGGCCGCGCACCAGTTGCGAATAGAACGGCGGTTCAATCGATCCGACCGCCACGTAGCCGCCATCCGAGCATTCATACGTGCGGTAGAACGGGGCCGATCCGTCCAGCAGGTTGGTGCCACGGTCATCGGACCACCGGCCTGCGGCCCGCCACGACCAGAGGAGCTGCGACAACAGATTGGCGCCGTCCGCCATGGCGGCATCGACGACCTGTCCTCCTCCTCCGGTGCCTGCCCGGTCGCTGTCCCGATTCCACAGGGCACTGAGAACTCCGACCACCAGCAGCATCGATCCGCCGCCGAAGTCGGCAACCATGCTCAACGGCGGCACGGGTGGGCCGTCGGCCGGGCCCATCGCACCGAGTACACCGGTCAGTGCCAAATAGTTGATGTCGTGGCCCGCGGTCTGTGCCAGCGGTCCGGTTTGTCCCCAGCCGGTCATCCGGCCGTACACCAGTTGCGGGTTGCGTTCGTGACAGTTGTCCGGACCCAGACCCAGACGTTCCATGACGCCGGGGCGGAAGCCTTCGAGCAACACGTCCGCAGAGGCGATCAGGTCGAGTACGTGGTTCCGGTCGATCTCATCCTTGAGGTCTGCGGTGACCAGTGCGCGGCCCCGCCACATCGCTCGATCCGCGTCGGCGACACCGTCTGCTGCTGCCGCCTTGGCCCGGCGGTCGACGCGGACCACGTCGGCACCCAGATCAGCCAGGATCATCGCTGCGTGGGGTACCGGACCGATACCGGCCATCTCGACCACTCGGATACCGGTCAGCGGTCCCGTCATCGGTCACTCCTATCGGGTAAGCCGCTCTGCAGCACACCGTCGATCGCATACGAGGTGTACGTATCGGCAAGGGCGCCAACGTCCTGACCGGCGTGCAGCCACCAGCTGATGCCGTTCATCATGTCCAGGATCGCCACCGCCGCCTGATGAGGATTGGCGGTATGGAACTCCCCGGCAGCAACACCGGCGGCGATCACGTCGCGCACCCGTCGCTGGTAGTACTTACGGATATCGGTGATCTCCGCCAGATGTTCGGGTGTGAGCGCTGTCTGCTCACGCAGACTCACCAGATGCTCGGTCTGATGCTCGGCCAGACTCCGGATATGTGCATGCATCAGGTTCGACAGGCGCTCCTTCGGAGTTCCCGCAGCGTCCAAGAGTGGCATGTGCAGGTCTTGAAGGTCGCGTGTCATGCGGAGCGCGATGGCGTACATGATCTCTTCTTTGCTGGCGAAGTGGTTGTACAGGCTCGCGCCACGGATACCCACCGCTTCGCCGATCTCCCGCATGCCAACCGTGTGATAGCCCTGCTTGGCAAAGAAATCCGCTGCGGCCGAGACGATCTCGGCGCGACGCCCCGCACCCCGCCCATTCGCCGCCGGCGCCTGCTGCGCCGTCACCGGGAGCTCGCCTCGGCATAGAGGCGACGAAGTTCGCGTTTGAGCACCTTCCCCTGAGGGTCGACCGGTAATTCGGTCAGTGCATGAATCTTCTTGGGGGTCTTGTAGCTTGCGATCGACTGCTTACAGTGCGCCATGAGCGAGTCGGCGTCGAGCGTCGACTCCTCCCGCAGGACGACAAAGCCGGTGACAACCTCGGACCAATAGTCGTCGGGCAAGCCGACCACTGCGGCGCGCACCACGTCGGGATGACTCTGCAGGGCGCGCTCGACTTCTTGGGAAGACACGTTCATGCCACCGGTTTTTATCATGTCTTTGCTGCGGTCGAGGAAGAACAGGTTGCCGCCGTCATCGCGTCGCACGATGTCGCCGGTGTGCACCCATCCGTCCCGGATGACCTGCGCAGTCCGTTCGGGGTCTTTGAAATACCCCGACATCACCGACGGCGAACGGCAGATCAGCTCACCGGATTCCGCCGGATTCCCTTCGGCGTCGATAACTTCGACCTCCAGATGCGCAACAGGCTTTCCGATCCATGTGGGATCGGCGTCCGGGATGTCATCGAGTGTGTGGAACCATCCCACGCTGCCCAGCTGCGACAGCTCGGACTGGCCCCAGTACGTGCCCCAGGTGACGCCCGGCGCCGCATCCGCCCACGCCGTGATCGCATGCGGCGACACCTGACCGCCATAGGTCATGCAGCGCTGCACTGTTCGCACGGTCTCCGGACCGAAATCTGAATGTCCGGACAGACCGATGTAGAAGGTCGGCGTCTGGGCCAGGACCGTGATCTTCTCGTCCCGGATCATCGACAACGACGCGCCCGCAGCGGTGGTCGCGGGCAGCACGAGGGTTGCACCCATCATCGTCAGTGTGGTCATCGATCCGATGCCTGCGATGGTGTGAAAAGGCATGACATACAGCCAGATGTCGTCCGGCTGAGTACGCAGACCCCAGCTCCATGCCGGACCGGTGGAGATCAGGTAGTTGCGGTGCGTGATCATGACGCCCTTGGGCGCCGCCTCGGTGCCGCTGGTGTAGACGATCATCGCCAGGTCGTGTTCATCGACCTCACAGTCCGGTTCGTCCGATGACGCTGCTGCCAGCAATGCGTCAAACGACTTCCATCCCGCGACGTCGGTTCCGCCGAACACCACGTGGTGACCGACAGGCGCGCTGTCCCGCACGTCGTCCACCACATGCGTGAACTCGGCGCCGACGAGGACCACCGACGGCTCCAGGTGCGAAAGCTGCTGCGCGACTTCGGCCGTACCGAACATCACGTTGATACCGGAGTACGAGGCACCTATCTTGAGCGCGCCGTAATACGCAACCACGGTGTCGACGTGGTTGCGTGCCATCACGGCAATACGATCGCCTCTACCCACACCCATGCCGCGCAGTGTGTTGGCACAGCGGTTCGCCCGTTCGTTGAGCTCGGCGTAGGTGCAGACATGGCGATCACCGGCGACGTTGTAGCTGATGAATGCCGGCTTGCCACCCTGGGTCCGGGCGTGGCGGCGGAGCTGGTCACCGAGCGTGGCCCGGCCTAGTGGGCTCGAGGCAATCGTGTTCAAAGACATTGTTTTTCAGTACTCCATGATCTGGCGAAGCCAATGCGCCGCAGCAGCCGCGATGGTCACAGCAGTGCAGGGACGGAAAATGATCGACTAAGCGAACATTGGCGTTTCGAAGGAATCGATCGAGACGATGTCCTCGACACGGCTTCGGGTGAGCTTGGTCGGGAACTTGCCGCTGGGGTAACCGACGGCGATGTGGGCAGCGGTGATGAAACCCTCGGGAATCCCGAGCAGTTCGCGGACCGCGGGCTCCTCGTGACACAGCAGCGTGGTCACCGCACTACCGACACCCTGGTCACGCAACGCCAGACACAGGTTCTGCACCGTCGGATAGATGGATGCTCCGCCGACCACGCTGATGCGGTCCAACTCGGCGTCGGTGGGATGGAGCCCGTCGATCTCGGCGCACACCACGATGAGCGCAGGCACCGTCGCGAGGTTGTGTGCGAACTCGTTGGCACTGCGAATCGTCTTGGGTACCGCACCGACGTCTTTGGTGCCGTCACTGATCGCGCTGTAGTAGGCCTCCCAGTACGGCAGGTACAGGTCTGCCAGCGCCTTCTTCTTGGCATCGTCGCGCACCACGATCCAGCGGACCGGCTGCCGATTGCCACCCTGCGGACCAAAGCGGGCAACTTCGAATGCGTCGTAGAAGACCTTCTCCGGAACCGGCGTATCCGAGTAGTGCCGACAGGTTCCGGTGGTGCGCATCGCCTCGGAAAGTTCCATCAAAATCTCCTTGTTACGGGATCGGCCCCGCCCGTGGCCCAGAGCCGACGGCGGATGACTGACCAGCTTCTACTTACCACTGTTAGCGTGATTGCAGTCACAGCATCGCCAGTAGACCGCCGTTCTGTCAAGTCTCTTCTACCCATCCACGCCCACGTCGCAGAATTTCTCCCAGCCCTTGCATTTCCTAGACTATCCGTGGTTAGTCTTGTGTCGTGAACCTTCAGCCATCCGCACCCGCGAACGGGATCGACTCCGCCCGGCTGGGTCAAGCAGTCAACGCAGCGAACATCCCCACACTCCTCGCCGTCCTCTATCAACTGACCGGCGATCGACAGTGGCTTTCCGCGCGCTACCAGCCGACCCGAAGCCGCGGCATGGACGACAACGCCACCGGCGGATTGTCCGACGACCTCCAGACCGAGGTCCGAGCCGCAACTGTCGACGCGGTCCTCGCCTGGGCCGGCGGCCGAGAGCCCGCACACCTCGCCCTCGACACCTCAGAACTCATGGAGGTCATGGAGTTCACCATGGGTGAGCCGGTGCCGCACGAGTTCGGCCCGATGATGGCCGAGGTGATGGGTTTCGACAACACGCCCGAACCTCACCCGACCCGCGCGGTTCCCACGGATTTCTCGGTTGTGGTGATCGGCTCCGGTATCGCCGGCATGCTCGCCTCGGTCCGCCTGAGCAAGGCCGGTATCAGCCACGTGGTCCTCGAGAAGAACGACAACGTCGGCGGATCATGGTGGGAGAACACTTATCCCGGCGCCGGGGTGGACACGCCGAGTTACCTGTACTCGTACTCGTTCTTCCGTCACCCGTGGTCGACACATTTCGGTAAACGCGATGAGGTCCAGCAGTACCTCGAAGACTTCGCCAAGACCTACAACCTGCGGACGAACATCCGTTTCGGCACCGAGGTCAGCAGCGTGGTCTACGACGAAGCCGCACAACGGTGGAACATCACCGCCCGCGACACCGACAAGAACCTGATCACACTCTCGTCCACTGCCGTGATCAGCGCGGTAGGTCTTCTCAACCGCCCGAAGATCCCGCCGCTACCCGGACTCGGCACATTCACCGGAGAGCTCTTCCATTCAGCGCAGTGGCCATCGGGCATCGACCTGCAGGGCAAGCGGGTTGCCATTGTCGGCGCCGGTGCCAGTGCCATGCAGATCGGACCCGCCATCGCCGGTTCGGTTGCCTCACTGACCATCTTCCAGCGCTCACCGCAGTGGATCGCCCCCAACGACGTGTACTTCTCGCAGGTCGGCGACGACGTTCATTGGCTGATGGACCATGTGCCGTACTACCACGAGTGGTACCGGGTGAGGCTGTCCTGGATCTTCAACGACAAGGTCCATCCGACCCTGACCGTCGACCCGGAGTGGACCGAGCCGAAGCTCTCGATCAACAAGACCAACCATGGACACCGCGCGTTCTACACGCGCTACCTCAGCGACGAACTCGAAGGTCGCCCAGACCTCATCGAGAAGTGCCTGCCGGACTACCCGCCCTTCGGGAAGCGGATGCTTCTCGACAACGGCTGGTACCGGATGCTGAAACGCCCAGGGGTGGAACTCATCACCGAAGGCGTCGCGGAGATCACCGAGACCGGACTCAAGGACAGCGCCGGCCGCGAACACGAGTTCGACGTCATCATCATGGCCACCGGATTCCACACCGACCGTCTGCTCTACCCCATGGATGTGGTCGGGCGTTCCGGTGCCAGCACCCGTGAGGTGTGGGGCGAGCACGACGCCCGCGCGTACCTCGGCGTCACCGTGCCCGACTTCCCGAACCTGTTCATCATGACCGGACCGAACACGGCCCTTGGCCATGGCGGCAGCTTCATCACCATGCTCGAGTGCCAGATCCGCTACATCATGGACGCGTTGACGCAGATGGTCGATACTGACCTCGGTGCCATCGAGCCTCGTCAAGACGTCCACGACGACTACAACCAGTCGGTCGACGACGCCCACGCGTCGATGGTGTGGACCCACCCCGGCATGAGCAACTGGTACCGCAACGCCGACGGCCGCGTGGTTGCCGTCCTGCCGTGGCGAATCATCGACTACTGGTCCATGACCCGCCACGCCGATCTGACGGAGTACGTGACAGAGCCCGCAAGGCGATAGACACAAGTTCGCCGGCGCCCATCAGGGCGCCGGCGAATCTGTTTACCGCACAGTCTTATTCCAGCTCGACCAGCAAGTCGCCGCCTTCAACCTGCGACACTGACGTGATGGCGACCCGCTTGACGGTGCCGCCGGTGGGCGCGGTGATCGCGGCCTCCATCTTCATGGCCTCGATCGAACCGATCGCAGCTCCGGCCGCCAGCTTCTCCCCGGGTTCAACCACAATCGTGACCACACCACCGAACGGTGCGGCGATGTGTTTCGGATTCCCGGTCTGGGCCTTCTCGGCCACCGCTTCGGTGACATCGAGGCTACGGTCACGCACCTGCACCGGCCGCAGTTGCCCGTTCAGGATGCACATGACCGTACGCATCCCCCGCTTGTCCGGTTCACTGATCGCCTCGAGACCGATGAGCAACTCGACACCGGGTTCGAGTTCCACCCGATGCTCGTCGCCGTAGCGCAGGCCATAGAAGAACTGGTTCGCCGACAACGTCGAGGTGTCGCCGTATGCGACCTTGTGCTCTTCGTAGTCCCTGGTCGGGCCCGGGAACAGCAAGCGGTTCAGCGTCTTCCGACGCAACGCCGCATCCGGGTCCTGCAGATTGGCCGTGTCCTGATCCGACAGTGCGACTTCGGGTTTGGGCTCCGCCCGCCCGGCCAGCGCCCGGCTACGCAGGGGTTCGGGCCAACCACCGGCCGGATCCCCCAGCTCGCCGCGCAGAAATCCGATCACCGAATCGGGGATGTCGTAGGACGTCGGATCATCGGCGAACTCCTTGGCACTGACGCCCTGACCCACCAGAGTCAAAGCGAGATCTCCGACCACCTTCGACGACGGGGTGACCTTGATCAGCCGTCCGAGCATCCGGTCGGCGTCGGCGTAGGCGCCTTCGATCTGCTCGAACTGATCTCCCAGTCCCAGTGCGACGGCCTGCTGACGCAGATTCGAGAGCTGCCCACCGGGAATCTCGTGGGTGTAGACCCGGCCCGTCGGCGACGGCAACCCGGACTCGAACGGCGCGTACACCTTCCGCAACGCCTCCCAATACGGCTCGAGATCGCAGACGGCACCCAAATCGAGACCGGTGTCGAACTCGGTGTTGGCCGTGGCCGCCACGATCGCCGACAACGCCGGCTGACTGGTCGTCCCGGCCATCGACGCCGATGCACCGTCGACCGCGTCCGCGCCGGCCTGCCAGGCCGCATAGTAGGTGGCCAGCTGACCGCCCGGGGTGTCATGGGTGTGCACGTGCACCGGCAGATCGAAGTTGCTGCGCAGCGCGGTGACCAGCGCGGTGGCGGCCTGTGGGCGCAGCAGGCCGGCCATGTCCTTGATCGCCAGGACGTGCGCACCCGCCTCTACGATCTGCTCGGCCAGCTTCAGGTAGTAATCGAGCGTGTACAGCTTCTCGTTCGGGTCAGACAGATCCCCGGTGTACGACATCGCGACCTCGGCGATCGTGGTGCCGGTCTCGCGGACCGCGTCGATCGCCGGCCGCATCTGATCAACATTGTTCAGCGCGTCGAAGATCCGGAAGATGTCGATACCGGTCGAAGCCGCCTCGGCCACAAACGCTTTGGTGACCGTTTCGGGATACGGCGTGTAGCCGACGGTGTTGCGACCCCGCAGAAGCATCTGCAGGTTGATGTTCGGCATCGCTTCACGCAACTGCGCCAACCGATCCCACGGATCTTCCTTCAGGAACCGCAGCGCCACATCATAGGTCGCCCCACCCCAGCACTCCACCGACAACAACTGCGGTGTCGCAGCGGCCACATACGGGGCCACCATGAGCAATCCGGACGTCCGTACCCGGGTCGCGAGCAACGACTGATGGGCATCACGGAAGGTTGTGTCGGTGACCCCCAACGCCTTTGAAGCCCGCAGATCTGCGGCAAAACCCTCCGGCCCCAGCTTCAGCAACCGTTGCCGCGAGCCATCAGCCGGTGAGCTGATGTCGATGTCGGGGAGCTTGTCGCGCGGATAGACCGTGGCCGGCCGCTCACCATGAGGCTTGTTGACCGTGACATCGGCCAAATAGTTCAGGATCCGGGTACCGCGGTCAGCAGAGACCCGCGAGGTCATCAGTTGCGGACGCTGCTCGATGAACGAGGTGGTGACATTCCCGGCCCGAAAGTCCGGATCGTCCAGAACTGCCTGCAGGAACGGGATGTTCGTGGCCACGCCACGAATCCGGAACTCTGCAACCGCGCGCCGGGCGCGGGCCACCGCTGTCTCGAAATCGCGACCGCGACACGTCAGCTTCACCAGCATCGAGTCGAAGTGTGCGCTGACCTCGGCGCCAAGAGTCGCTCCACCATCGAGCCGAATTCCGGCACCACCAGGTGTGCGATATGCGGTGATCCGGCCGGTGTCGGGGCGGAAGCCATTGGTCGGATCTTCGGTGGTGATCCGGCACTGCAACGCCGCGCCGCGAATCTGAACGGTGTCCTGCGACAACCCCAGATCGGACAGCGTCTGCCCCGACGCGATCCGGATCTGCGACTGCACCAGATCCACATCGGTGATCTCTTCGGTGACCGTGTGCTCGACCTGGATCCGCGGATTCATCTCGATGAACACGTGATTGCCGTTGCGGTCGAGCAAGAACTCGACCGTGCCCGCACACGAGTAACCGATCTGCTTGGCAAACGCCACCGCGTCCGCGCACATCTTTTCGCGCAGCTCCTGCGGTAGATGCGGTGCAGGCGCCAACTCGATCACCTTCTGATGGCGCCGCTGTACCGAGCAGTCGCGTTCGAACAGATGCATCACGTTGCCGGCGCCGTCGGCAAGGATTTGAACCTCGATATGACGTGGTTCGATCACCGCCTGCTCCAAGAACACCGACGCATCACCGAATGCCGACTTCGCCTCACGGCCAGCAGCTTCGATGGCCTCACGCAACTCGTCGATCGTCTCGACCCGGCGCATCCCGCGGCCCCCGCCGCCGGCGATCGCCTTGACGAACACCGGGAACGTCATCGATTCGGCTGCAACCATCAATTCTTCGACGTCATCGGACGCCTGTGACGACGCCAGAACCGGCAGACCCGCCTCACGGGCAGCAGCGATTGCTCGTGCCTTGTTCCCGGTCAGCTCCAACACCGCAGCACTGGGCCCGATGAACGTGATCCCGGCAGCCTCACACGCCGCAGCCAGATCGGGGTTCTCCGACAAGAAGCCGTATCCGGGGTAAATCGCGTCCGCCCCGGCGCGACGGGCCGCAGCGATGATCTCGTCCACCGATAGATATGCGCGGACCGGATGACCGGGCTCACCGATCTGGTAGGCCTCATCTGCCTTCAATCGATGAATCGAGTTGCGATCCTCATACGGGTACACCGCCACCGTGCCGGCACCCAACTCATACGCCGCACGGAACGCACGAATCGCGATCTCACCACGATTGGCCACCAGCACCTTACGAAACATCAACCCGCCTCCACCTTCATTCGCGCCGATCACTGCACCCACCGCGGGAACCGGACAGAACCCTGCATAAAGAAACCCTACGACCCGACTACATCCTCACAAATATTCAGGCCGTGACTGTGCGCTGTTTGTAACCGCCGTACTCACCGGGCGGACGGATGAGTGCGTTGGATCCGGCCTGTTCAATGACGTGTGCCGTCCATCCGACTATTCGGCGCATCACAAAAGCGGAGGTGAGTGATCCGAGCGCAAATCCCATCAAGTGATACGCAGGTCCGGTTCGGATATCGAGATCGGATGTGATCCGGTCGCGGAGTCTATGTCTTCGAGGTCGGATCGTCGACGAATGCGTCGACGTCATCGACGTCCCGCGGGCCGTTGTCCATCCGGTTCGCCAGGTAGGTCACGCCCCAGAGCACCACTCCGAGCAGCAACATCACGCCCGCGATCTTGTACTGGATCATCTGCGAGTCGGTGCGAGCCCACGGACCGGCCAGGAAAAGGCACAGGATCGCACCCAGTACCGGAATCCAGACCGGTGCCCGGAAGAAAGTCTTGTCGTCACCACGTTTGAGGATGAGGCAGCAGACGTTCACCACCGCGAACACGCAGAGCAACAGCAGCCCCGTGGTGCCCGCCAAGGCCGCGACAACATCGTTGCCCGACAACTGATTCACCACGATGATGAGTCCGAACGCGAGCAGCGTGGTGAAGATGATCGCGCTCCACGGCGACCGGCGGTTCGGCAGGACCCTGCCCAGTCCTCGCGGAAGTACCCGCTGTTTGGACATTCCATAGATCAACCTGCTGGCCATGAGCATGTTGATGAGCGCAGTGTTGGCCACGGCAAAAACAGTGAGATACGGGAAGATCTCGTCGATCGGCACCGACGGTGCTCCGATCTCGACCACGTGAAGCAGGATGCCCTCGTCACCCGAGTCGTAGTCGAGCGGCAGCACCGCGATCACCGCGACAACGACAAAGACGTAGATCAGGCAGGCTATCCCCAATCCCGACAGCATCACTTTGGGAAAGATCTTCTGGGGTTCCTTGGTCTCCTCCACCATGTTCACCGAGTCCTCGAAACCCACCATCGCAAAGAACGCGATCGTGGTCGCGATGGTCACGGCCAGGAACCATCCCTTGTCGTTGGCGTCCTCGAACACCACCAGATTTCCGATGTCGCCCTCACCGGTTCCACGTCCGGCCGCCACGAAACCGATGACGATGACGATCGCAAGGGCGAGGATCTCCACCGCGGTCAGGACCACGTTGAACCGTACGGACTCACCGACCCCTCGCAGGTTGACCAGGGCCAGAACGAGCATGAAGCCGAGCGCCACCGCCAGCTGCGCACCCTCACCGGTGGGTACGTCGAACCAACCCAATCCGTCCGCGCTGCTGAATGATTCGTGCAGTCCCGCGAGCAGATTGCCTGCGACGACGTTGGAAGAGGTGGACGCACTGGTGATACCCGAGCACACCACCGCAAATGCCACCAGGAAGGTGACGAAGTGGATACCGAAGGCTTTCTGCGTATACAGCGCCGCACCCGCACATCGCGGGAACTTGGTCACCAGCTCCAGGTACGAGAATGCGGTCAACGTGGCCACCGCGAACGCCAGGATGAAGGGTAGCCATGCCATCCCGCCGACGTTGTCGATCATCTGACCGGTGACCGCGTAGACCCCCGCCCCGAGAATGTCACCGACGATGAACAGGAGCAGCAGGCCGGGCCCCATCACCCGCTTCAGTTCGGGTTCAGATTTGGAAGCGGGATCAACTGTGGTTTCTGTCATTTCAGACCCTCCGGTCCCCAGGCGCCGCCTACCGGCCGCAACCGCTGTATCCGACGGAAATGATGATATTCCTCACCCAGGCCCAGACAGCTCGTTGTCATTTCTTTGTAACCCGCTCGTCGTACGGTGACGCCATGAGCACTGTGATCGAGAATGCCTACATTGTCACCATGGATGCCGGGCGGCGGGAGTTGCGCTCCGGTTCCGTGGTCTTTGACGGCAATATGATCACCGCGGTCGTCGACGGGCGCGTCGACCCACAGGTCGCAGCCGTTTCCGAGGTGATCGACGGCTCCGGCTGCGTCCTGACACCGGGCCTGATCAACACCCACCATCACCTGTACCAATGGATCACCCGCGGCCTCGCCGCCGATCACACGCTTTTCCAGTGGCTCACCACGCTGTACCCGGTGTGGGCGGGCATCGACGAAGAAAGTGTCCACGTCGCCGCCATGGGCGCCTTGGGCCGGCTCGCGCTGACCGGGTGCACAACCAGCACTGACCACCATTACGTCTTCCCCAAAGAGGGTGGCGACCTGCTGACCGCCGAAATACTCGCCGCACAATCGGTGGGACTGCGCTTTCACCCCACCCGCGGATCGATGGATCTGAGCGAGAAGGACGGCGGACTACCGCCCGACAGTGTGGTCGAGACGATTGATCAGATCCTCACCGCGAGCTCCGATGCGATCGACCGCTGGCATGACCCGTCGCCCGATGCGATGGTCAAGATCGCCCTTGCCCCCTGCTCCCCTTTCTCGGTGACCGCGGACCTCTTGCGTGCGTCGGCGGAGTTGGCCCGCGAGAAGAACGTGCGACTGCACACCCACCTCGCCGAGACCGTCGACGAATCCGATTACACCGCGGAACATTTCGGTTGCACGCCTCTCGAATACATGGAGAGTGTCGGCTGGCTCGGCAACGACGTCTGGTTTGCCCACGGCGTTCATTTCGACGACAAGGCGATCTCCACACTCGCCGCAACCGGCAGCGGAGTTGCCCACTGCCCCACCTCCAATGGCCGACTGGGAGCCGGGATCGCCCGCACCCGCGACCTGATCGCGGCCGGCGTACCCGTCGGTCTTGGCGTCGACGGCGCAGCCTCCAACGAATCGAGCCGCCTGCTCGAAGAAGCCCACCAGGCAGTGTTGATGGCCCGCGCCATCGGCGGTCCCACCGCGCTGACCACCCGGGAGGCCCTCGAATTGGCAACCCTGGGCGGGGCCCGCGTTCTCGGATATCAGGGCACGCTGGGGTCCATCGAGCCCGGCAAACTCGCCGACCTGGTGCTCTGGCGACTGGATGGCCTGGGCCACAGCGGTATCGAAGATCCGGTGGCAGCACTGGTACTCGGCGACATCCCGCCCATCGAACGACTGTGGGTCAACGGGAAGACCGTTGTCAGCGGCGGCGAACTCGTCACCATCGACGCCGAGGACACCGCACGCAAAGTCGCGGCCGCACACACCGCGTTGATCGCCAAGGCAGGATAATGGATCTCCACACGATCGAAAGCATCGAAACACCACGTACCCGCGCCGATCTGACGGGCCTGAGCGCCACCGACGGCCTGATGTCCGGCGGTACCTGGTTGATGAGTGAACCGCAGATGCACCTGCGGCGATTGATCGACCTGCGCGGACTCGGGTGGCCCGACCTCACCATCACCGACGACGGCCTCGAGATTGCCGCCACCTGCACCATCGAGACACTCATTTCGGCACGCTACCCGGCGGAATGGGTTGCCACCCCGCTCTTTTCCGCCGCCGCGCGTGCGCTGCTCGCGTCCTTCAAGATCTGGAAGAACGCCAGTGTCGGCGGCAACATCTGCCTCGGATTCCCCGCAGGCGCGATGATCTCGATGACCTCTGCGCTCGACGCCCGACTTCTGGTGTGGAAAGCCGACGGCAGCGATCGTATCTACTCGGTGCCGCAGTTCGTCGTCGCACAGAACGAGACCATTCTCGAACCCGGAGATGTACTGCGCTCGATCATGATTCCGGCTGCGGCACTCACCCAGCCCACCGCGCTGCGCAAAATGGCCATGTCGCCGCTGGGACGCTCCGGCGTGGTGGTCGTCGGGCGGAGCCGGCCGGCAGGCGCGTTGATCTCGGTGACGGCCGCGACCCGTGTCCCCTATGTGATCGCCACGGAATCGACGGAGCCCGATGAGGTTGCAGCCCATGTCGATTCGGCCATACCCCTGCAGGCCTACTATTCCGATCCACACGGCGCCGCCGACTGGCGCCGTCACGTCACCGGCGTTCTCATCCGGGATGTTGTTGCCGAGCTCGCCGGTTCGTGAAGGACAAAATACATATGAAGATCAACGGAAAACCTGTCGATGGCCGCCCCGCCCCCGGGCAGTGCCTGCGCACGTTCATTCGCGACCAGGGTGAGGACAGTGTCAAAAAGGGTTGCGACGCCGGCGACTGTGGTGCCTGTTCGGTCCTGATCGACGGCGAGCCACATCATTCATGCCTGATCCCCGCGTTCCGGGTGGCCGATGCCGAGATCACCACCGTGGCCGGGCTCGGCACCCCCGACAACCTGCATCCGCTGCAGCAGCGCTTCGTCGACGCGGCCGGCTTCCAGTGCGGCTTCTGCACCGCCGGGATGGTGGTGACCGTCAGCGCGCTCGATCAGGCTCAACGAGACGATCTGCCGCAGAGTCTGAAGGGAAACCTCTGCCGCTGCACCGGATATCGCTCCATCTGCGATGCCATCAACGGAGTCGTGGGTGTCGAGAAGGTCTCCGCAGGAGATCCGGGGCCCTCGGTGGGCCGGTCGATCCCGGCACCGGCTGCCGCGCGCATCGTCACCGGCACCGAGCCGTACACGATGGACCGGCTTCCCGCCGATCTCGGACACATCGCCGTCGTCGGAAGCCCACATCCGCATGCCCGGATCGTGTCGATCGACACCACAGCTGCGCAACAGTTGCCCGGAGTGCGCGCGGTACTGACCCACCGGGACGATCCCGGGGTGCCCTTTTCCACGGCGCGCCACGAGAACCGTCTCGACAATCCCGACGACACCTACGTTTTCGACACCACCCTTCGTTTCGTCGGGCAGCGGGTCGCCGCCGTGGTCGCCGATTCGATGACCATCGCCCGCCGGGCCGGAGAGCTGATCGTCATCGAATACGAGGTCCTACCCGCCAATTTCGATCCGGCACTGGCCACCGAACCCGGCACGCCCCTGGTCCACGGCGACAAGACCACCGATGCCCGCATCGCGGATCCGCAGCGCAACCTCGTAGTCGAATTCGGGGGTACCACCGGCGATGTGGAGGCCGGTGTCGAAGCGGCCCGAGCAGCGGGCGGAACCGTGGTGTCCGGACGCTGGCAGACCGCACGGATCCAGCACACACATCTCGAGACCCACGGTGCCGTCGGCTGGCGGGATGAGAACGACCGCTTCGTCATTCGCTCGAGCACTCAGGTCCCGTTCCTGACCCGAGATGGGCTGTGCCACATCTTCGGCCTGGCCGTCGACGACGTCCGGGTCTACACCTCTCGGGTCGGTGGCGGCTTCGGCGGTAAACAGGAATTGTTGACCGAAGACCTGGTGGTCCTGGCGATGATCAAGACCGGCCGTCCGGCGGTCTACGAGTTCACCCGGACCGATCAGTTCACCATCGCGACGTGCCGTCACCCGATGCGCGTCGACGTGACCGCGGCCGCAGGCGCCGACGGTGTACTCACCGCACTCTCGGTCTCGGTGCTGTCCGACGCCGGCGCGTACGGCAACCACAGCATCCCGGTGTTGTTTCATTCATGTAGTGAATCCGTCGCCCTGTATCGGTGTGCCAACAAGCGCGTCGACGCACGTGCGGTGTACACCAACAACATTCCGTCCGGAGCGTTCCGCGGCTATGGGCTCGGGCAGGTCGCCTTCGGGATCGAGGGTGCGATCGACGAATTGGCCGCGCAGCTCGGCATCGATCCGTTCGAGATGCGCCGGATCAACACCACGGTTCCGGGTGACCCGTTCGTGACGTGGGAAGTCGAGGACGACGACCTCGAGTTCGGCAGCTACGGCCTCGACCAGTGTCTGGACCTGGCTCAGGAGGCACTACATTCGGCTCGCACCGATCCCACGCGCAATGGCGAAGTCTTTGCCGACCAGCCGCATTGGCGGGTGGGCGAAGGTATGGCCTCCACGATGATCGCGACGAATCCGCCGCGCGGCCACTACGCCGATGCACGGATGTCGCTGACCACTGATGGCCTGTTCGTGGCAGCCGTGGGTACTGCCGAGTTCGGCAACGGAACCACCACCGTTCTGACCCAGATCGCCGCGTCGGCACTGGGCTGCGCGCCGACCCAGATCGTCATCCGCCAGTCCGACACGGACGTCATCGGTTACGACACCGGCGCATTCGGCTCGGCCGGCACCGTCGTTGCAGGCAAGGCGCTGAGCCTGGCCGCGGACGAACTCCGCCGGAAGATCTTCGAGATCGCGGCCACCGAACTCGGGGCAGATCAATCCGAGTGCGTTCTGGGACCCCAGGGCGTGCAGGCCGGAGCCGCCTTCATCGATCTTGCCGGTATCGCCGCAGCCGCCGGTGGACCGGTCGAATGCGAAGGCACCCACAATGGCAGCCCGCGGTCGGTGGCATACAACGTGCACGCCTTCCGGGTCGCGGTCAACACTGCAACCGGTGAGGTCCGCATCCTGCAGTCGCTGCAGGCCGCGGACGCAGGTGTGGTGATGAACCCCGGGCAATGTCGCGGACAGATCGAAGGCGGTGCGGCCCAGGCCATCGGTACGGCGTTGTACGAGGAGATGATCATCGACGAAGGTCACGTGATCACGCAGGTGCTTCGGAACTATCACATCCCGGCGCTGGCCGATGTGCCCCGCACCGAGGTGTACTTCGCCGACACCTATGACTCCATCGGCCCACTGGGCGCGAAGTCGATGAGCGAGGCGCCCTACAACCCGGTTGCACCGGGTTTGGAAAGCGCCATCCGCAACGCGATCGGCGTCCGGATCCACGAGTTGCCGATGAACCCGCCCAGGGTCTGGCGAGCCCTCACCCCCTGACCACACCCGGTGCAAAAGTGGGTGGGTCAGGACGAAATGGTCCGAGCCGTACCGGTTTCCATCTTGCCGGAGACGATCTGTAAGCCGTGGTGGGTCCCGGTCTTGAGCCAGCGAGACAGGGTCGGGCCCTCGGCAAGAACAGCGACCTTTGCATAGCGGGCCCGTCCCGTCAGCTTGGTCGCCGCGATGTCCACGCCGCCGTCAACCGGCTGGGCAAAACCGAGAGAACCCTTGATCGGGAACGACGGCCCGCGCCCATCGGACTGGGTTTGCACCAGCCAATCGCGTGCCGAGACACCGGCGCCTTCGAGGACGTCACCGGTGAAGTCGGCCAGTACCTTTGGCAACTGCCAGTGGAAGCGACCACCGTGCACCGAGGCGGCCGAGTCGACGGCGATGAACGGCACCGACAACCGAGGCATCATCCCGAGCCCACCACCCGGCCGCCGCAGGACCGGACTGGCGAGGATTTCGCGATACGGTCCGACCGGCGAGTCCAGGTAGTCGACAACCATTCCCACGGTCATGTTGATCGTCGATTCTCGGCCGCCGAGGGCGATGGCTTCGTCGGTTGCCCGATGCCACCAGAGTGTGGCCCGCACCGACGCGGGCCATGGCGGTGGAGAGCTGACCGGCAACTGCGCCGGGGCACTTTCGGATTCGACAACGCTCCACATCAGCAGGCGTCCTTCGACGCTGCAGAGGTGGTCACGAACAGAGGTAGCCGTAGCGCCCCTGGCGCATCTACCGGCACCACGGGTGATGTTGGCGTTACCGCGGTGACACGCACGTACGCTTCGCCGATCTCCGGACGCTGGTCGACCTCACCCTTGTTGGGCCACAGCGCAATCGCACGTTCGGCCTGCGCGGTGATGGTCAGCGACGGGTTGACACCCAGATTGGCGCTCACCGCCGACCCGTCGACCACATGCAGCCCCGGATGTCCGAAGACACGGTGATACGGGTCGACCACACCCCGCTCCGAATCCGCTCCGATGACGCAACCGCCCAGGAAATGAGCAGTCATCGGGATGTTGACCACTTCGGCCATCGAACCGCCCGGATCGCCGTCGATCTTGTCGGCGAGCAATCGGATCGCCGTATGTCCCTGTGGAATCCATTCGGGGGGCGGGTTTCCCGAACCGGGCCGACTCGTCAGCTTCCGGCCGAAGATGCCGCGCTTGGACGCCAGCTCCAGTGAGTTGTCATCGGTCTGCATCACCAGTGCGATCACCGTCTTCTCCGACCAGTGCCGCACCGAAAGACTCCGGACGAACGCTCCCGGGTGGCGAAGTGCGACCCCGACCGTCTTGAGGACCCGTGGCGTCCGGCCACCGCCGTCGGACAACACCGTCTGCAACAACCCGATGGCGTTGCTGCCCTTGCCATATCGAACCGGCTCGATGTGCGTGTGGTCGTCCGGATGGAACGACGACGTGATGGCGACACCGTTGGTGTAGTCGATATCCCGGTTGCGAGCGGTCGCGGCCAGCACTGCCTCGGAGTTGGTGCGCACGACCGAACCCAGCTGATCGGACAGCTGTGGCAGTTCCCCGGTCTCCTTCATCGCGAGCAACAATTTCTGCGTGCCATAGGTTCCAGCCGCGAACACCACCTGGCCGGCAAAGATGCTTCTCTCGCGACGACGCAGCTTGGCACCTGTGCGCCGGGTGACGATCTCGTATCCGTCGTCGGACGGCCGAACCGCGCGCACCGTGGTCAACGGCAGTACCGTCACCCCGGCCTTCTCGGCCAGATGCAGGTAGTTCTTCACCAGGGTGTTCTTGGCGCCCACCCGGCATCCGGTCATACAGGACCCGCATTCGGTGCAGGCCGTCCGCTCGGGGCCGGCCCCACCGAAGAACGGATCTGCCACGCGCTCACCGGGATTACCGAATAGAACACCCACCGGTGTGGTGGTGAACGTCGAGCCGACACCCATGTCATCAGCCACCTCGCGCATGACCTTGTCGGCGGCCGTCACACTCGGGTTGTCGACAACGCCCAGCATTCGACGGGCCTGGTCGTAGTAGGGGTCCAGTTCGTCGAACCAATCGGTGATGTCGCCCCACTGCGGGTCTTCGAAGAAGCGTTTCGGCGGCTGGTACAGCGTGTTGGCGTAGTTCAGCGATCCGCCACCGACCCCCGCCCCTGCCATCACCAGGACATCGGGTAGGAGATGGATGCGCTGCACGCCATAGCAACCCATCCACGGTGCCCACAGGTACTTTCGCAATCGCCAACTGGTCTTCGGCAACTCGTCGTCTTCGAAGCGGCGTCCGGCCTCGAGAACCGCTACCTTGTAACCCTTTTCCGCCAAACGGAGTGCGGCAACCGATCCACCGAAGCCGGATCCGACAACCACCACGTCATAGTCGTTCATGCAGGCTCGCTTTCCCGTGGCTGCGGAACCACTGCACCGCTGCCGAGTTCGAAGTCGTTGAGATCTGTTGTGCGCAGGAGCTTGCGGAACTCCCAGGTGAACGTCGGCCACATGACCGAGTTGCGGCCCTTGCGATCGAAGTACCAGCTGGAGCATCCGCCGGCGTTCCACACGGTGTCCGTCAATTTCTCGTCGATATCCGCGTTGTAGGCCTCCTGCGCCTCACGCTTGACATCAATGCTCGACAACTTCCGGTCGGCCATCTGCGCGATCGCCGAATTGATGTAGTTCGCCTGAGATTCCAGCATGTACACGATGGAACTGTGTCCGAGGTTCGTGTTCGGGCCATACATCAGGAACAGATTCGGGAAGCCATTCACCGACGTCCCCCGATAGGCACTGGGACTGCCGTTCCACGATTCGGCAAGGCTACGGCCGTCGGCGCCGTGCAATACCTGTGCCACAGGCGGCTCTGTCGCGGTGAAGCCGGTACCGAAGACCACCGCGTCGACCTTGTGTTCCACCCCGTTTCCATCGACAACCCCGTCCGCGGTCATTGCCGCCATCCCGGTGTCCACGAGGTTCACATCGGGTCGGGCGAGGGTCCGGAGCCACGTGTTGCTCAGCAGCATCCGTTTACAACCGATGGTGAACTTCGGAGTCAACTTCTTCCGCAGCACCGGATCTTTGACCTGTCTGCGCAACTGGCTCTTGGCGAGCAATTTGAACAGCGGCAACAGGAACGTGAACTTCGCCAGCGCGAGGACGTAGCCCTCGCGGTAGACGTAGAGGCCACCCCTGGCAAGCTTCTGCGACGGGGGCAACACCTTGTACAGGGTGCGCTCCAGTGTGCCGATCGAACGATCAAGCCGAGGGATGATCCACGCCGGTGTCCGCTGGATGACGGTCAGATGTTCTGCGGGATCGGCCAATTCGGGGACGAACTGGATGGCCGATGCACCGGTTCCGACCACCGCGATGCGCTTGCCTGCCGGGTCGAAACTGTGATCCCAGGTGGCGCTGTGGAACATCGTCCCGGTGAAATCTCCGATTCCGGGGACGTCCGGAAAGCTCGGATTCGACAGGGTGCCAGTGGCAGCAACCAACACTTGGGCCGAGGTGACACCGCGGGACGTCTCGACCTGCCACCGCGAGGTCACCGAATCCCAGTGCGCAGTGAGCAACTCGCAGTCGAACACGGTTCGCTCGCGCATCCCGTGCTGGTCCGCCACCGACTTCAGGTAGTCGAAGATCTCCGGCTGACGGGCGTAGTTGTGTGTCCACGCCGGACTCGGCGCGAAGGAAAACGAGTACAGGTTGCTCGGAACATCGCACGCCGCACCGGGATAGGTGTTGTCACGCCAGGTTCCGCCCACATCCGACGCACGTTCGATGAGCACCACGTCGGATGAGGTCTTTTCGGTCAGGATCTTGTGCGCCGCGGCCATCCCGGCAAAGCCGGTTCCGACGATCAGCGTGTGCACCTGCGCAGGCAATGCTGTCAGTGGGGCCGTGCGTGCGGGCGATGTACTCATGTGCGGGTCACCATTGCCTCCCATATCGGGACGAGGCGCGCGCGCATCTCCCGGTCGGTTGTGTCATTGCGAAAAAGAGCCGAAACCGCCAGTCCCCTGGCCAGTTCAACGCTGATCTCGATGGCTTCTGGCGACATCCGGTCACCGAAGATCGCCGCGCTGCCTGCCTGAATGGCCTCGTTCACCCGCGCCTCGAGGGGTAGCACCGCGGCGTGCAGCACCGGATCGGTACGCGCTGCGATCCACAGTTCGAGCGCGGCATAGAACAGCGGCCCGGAGAAGGCATCGAGAAACAGTTCGACCCCGGCGTTGTCGTCCGCCACATGGGCGTCGAGCATCTCGGCCAGTCGCTGCTCCACCAGATGCTCGACCGCCGCGACCACCAGCGACTCCTTGGTCGGAAAATGATGCAGCTGCGCGCCTCTGGAAACCCCCGCGCGACGGGAGATCTCCTGGGTACTCGTCCCGGCGTAACCCTTGTCGATGAGGCAGCTGATCGCCGCGTCGAGCAGTCGGGCCCGCATCTGCGCGGTGCGCTGAGCCTGGGTACGGCTGGGTGTCACATCCGGGTCGGCGGACCCTTTTGTGTCATCGGTCGTTGATGTGTTTGTCGCCACACGAGCGACAGTAACCGAGAAGTAAGAAACAGTCCAGTCTGTTTGTAAGTTGAGTTCGGGGTTCTGGCTCCGACAGAAGCACACGGTCCAGTCATAAGCACACGTTGAAACGTGTGCTTATGACTGGACCGTGTGCTTTTGCGGGTCTAGCGGGCCAACACACCCTTCGCGACATGGGTGATCTGGATTTCGTTGCTCCCGGCGTAGATCATCAGCGACTTGGCGTCGCGGGCCAGCTGCTCAACGCGGTATTCGGCCATGTAGCCGTTGCCGCCGAACAGTTGCACGGCTTCCATCGCGACGTCCGTGGCGGTCCGCGACGAGTAGAGCTTCATCACCGACGCCTCGGCCAGATCGAGCGGCTTACCCGCCTTCGAGCGTTCGAGCGCGTGGAACACCATGTTCTGCACATTGAACCGGGCCACCTCCATCTCGGCGAGCTTGAGTTGGATCAACTGCAGATCGGCGATGGGCTTGCCCCACAACGTGCGCTGTTTCGCGTAATCGATCGACAACCGCTGACACTCGTTGATGATGCCGAGCGACAGCGTCGCGATCCCCACCCGTTCCATGGCAAAGCCCGCCTTGGCACCTTCGCCACCGCTGCCCTTTCCGGTGTCCTCGGTCTCCCCGAGCAAGCGGTCCTTTTCGAGCACGACGTTGTCGAAGAAGAGCTCACCGGTCGGCGACGACATGATGCCCATCTTCTTGAACGGTTTGCCCTGCGTGAAACCCTCCATGCCCTTGTCGAGCACAAACGTGAGGACCTTGCGGTGTCGCCGGTCGACGTCGGGATCACCCTCGTCGAGCTTTGCGAACACGACCACGGTGTCGGCGTACGGCCCGTTGGTGATGAACGTCTTCTGCCCGTTGAGGATGTACTTGTCACCATCGCGCCGAACCGTTGTCTTCATGCCGCCCAGCGCATCCGAACCCGAATCCGGTTCCGTGATCGCCCATGCCCCGACCTTGTTCAAGGTGACGAGATCGGGCAGCCACCGCTTCTTCTGGGCCAGCGTTCCCCGTGATCTGATGGTCGAGGGTGTCAGGCCCATGCTGACCCCCATCGACGCGACGATGCCCAGACTCACCCCGGACAACTCGATGTTCAAGATCGACGCCATCGACGTCATACCCCCGCCGGACCCCGACTTCGGCTCGGCCTCGCCGCGCGCCACCGCCTCTTCGTGAGCAAGGTCCTTCTCGAGTGCGTCGGCCGCCATGGCATCAATTCCGAACGACTTGAGCATCAGCCGGATGATGTCGTAAGGCGGCAGATTTCCGGTCTCGAGCTCATCGACGTGGGGCCGGATCTCCTTGTCGACAAAGCTCCGGACCGCATCCCGCACCATCAGGTCTTCTTCGGACCACTCGAACATTCAAATCCCCTACCGTTGGCGTATCCACTCGATACCAACACTAGAACAAGTTCCAGTTCGTGTGCCTGGTTCAGGAATCGGGTCCAACTCCTAGCCCCCGAACCGGACCCGCCACCGCCCGTTGCGTCGAGACAGGTTCACGACTTGATTGGGCGCAACCTCGACACTCCAGAAATCGCAACCAAGCGCAGCTGCGACGACCCCTTGCGCGGTCCCGCTCGTCACCACCGCGGTCAGGCCCGATTCCGCACAGCCGATGAGCCAATCATCAAGTCGTGCAACAAAAGCAGCAACGCTCTCGCCGCCGTGCGAGGCGAAATCCGGGTCCGTCAGCCAGGTACGGAGCTCGATCGGATCGACCTGCTCGGGGGCCAGCTTGTTCCACGTCCCGAGGTCGATCGCCCCCAGCCGCGGTTCAACCGGGCCGATGGCGCCGATCTGCTCAGCGGTCTCGATGGCCGCACGCTCGGGCGCAATATGCACCGGGTCCGGATACGGCAAACGCAGCCGCGCACAATCGGCGCGACCGCGTTTGTCGAGTGGTTCATCGGCACCAAATCTCAGTGCCGCGTTGGGCCCGGTCCGGGCCGCGGTGACCAGTCGCAGTTTCAGCCGACGCTCGCAGATGCCGGAACCTGAGCCGCACGTGTCTGACGCTTGCCGATCACGGTCAAGATCACCGCGAACGCCAGCCCGAGCACAGTCCAGAGGATGACCTGGTTCAGAACCGAATAGAAGCGGAAATCACCGAAGGCATCGGCCGGGAACCCGGACATGACAATGGTGTCTCCGTCCAGGAGTTCACCCGGTATCTCGTCGTACTTCGGCAACAGCAGAATCGCGACGCCGGCAGCCACCAGGTAAGCCGCGCCCGAAACGATCGCCGCGTAAAGTCCACCGATCTTCGGTGCCAGGTAGAACGCGAGAACCCACGCGGCGACCATGAACGCAACCGACAGCACCGTGATCGTGAGGAACGAACTGGTTCGCCCGTTGATGGTGCCTTCCAGGTCGACCGCGGGAGGATTCGCCGGGTATGCGCAGAACGGGATCAGGTAAGCCGCGACGAACCCGGACAGCGCCAGCAGACCGGCCACCGAACGGGGGTCGACCTGCGGGTAGCGACGTCCGACGTACGCCCAGGCGACGGTGAACGCAACTGCCAGGAACGCGCCCATGATCAGACCGAAGGCAACCGTCCCGACGCCAACACCCAAATTCTGTTGGATGGTGCGACTGACCACCTCTTCGCCGTGTTCGTGGACGCCGCCCGCGACGGCGATCTCGGCGTCCGAACGCTCACCCTCGTAGGCGATGGCCCGGTCCACCAGCGGTTCGATGTAGATGCGGGCAAACACGAAGGAGAACAACCCGGCCACGATCCCCGCGACCAGGCCGGCCCCTATGAACTTCTTTTCCATGGTCTCAGGCGCCCGTCAGTGGCACGGGAAGCCGAGGAAATGGCGCGCATCGTGCACGAACTCGTGCACATGGGTGTCGGCGCCGAACACGGACACCGCGCCCTGGTCGTAGCCGAGGAAGTAGTAGGCCAGCGCCGCGACGAAGGTGGTCGCGGTCAGCCATAGCGCGGTGTTGACCACCGACACATCAGGTACGGCGACTGCGAGCCTGGCACCACCAGGACCTGGCTGTGCCGCTGAAAATGCTTGGGATACTGAAGGACTCGACAACTGAACTCCTCTCGCGGGTAGACGCGCCCGCGTTTCGATGGATGTTCGCTGGGTGTAGGTGCTCTGACTCGTTCCCCGGATGCTGGTGACTCCGTTGAACTCACAGTGGCGCGACCGTTCCGGACTCTCACCGGATTTCCCGTCCACACAGCGTTGGGGCTGACTCTAAACCTGCGCGTTTTGCCCGGTCAAGGCGGACGGTGCAGACCATCTGTCATATCGATCCCCGGCGCCGTTGTCAGACCACTCATGGATCATGGAGCAATGGCCGCCCGCAAGCCCTCACCGCCGAAGTCCGCCGGTATCGACACCCAGCAGGTCCTCGGCCGGTTCACCGCGCCCACCCGGGCGTGGTTCACCGCTGCGTTTCCCGAACCCACCGCGGCCCAACTGGGTGCCTGGAACTCGATCGCCGACGGCCAGAACACACTGGTGGTGGCACCGACGGGGTCCGGAAAGACGCTGTCGGCTTTCTTGTGGGCGCTCGATCAGCTCGCTGCCCATCCCACCCCGGAGGGAGCCGAGCCTGCGGGTACCCGGGTTCTCTATGTGTCCCCTCTGAAGGCGCTGGCGATCGACGTCGAACGCAACCTGCGTGCACCGCTGATCGGGTTGACCCGGGCGGCGCAGGATCTGGGCGAACCCGTCCCCGAGATCACTGTTGGCGTCCGCTCTGGTGATACGCCGCCCGCCCAGCGCAGGCAACTGCTGCGCAAGCCACCGGACATCCTCATCACCACACCCGAATCACTCTTCTTGATGTTGACGTCGTCGGCCCGAGAGACGTTGACCTCGATAGAGACCGTCATCATCGATGAGGTTCACGCGGTGGCCGGGACCAAACGCGGGACGCACCTCGCGGTCTCTTTGGAACGTCTCGATGCACTCCTGGACAAGCCCGCGCAGCGCATCGGGTTGTCGGCGACCGTGCGGCCCCCGCAGCGCGTGGCCGAGTTCCTGTCCGGGAGTCGCCCGTGCACGGTGGTGCAGCCGCCTGCGCAGAAGACATTCGACCTGTCCGTCGATGTCCCCGTCGCCGACATGACCAACATCCCGGTGATCGCGGGCACCGACGGGTTCGACGATGAGGCATCGGCACCGGTTGCCGGATCGCTGTGGCCGTATGTCGAGAGCTCCATCGTCGATCTGATCGAGAAGAACCGGTCCACCATCGTCTTCACCAATTCGCGTCGACTCGCCGAACAGCTGACGGCCCGGCTCAATGAAGTCCACGCCACCCGAATCGGCGAAGCCCCGGAATCGCGCCCGAATCCGCGGGTGCCCGGCGGCGCACCGGCCCAGGTGATGGCCAGCGGCGCCAGCAAAGGTGCCGCCCCCCTGCTCGCCCGCGCACATCATGGTTCGGTCAGCAAAGAGGTCCGCGGACAGATCGAAGAAGAGCTCAAAGCTGGACGCCTGCGCTGTGTGGTCGCCACCAGCAGTCTCGAGCTGGGCATCGACATGGGCGCAGTTGATCTGGTCATCCAGGTGGAGGCACCGCCGTCGGTGGCGAGCGGCCTGCAGCGGATCGGCCGGGCGGGCCACCAGGTCGGCGAGATCAGTCAGGGCGTCCTGTTTCCAAAGCATCGGGCCGACCTGCTGCGCTGCGCGGTTGCCGTCGAACGGATGACCGACGGACTCATCGAAGAACTCACGGTGCCGGCGAATCCGCTCGACATCCTCGCGCAGCAGACCGTCGCCGCCTGCGCCACCGGCAGTATCGGCGTCGACGACTGGTATCAGCTCGTGCGCCGCAGCGCGCCGTACGCAACGCTGGCGCGGCCGGTATTCGACGCCACCCTCGACCTGTTGTCGGGGCGCTATCCGTCCGACGAGTTCGCCGAACTGCGGCCACGGATCGTCTGGGATCGCGCGCAGGGCACGTTGACCGGGAGGCCCGGAGCGCAACGCCTGGCCGTCACCTCGGGCGGCGCGATCCCCGACCGCGGATTGTTCGCCGTCTACATGGTCGGCGAAAAGCAAACCCGGGTAGGCGAACTCGACGAGGAGATGGTCTACGAATCGCGGGTCGGCGATGTGTTCGCGCTGGGTGCCACCAGTTGGCGAATCGAGGACATCACCCACGACCGGGTCCTGGTCACGCCGGCATTCGGGCAGGCCGGGCGTTTGCCGTTCTGGCATGGCGACAGCATCGGCCGGCCGGCCGAGTTGGGTGAGGCCATCGGCCGGTTTGTCGGCGAACTCATCGACGACAAGAAGCTGGAGTCACACGCGAAGCGCCTGGGGCTCAACGATTTTGCCCGCGACAATCTCGCCCAGCTGATCTCCGAGCAGCAGGCCGCCACCGGCCACCTGCCAACCGACCGCACCCTGCTGGTCGAGCGATTCCGCGACGAGCTCGGTGACTGGCGGGTGATCCTGCACTCCCCCTTCGGTTTACGGGTGCATGCACCGTGGGCAAGTGCGGTCGCGGCACGCCTGGAACAGGATTACGGTATCGACGGGGCCGTCTCGGCAGCTGACGACGGCATCATCGTCCGCCTACCTGACACCGACGACCAGCCTCCCGGCGCGGCACTGTTCGGGTTCGAGGCCGACGAGATCGAGCAGATCGTCACCGAGCAACTCGGCGGGTCCGCCATGTTCGCCTCCAGGTTCCGCGAATGTGCCGCCAGGGCGCTGCTTTTGCCGCGCCGCAACCCGGGACGTCGGGCGCCGCTGTGGCAGCAACGCCAACGCAGTGCGCAGCTACTCGATGTGGCCCGGAAATACCCGCAGTTCCCGATCATCCTCGAGGCGTTTCGCGAATGTCTGCAGGACGTCTACGACCTCCCCGCATTGACCGATCTGCTCACCAGGATCGCAACACGACGCCTGCGGATCATCGAGATCGAAACGCAGACTCCGTCTCCGATGGCTTCGTCGTTGCTGTTCGGATATGTCGGCGCCTTCATGTACGCCGACGACGCGCCGCTGGCCGAGCGCCGCGCCGCCACCCTGTCCCTGGACACCGCGTTGTTGGCCCAGCTCCTGGGACGGGTCGACCTGCGAGAGTTGCTCGACGCGAAGGTGATCGCCGATACCGAGGCCAAGCTGCAGCGCCTGCATCCCGATCGCCAGGCCCGCGACATCGAAGGCATCGCCGACCTGTTGCGCTGGCTCGGACCACTGAGCGCCTCCGATGTGGGCCTGCGCTTCACCGGCGACGATCCGCAACCTCTGCTCGACGAACTCGTGGCCTCGGGCCGGGCCATCACGATCCAGCGCGGCGAAGCACAGTTGTATGCGGCCGCAGAGGATGCCGGACGCCTGCGTGACGGCTTGGGTATCCCCCCGCCGCAGGGACTTCCGCTGGCATTCCTCGAACCGGTGGACGACCCGCTCGGCGACATCGTCGGCCGCTATGCCCGTACCCACGGACCGTTTGTGGCATCCGACGCGGCCGAGGCGCTGGGAGTCGGCGTCGCCGTCGTCCGCGACACCCTGGTGCGCTTGGCCGGACAACGACGAGTGGTCGAGGGAGATTTCCGGCCCGAACCTGCAGGCACTCTGAGCGGCGCCGAACAGTGGTGCAACACCGAGGTACTCGCCGTGCTGCGACGAGGTTCCCTCGCCGCGAGCCGCGCGGAGATCGCACCGGTGAGTCACGAGACCTACGCCCGATTCGTCACCGGCTGGCAGCACGTCACCGCACGGTCACGGCTGCGTGGCATCGACGGCGTGTCCGCGGTGATCGATCAGCTTGCCGGAGTACCCATTCCGGCATCGGCGTGGGAGTCGCTGGTCCTGCCCGCACGGGTGGCCGACTATCGCCCCGACATGCTCGACGAATTGACCGCCGGTGGCGAGGTGCTCTGGGCGGGTCACGGAAGGCTGTCCGGATCGGACGGCTGGATCAGTCTGCATCCGGCGGATGTGGCGCAAGACAGTCTCCCGATCCCGGTCGATATCGACACGAGCGAGTTGCATCACCGGCTACTCGAACAGCTCTCCTCCGGCGGCGCCTTCTTCTTTCGGCAACTCAGCGACGCGCTCACCCTCGGCGGTGTGGCTCCGCTCGGTTCAGATCTGGAGACGGCGTTGTGGGATCTGGCGTGGGCCGGGCGGATCAGCAACGACACCTTCAGTCCGGTGCGGGCGCTGCTCGGTCCCGGTCGCAAATCGGGCGCCACCCGCAGCGCCCCGGCGCATCGGGGACGCAGTCGGTTCGCCCGCACACCGCGCACTGCGCCACTGTCGATGACCGGGCGGTGGTTCGCCCTGCCCGAGCCCACATCCGATCCGACACGAGCGGTGGCCGCTCAGTGTTCGGCATTGCTCGACCGGTATGGCGTGGTGACAAAGGGGGCGGTGATGACCGAGGGCATCGCCGGCGGATTCTCGCGGGTATACAAGGCGCTCAGTGGATTCGAGGACAGCGGCAAGGTCCGGCGCGGGTATTACATCGACGGGCTCGGCGGCGCCCAGTTCGCTGCGACCACCACAGTCGATCGTCTCCGCGACGAGGTCGAGACGACCGGCACCTTCGCTCTGGCACTCGCGGCCACCGACCCGGCCAACCCGTATGGCGCGGCGTTGGCATGGCCGAAACAGGCCGAGGGACACCGGCCCGGCCGCAAGCCGGGCGCGCTGGTGGTTCTCGTGGACGGGCATCTGGTGTTGTTTGTCGAGCGCGGCGGAAAGACGGTTCTGACGTTCAGCGAAAACGTCGCGCATCTGGAGGCGGCGTCCGGGGCTCTGGCGAAGGTCGTGATCCGCGGTCAGGTCGACCGGCTACACGTCGAACGGGTCAACGGCGACCCGGTGCAGACGAGCGACCTCGCCGCACATCTACGCGAGAGCGGATTCGCGGCCACACCCCGAGGGTTGCGACTACGCCGAACCGGCTGACCCGGATCACCGGAACCTCACGGTGTGGCGGACACGGTAGGTCGGCACAATTTACTGTGTACCTAGCTCGGCTATCACCGGATGGCTCACACGGGCAACGGCCCGCATACGCAAAGGAACTCTTCCATGGCGCAACAGGCACCCTCCACTGCGGCGGCAACGCTCAGTTCGGAGCTGCCCGCCTGGCAGCAGGCCCGACGGATGAGCATCATCAAGGCCGCCAACGCCGCTCTCAAGGCCCAGGAGTACGAGCAGATCCAGATCCGCGACGTGGCGCAGGAAGCCGGGGTCGCATTGGGCACTCTCTACCGCTATTTTTCGTCCAAAGAGCATCTCTACGCGGCAGTGCTGTTGGACTGGGCAGCACCGGCCTACGCGCGGTCCGGCGACAACCTGTCCGAGCATCAGATCCGGACCAAGATGAACGCGGTCATCTCGTCGTTCGAGCGTCGACCGCACTTCTTCAAAGTGCACGTGATCCTGCAGTCGAGTTCGGACACCAACGCAAAAGCGCTGCTCGGCGAATTCTTCACCGTTTGCCAGCAGACCCTGGCCGGCGACTTCGCCCGGCTCGGCCCCGGCGCCGCCGCCGACGCCGCGATCATGTTGTGGTCGATCATCAACACCGCCCTCACCTCAGCGATCTATCACGACGGAACGATGGACGACGTCTACCGGCTGTGCAACCGATTCATGGACTTCCTGTTCGGCCCGGCCGAGCAAACAGTTGAAAACTAGATTCGGGTTCTAGTAGGTTGGCGGACGACCGTCTCTTCCACTTTCTCCACGCGCAGGAGCATCCATGGGTTTTCAGGGCGATGCGGCAATTGTCGGATATACGGAGTTGCCACCACAGAAGGTCTCCACCAGGACCCCCCGTTTCACACTTGAACAGTGGGCGACCCTGTCGGCATCGGCGATCGAGGACGCCGGACTGACCGGCATCGCGATCGACGGGATCGTCACCTCGACTCTGCTCGAGTCCGAGATGTTCGTACCGTCCACCATTGCCGAGTACCTCGGAGCGAAGGTCAACTTTGCCGAGATCGTCGACCTCGGTGGAGCATCGGCGTCCGCGATGGTCTGGCGTGCCGCGGCGGCGGTGGAACTCGGCATCTGCCAAGCGGTCCTGTGTGTCCTTCCCGCCGACTACGGCGTGCCGTACAACGAGAAGAAGCCGTTGCCGGAAAGTCTCACCGACATCCTGCTGTACGGGTCGTCATCGAACCGCTACGGCTCACCGCAGGCCGAGTTCGACATCCCGTTCGGCAATCTCGGGCAGAACGGTCCGTATGGGCAGATCGCTCAGCTGTACCGCTCCGTATACGGATACGACGAGCGCGCGCTGGCGAAAATTGTTGTGGATCAACGGGTCAACGCCAACCACACTCCCGATGCGATCTTCTACGACAAGACGCTGACCATCGACGACGTACTGGCAAGCCCGATGATCGCCGACCCGCTCCGCCGCCTCGAGATCGTGATGCCGTGTTCCGGCGGCGCCGCGGTGCTGGTCACCTCGGCCGCGCTGGCGAAGAAGAGCAAGAACCGGCCGGTGTGGATCAAGGGTTTTGGCGAGCACGTCGCCTACAAGACCCCCAGCTATGCCGAAGATCTGCTGCAGACGCCGATCACGCAGGCTGCCAACTCCGCATTCACGATGAGCGGTCTCGAGCGCAGTGACATGGACATGGTCTCCATCTACGACTGCTACACCATCACGGTGTTGATGAGCCTGGAAGACGCGGGTTTCTGCGAAAAGGGCAAGGGCATGGAGTTCGTCAACTCACATGACCTGACGTTCCGCGGCGACTTCCCCCTGAACACCGCAGGCGGCCAGCTCGGATTCGGACAGGCCGGACTGGCAGGCGGCATGCACCACGTGTGCGACGCCACCCGCCAGATCATGGGCCGGGCCGGGGCCGCACAGGTCGACGACTGCAACCGCGCATTCGTCTCCGGCAACGGTGGCGTGATGGGCGAACAGACCACACTTGTTCTCCAGGGCGACTAGAAAGCGATCACCTCATGACGTTCACCAAACCGATGCCGGTGAAAACGCCTGTGACCGCACCCTTCTGGGATGCGTTGGCAGAGCACAAGATCCGCATCCAGTATTCACCGTCGCTGCAGCAGTACGTGTTCTATCCGCGTGTCCTGGCGCCCGGCACCCTCGCCGACGACCTCGAGTGGCGTGAGATCTCCGGCCTCGGGACGCTCTACACGTTCACCATCGCGCGCAAGCCGGTGTCGCCGCATTTCGCCGACTCGGTGCCGCAGCTTGTTGCCGTCGTGCAGTGGGACGAAGGTCCCCGCCTGTCCACCGAGTTGGTCAACGTCGCACCGGAAGACATCACGGTGGGTATGCGGGTCAAGCCGGTGTTCTTCGACTACCCGGACGACGACGTCACACTTTTGCGTTACGAGCCCGCCTGACCTGACGCCTGCCGACTTCTGGGCAGTGTCAGTCCGGAACCGGCACCGGCTCAAGGAGTTCGGCGCGTGATTCCGGAGCGGCCGCACGTAGGGCATCGGCAGATTCGTCGTCAGGTTGACGCTGCGAGGCGACTTCGGCGACTACACGGGCCAGGTATGTCTCGACCTCGAACGCGGTTTGCTCGGCATCCCAGTCCAGCAGTGGCGCAGCCAAATCCGCGACTTCGGCTGCGCAGTTCACGCCGCGGTCGGGGTACTCGATCGCGATCCGGGTACGGCGCGCCAGGATGTCTTCGAGGTGCAGCGCCGCCTCACTGACAACGGCGTACACGACCTCGACCCGTAGGTATTGCGGGGCACCCGTCAGTGGTTCGAGCAGGCTTGCATCTTTCTTGGCGTAGTCCAAGACCTCGTCGATCATCGAGCCATAGCGATTGAGCAGGCGACGAATACGGTACGGGTGCAGCCCATGTCGTTGTCCGAGCTGATCGCATTGATTGATCAACGCGTGATAGCCATCGGCTCCGAGCAGCGGCACCTTCTCGGTGATGGACGGCGCCACCCGGACCGGGATGAAGTCGGTGATGGCGTCCACGGCATCTGCGGCCATCACCCGGTAGGTGGTGTATTTGCCGCCGGCTATCGCAACCAGACCCGGCGCGACCTCGGCAACCGCATGTTCGCGGGAGAGTTTCGAGGTCTCGTCGCTTTCGCCGGCCAGGAGTGGGCGGAGGCCGGCATAGACGCCTTCGATGTCGCCGTGGGTCAGAGGTGTCACCAGCACCTCGTTGACCCGTTCGAGGATGTAGTCGATGTCGGCGGCGGTCGCAGCCGGATGAGCGAGATCGAGGTTCCAGTCGGTGTCGGTGGTGCCGATGATCCAGTGGGTTTCCCACGGGATCACAAACAGCACAGACTTGGTTGTCCGGAGAATGATGGCCGATTCACTGACGATGCGATCACGCGGGACAACGATGTGCACACCTTTGGAGGCCCGGACCCGAAAGCGGCCGCGCTGCTTGGACAACGCCTGGATCTCATCGGTCCAGACCCCGGCCGCATTGATCACGCAGTGGCTGCGGATGTCGGCGGTCTCGCCGGTCTCGGTGTCGCGAACGCGCACACCACTGACACGGTCGGCTTCGCGTAGGAAGCCGGTGACCTGCGTCGAGGTCCGGATCACCGCGCCATAGTGGGCCGCAGAGCGCGCCACGGTCAAGGTGTGCCTGGCGTCGTCGACCACGGTGTCGTAGTAGGTGATCCCGCCGGTGAGCGAGTTCCGTTTCAGCGACGGCGCAATGCGCAGCGCCCCGGAACGGGTCACATGGTGTTGTCCGGGAACTGATTTCGATCCGCCCAGCGAGTCGTAGAGAAAAAGGCCTGCCGCGACGTAGGGGCGCTCCCAGCCCCGGTGGGTCAGTGGGTAGAGAAACGGGAGGGGTTTGACGAGGTGCGGCGCCAGGGTGCTCAGGGAGAGTTCGCGTTCGTGCAGCGCTTCGCGGACCAGGCCGAACTCGAGTTGTTCGAGGTAGCGCAATCCGCCATGGAACATCTTCGACGAGCGACTTGATGTGCCCGATGCGATGTCGCGGGCCTCGACCAGGGCCACCCGCAGGCCGCGGGTTGCGGCGTCGAGCGCAGTTCCGGCCCCGACGATGCCACCGCCGACGACAACAACGTCGAACTGTTCGGTCGAGAGGCGCTGCCAGGCGTTTTCCCGGTAGCGGGGACCGAGGTCTGCGGGCCGATCCGGATCGAAAGTTGCTGCGCTCATCGCGATCTCCCATTCAGCTGGGCGGATACTCTTGTGCCAGGTTACCCGCAGGTAACCGTTCGGCCACTCCAATGCGCTTCGGTGACACGTCGATGGTCCACACAGCGGACTCTACGGGCAGTTCATGGAACACTCGGGGACGTGAGCAACACCACCGGGTACGTAGCCGCGGTCGACCAGGGCACAACGTCGACGCGTTGCATGATTTTCGACCATTCCGGACGTGTCGTCAGTTCGGAACAGGTCGAACACAGGCAGATCTTCCCGCAGTCCGGGTGGGTCGAGCACGACGCCGTGGAGATCTGGCGGCATACGCGCCGTGTGGTGGCGGCCGCGATGGCAGCGGAAGATCTCGAGACCGCCGACATCGTCGCGCTGGGAATCACCAATCAGCGTGAGACCACCGTGGTCTGGGATCGATCGACGGGTCGGCCCGTGTACAACGCCATCGTGTGGCAGGACACGCGCACCGCGGCACTGTGCGAGGAACTGGCCGGCGATCACGGCGCGGGCAGGTATCAGCAGCGCACCGGACTCCCCCTGTCCACCTACTTCTCCGGGCCGAAGGTCCGGTGGATTCTCGACAACGTCGATGGCGTTCGAGAACGCGCCGAGGCCGGCGAATTGTGCTTCGGCACAATGGATACCTGGCTCATCTGGAACATGACCGGCGGCCCGAGCGGTGGACAGCATCTGACCGATGTCACCAACGCCTCCCGCACCATGCTGATGGATCTCGAGACGCTCGCCTGGGATGAGGAGATCTGCCGGGAGATGCAGATCCCGATGAGCCTGTTGCCCGAAATCCGCAGTTCGTCCGAGGTGTATTGCCATGTCCGCGAGCGGGGCCCGCTCGCCGACGTACCCATCGCCGGCATTCTCGGCGATCAGCAGGCAGCCACGTTCGGGCAGGCCTGCCTGGCGGTGGGCGAAGCCAAGAACACCTACGGCACAGGCAATTTCCTGCTGCTCAACACCGGCGAGGAAGTGGTCCACAGCGACCATGGACTGCTGACAACCGTCTGCTACCAGATCGGCGACAACAAACCCGTTTACGCACTGGAGGGTTCAATCGCGGTGACCGGATCCCTGATCCAGTGGCTGCGCGACAATCTTGGGTTGATCAGTGCTGCAAGAGATATCGAAGGGGTCGCCCAGACTGTCGATGACAACGGCGGGGTCTACTTCGTGCCGGCCTTTTCCGGTTTGTTCGCGCCGCGCTGGCGGCCCGACGCGCGTGGCGTGATCGTTGGCCTGACGCGCTTTGTCAACAAGGGTCACATTGCGCGTGCGGCGCTGGAGGCCACCGCCTTTCAGACGCGCGAGGTGATCGAGGCGATGCAAGCAGATTCGGGCGTTACGTTGTCGACCCTCAAGGTGGACGGCGGCATGGTCGTCAATGAGCTGCTCATGCAGTTCCAGGCCGATATCCTCGGCGTTCCGGTTGTCCGGCCGGTTGTCAACGAAACGACAGCGTTGGGTGCTGCCTACGCGGCCGGGCTCGCGGTGGGTTACTGGGACAGCGAACAAGAGATTCGTGACAACTGGGCAGAGGGCAAATCCTGGGAACCCACAATGCCCGCCGATGATCGCGATGAGCGCTTCGCCGGATGGAACACCGCCGTCGAACGAAGCTACGACCTGGCCTGAGCGAGCGCGACCACAACCAGCGACCGGCTGCGAAGTGCGCTAATGCTGCTTGTCGTCAGGGCCTTTGCCATCGGGCGCGTCGGGCGTTGCGCTCTCACCGGCCGGACCGAGGTCCAAGACACGAGCCCAATCGCCGAGGACGGGCGGTCCCACCAGCGGCAGGCGTCCGACCATCTCTTCCCCGTTCTCGCGGGTGTGCAGGTACGACGGCGCGCGATGCTCGCCGTCCTTGTCTTTCCCTGCTCCGCGGCCACCGGCGGGCGACCCCATCGGACTGCCACCCCGCGAGCCGCCTGACGGCGTCGCCCCGGCCGATTGATTGGCGCCGGTTGCCGGTGTGACCAGCGATGCGGGCGTACGACGGCCGAGCGGGTTCGCTTCCGAACCGGCGCCTCCGACTCCGCCGAAGCCACTGCCTGCGGCGCGACCACCGCCCGAGCCACCACTTCCCGAGCCGCTACTTCCCGAGCCGCTACCAGAGGCCCCACCGCGCGCACTGTTCAACGCTGCGGCCGACGTCAGTCCGCCTGTGCCCGCGCCACCTGCCACCGGTGCGCCAAAAGCGCCATTGAGCGGGCCCGGTGTGGATCCGTCTCCGCTTGCGCCCGATGCGTCGCCGCCACTTCCGAGGGTGAAGGGCGTGTCTCCGGCCTGACCTCCCATATAGGCGGCTTGGTCAGCGCCGGGTCCGTTCGGGCCGCCCGGCCCGTCGGGACCGTTCTCACCTCGGGTGCCGGCTCCCGCGAGCAGTGCCGGACTGGTGTCCCCTGATCCGCTACCGGAGCCGGCTCCGCCGAGGGCTTCCGCGAAGTTTGGCTCAAAGCCTGTACCGAGCTGCGGCAGCGGGGCGGCGTCGTATTCGGGCAATGAGCCATTCGCGCCGATGACCGGGTTGCTGTACGAATCCGTCATCGTCTTGGCAATCAGCGCTCGATGTACTGCCCGCTCCATCGTGTTGTCGCCGCCACCGTCACCGAATGTGGCGTCCAGGTCCGCAACGTTGCCCTGAGTTTGCGAAAGGATCCCCGCGATGGCCGAAATCTGGTCCGCGATCTTGAGCCCAACTGCCGCCGAGCTATCCGTGTGCCGGATACCGGCAACAGTTGCGCGGTGCGATCCGGTGACTGTCTCTCCGCTGAACTCACCTTCCGGATACAACTTCGGAAGGGCTGACTCGTACACCGCCGCAGCCGCCTGGATTCGACTCGCGATCAGCCTGATCGCCTCAGCATCAGCCTCCGCCGAACTGGGTTGCATGCTCGCGCACACCCGACGCATCTCATCGAGCGCATGGCTGACCCAGTCCGTCGGATCAATCGACTTCGGCGCCACGTTCTCCCCCAATCCCCCTCACAGCACTCCCCAGCACTGACTTGCGCAGAGTCTATCCAATGCACCCTTCGGGTCCGCACACTTGCAGAGTGAATCAGTCAGGAATCTTGTCGATATACGCAGTTGTAAACTCAACTGCAATCTCGCACGGGTCAAACTGCTTACGCGCCTCAACCCCGCCCGTCACAATGATCGTGATAACCACTATTGATCGTAACGATTGAACGTATGTCTTGCAGGTCCGATCCTCGCCATTTAACTGTGCGAGGCCCACGGCTCGATCACCGATAAGAAAGTCATCCTTCCACGCGAGCTCACCGGTCCCAGCCTTGTACGCCGAAAGCGAAGTCGCGTTGGTAACGACATTGGTAAGGGAAATCGTGTCAGGCATAAACCAGTTGCATCCGCGTATACCTTGCCCGTCGACCATTGCCGAATCCTCAATCACCCGCGGGTCTATGCCAAATCGCAGAAGTTCCTCATCCGCATAAGCGACGCAGGGCTCAAAGGGCGTTCCATCATTCGATGAATTCCAGCGATTTGGAAACGGATTGTGAAAAGGCAACGGAACTTCTTCAGACTCAGCCGGATCGGTTGTGCTTGGCATAACCGGAACCGGCTGTGTTCCAGGATCATCGACTGCACACGCGGCAGCGCAAAACACTACCAAAATTAAGGATGCGATCCGCAACCTCACTTGCGAAACTGCCTTGAGTTTGCCTCATCGGCTGACTGCAACGACAACTTGGATGCTCTACATTGCGCTGCCACGACCTTAAGATAGTCAGCTTCAGACACGATCGCCTGCGAAAACGACCCCGTGTCACCACGCAGCAAGGAACGCAAGTTTTCGATAGTGCCTTCACCCTCGGCACACTCACCGGCCCAGTTCGAATCGATAACCCCGCTAAGGTTCAATTGCGCCTCGGCTAACACCTCCGCGAACACCTCCGCAGCCGTCGCTACCGTCTCCCACTGTTCATCAGTGAACTGCACTTCGTCGGCCATGTCCCCTCCTCGCATAGATCTCCCACCTGAGGTACGACGTTAGCCGGTGGCGATCGGTTCCAACCAGCATTGAACTCGATATCTAGACCCAGACCATGGCGCGGTCCAACACTCGTTCAGCTATTCGCCCTGGTCAGGACTATCCGGGTCCGGATCGGGTTGGACCTCCGGATCGCTGCCGGTCGGTTCCGCCAGCTTTTCGGCCAACACCGCCTGGCGGTCGGCGAGGACTTTTTGCCAGGCCGCTGCGAAGGTTTCGTTGACGTGCTGGGCGCGATTGACCCGCGGTGTGCGTTCCGGATCCACACTTGCCGGGGGTATCCACCCGACCCGGCCTTTGTCGGGGCCTTCGGTGATCATGATGGTCTGCCACTGGCCCGGGCCATCACCCACCAACTTGTGGTGCGGCGGGCACGCGGAACCCATCATGTTGATGTCGGTCAGCCCACCGTTGATCCAGGCAATCAGATGATGGGCCTCGACCCAGGTCGCTGGATTGGTGCAGCCTGGGTACGAACAACCCCGATCCCGGACGAACAAAGCCAACCGCTGACCCTTCTGCGCGGTCCGTTTGGTCCGGGCCAGATACAACACCTCCGCGGAGTGGTCAGCGAACACCGCCAAATATTTGTCGGACCGGGCTGCCAGGTGCAGGGCCTCTTTGACCGGAATATCAACCCCGGACGCAGTTCTCGCGATCCCCGCACAGTCGTCGAGCTGCTCTTTGGTCATCGTGATAATCAACTGCGCCGGCAAACCCCGATGAGACTTACCGAGCAGATTGCACTCCAAAATCGTCTTCAGGATCGCCTTCAACGCATCGTGACACTGTTGGCCCGTCGAACGGATATCACGCTCAGCGGCAGCCTTGACCAGTTCAGCATCCTGTTTCGGATCATCGGACGCACCGGTCGGCGAGTTCGGATCGGCCGGATTATTCATCCCCGGGGCAGCCCACACATCCATCACCGTCCGCAACAAGGCCAGGGTTTCCGGATCCAGGGTGCCGGAGATTTTCGCCATCAGATCCACGCCCTGACCACCGATACTCACCGACCGTTTACGCGCGCGATCCGAATCATCGGTCAGCCGGCCATCGGGATCAACCCGCGCCAACACCGCACGACCCGATGCCGCCAACTGCGTCGGGTCCTGGCCGACAGCTTCTTCAGTCATCCAATGATCGACCACGTCATACACCGCCGGATCGGAAGCAGACGGAATGTGTTTGCGCACATCCAACATCACATCCATATGCGCCCCGCCGATCAACCCGTGAGCCCAGGCCTGTTCGGCGGCAGGGCATTTCGGCGCCAACTCCTCACCCTGCATCGTGTGAAACCGGCCGACCGCCTCCAGGCCCCGGATCCGGGACATGGTTTGCCCTTTGGTCAGCCGCAACTCGCTACGGGTGAAACCGAACAGCGACGAGTACCCGGCTTCGGTAAACGATGACCGATCCGAAACCCGCAACAGGTGACCCAACCCGATGAACTCCAGCTTGCGAACTATCCGCTCATGCACCCGCACAAGCTCATTGACTTCCGCCCCAGACATATCGGAATCAGCACAGTCCGCGATATCGGCAACCAGCAACTCCAACTCGAGGTACTTACGCACCAACACCGGAACCGAAGAAGAACCAACCCCGACTTCATCAGATGGATCGTCAGTCATCATGCCCCCCAGCACATCTGATCGAACGCTTTCAATCAGTTTACCTCAGGAGACACCGCAAGTCGAACACTTTTTCGAACTAATTCGACGAACTTTCCACAGCCGCAGCCAATCTCCGAACCGCTTCGTCCAACCCTTCAGGTCGGAGAGTGCAGAAGCTCAGCCGCAGGCAATCACTGAAATCTTCTTCCACTGCGAAGGCCGCACCCGGCACAAATGCCACACCGGCATCGACCGCATCCGTCAGTAGCCGCGACGTATCGACACCAGGCATCCGAACCCAGCAGAACATGCCACCCTCGGGCTCAGAGAACTGAACCTTCTCCCCCAGCTCACGGTGCAACGCGTCAGCCAAAGTAGCTGCACGCAGGCGGTATTCAGACTGCACATGACAAATATGCTCATCGAGCCACGCTTGGTCATCGAGCAACTCCGCAACCATCAATTGACTGAAGGTAGACCCACACAGATCCGCACCCTGACGGAGCAGTTCCACCATTGCAATCACCTCAGGCGGGCCGCTCATCCAACCGACGCGCAGCGCCGGTGCCAGAATCTTCGATGCCGACCCCAGCCGGACAACTCGATCGCCGTGCGCCGCAATCGGTTCGATCTCCGCACCAGAGAATCGTAGTCGCCCGTAAGGATCGTCTTCGACCACGATGAAGCCGTAGTGATCGGCCAACCGCGCCAATTCGATTCGGGTCTGCGCTGTGGCCGTCACCCCGGCAGGATTGTGAAAGTTGCTGACGGTATGCACTATCCGCGGTCGCTCGCCGGCTTCGAGCAACTCACGCAGCGCGCCGACATCACATCCAGATGCGGTGATCGGCAGCGCACGCACCCGTGCCCGCACCGACTGAAAGACCTGCAGCGCACCCACGTACACCGGGTCATCGACCACCACCAGGTCACCCGGATTCACCAACGCATGCGCCAACAGGGACAGAGCCTGTTGCGAACCGTGAGTGAGCAGAACCCGACCTGGATCATCGGCGCCGACGTACCGGGCCACCGCTTCGCGGCACGGGTACACCCCTGCGCTCGCGGTGTATTGCAACGAGGCCGGATCAGCGCTGATGCGTGCGGCCGACTCCGAGATTCGCGTCGCAGGAATCAGTTCGGTGGCGGGCAATCCGCCGGCGAGACTGAGCACATCAGGCTGTTCGGTCAGCTTCAGCAGATCACGGATCGCTGACCCACGAACATTCGCCAACGCGTGCGATGGTGCGTAAGGACTTCCAACAACAGACACGGCAATCACTCTCCACAGCAGCAGTTATCAACAAAGTGTGGTGATGAGAGTGGTCACCGAATAAGGCGCGCCAGTGTGAGTCGCAAAACCCAGGCTAGCGCGCCTTAACCGAAATATGAAATGTATTTCCCAAATTATGGGACGGTCAGTCCAGATCGTCGTGACGAACCAGCTGACGAGCGGCCTCGGTGATCGATCCGGACAACGACGGGTAGACCGAGAATGTCTGCGCCAGGTCGCCGACCATCAGCTTGTTCTGCACTGCGAGCGCGATCGGAAGGATCAGCTCAGACGCATTGGGAGCGACCACAACTCCACCGATCACCACACCGGTTGCCGGACGGCAGAAGATCTTCACGAAGCCACGCCGCAAACCGCTCATCTTTGCGCGCGCGTTGGTCGCCAGCGGCAACATCACCGTCCGGGCCAGATACTCGCCGGAGTCGATGGCCTGCTGGCTGACACCCACGGTGGCGATCTCAGGTCGGGTGAAGATCGCCGACGCAACGGTCTTGAGTCGGATCGGCGACACACCTTCACCCAGCGAGTGGTACATCGCGATTCGCCCCTGCATGGCGGCCACGGATGCCAGCGGCAGCAGCCCGGTGCAGTCACCGGCGGCGTAGATACCGGGCACTGCGGTCCGCGATACCCGGTCGACGTTCAGGTAGCCACCGCGGGCGAGCTCCAGGCCGACATTCTCCAGTCCGAGATCGTCTGTGTTCGGAACGGATCCGACAGTCATCAGACAATGAGAGCCCTCGACGGTGCGCCCATCGGCAAGGGTGACTTTCACGCCGTCGGCGGTGCGTTCGACTTTTTCGGCACGTGCGTGTTTCACCAACGTGACGCCGCGCTCGGCCAACACGTCCTCGAGGACAAGAGCTGCGTCTTCATCCTCATGGGGCAGGACCCGGTCCCGGCTGGAGACCAACGTCACCGGGACACCGAGCTCGGTGTACGCGTGCACGAACTCCGCACCGGTGACACCCGAACCGATGACAATCAGGTGTTCGGGGAATTCATCGAGGTCGTACATCTGACGCCAGGTGAGGATCCGCTCACCGTCAGGCTGGGCGTCAGGAAGAACTCGGGGCGACGCGCCGGTTGCGATCAACACCACATCGGCGTCGAGAATCTCTTCGGTGTCGTCGCTGCCGTCGGTCCCGAACGGCGTGGCGAGAATCTTGTGTCGGGCAAATCCGGCCTCGGGCGCAGCGAGACGGCCGCGACCGTGAATGATCCGCACACCCTCGCTCAGGAGCCGCGAGCGAATGTCGGATGACTGGGCGAAGGCGAGATCCTTGACCCGCTCGTGGATCTGCGGCAACGACACGAGCGCACCGTCATATTGCAGGTTGATCCCCAGGTCAACGGCACGGCGCACATCCGTCCTGATCCCGGTCGAGGCAATGAAGGTCTTCGACGGGACGCAGTCCCACAGGACGCAGGCACCGCCCATGCCGTCGCTGTCGACGATGGTGATGTCGGCACCATAGGTGGCGGCGGCGAGTGCCGCCTCATAGCCGGCGGGTCCTCCACCGAGGATCACGATTTTGGTCATTTCAGGTCAACTCCCAGGGATGTCGGATGGGCCTGCCGGCGGGGTGGCGCCACTTGAGAATCTAGTCGATCGCCTGTTGCACTTTCCCGATGGGGAGCTGACCCTCTAGGCTCCTCTCCGTGCCTATCTACGCGGCCTACGGCTCAAACATGCATCCCGAACAGATGCTCATGCGTGCCCCCCACTCTCCGATGGCGGGCACCGGCTGGCTGTATGGGTGGCGGCTGACGTTCGGTGGCGGCGACATCGGCTGGGAAGGCGCACTGGCAACAGTCACCGAAGATCGCGACGATCCCGATGCCCGCGTTTTTGTCGTCTTGTACGACGTCACCGACGACGACGAATCCAGCCTTGACCGCTGGGAGGGCTCCGAACTCGGGATCCACCGCAAGATCCGTTGCCGCATCACCACACCCAACGGACCGGTGCTGGCATGGCTGTATGTCCTGGACGCATTTGAAGGTGGCCTACCCTCCGCGCGCTACCTCGGCGTCATGTCCGAGGCAGCTGAAATCGCCGGTGCACCTTCCGATTACGTGCATCAGTTGCGGGTCCGGGAATCACGGAATGTGGGGCCAGGACCCGACAGCCCGGGACCGGACCACTAGTTCAGACCGGCGGGCCCCGCGACTGTCATCGGCTGCGCAGGCTCGCCTGCAGGACGATCCCGGCCAGCGTCCGCACGCCCACCGCGAGCGCACGCTCGTCGAGGTCGAAGTTGGGCTGATGCAGGTCGACCTGCGGTCCGCGGCCAGACCACACGCCGAGCCGCGCCATCGCACCCGGAACGTTCTCCAGGTACCACGAAAAGTCTTCTCCACCACCGGATTGCGCGGTGTCGGCGAGCGCGTCGGGGCTCACCGACAAGATCGCGTCGCGGAAGATCTCGGTGGAGATCGAATCGTTGACAACCGGCGGGACGCCGCGCTTGTAGATCAGGTCGTAGCGCACGCTCAACGGCGACAGCAACCCTTCGATGATCTCGCGGACGATCGGTTCGAGCAGCGCCCAGGTGGCATGGTCACCGGTACGCACCGTGCCGCGCAGACGACCCTCTTGCGGAATCGCATTGGGCGCATCGCCCGCATGTGCCGAACCCCAGACCATCACGGTGCTGGTGCGCGGATCGATGCGCCGTGACAGCACTCCGGGTAGACCGGTGATCACCGTTCCCATGGCGTACACGAGGTCCGCGGTCAGGTGTGGTCGTGAGGTGTGTCCACCCGGCGAGTGCAACACCAGTTCGACATGATCGGCAGCCGAGGTGATCGGACCACGCCGTAGTCCCACCTTGCCGACCTCGAGTTTCGGGTCACAGTGCAGGGCGTAGATCTGCGACACACCGCGCGTGACGCCGGCGGTGACGGCATCGAGAGCGCCACCGGGCATCACTTCCTCGGCCGCCTGGAACACCAGTCGAACACCGATCGGCAGGTCATCCATCGATGCCAGCGCCTTACCCACACCCAACAACATCGCGGTATGTCCGTCGTGCCCGCAGGCATGCGAGACACCCTCGACGGTGGACGCGAACGGCAGACCGGTCAGCTCGGAGATCGGCAGTGCATCCATGTCGGCGCGTAACGCCACCAACGGTCCGGCCGGGCCGATGTCACAGACCACGCCGACGCCCTGGGGCAGAACCCGTGGGGACAGGCCGGCCTTCGTCAGTTCGTCGACAACGAAGCCGGTGGTGCGCAGCTCACTTCGCGACAGTTCCGGGTGGGAGTGAAAGTCCCGACGCCACGCGACCAACTGCGCGGTGTTGGCGTTGATCCAACCGTCCAGATCCTTCAGGAAACGTTCTACATCCACGTGTTGCCCACTCATATCTCGTTACACACTCATCGTCATCTGCCCGCATCACGCGGGACTGAACCAATTCGTTTTTCCTGCTCTTGCAGGAGGTCTTCGCGCCACTGCGGATCTGCCGCCGCCCGAGCGGCGGTGGCTGCCAGGGCCAGCGCCCCGTCGACGACCGCCTGATCGGCCGACGGCGACGCAGCGGCGGCCGCGAACTCGATTTCATGGGTTCCGGCGCCGTTGCTCTCGATGCCGATCATGGGGTGGATGGACGGCAGCACATGGCTGATGTTGCCCATGTCGGTGCTGCCGAGTGGACGCACACCCTCCAGCGCTGCCGGCATCACTTCGCGTCCGAGGTCGGCGATCGCACCCCGGTACGCCGCGAGTAGTCGCTGATCGTGCCGGAGTTCAACGTAAGTCGGCGACACGGTCGAGATCTCGTACGTGCAGCCCGCCGCCATCGCACCGGCCGCGAAACACGCCTCGGCGCGCTCACGCAGGTCGGCCAGCGATGCCTCGTCGACAGCTCGCAGGTAATAGAGCAGCTCGCTGTGCCCGGGCACGATGTTCGGGGCGCTGCCGCCGTCGCTGACGATTCCGTGAATCTGCTGGCCGGCCTTCAGGTGTTGGCGCAACAGCCCGAGGGAAACCTGCGCGATGGTGGCCGCATCCGCGGCGTTGCGGCCGCGCTCGGGCGCAGCCGCGGCATGGGATTCGACACCGGTGTATCGAATCGCCAGATCATCCAATGCCAAGGACCGGCTGGCCACTTCGTCCATCCGACCCGGGTGCACCATCAAGGCCATCGCAACGGGATCGAAAACCCCGGCGCGGGCCATCACGATCTTTCCGCCCCCGGTCTCTTCGGCGGGAGTGCCGAGGACCAGGACGGTGATGCCGAGTTCATCGGCGACCTCCGCGAGACCACGCGCTGCACCGACCGCGGTCGCGGCGATCATGTTGTGGCCACACGCATGCCCCAAACCGGGCAACGCGTCGTACTCGGCGCAGAGCCCGACCACCAGGTCACCCGAACCGTAGGTGGCGGTGAAAGCGGTGGGAAGGTCGGCAACGCCGGTGGTGACCTCGAATCCGTAGCCGTCGAGCAGGCTTGTCACCTTGGCGACGCTGCGGTGTTCGGAGAACGCCAGTTCCGGTTCGGCGTGAAGCGAATGAGACAACTCGATCAGGTCACCGGCCACTGCCTGTACGGCACGCGCGCCTCGCTGCCCGATCTGTGTCATCGGTTCATTGTCTCACCATCGCGATTGCGGCCTGATCCGAGTTAACCAACCAGGTTGGCCGGGGTCAGGTAGGCGAGGTCGGCGAGTAGGGGCTCGCGGAGACCCTTCTTGATCATCTGCAGGGCCGGTCCGGCCAGGGCACTTCGCCCGGCCGCGATGTCGGAGGCCGTGGATGTCAGCACATCGACATCGACGGCCTGCTCGACGATTCCGGCGGCAACCGCATCGAGGCCGCCGTACCGACGTCCGGTGGTCATGGCCTCGGTGGCGGCGGCATCGGGCAGCCGGGTCCGGATCAATGTCGCCATCCCCTTGGTGAACGGCATTCCGAGCATCACCTCGGGAAGCGACCAGAAACCCCGCTCGGTCCGCATCACCCGGTGGTCGGCGCATAGCGCCAACATGGCACCGGCGCCGAAAGCGTGGCCGTTGATCGCAGCAACGGTGGGCTGCGGGAACGTCAGGATCCGCGTGTACAGGGCGTGGACGCGGTCGAGGTATGCCGGAAGTTTGTCGCCATTGGCGCCGATGTAATCGATATCGAGGCCGTTGGAGAAGAACTTTCCGGTTGCGGTGATGACCAACGCGCCCGGCTTGTTGTCGGCGACCTCATCGAGGCGAGCATTGATGGAGTCGAGCCAGTCGATTCCGAAACGATTGTCGGAATCACTGTCGTCACCCTCGGTGCCCAGATAGAGGGTGTGGACGGCGTCATGTGTGGTCACGTACGGCATGTCGCGAGCCTATCGGTCCCGGCCATTCCCGATGCGACGGACACAGCCCTGTTTGCGCCGGACCCGACTCAGGGTGCGAAAGCCGCCCCTTTTCGTCTTAGGGTTGTCCCATGGCAACCGACGGACCCGACGTGATTTCAACCAGTTCCGATCCGACGATCGATCCCACCGGCGCAGCGCAGGCGGCGGCCGACGCGATCGCTGCGGCAACCGGGAAACCGAGCCACGATGTGGCCGTCGTCCTCGGCTCGGGATGGGCGCCTGCCGCTGCCGCTTTGGGTACCGCCGACACCAGCATCCCGATGGCGGAGCTGCCCGGTTTCACGCCGCCGAGCGCGGCCGGACACTCCGGCACCGTCCACTCGTTGCGCATCGGCGGCCGTTCGGTGTTGGTGTTGTTGGGCAGAACCCATGCGTATGAGGGACATCCACTGGGCAGCGTGGTGCACGCGGTCCGGACCGCCGCCAAGTGCGGGGTGGAGACGATCGTGCTGACGAACGCGGCCGGCGGTCTGCGGCACGACATGACGGTCGGCCAGCCGGTCCTGATCAGTGATCACCTGAATCTCACGGCCCGCTCCCCTCTCATCGGCGCGCAGTTCGTCGACCTCGTCGACGCCTACGCACCGCGGCTGAGGAAGATCGCTCAGGCCGTCGATCCCACCCTCGCCGAAGGCGTCTACGCGGGACTTCCCGGGCCCCACTACGAAACACCCGCCGAGATCAACATGTTGCGGGTCCTGGGAGCCGACCTGGTGGGCATGTCGACCGTGCACGAGACCATCGCCGCCCGTGCGGAAAACATGTCGGTCCTGGGCATCTCGCTGGTCACCAATCTTGCGGCGGGTATCACCGGCGAACCGCTGAATCACGAAGAAGTCCTGGAAGTCGGCCGCGCCTCGGCCACCCGGATGGGTCACCTGCTGGCCCAGGTGATCGAACAGATCTGAGACCCCACATGACACAGGACTTTTCATGACGCCGCTCGAAGCAGTCCAGGCCTGGATCGACGCCGATCCCGATCCGCGTACCCGAGCCGAACTCGCCACGCTCAACACCGACGAGATCGACGAGAGGTTCTCCGACACCCTGCATTTCGGGACCGCAGGCCTACGCGGCCCGGTCCGCGCCGGGCCGCTGGGGATGAACGTCGCGGTGGTCACCAAGGCAACCGCCGGGGTCGGGCAGTGGCTGATCGACCACGGTCATGCAGGTGGCACAGTGGTTGTCGGTCGCGATGCCCGCCACGGTTCCGAGGACTTCTACAACGCGGTCGCGGAAGTCCTTGCGGCGCAGGGGTTCGACGTGGTCGCGCTGCCCGGTCCAGGACCGACACCCCTGGTTGCCTTCGCCGTCCGAAACCTGGACGCTGTCGCCGGGATCCAGATCACCGCCTCGCACAACCCGCCTGCCGACAACGGCTACAAGGTCTACTTGGATCAAGGGGCGCAACTGGTTCCGCCGGCCGACGCAGAGATCGAGCAATTGATCGCGGCCACCGGACCGGCCAACCGTATCCCGCGGACACCGGTGGCGCCGGATGATCGCGCGCACGAGAACATTGCGCACTACCTGGCTCGAATCGTGACCCGGTTCGGTCACCACGAGCATCGAACGATCCGGATCGCGCTGACCGCCATGCACGGTGTGGGCGGCGATCTCGCGGTAGAGGCCTTGCGCGAGTGCGGATTTCACAATGTCACGGTGGTCGGATTGCAGCATGCCCCGGATCCGGCGTTCCCCACCGCCGCGTTTCCCAATCCCGAGGAGCCGGGCGCTGCGGACCTGCTGCTCGAACTGGCCGTCGACATCGACGCCGACATCGCGATCGCCCTTGACCCCGACGCCGACCGTTGTGCGGTCGGCACGCGGATCGACGGCATATGGCGGATGCTCACCGGCGATGAAACCGGCGCGTTGCTCGGCTCCCAGATCATCGCCCAGCACACCGGCGAAGACGTATTGGTGGCCAACACGATCGTCTCCGGCAGCTTGTTGGGCAAGATCGCAAAGGCGTCCGGCGTTCGGTACGCGGCAACGCTGACCGGTTTCAAATGGCTGGTCCGAGCCGGAGAAGGACTGGTGTACGCCTATGAAGAAGCCATCGGACATTGCGTCGACCCTGATGGAGTCCGAGACAAAGACGGCATCAGCGCCGCGGTCGCGCTCAGTGTCCTGACCCAACAGCTCTCCGACTCCGACCGAGACCTGGCCGACCGTCTCGACGAAATCGCGACCGAGCACGGTGTCCATCTGACAGGCCAGTACTCACTGCGTGTCGACGACCTCGCTCAGATCACCGAGGTGATGGCGAACCTTCGGACCAACCCACCGCAGCACCTGGACGGGATCGCGGTCGACGCCGAGGATCTCCTCCAACGCGCGCCGGGTCAGTCGACCGACGCGGTGCAGCTCACCGGTACCTCTCAGACCGGCCAGATCAGGGTGATCGCCAGGCCCTCGGGTACCGAGCCGAAACTCAAGTTCTATCTCGAGGTCGCCGAATCCCCCGGCCCACCTCCGGCAACCGCACGAGCTTCGGCGGAGGCTCGAATGGCCACGATCACCTCCCAAGTCACCGCCTACTGTGCCGGGGGTCGCCGGTAGGGTGAGCGCGTGAGCGGAAACTACTACCCGACACCCCCACCGCGATCTCCATGGTCGTCACCGGTTGTGATCGGTGCGATCGTGGCCGGCGTACTCGTACTGGCGCTGGCCATCCTCCTCGGATTTCTCCTGATCCCGTCGGATGACCCCGCGTCCGAAGCCGAGGGCAGCAGCACCACAGCCGGCCCGCGGGTGTCGACGCACACCGTGACGGCCGAGCCGTCGACCGTGACCGCGACCCCCTCGCCGACGCCGACCACAACGACCTCGACACCGGCTGTTCCGGTGCCGAATGTCCCCGGCGCAGATCAGCAAGGCTTTGTCAGCGGTCCACGCTGCAACGGCCCAGAAGACACGGTGGTCATGGTCGGCCAGACAGATCAGTCGAAAATTGTTGTCTGCCAGTCGGATAATCAGTCGGGTCGCTACTACTACAAGGGTCTGGCGAACGGCCTGGGCGTCGAGATCCCGGATCCGACGCGCTCCGGGAACCAGTTCGTGGCGTTGAACCGCGACACCACCTATGAGATGACACCGACGTCCCTCACCATCGCAACGAACGGCGTGGTCGTCTCGCAGGAACCAATGCTCTACTACTGGACGAACTGATCATGATGCCATCCGAATCAAATGCCGACCCCAGGCCCGAAGTTCTGCACGCCGCCGGAATCGACGTGGTGCGCGGCGGGCGATACCTGTTGCGCGACATCGACTTCACCGTCAGTCCCGGAGAGCACTGGGCGCTCCTTGGCCCCAACGGCGCAGGCAAGTCGACGCTTCTACACATCCTCGGCGCGTTCGGGCACCCGACCCGCGGCACGGTGGACGTTCTCGGCCACCGTCTGGGCCGGGTCGACATGCGCGAATTGCGGACGCACATAGGACATGTCGACCCGCGGCACCGCCTCGATCTTCCATTGAGGGCGCATGACGTCGTCCTGACCGGGCTGACCAACACCCCGGAGCTCGACCCCCGCCGCACGTACACCACTGCCGATCACCGCCATGCCGACGATCTTCTCGAGCTACTCGGAATGTCTGCGCGCCGGGAATCGGTGTGGACCACGATGAGTCAGGGCGAACGCGGGCGCACCCTCATCGCGCGGGCTCTCATGCCGCGACCGTCACTGCTGTTGCTCGACGAGCCCGCCACCGGCCTCGACCTCGCCGCCCGTGAACAGCTGCTGACCAGCATCGACCAACTCCGAAAAGAAGTCACCGATCTGGCGAGCGTCATGGTCACCCATCATCTCGAAGACCTGCCGACCAGCACCAGTCATGCCCTGCTGCTGCGTGATGGGGAAACGGTCATCCAGGGCAGCGTCGACGAGGCTCTCACATCGGCGACCATCACCAAGTGCTTCGACCACCCGGTCCAGGTCAGGCGCGATGGTGGTCGGTGGGCGGCGCGCAGTCGTTAGATCCGTAAACCCACGATCGGAGGCAATCCCATGACAGCTGACTTCCCGGCGATCGGTGCCATCCATCACGTCAGCATCACTGTTGTCGACCTCGACCGGAGCATCGATTGGTACCGATGGGTCCTGGGCTTCGAGGTCGCCTCGCGCCAACAGAAAGACGATGCCGACAAGGCAATGCTCCATCATCCCGGCGGGCTCACCCTCAGTCTGATTTCACACGGTCCTCGCGCAACCCCGGACGGCTTCTCCGAATTCCGGCCCGGTCTCGATCACCTGGCGTTCGAAGTCGCCGACCTCGACGAACTGGAACGCTGGCGTTCGATACTCGACAATGCCCAGATCGAACACAACGGGATCGTGACGGGGATGATCGGACAACTCATCGCCTTCCGCGACCCCGATGGCATCGCCCTCGAGTTCTACACTCGCCGTCCGGCCACCTGATCAGGCCGCAGTCGGATCAGCGGGGTCCGAACTGGCGGTCACCGGCATCGCCGAGACCCGGCGTGATGTAGGCGACGTCGTTGAGACCGTCGTCGATGGCCGCGGTCACCAGGCGAACCGGAAGACCTGAATCACCCAGCGCTGCCACACCTTCGGGCGCAGCCACCACGCACACCGCGGTGATGTCGGTGGCCTTGCGGGTGACGAGCAACTCGATCGTGTGGATCATCGAACCACCGGTGGCAAGCATCGGGTCGAGGACGAAAACCGGCTGGCCGGACAGGTCGTCGGGAAGCGACTCGAGGTACGGCACCGGCTGGTGGGTGTCCTCGTTGCGAGCGATACCCACGAATCCCACGTTGGCCTCGGGCACCATGGCGTGCGCCTGCTCGACCATGCCCAAACCGGCGCGGAGCACGGGTACCAGTAGCGGAGGCGCAGCCAGCCGCACGCCCGTGGTCTCGGTCACCGGCGTCGACACCGCGATCTCGGTGACCGGAGCACCGATCAGCGCCTCGTAGATGAGCATCTGGGTCAGGTCTGACAACGCCCCACGAAACGCCGCGTTATCGGTGTTCTTGTCGCGCAAGGTGGTCAGTCTGGCCGCGGCCAAGGGATGATCGACAGTCCGGATCTGCATGGGATAACCATACGAGGGGAACCAGACCACCCGCCCATCGCGTCGTAAACCCATGACTTCGGTATCTGTTGAACCTGCCGCCCTGACCGCCGCTGCTGCCGGAACACGATCGGTGGCTGCCGAAATCGCGGCATACGCGGCCACCGGTCGCGTCGAGGCAGCCACACTCATTCCGGCATTCGGTCTCATGGGTGCCGAGTTCGCGGCCGCCGCGGTGATGGTCACCGACCGACACAGCCGTGAACTCACCGACCTCGCGTCCCGGATCGACGCGCTGGCAACCGACCTACAGAATTCCGCCGCCACATACTCGGGCGCCGACGACACCGGTGCGCGCGAGATCAGCGCCCAACCGAATAGCGTCCATCCGATCAAGGCCCTGTAGATGATCCCCGTCGAGATCCTGATCGCGCCGCTGCAAGCACTCCTTGCCACCCTTGGTACCGGTATCCTGCCGGGTGGTGCGCCGACGATGCAATTGAGAACAATCGCAACGGTTCTCGACGATTCCCGGGCCGGCCAGTACCGCGTGAACACCGAACTCAAACCACAGTGGTCCGGGGCAGGCGCCAACTCGGCCATCGCGGTTCTCGACGAGGCAGTCGTCGCGGCGGCCAACTACTCCGACGACAGCCTTGCCATCGCCGACATCATCGAGTCGGCAGGCGACACCGTGCGACAGGCCGCCCTCGAACTCGAGGCCATTCTCGATTCCTTTGTGACGATCGCGGCCGCGATGGGCCCGACGCTGTTCACCCCCGCGGGCATCGCCGCGATCCTCCCGATTGCGATGGCCCACCTGCAACGCGGCATCGACGTCGTCGAACGCACCCGCACGAGACTGAGCACGGACACCGAGAGGCTTCTGCAGATCGGCCGCACACCCGCGCCGGCCATCACCGCGTCGGCCACCACCGATCCGGTCACCGCCCAGCTGGCTCGAGTGGGCACCGAACTCGGCAATCTCGCGAACGCCGCCCTCGGGCCCGTCACCGCGGGCGCACAGTCCACCGTCACCGATTCAGGACTGCCGCCGGACCAGGGCGCCGCATCGACCGTTCCAGCCGGGTTGTCGGCCACCAACACCGACGGCACCGGTGTCGCAATCACCCTGCCGGACGGCTCGGTCGCCTATGCCCCCAACGAGCGCGCAGCCAAGGCGGTGCGGGCCGCGTTGAGCCAGCAGGGCGTCCCCTATGTCTGGGGCGGGACCACTCCCGGCGTGGGCCTCGACTGCAGCGGCCTGACCCAGTGGGCGTACCGCGAGGCAGGCGTCGAACTCCCCCGCCTCGCCCAAGAACAGGACTCCGCCGGTGTGGCGGTCTCACAAGCCGATCTGCGGCCAGGTGATCTCGCCGTCTGGTCCGGACACGTCGCGATGTACATCGGCAACGGCCAGATGGTCGAAGCCGGCGACCCGGTCAGCGTTTCACCCGTCCGGACGTCAAACTTGAGTCAGACGTTCGAGGGCTTCTACCGGCCCACGTGACTGCAGGCCTACGTGACTACAGGCCGCGTCTGACGATTTCGAATTCGTACCGCCGGATGTGCTCTTCGATGTGTGGGAGGTTGTCCGGATCATCCATCGCGATCGCCAACTCTCGCGTCCGCTGCGACGCAAAGAGCCCGGGGCGCAACTCGTCGTCCTCCATTGCCTCTGGATCTCTCATGCTCTCCATAGTCGCATCGCGTGGCCGTTGATGTGCTGACACTCACACACCGCGATGACGTTGTTCCTTGCTGACGATCAGGCTCCGAGCTTTCCCGAAGTCAACGGTCCGCAACACGCGTTGTGCCGGGCGGAGTCGCCGAATCGAGCCTCACATTCGAGGGCATTTACCGGCCGATCTCAGACGCGGCGACAAATTCACGACAAAGCCACAGCAGTAATGGTGAGGCGAGGTGGCCCATGGTCATCATCGGTGACTAGGCTCTGTCCCCATGGCCGGAGACATCGTCCCAATTGAACTCGTGATCACCGAAGGCAACACCTTTACGCTGTGGGCTCCCCGCTGGCGTGAGGGCGATGACGAGTGGGAGGCGTTCCTGGGTCTCGACGAAGACCTGTACGGATTCGGCTCGGTCGCCGAGCTTGTCGCATTCGTCCGGTCGGGTGCTGAAAACGATCTCGATGAGCACCCGGCATGGAAGACGGTCGTCGGACTCAAGGCCGACGAGTTCGAACCGGCGCAGGACAAGTCCTTCGACCTCATCGCCGTCCCGGAGCTCGCTGCCGAAGACCCGACCCCTGAGGTCATCGCCAAGCTCGAGGATGTCCTCGAGATCGTCCGGATCATCGGCGAGGTCTGCGAATTGACGCCGATCACCAAGTTCTTCAACGGCAATCCCATCCTCGGCGCGGTCACCACCGGCACCCGCAACTTCATCGGCAAAGACGGAGCCGAACTGTGGGAGCGCATCGGCACGCTCATCGACAAGCGTTGGGACGACGTCATCGACGCGATCGATGAGGTCATCAGCACTCCGGAGGTCGACGCCGAAGCCGTTGCGGTCGCCGACGCCGAACTCCTCGCAGCCGCCAGCGCCGAAGACGAGGACGAGCCAGACGAGGACGTCGAGATCGTCGACCGTGACGACGAAGACGATGACGAAGACGACGACGACGACCTCGTTGATGAAGACGACGAAGACGAAGACGAGTACGAAGAGATCGACGAAGACGACTTCTGGGCGTCAGTCGGTATCGACCCCATCCAGATCGTCACCGCCGAAGGCGAGTTCTTCTCGCTCCGTTGCTATCTGGACGACGATCCGGTCTTCCTCGGCAAGAACGGCAAGATCTTCGCCTTCACCTCCAAGCGTGCCCTGGAGCGGTACCTGGCCGACGACAACGAACACGACCTGTCGCCGATCAGCACCTTCGAGGACATCCAGGTCGCGGCCACCGACGGATCTCTCGAGATCGACGTCTACGAAGACAACGTCTACGTACTGCCGGGCCTGACCGATGACATCCTCGACGGCCCGCGCCGCATCGACCGCAAGCAACTCGAATTGGCTGTCGAACTGCTCACGGACGCAGCGGATTATGCGGACGACGATTCGGTGGCCGAGGCGTTGGGGACGACCACGCCACTCGGTTGGTTCGTGGACTACACGCTCAACCCGGATCCGAAGCGGATGGCGCCGAGCCCGCCGTTCGACAACGAGTCCGAAGCCTGGCGGGCACTCGAGCACGACTTCGACACCCGCCTGGAGAAGAAGCGCGGCTGACGCGCCTTCTTCTTGGCCCTGAAAACAGTCAAATACGGGGGCGGCAAGGGATATGTTCCCTCGCCGCCCCCGTATTCAGCGGTTTTCAGGGCAGGTCAGCCGACAGTTCAGCCGATCAGGACCGCATAGCCCGGTTTGATGACGTCGTCGATGATGGACAAACGTTCGTCGAAGTGGATGAACGCCGATTTCATGGCGTTCACCGTGAAGCGCTCCAGGTCGGACCATCCGTAGCCGAATTGGTCGACGAGCACCTTGCACTCGCGGCTCATGCTGGTATCGCTCATCAGTCGGTTGTCCGTGTTGACGGTGACCCGGAACCGTAGTCGCGCAAGCACATTGAACGGGTGTTCGGCCAGACTTGCCACAGCACCGGTCTGCACATTGGAGCTCGGGCACAATTCCAGCGGGATCCGCTTGTCGCGGACATAGTTCGCGATGTCCCCCAGCTGCGCGCCCTTGAATGCGTCCGCGGCGAGGTCGGCCCCCTCGGGCAACGTGATGTCGTCGATGACTCGGACCCCGTGTCCGAGCCGATCGGCGCCACAGAAGCTGATGGCCTCATGGATCGACGGCAACCCGAAGGCCTCCCCGGCATGAATGGTGAACGGTGCGTTCGAGGCCCGCATGTATTCGAACGCGTCGAGATGACGGCTCGGCGGGTAGCCCGCCTCGGCGCCTGCGATGTCGAAGCCGGCCACACCCTGATTCCGGTATCGCACCGCCAACTCTGCGATCTCCCGGGACCGCGCCGCGTGTCGCATCGCGGTGACGAGGGTGCGAACCTGAATCCGGCGACCCCGAGCCGCGGCCTCCGCGGTGCCGTCGACAAAGCCACGCAACACCGCCTCGACAACCTCGTCGAGCGACAGCCCGGCCTCGAGGTGCTGTTCCGGCGCAAACCGAACCTCGGCGTAGACAACACCGTCATCCGCGAGATCTTCGGCGCACTCCCGAGCCACCCGTTCGAGAGCCGGGGCGGTCTGCATCACGGCCACCGTGTGCTCGAACGTCTCCAGATATCGGACAAGCGAGCCACTGTCGGCGGCCTCCCGGAACCATGTCGCGAGATCTGCGTGATTGTCCGCCGGAAGAGATTTGTATCCGGCTTCGTGGGCGAGTTCGAGCACCGTTTCCGGACGCAGGCCACCGTCGAGGTGATCGTGGAGCAGCACCTTCGGGGCCAGCGCGATGGAGGTCAGATCCAGCGGCGATGATGTCATGAGTTGACGGTAACCTGATCGATGACCCGGGACCCGGTGTGCGGCGTTGCCGAACCGATCACAGCCGCACCCGTGAGCGCGTGAGCTCCGGCCTCGAACCGCTCCGGTGTCTGCGTGTACATGGTGAACAGCGGGTCACCGGCGCGAACCGTTTGCCCGGCCACCGCGTGCCACCGCACACCGGCTTCGGCCTGGACGGTCTGGCCCTGCCGTTCGCGGCCCGCTCCCAGCCGCCAAGCCGCCACCCCGACGGCCATCGCGTCGATCGACTCGATCACCCCGGCCTCCTGGGCCCTGATGACTTCTTCGTGATCTGCCTGCGGCAGAGGTGCTTTCGGATCACCGCTCTGTCCGGCGATCATCGCCTCCCACAGGTCCATCGCCTTGCCGTTGCGAAGATTCTCGGCCGGATCCACCCCGGTGATGCCACCGGCGGCCAGCATCTCGCGCGCCAGCGCCACCGTCAGTTCCACGACATCGGGTGGACCACCACCGGCCAGTACCTCCAACGATTCGGCAACCTCGAGCGCATTGCCTGCCGTCAGACCCAGCGGCTCGGACATCGATGTCAGCAGGGCCGACGTCCGGACACCCGCGTCATTGCCGATCTCGACCATGATCTGGGCGAGCTCACGGGCATCACTCTCGGATTTCATGAATGCACCAGAACCGACCTTTACGTCGAGTACCAGCGCACTGGTGCCCTCGGCGATCTTCTTGCTCATGATGGAGCTCGCGATGAGCGGGATCGACTCGACCGTCCCCGTGACGTCGCGCAGTGCGTAGAGCTTCTTGTCGGCAGGTGCCAACGCCGAACCGGCCGCACACACCACGGCACCGACCGATTCGAGTAGTTCGGTGATCCTGGTGTTGGTGAGGTCTGCACGCCATCCCGAGATGGCTTCGAGTTTGTCGAGCGTTCCCCCGGTGTGACCCAGGCCACGTCCCGACAATTGCGGCACCGCAATGCCATACGACGCCACCAACGGCGCCAGCGGCAACGTGATCTTGTCGCCCACCCCACCGGTCGAGTGTTTGTCGACGGTCACCAGTGGTTCACCGCCGCGATGCAGGTGCGTGAAATCCATTCGCTCACCGGTGTTGATCATCGCCTCGGTCCACCGGGCGATCTCACGACGGTCCATGCCGCGCAACAGGATCGCCATCGCCAGCGCCGACATCTGTTCGTCGTGCACCAGGCCGGCGGTGTAGGCGTTGACCACCCAATCGATTTGGCCATCGCTCAGCGCCCCGCCATCACGCTTGGTCCGGATCACCGAGACCGCGTCGAAGACCTCAGCCACGGACATCCCCCGACACCCGTCCGGCGGCCAGGTCGGACGGACCGAAATGGTCCGGAAGCAACTCGCCCAAGGACTTCGGGCCGTCCGGATGATCGATCAACATCTGCGGTCCGCCGTGTTCGAGCAACACCTGTCGGCAACGCCCGCAGGGCATCAGCACCTCACCCCGGCTGTCCGTGCAACTGAGCGCGATCAGGCGCCCACCACCGGTTGCGTGGAGATTTCCGGCCAATGTGCACTCGGCGCACAGGCCCAATCCATATGAGACATTTTCCACATTGCAACCCGTCACAAAACGGCCGTCATCGACTATTGCGGCCGCACCCACCGGATAGCCCGAATAAGGCGCATATGCCCACCCCATTACCTCAATAGCCTTGTCCCGCAGTACTTTCCAGTCAATTTCCGGTGCCACAGGGTAGCCCTTTCGCCATCGACGCCCACGAAAGCGGACATCACCTACACACTAAAACCTTGGTAAGGCAACCCTAAGTCGAGATGTGTTGCAGCTCATCTCCACTCGGGCAGGATTCTTTCTCACAACAGCTTAGGTTTATGGTTCTTGACGTGGGTCCACGATCGAGCAGCCCGGAACCGCGCTCGACGCGTCCATCAACGATGTTGGAGGCCAATTTCTCGATGAGCATTCCTACCGAGACCGCGCCCAAACCGGTGCGCAAGCGCTCGTTGTACCGGGGCGACCCAGGCATGTGGTCCTGGGTGCTGCACCGGATAACCGGCGTATCCATTTTCTTCTTCCTCTTTGTACACGTTCTCGACACGGCAGTGATCCGGATCGATCCGGACAAATACTCCGAGATCATCGAGACGTACAAGAACCCGATCATCGGTCTGATGGAGATCGGACTCGTCGCCTGCGTGCTGTACCACGCGTTGAACGGTGTCCGGATCATCCTGGTCGACTTCTGGTCCAAGGGACCGAAGTTCCAGCGTCAGATGCTGTGGACGATCTTGACCTTGTTCGTGATCATCTTCGGCGCAGCGACGGTACGTCTGCTGCAGCTGCTCGTGGAACACATTTAGGAAGGCGCCGCAGATGACCGCATCACAAGCACCTCGGATCGCCAAAACCTACGGCACCGACCACGATCGTCCGGCCAGCCTCGACAACCCGCGCTCACCGCGCCGGCCCAAGGGTGGCAACTTCGAGAAGAACGCATGGCTCTTCATGCGCTTCTCGGGTATCGCACTGATCATTCTGACCATCGGTCACATGTTCATCATGCTGGCGTGGGACGACGGTGTGCACCGGATCGACGCCTCGTTTGTCGCCGCCCGCTGGAAAGAACCGTTCTGGCAGGTCTGGGACCTCTCCATGCTGTGGCTCGCCCAGCTTCACGGAGGAAACGGCGTCCGTACCGTGATCGCCGATTACTCCCGCAAGGACTCGACCCGGTTCTGGCTGAACACACTGCTGGTCCTGTCGATGATCCTGGTGCTGCTCACCGGCACCTATGCCCTGCTTACCTTCGACGTGAACAGCGTCTAGACCCGGCCCGAATCGGAGCAACAAACACATGCAGGAACATCGTTACGACGTAGTCATCATCGGCGCCGGCGGCGCCGGGATGCGCGCGGCCATCGAGGCCGGGCCGCGCGCCCGCACCGCAGTGCTGACGAAGCTCTACCCGACCCGTAGCCACACCGGCGCGGCCCAGGGCGGAATGTGCGCAGCACTGGCCAACGTCGAAGAAGACAACTGGGAATGGCACACCTTCGACACCGTCAAGGGCGGCGATTACCTCGCCGACCAGGACGCGGTCGAGATCATGGCCAAAGAAGCCATCGACGCCGTGCTCGACCTCGAGAAGATGGGGCTGCCGTTCAACCGCACCCCTGAGGGCAAGATCGATCAGCGCCGCTTCGGTGGTCACACCCGCGATCACGGCAAGAGCCCGGTCCGCCGTGCCTGCTACGCCGCCGACCGCACCGGCCACATGATCCTGCAGACGCTGTACCAGAACTGCGTCAAGCACGACGTCGAGTTCTTCAACGAGTTCTACGCACTCGACATCTGCCTCACCGAGAACGAGCAGGGTGAGCAGGTGGCCACCGGTGTGGTCGCCTACGAACTCGCCACCGGTGAGATCCACGTCTTCCACGCCAAGTCGATCGTCTTCGCCACCGGCGGGTCGGGCCGGATGTACAAGACCACGTCCAACGCCCACACCCTCACCGGTGACGGCATGGGCATCGTCTTCCGTAAGGGCCTGCCGCTCGAGGACATGGAGTTCCACCAGTTCCACCCGACGGGTCTGGCCGGCCTCGGCATCCTGATCTCCGAAGCCGTCCGCGGTGAGGGCGGAATCCTCCGCAACGTCGACGGTGAACGCTTCATGGAGCGCTACGCCCCGACCATCAAGGACCTCGCGCCCCGCGACATCGTCGCCCGGTCGATGGTGCTGGAGGTCCTCGAGGGCCGCGGCGCCGGACCGAACAAGGATTACGTCTACATCGACGTGACCCACCTCGGCGAGGACGTCCTCAACGAGAAGCTCCCGGACATCACCGAGTTCGCCCGTACCTACCTCGGCGTCGACCCGGTCACCGAGTACGTGCCGGTGTTCCCCACCTGTCACTACGTCATGGGCGGTATCCCCACCAAGATCAACGGTGAGGTGCTGCGCAACAACGACGAGATCGTCCACGGTCTGTACGCCGCAGGCGAATGTGCCTGCGTCTCGGTCCACGGCGCCAACCGTCTCGGCACCAACTCGCTGCTCGACATCAACGTGTTCGGTCGCCGCGCCGGCATCGCTGCCGCCGAGTACGCGCTGTCCACCGAGTTCACCCCTCTCCCCGAGGCACCGACCGCCATGGTCGATGGCTGGCTCGAGACGATCCTGTCCGAGCACGGACACGAGCGCGTCGCGGACATTCGCTCCGAACTGCAGGCCACGATGGACGCGAACGCATCGGTGTTCCGCACCGACGCGACGCTCACCAAGGTCTTGAACGACATCCACGGCTTCAAGGAGCGTTACAACAGCATCCGCGTGCACGACAAGGGCAAGCGCTTCAACAGCGACCTGCTCGAGGCCATCGAGCTGGGCTTCCTGCTCGAAATGGCCGAGGTCACCGTGGTCGGTGCGCTGAACCGCAAGGAAACCCGTGGCGGGCATGCCCGCGAGGACTACCCGACCCGCGACGACGTCAACTACATGCAGCACACGATGGCCTACAAGAAGGGCGACGGACTGATCGCCCCGATTGAATTGGACTACAAGCCCGTGGTCCAGACCCGCTACGAACCGATGGAGCGGAAGTACTGATGACTGCCACAACCGATACCGCTGTCCGGCACGACGATCCGCCGTTGCCTCCGGTCCCTGAAGAGGCGACCATGGTCACGCTCAAGATCAGCCGGTTCAACCCGGAAGATCCTGACGCCCAGGGCTTCGAGAGCTTCCGGGTCCCGGCTCTGCCGACCGACCGCCTTCTCAACCTGTTGCTGTACGTGAAGGGCTACCTCGACGGCACCCTCACGTTCCGTCGCTCGTGCGCCCACGGCGTCTGCGGCAGTGATGCCATGCGGATCAACGGCGTCAACCGGCTCGCCTGCAAGCTGCTGATGAAGGACATGCTCCCCAAGGACAAGTCCAAGGAGATCACCATCACGGTCGAGCCCATCAAGGGCCTGCCCGTCGAGAAAGATCTCGTCGTCGACATGGAACCGTTCTTCGACGCTTTCCGCGCCGTGAAGCCGTTCTTGATGACCAGTGGCAACGAGCCGACCCGTGAGCGCATCCAGAGCCAGGCCGACCGCGCCCGCTTCGACGACACCACCAAGTGCATCCTGTGTGCCTGCTGCACCACGAGTTGCCCGGTGTACTGGAACGAAGGCAGCTACTTCGGTCCGGCCGCGATCGTCAATGCGCATCGGTTCATCTTCGACAGCCGTGACGAAGGTGCCGCCGAACGCCTCGACATCCTCAACGACGTCGACGGGGTGTGGCGCTGCCGCACCACCTTCAACTGCACCGACGCCTGCCCTCGTGGCATCCAGGTGACCCAGGCGATCCAGGAAGTCAAGCGCGCGTTGATGTTTGCACGCTGATCGCACTGATCTGATCTGACAACAAAATGGTCGCCGCCCTTTCGAGGGCGGCGACCATTTTTGTGTTCGGCCTGGCGATCAGTAGTGGTAGGTGTCCGACGGTGCCGGCATGTGGTCCGGGTCGTCGTACTCCTGGTTGAACTCGATGCCGTAGGCGCGGGCCAGATCCAGGATCTTGGTGCCACGGGCGATACGGGGCAGATCTGATCCGTTGCGGATCTCTCCCCCGTCGCGCTCGTACTCGGCGAAGAACTCCAGCGCCCACGCGACCTCTTCGTGCGACGGAGACAGTCCCTCGTTGACCGCGGCGCACTGATCCGGTGTCAGACAGATCTTTCCGGTCATGCCGAACTCCGCGCTGACCGCGGTGGCCTCGCTGAGTTTGAGCGCCGATGAACCGACGGTCGGACCGTCGATCGCACTCGGCAGGTGCGCCGCCTTGGCCGCGATGGTGAAACGCGACCTGGCGTAGGCCAGGGTCGCGGGCTGATCACCGAATCCGGTGTCGCGGCGGAAGTCGCCGATCCCGAAGGCGAGACGGAATGTGCCTTTGGCCGAGGCGATCTCGCTGATCCGTTCCAGACCACGTGCGGTCTCGACCAAGGCCACGATCGGCACACCCGGCAGTCGCTTCGCGGTTTCGGTGACGTGGTCCACCGACTCGACCATCGCCAGCATCACGCCACCGACCTTGACCTCACCCAGTGCGGCCAGATCATCGGCCCACCACTGGGTGCCGAATCCGTTCACCCGCACCCAGTCGCGGTTGCCACCGGCAAGCCACCGGACGACGTGGTCGCGGGCGGCGACCTTGTCCTTCGGTGCCACCGCATCCTCGATGTCGAGGACAACGATGTCGGCACGCGAATGCACGGCCGGTTGGAAGCGTTCATTCTGCAAACCGTTGACCAGGAGCCAACTTCGGGCCAGCACCGGATCGATGCGCGAGCCGACTTCGTCGGGGTCGACAGTGGTGACAGGAATCTTAGAGGCGTTCACAAAAGAACATGATCCCCTACCGACCGTCGTCGACGCCATCCTCATGGGCCATCCAGTGCACCAGGCGATGTAACGGGTACATCGCATCGTGCGGATTGCCGATCGTGCTCGGCCCCGCCTCACCCAGATGAACGATCCGTTGTGCGCCGCCGCTGGCAAGCTGGTCGCGGTAGTCGCACATTCGGTCGAACGGGTAGAAGCCCACGGTCTGAGTCGCCACGTTGACGTACTTCATCGCGTCGTCGAGGGAGTCGACCCGCACCACGTTGGCGGTCTTGTTGATCGGATGGAAGTCAACCGGCTCGTCCGAACGGATCACCAGACCGGTGCCGTCGGTTTTGCCCCACACCCGGAACTCGTCGTCGAGCATCATCAAGGTGTCGACCTGTTCGCGCAGGTCCATCTCCAACGGCCGACGATCCCCGGAATCTGCTGCCTTCGCGACAATCCGCGCGTGGAGGCGTTCACAGAATCGGTCGGCGTCCTCCTGGTTCGCCTCGACATGTACAAAGCGGCTGGCCACGCACGCTTCCTGGTTCAAGATCATGACGTCGGTGGCAGCCAACTCGGCAGCGAGGTCGAGCGACTCATCAGAGGCAAACGCCTCTTTGCCGACCATCGAGATCGACGTCTTGGGATCGAACGACACCAGCTGGAACCCCGGTCCCAGGTACTTGATCACGTTGTTGATCGCATCACCGCCACCCCAGGCCACGATCTTGTCGTAATACTGCGGGCGATAGAGGACGCGCTCCACCTGGTCGTCGCCGCCGCGCCAGTAGACCGCCGACATCGACTTCACGATCGCGTGGTCCGGATCGATCTCTGCCATGGTCCGCAGGATCGCGACGGTGGTGAACGGATCACTCGATGACATCTTGAACAGGTTGACAGCCTTGACCATCGCGCCCTGGGCAATGGACTTCACGGCGACACCGGGCGAGTTGCCGGGCAGCACATGAACCAGACGCGGCGCGAAGGCACGGACGAAACTCTTGCGACCGGTGAAGTCCCCCTTCGGAACCCATTCGTCGAGCGCTTTGGGGTCCGGGAAGTTCTGCTCCACGACGGCCTCGAGCACCCGCTTGTCGAGATAGGCGGCTGCGCCTTGGACCTGCGCCTGCAGCACTGCGCGCGGCAGGACGTGCGTGGAGGCCATCCGGTCGATGCAGTCCTGCACAAAGGGATTCCCGGGATCGTTGATGCGCTGACCGGTCTCGACAAGGAAGTCGATGATCTCGGCGAGCGGCACGTTGAGCAGGGGTGGCAGCTCGGTGCGCGGGTGCACCACCTTGTCCATCGCGATGCGTGGAGTGGTGAACGTGACCCCTAGATCGCGGGAACGGTGCGAGACTTCCTGGCCCTCGAACAGTTCTCCCCGCAGGAAGAACGGCGCCGAGACCGTGGTGTGGTCCACTGCCCGGTCGGTGTCGATCGTTGTCATGACAGACCTCTCACATATGCGTCGACAGTGCCGGCACAGCCGATCTTGTCGTCGCCCTTGATATCCGCGTAGCGGGCGATGTTGTCGCGGATCGATGCGCCCTTGGAGCCGCAGGCGCAGGGACTGAAGTCGAGCGAGATCTTGTCGCCGGTGATGACGCCACCCCAACGACCGTCGAGCGAAAGGTCGAAGAAGGCTGCGCGCCCCTCGATCTCACCGGTCTCGTGCGGAAGCAGGTTCTCCCCGGATTCGTCGAGGACGAAGGGCACAATCCACGGCGGTACGTGATAGCGCTCCCCGGCTTGGCATTTGGGCATTCCGGAGTTGAGCTCCTGCATGGAGTAATTCTGGAAATCCCGGCTGGCCGGGATGTTGAAGGTTTGGTGGACGAACTCCTGATAGTCCGGTGGCAGCTGCGCCCGCTTGAGTCCGCCACCGACGTAGATGCAGTTGTCGGGATGAAAGTCCTTCGCGGAGTAGCCCATGTCGCGAACCAGCTTCGCCAGCTGGTACAGCGAGTTCCACATCCCCGCGAGGTAGAGCTTTTCGTGGCGATACTCGATGAGCGCCTCTGCGCCGCGGATCATCGCCTTGTCGAGGCCCTCCTGACGCTCCAGCGAGGTCCGCTCGAAGTCCGCCAGTTCATCGGGTCGGGCGGTGCCATCGGCGATCTTCTTGCGCAGCACCACCATCTGGGTCAGCGAACCGACTGTGATCGGTGGGATCGGCAACCGAAACCGCTCCAAGGCCGGATCACCGAATGCCGCGAGCTGAGCCTCCGCGATGACCTCGTTCTTGGGGACCGACGCCGTGGGCGCCAACCCCATGATCCGCCGGTCCGCGGCCGGTTTGACGCCCGAACCCCACGAGAAGACGTTGACCGTGTCCATCCGCGACCACGCCATGTCTTTGTCGCTGGCCGGCAACATCGCCGATTTTCCGGTGGTGCCGCTGGAGCAGGACACGTAGTGCCCGGCAGCCGCGAGGCGCCCGATCCACTCGTCGATGTCGCCGATGTCTGCGGTCTCGATCGGGGTGATGGGATGCGGGGAGACCGTCCCGAGCCATTTGCCGAGGCGGTCCCACTTCTCCTCGATCAGGAAGCTCTCGGGATAGCTCTTGTACGCGGTGTGCGGAAACAGCAACGCCACCATGTCCTCGCGGCTGCGAACTTCGGTGATGCCGGCCTCGCGGGCTCGGTGACCGAGCAGTTTGATGCGATCTTTGCGTTCCTGGAATTGCTCCTCGAGCGCTTCGATCTGGATCGGGAGCAGCTCGGCGGGCGAATGGTCGAAGCGGTCCTCCGCATCGACCAAACTCACCAGCCTCTCGGTGGCTGAAGTCACGTGGTCAACCTTTCAATTGTGGTCGAGCCGGTTCCATTAATGGCACCTTATGCGTATCATTCGTACCTGTACTCGATGTCAGAGCGCAAGAGGCAACTTCGGCGAGGATGCGATGGCGAACCCGGATTCATCAGTTCACCGTGGGGCAGGCCGCCCCACCCGCGAGCAGGCGCAGGCACGCCATGAACAGTTACTCGATGCCGCGCTCGATCTGTTCCTCGAGCACGGATACGAGCTCGCGACGATCGAGATGATTGCCGCCAGAGTCCACATGACCAAACGCACCGTCTACGCGCGCCACCCCGACAAGGCCTCGTTGTTCCACGCCGCCACGCAGCGGGCCATCGAACGGCAGGTCGTACCTCCTGACACACTCGCAGAGGCCGACAAAGGCGACCTGGCCGAAACCCTCGAGACGATCGCCCGGCTGCGCATCCGCCAGGTGATGACACCCAACGGTGTTCGGCTGCAACGCATCATCAACACCGAGAGCTACCGGTTCCCCAAGCTGTTCGCATCGAACTACCAGCAAAGCGCCAAACCGGTGATCGAGTTCGTCGCCGGCTTATTCGACCGCGCGGTCAGCGCCGGGCAGATCGCCCCGACCGACTGCGACCGCGCCGCTCGGGCGTTCATGTCTCTGGTGATCGGTGGCTGGGTGCGCGCGATTGTCAACGGCCGAGAACCGACCCCGACCGAGCTCGACACGCAGGTCCACTTCACGATCGACTTACTACTCAACGGCCTGCGACCACGATGACGACACGAGGAGACAACCATGGAATTCGACGGAAACAGTCCGGTCGCCGTCGTCACCGGAGCCAGCTCGGGGATCGGTAAGTCGACCGCAGCCATATTGGTGGCGATGGGCTGGCAGGTGATCGGGGTCGGCCGCGACCCCCGGCGCTGCGCGGAAGCCGAGTCCGAGATCGTCGAATCCGTCTGTGATGGCGGCAGATTCATCATGCTGCGCGGCGATTTCGACCTGATGGCAGAGGTTCAACAGGTCGCCGCCCGGATCGCCGACCTCACGCCCCGCGTCCAAGTGCTCATCAACAACGCCGGCGGTGTGCGGGATCAGCGGACGGTCACCACCGAGGGCACCGAGGCCACCTTCGCCGCCAACCATCTCGCTCCCTTCGTGCTTACGAGGGACCTGATGCCGCTACTCCTGGCGAACGCCGTCGATTCGGAACCCGGTTCGACACGAGTGGTCGCGGTGTCGTCGAATGCCCACAAGATGAGCCGCGGCATCGACTGGGACGACATGCAAAGCCTCACCAAATTTCGCTCCGCGGCAGCATACGGGCAGGCCAAACTAGCCAACATCTTGTTCACCCGCGAACTGTCGCGTCGCGTGGCCGCCGATGGGATCGTCGCCCAGGTCATGCACCCAGGTGTGGTCGCCAGCAATTTCGCCTCGCACGGCGACGAGTACATGCAGGCGCACATGGCCACCGCCGTCACCGTCACGCCCGACGAACCCGCCGAAACACTCCGCTGGTTGGCCACCGACCCGGAAGGTGGACGCGACGGCGGACGTTACTTCCATCGCAATCGTGAAGAGCAGCCCACCGCGGCCGCACTCGACGATGCCGCAGCGGCCCGCCTGTGGACCGAGAGCGAAAAACTACTGGCCACCTTGGGTATCTGAATCTGGCGCCGGTTCAGGTTGAGGGAACAGTCTCCTCCCCCGTTATGTCCGGATCCGGCCGTCGGATCGCGTCTGAACAACCGATTTAGTCGAAATGTTACTGATTTGGAAACAAATCCGTCGTTGCACAGCGCCAACACCACGAAAATCGTACTGTGATCGTGTTCGAATCCCTCACTGTCGGGAGACATACATGGCCATATCGGAAGCATCGGAAGCACCGGGTCCCACCGTTCCAGACAAGGGCCTGCGCAGCGGAACACTCGGACTCTTCGGCAATGTGGTCATCGGACTCTCGGCGGTGGCACCCGCCTACAGTCTCGCGGCCACGCTCGGGTTCGTCGTGGCAGCCGTACACGAGAAGGCGCCGGCGATGTTCGTCCTGGCCTTCATCCCCATGCTGCTGATCGCCTTCGCCTACCGGGAACTCGGCGAAGACACCCCGGACTGCGGCACCACATTCACCTGGGGCACCAAGGCATTCGGCCCATGGATCGGCTGGATCGGCGGCTGGGGACTCGCGGTGTCGGCCATCATCGTTCTGGCCAATGTGGCCGAGATCGCCGGTGTCTATCTGCTGAGGTTCCTTGGCCTCGACTCGTGGGCGGAGAACCTCTGGATCAAGGTCCTGCTCGGGTGCGCCCTCATCGTGATGATGACCTGGGTCAGCATCCGCGGCATTCTGATCAGCGAGCGCATGCAGAATGTGCTCGTCGTCATCCAGTTCGGTGTCCTGATCGTCGCCAGTGTCATCGCACTGTTCAAGGTGGGATTCGACAAGGCCGGTCCGCAGGCCATCAACCCGAGCCTGTCGTGGCTGTGGCCGAGCGGTTTGACCTCGTCCTCCATCGCCGAAGCGGTGATCCTGTGCATCTTCATCTACTGGGGCTGGGATGCCTGCCTCGCGGTCGGGGAGGAAACCAAGGATTCCGCCAAGACCCCCGGTCGCGCCGCGGTCATCACCACGATCATCTTGGTGTGCACCTACGTTCTGGTCGCCTACGCGATCCAGTCGTTTGCCGGATTCGGCGAGGACGGGATCGGTTTGAACAACCCGGACAACGCCGACGACGTCCTGACCATTCTCGGCGATCCCGTGGCCGGGTCGATCATGGCATCGCTGTTGCTGCTGACGGTATCCATTTCGGCGCTCTCGTCGACCCAGTCGACGATTCTCCCCACCGCTCGTGGAACGTTGTCGATGGCCGTGTACGGCGCGATCCCGAAACGATTCGCCACCATCCACCCCCGGTACATGACCCCGGCCTTCGGCACGGCCGTCATGGGCGCCTCGGCGCTGATGTTCTACCTGGTCCTCTCCCTGGTCAGCGAAGACACACTTGGAGACTCCATCTCCTCCCTCGGCCTTGCCGTGGCGTTCTATTACGGGATCACCGCGTTCGCCTGTGTCTGGTACTTCCGGCGGACGTTGCTGCAATCGGCCCGCAATCTCTTCTTCCGCGGCATCTTCCCGCTCATCGGCGCCCTCGCGATGACCTGGGCCTTCTTCCAAAGTGCCTTCGACATGTACGCGGCCGACTACGGTTCCACCTCAGTGGGTGGTGTCGGTGGCGTGTTCATCATGGGCGTCGGCATGCTGGTGCTCGGTATCCCGTTGATGCTGCTGTGCTTTGCGTTCGGTCCGAAGGATTTCTGGAAAGGCAAGACACTCAATGCCAAGACCGAGGTCAAGGTTCCCGATGTCTACTGATTGCAGCGCCGCCCGGTCCCTGTGCACCACAACGGCATCCACGGAAGCGAGTACCAGCCGATGAGACTGACAGTGGGTTACCTCTACACCGACACCGGCGACGACGGCGTCAATCTGGCGATCGCCATCGCCAAGACCACCGGCGCCGCAATGGATCTGGTGTGTGTCGTTCGGGAGGTCGAACCCGACGGCACCCCGGGCCGGGCCTCCTTCCAGGAAGCACTGGTCAACAAGGCACAGAAGTGGCTCGAAGAAGTCGCCGCCGACATCCCCGACGACATCGAGGTCGCCCTGCACACGCCGGTGGCGGAGTCATTTCCGCAGGCGCTCATCGACTTTGCGGTGCACAGCCATGCCACGATGATCGTGGTCGGCGGCACCAGCGACGGCATCCTGGGCAAGCACACACTCGGCAGCATCTCGTCGGCACTGACCCATGCATCACCGGTGCCGGTGGCCCTCGCGCCCCGTGGCTACACCCGCCTCGAGCGTCCGGTCATCCCCACGCTCACTGTTGCCATCCCCACCTCGGAATCAAAAGACAGTCCCCTGCCCTTTGCCCTTGATCTCGCGAAGAAGGCCGGCCTGAATCTGCGACTTCTCTCGCTGGTCTCGCACGACGACCTACACGGCGAGGATGAGGAGTCGATGGCTGTCCGGCAACGACACGTCGCCCAGGCGACTGCCAATCTGGAACTCGCCAAGAAGAGTTGTGGCGACGCCGTCAAGATCGAATCCCTTGTCGCCGATGGCAATACGGTCGAAGAGGCACTCGAGCAACTGCGCTGGTCGCGCGGCGACGTCGTCGTCATCGGTTCCGGACACCTGGCACCGCCACGCCGGGCATTTCTGGGGTCAATGTCGGCGCGCATCCTCAAGAACACTGACGCACCCATCGTCGTGGTACCCAAGGGCTTCACCCCCTGACCCCGATGATGTGCCCTTTTTGCGGTGCCCACCTGGGGAAATGGCCGCAATAAGGGCACATCATCGGGGCGCGGAGGCGGGGGTCAGGAATCGAAACCCAGGCCGACGGCGTCCATCGCCCGTAGCCACAGTCCGCGTCGACCCTGATTTCGATCGGCGCGGGCGAACTCACGACGGGTCACGGTGATCCCGAACCACCGCAACGGCTCCGGCGGAAAAGGAATCGGCGTGGACTGCACCATCTTCAGGCGGGTGCGTTCGGTGTCGCGGCCGTCGACGAGGTCGAGCGCGGCCGCAGCACCGAAGTGCGACGCGCCCACACCGAGCCCGGTGAATCCCAGCACCGAGACGACCTTGCCGCCCATGCTGACATCCCAGAAGTTGTTGAACCGCGAACACGTGTCGATGACACCGCCCCACGTGTGGGTCGCGGTGATGCCTTCGAGTTGCGGGAACACCTGCAGCAGATGCTCTGCGAGCAGACCGAACTCACTCGGCTTCTGCGCGCGACGGGGATCGGTGTCACCGCCGTAGTAGTAGAACGCATCCCAGCCACCGAACAGGATCCGGTTGTCGGCCGTGAGCCGGAAGTAGTGGAAGCGATTGCCGGAATCGGCCAGCCCCTGACGTCCGGACCACCCGATCGCGGACAGCTGTTTGTCGGTCAGCGGTTCGGTCATGATGGCGTAATCCCACACGGGCACCATCAGATAGCCGAGCTTGCGGCGCAACGGCTTCGACGCCGACGTGGCCACGACCACCCGCGCTGCGTCCACACTGCCGTATCCCGTCGCCACGGTCACCCGGTCGCCCACCGACGTCAGCGACGTCACCTCGCTGTGCTCGAAGACCCGGACCCCGAGGCGCTCGGCCGCCGCAGCCAGCCCCCAGGCCAGCTTTGCCGGGTCGATGATCATCACGTCCGGGTCGTACATGGCGCCGTGGGCCATCGGGCTGTTCAAATGTTTGGCGAGCTCGTCACCGTCGAGGAAGCGCAGCGGCTGGTCGAGCCGATGTCCTTGCTCCACAACCTCTTCGAGTCCGGGGACCTGCCAGTCGAAACTCGCCAGATTGAGTTCCCCGGTGCGCTCGACGTCCGCATCGATTCCCAGCCTGGTGATCGCATCGGCGATCGCGTCGAGGGTCTGCACCCCCATCCGGAGCAGGTCCGGCAGTTCGTCTTCGTACCTCTCCATGCCGTTGACGAGCCCGTGGGTCAGGCTGGCCGAGCAGAATCCGCCGTTGCGCCCGGAGGCACCCTCGGCGATCCGGTCACCTTCGAGCAGGACGACAGATCGCTGCGGATTCGCCTCGGCCGCTTGGACGGCGGCCCACAAACCGGTGAATCCGCCTCCCACGACAACAAGATCCGCGCTGTGTCGCCCGGCCAGACGCGGTCTCGCCGCGGGTCTCAGTGGCCGGTCGAGCCAGTAGGGGGCCGGGGTCGCGCCCGCGACCATCGCCGTTCCGCGAGCGGTGGGCTCGAGTGCCCAATCGCTCCGTGACCCTGGGCCGCTCACTGCGGCAGCGTGAAAATCGTTCGGTGCCATGGCTTGTGCGGTACTCCTGTGATGTCACTCATCACGTGTTTGATGGTGAGATATTCGTCGAGCGAATACGTGGACATGTCTTTTCCGAAACCCGACGCCCCGACACCTCCGTGCGGCATCTCGCTGATGATCGGGAGGTGGTCGTTGATCCACACACATCCGGCACGGATTTCGCGAGACGCCCGCTGCGCGCGATACACATCTCGTGTCCACGCCGATGCCGCCAGACCGTACACGGTGTCATTGGCCATCCGGAGCGCATCGTCGTCGTCGTCAAAAGCGCTGACCGTCAGGACCGGTCCGAAGATCTCGTCGCGATACACCTCGGCGTCTTCGGGTACATCGGCGAGCAGAGTCGGCTCATAGAAGGCGCCCGGGCCCTCGGGTGCGCGGCCACCGGTGACAACCCGGATCCCGGCCACCCGTGCGCGTTCGACCATCGCACCCACCTTGTCGCGGTGACCGAACGAGATCAGCGAGCCCATGTCGGTGGCCGGATCGCAAGGATTGCCGACGCGCACCTTCGACATGAGTTCAGCGACACCGGCGACAAAGTCGTCGTACAGCGGGCGGGCAACGATGGCTCTGGTCGCCGCGGTGCAGTCCTGGCCGGAGTTGATCAACGCACCCGCAACCGCTCCGTGGATCGCTGCCTCGAGGTCGGCATCGTCGAACACCACAAACGGTGCCTTGCCACCGAGTTCGAGTTGGACCCTGGTGCCATTGGCCGCAGCCTGCGACATCACCTGCCTGCCGACCCCGGTGGACCCGGTGAAGGTGACGACGTCCACCCCGGCATGACCGGCTATCGCAGCGCCGACTTCCGCGCCGGTCCCGGTGAGCACGTTGAAAACGCCGTCCGGGATACCTGCTTCGGTGGCGAGCCTGGCCAGCGTCAATGTGGTCAACGGGGTCAGCTCCGCCGGTTTGAGCACCACCGTGCATCCGGCGGCCAGCGCCGGGATGACCTTCCACACCGCCATCTGCAACGGGTAGTTCCATGGCGTGATGGAGCCGACCACACCGACCGCCTCCCGACGGATCGACGACGTGTGGTCACCCGAATACTCGGCGCTGGCCTTGCCTTCGAGATTGCGGGCCAGGCCTGCGAAGAACTCGACGTTGTCCACCGAACCCGGAACATCGAACTCCGTGGCCAGACGAATCGGTTTTCCGGTCTGAGCGACCTCTTCCGCAGCGAGGTCATCGGCGGCCTTCGACATCGCCGACGCCAACGACCACAGCGCGGTGCTTCGCTCGGCCGGCGTTGCGCTTGACCACTCTCCCAGCGCATTTCGTGCGACGTCGACCGCCTTGTCCACATCTGCGGCCGTGGCCAACATCGTGGACGCGACGACGGCGCCGGTCGCCGGATCGATGACATCGTGAACACGTCCGGCACCGGACTGCGCACGTCCGTTCACCCAGCCGGCGGCAAAAGTTGTTGAACTGTTGGTCATATTCAGTCCTCGCGGGCCGTCGTCGTCAATGGGTATCTGATGGCCACCATACCGAGACACTGCGCATTTCGCGATGGATAGTGGCATCAGACGACGAATTCCCTCTGTTTAGGTTGCGAATTATTGCGGATTCCGTAGCATGTGGGATGCAACGATCGAACCGGCCAGTGCATCGAGAAGAATCGGAGCCATGACCGAGCAGCCAATAGTCCTAGACAACATCTCCAAAAAGATCATCGAGGAGCTGCAGGCCGACGGCCGACGCTCATATGCCTCGGTGGGCAAAGCAGTGGGGCTCTCGGAAGCGGCGGTGCGCAACCGGGTTCAGCGCCTGGGTGAGGCAGGTGTCCTCCAGATCGTGGCGGTGACCGATCCGATGCAGGTGGGTTTTGCCCGCCAGGCGATGATCGGCATCCGTTGCACCGGAGACACCGCGGCACTGGGCGAAGCACTTGCGGAGGTCGAGGAGATCGACTACGTGGTCCTGACCGCCGGATCATTCGATGTGGTCATCGAAGTGGTCTGCGAGAACGACGAACATCTCCTCGAGGTACTGAACAAGAAGGTGCGATCGCAGCCTGGCGTGACCGGGACAGAGACCCTGGTCTACCTGAAATTGGTCAAACAACAATACAATTGGGGTACCCGATGACCGCAGTCGAGAACAACACCACCACCCTTGGCGACCGCTCGGCACGCCACCTGTGGGGCCACTTCTCCAGGCACGGAAACACAACAACACCACCGGTCATCACCCGCGGCGAGGGTGTCCGGATCTTCGACGACCGCGGCCGCAGTTATCTCGACGGGCTGTCGGGATTGTTTGTGGTGCAGGCCGGCCACGGCCGGGTCGAGCTTGCCGAGGCCGCAGCGAAGCAGGCCAAGGAACTCGCCTTCTTCCCCTTGTGGTCATACGCGACACCACCCGCCATCGAATTGGCCGAACGGCTGGCGAACTACGCGCCCGGCGACCTCAACCGGGTCTTCTTCACCACCGGTGGTGGCGAGGCCGTGGAAAGCGCATGGAAACTCGCGAAGCAGTACTTCAAGCTGACCGGAAAACCCGGCAAGCACAAGGTCATCTCGCGGTCGATCGCCTACCACGGCACTCCGCAGGGCGCGCTGGCGATCACCGGTATCCCGGCGCTCAAGGAAGCCTTCGAACCACTCACGCCAGGAGCGTTCCGGGTTCCGAACACCAACATCTACCGCGCCGGTGAACACGGCGACGACCCCAAGGAATTCGGCCTCTGGGCCGCCAACCGCATCGAAGAGGCCATCGAGTTCGAGGGACCCGACACGGTTGCCGCGGTCTTCCTCGAACCGGTGCAGAATGCCGGCGGCTGCTTCCCGCCGCCGCCCGGATACTTCCAGCGGGTTCGGGAGATCTGCGACAAGCACGACGTGTTGCTGGTCTCCGACGAGGTGATCTGCGCGTTCGGCCGGATCGGATCGATGTTCGCCTGCACCGACTTCGACTATGTCCCCGACATCATCACCTGCGCGAAGGGCATGACCTCGGGTTACTCCCCGATCGGCGCGATGATCGCCACCGATCGACTCTTCGAACCCTTCAACGACAACGCCACATCGTTTGCCCACGGTTACACCTTTGGCGGACACCCGGTTTCGGCGGCCGTCGCGTTGGCCAACCTCGACATCTTCGAGCGCGAGGGCCTCAACGACCGGGTCAAGCAACTCGCACCGGACTTCCGGCGAACGCTGGAACGATTGAATGACCTACCGATCGTCGGCGATGTCCGCGGCGAAGGTTACTTCTACGGCATCGAATTGGTGAAGGACAAGGCCACCAAGGAGACGTTCACGCCGGACGAGTCCGAGCGGGTCCTGCGCAATTTCCTTTCCACCGCATTGTTCGACGCCGGACTCTATTGCCGCGCCGACGACCGGGGTGATCCGGTGGTCCAACTCGCTCCCCCGCTCACCTGCGGGCAGGCCGAGTTCGACGAGATGGAACAGATCCTGCGATCGGTACTGACCGAGGCCTACACAAAGATCTGAGTTCACGCCGCCGGGACCGGCCGGACATGGCCGGCCCGGCGCTTCAGATCCATCCGAGATTGCGGGCCTTGAGGGCTGCCTCATACCGGTTCGAGGCACCGAGCTTCGACATCGCCGATGACAGGTAGTTACGCGTGGTGCCGACCGACAGGTGTGCGCGCGTGGCGATCTCGTCCACCGAGGAACCATCGATGGCGAACTCGAGGACGTCGGCTTCGCGTGCGGTCAGTACGGTGTCGCCGGCACTGATCGCTTCGGCGGCCAACTGTGGATCGACGTGCCGGCCACCGCCGTCGACGGTGCGGATGACTTCGGCGAGGGTGGCAGCCGAGGATGTCTTGGGCAGAAAGCCCCGCACTCCCGCGGTGAGAGCACGTTTGAGGTAGCCGGGCCGTCCGTGACTGGTGACGATCAGGATGCCGGCACCCGGAGTCAGCGCGAGAAGTTCGGTGGCGGTGTCGATGCCGTCGATCCCGGGCATCTGCAGATCGATGACGGCGACGGCAACCGGTTGGCCGTCGGCCAGGCGTTGTTGCCACATGGTGACCAGTTCTTCGCCCGACCCGACGTTCGCGACGACATCGAGATCGTCTTCGAGGTCGAGCATGGCGGCCATCGCGGTGCGGATGAGCGTTTCGTCGTCGGCCAACAGGACTGGAATCACTTTTTCTCCCACTGTATTTCGAGCATGAACATCTCTCCGCTCGTGGTGGCCTCGAGTCCGGAGCCGACGTGTGCCAGACGCTCCGACAGGCCACGGAGACCCGAGTGCCCGCGGCCATCGTCCACGGTTTCCTCGCGGGTGCCGTTGTTACGCAGAGACATTCCCGCCGCACCGATCGAGAGAGTCGCCGACGTCGCAGCCGAGTGTTTGACGATGTTGGTTGTTCCCTCTCTGACCACCCAGGCCGCCACCTCATGGAAACGTGCAGGCACCTTGGCCGGATCGCCCTCGACGACGAGCCGGCAGCCCGCCGCGGCCAGGAGTGAGCGGGCGCCCGCGACCTCACCGTCGAGGTTGATGTCGCGGTAGCCACGCACCAGATCGCGCATCGTGTCCATCGATTCGACGGCGAGCACCTTCACCTCGTCCATCTCGGCGGCTGCCCGGTCCCCGGCTCCGGCCCGTGAGAGTGTCGCGGCGAGTTCACTTTTGACGGCGATGGCGGAGAATCCGCGGCCGACCACATCGTGCAGGTCCCTGGCGAAACGCAAACGCTCTTCGGCAACCTGCAACCGGGCCTCGACGGACTTGGCGCGCTCCAGCTCATCGACCACCTCCAGACCCCACATCGTCAACAACGTGGTGGCGACGAGGAACCCACCGATGAAGAACGTGACCGCGGCCAACCGGAGCCCCACGACCGCAGACGTCCCGAAAACTGCGCCGGTGGCGATACTCACGCCGAGGACGAACCACCACCTGCCCCGCAGAAACGGAACGATAGACAGCATCGGCAGAAGTGCGGCAAAGATGCCCGCCGTACGTGCGGCGTCCAGGTCGGATTCGTCGGTGGCCAGATTGGCCACCAGGGCGCAGAACAGCCAGACCACGACCAGTACCACCGCCCCCACCGGCAGTGCCCATCGCCGCAGTGCGGCATTGGTCCAGGCCGTCAGATCAGGTTGGGTCTGCAGGGCGAGAAGCGCTGCAGCCCCGGAGATGACAATCGCCGCTGCCGACCACGGAACGTCGGCGGTGGTGGTCGCCGAAACGACCACCACCCCGGCGATGGCGCCCTGGAGCGTGAGCCGGCTGTAGAGCCGGAACTTCGCAGGCCCGGACAGCTCACGCCACCAGGACGCCACCCGTGTCATCCGCGGTCGTCCCAGCGGAAGCTTGTTGCGACGATTGCCAGCGCCAACGCGGTCCATATACCCAGTGTTGCAAGTGGTTGTGCCATCTCGGCGAACGTGCCCGCGAAATCGAGCGGTGCGTCGGACTCGCCTGCGGTGGCAGGCAGGCCGGCCGTACCGAGGGAGATCAGGTCGGACAGGGCTGCAAACGGTGTCCACGAGACCACGTCGCCGAGGCGATCGGGAAGGATGTCACGGATCGATTCAAGGCCGACCATCGCGATCATCATCACCGGTAGAGAAGTGATCTGTGCTGCCTCCGCGTTTTTGGTGACCGCACTCGTCGCCAGTCCGAGCAGCGAGAAGACGATGATTCCGCCTGCCATCGCAACGATCAGTGCGATCGGATTGACGGGCGCGGGCGCACCGGCGCCGTAGATCACCCCGGAGACGATCACACCACCGATCACGGTGAGGATGGCACCGGGTACGGCCGGGGCCGTCTGGATCTGCCAATCCGCTGCCTCACCCGTTCGCAGCCGCTTCAACACTCCTTCCCCACGGCGGGTGGTGACCATCGACAGCACCGAGTAGTACTGCACGAACAGAAATGCCATCAACGCGAACATCTCCAGGCCCGTGGTCGAGACCTCCGCCGTGGCACCGGATTCGTTGCGGGCGATGAAGAAGGTCGCCAGTGGGAGGGCCACCGGGAACACCGTTCCCAGCACGACAAGGGTTTTGTTGCGGACGAACTGCCGGTACTCGGCCTTCGCCAGAGCACTCAGTGGGCGCCGGCCGTAGCCGAGCGCAGTGGATGCGGTTGTGATGGTCATCGGGGTGCTCCGATCATGTCGGGGGTGGACGCCGAGGTGTCGGCCGGGTCGGCGGCGATGTCGAGGAATACCGACTCCAACGATGCGGCGCGGGCTTCCAGGCCACCGAGCTGCACGCCGCGGGCACCGGCCCAGGCCAGCAGTTCCGAAAGGTGGCCCTGCAGATCGTGCGTGTACGCGGTCACCCGAGCGCCGGCATCGACCCGCGCGCCGAGTAGTGGCGGCAGGGCAGGCCCGGGGTGGTCGAAGACAATTCGCGCCGGATGCTCGTCGACGATGTCGCGAAGTGTTCCGCGGCGGGCGATCTGACCCCTGTGCATGATCGCAATCCGGTCGGCGAGCGCTTCGGCCTCGTCGAGGTAGTGGGTCGTCAGGACCATCGTGACCCCGGACGCCTTGAGATCGGCCAGCAAACGCCATGTGGCGCGACGACTTTCCGGATCGAGACCGGTGGTCGGTTCATCGAGGAACAACAACCGGGGCTGCCCCAACAACGCACAGGCGAGGTCGACCCGGCGCCTTTCACCGCCGGACAACGCTCCGACGCGCACATGGGCGCGGTCTGTGAGGTTGACCTGCGCCAGGACTTCGTCCACGGTGGTCGGATTCGAGCAGGTGCCGCGCCACATCTCCAATGTCTCGGCGACGGTCAATTCGGCAGGCAGACCACCGGACTGCAACATGATGCCCACCTGCGGGCGGACCAACTTGCGGTCCCGTCGTGGGTCGAGACCGAAGACCTCGACCTCACCGGCAGACGGTGCGGCAAGTCCTTCCAGCACGTCGAAGGTCGACGTCTTACCGGCACCGTTGGTGCCGAGCAACGCAAAGACCTCGCCCTCTGCGACATCGAGATCGATGCCCCTGACCGCCTCGAACGCGTCGTCACCCTGGCCATAGACCCGGCGCAACCCGCGGGCGGTGATCACTGCATTCATCGTTGCCCCCATTTCCGGCTGCCAACGACCCACCTGATTGCGATGGTTGCCGAGGCGACCACCGCCGCGATCAGCGAGAAGACCGCATCGGGCGCGGTGAGACCGATCACGACGGCGAGCAGGATGATCGTGAATCCGGCCACCGCGAGTTCGCGCCCACGGGTGGGCGCCGGACCGATGCGAAGCGCATCTTTCATCAGATTGCCGAAAAATGTTGCTTGCGACTCTGTTTCGCGATGGTCAGGTGGACGGTGGTTGTAGTTGTGATGTGTTGTGTGCATGCCTTCAAGGCTCATCCACATCGACTGTCGTCACCAGTGCACACGATCATCAAAAGCCCGACGAATACACATGTCCGGGCCATGACAAATGTCATCGAAAACCAATTGATCGAGTCGAAAACCGAATGTCATGGGTGCGCGGACGAGAGAAATAGGCCAACATGTTGATCATTGCGCCGGGGGTTTGTCGGTGTCAGTGTTCGAGTGTGGACGGCTGGAACGACGAGTGAAGAACGGGGGCACCGGTTGAACGCATTGTGGGATTACATGACGTCACACCGATCTCAGTTGGTGTTCGATTCCTATCAGCATGTCAGTGCGGTGCTTCAAAGCGTTCTCATCGCGACCGTGATCGGCGTTGTGGTCGGTCTGCTCACCTATCGCAGCGACATCGCTTCCAATCTGGCCACATCGATTTCCAGCGCCATCCTGACCGTTCCGTCTTTTGCCCTGTTGGGGTTGCTCATCCCGCTCGTCGGTCTCGGTGTCATACCGTCTGTGACCGCTTTGGTGCTGTATTCGTTGCTACCGATCATCCGGAACACCATTGTCGGACTCAACAACATCGAGCCGGCACTCATCGACGCCGCCCGGGGAATTGGCATGGGCGGCTTCATCACCCTCGTCCGGGTGCAACTCCCCTTGGTGTGGCCGGCAATTCTGGCCGCGATGCGACTGAGCACGCAGATGGCCATGGGCGTGCTGGCCATCGCCGCGTACGTCAAGGGCCCGGGACTGGGCAATCTCATCTTCGCCGGCCTCGCCCGCGTCGGCAGTCCGACCGCGGTGCCGATGGCCCTGAGCGGCACCCTGCTGATCGTTGTACTCGCTCTCGCTCTCGACGCCCTCTACGTACTTCTCGGACGGCTCACAACGTCGAAAGGCATCCGATGACAGAACAGACCTCAGCGTCGAAAAGCCTGCGCTCAGCAAACCCGACCGGGGTGCAGATCACCCTCGAACACGTGTCGAAATCCTACCCGGGGTCCAAAACACCAGCGGTGGATGATGTTTCGCTGCACATCCCGGCCGGCGACATCGTCGTCTTGGTCGGGCCCTCCGGATGCGGCAAGACGACCACCATGCGGATGATCAACCGCCTCAGCGAGCCCACGTCGGGCAAGATCACCATCGGCGACAAAGATGCACTGTCGATCAAACCCACCGAGTTGAGACGCTCGATCGGCTACTCGATCCAACAGGCCGGGCTCTTCCCGCACATGACGATCCGCCAGAACGTCGGACTGGTACCGGGATTGCTCAAGTGGGACAAGAAACGTATCGCCGCCCGCGTCGAAGAGCTACTCGATCTCGTCGGTCTCGATCCGGCACAGTACGCAGGCCGCTACCCACGTCAGTTGTCCGGCGGGCAGCAGCAACGCGTCGGTGTCGCGCGGGCTCTGGCCGCGGACCCGCCCGTACTCCTGATGGACGAACCCTTCGGTGCCGTCGACCCGATCACCCGTAGCTCGCTGCAGGACGAACTCCTGCGACTGCAAAGCGAATTGGGCAAGACCATCGTCTTCGTCACCCACGACTTCAGCGAGGCGGTCAAACTCGGGGACCGCATCGCGGTACTCGGTCAGCAGTCGAAGATCCTGCAATACGACACCCCGCAGGCGATCCTCGCCAATCCCGCAGACGACACCGTGGCCGGGTTCGTTGGCACCGGTGCCTCACTACGCCAACTCGGGTTGGTCCGGGTCAAGGACATCGACCTCGAGGCCCGGGCCACCGCGCACGCCGGGGATGATGTCGACGCACTCCGAGCGGAACTTGCGGCCGGCGAACACGATTGGGCCGTCATTCTCGACGACCGGGAACGCCCGGTCAGCTGGGTGCGCGAGAGTCGGCTCCGGCAGGCCCGCACCGTCGAGGAGTTCGCCGAACCGCTTGGCGAGGTGATCAGCGTGCAGGCCACCCTGCAGGACGCGCTCGAGGCGATGCTCGCCGAGGACCACGCCTCCGCAGTGGTCGCAGGCGCGGGCAACCGCTATCAGGGGGTGGTGACACTCGAGACGTTGATCTCCACCATCACCAAGCTCCGAGACAACTCATCCGCCTCGAAGACCGCCCCCGACTCCCCTGACCTCCCCGACTCCCCCGACAGCTCTGACAACCCCGACACCAGGGACGTCACGCCATGACCACGGCCGTCGAGACACCGCCGACCTCGATCAGCGTGGCGGACCGCCTGCGCCTGATCATCCAGCCGATCCTCGTGCTGATCGTCGCGGTCGCCGTCATCGTCTGGGCATTCAACCGGGATCTGACCGCCACCCAAAAAGTGAACATCAACGCAGGCAACGTGAGCACACTGCTCTGGCAGCATCTGCTGATCACGATCACGGTCGCCACCATCGTGGTCCTCGCGGGAGTCCCGCTCGGGATCCTGGTCACCCGCGGCCACGCCCGCTTCCTGCGACCGCCCCTCATCGGGGTGGCGAACATCGGGCAGGCCGCGCCGGCCGTCGGCCTGCTCGTCCTGCTCTTCCTGTGGACCGGTGAGACCGGTTTCTGGATCGGCGTCCTGCCGATTGCGGTGTATTCGCTGCTGCCGGTGTTCAGCAGCACGATCCTGGGCATCGATCAGGTCGACAAGTCACTCATCGACGCCGGCCAAGGACAGGGCATGTCCGGGTCATCGATTCTCTTCCGGGTCGAATTGCCGTTGGCCGTGCCGTACATCCTTGCGGGCCTGCGTACCTCGCTGGTTCTGGCCGTCGGTACCGCGACGCTGTGCTTCCTGGTGAACGCCGGCGGTCTCGGTGTCCTCATCGACACCGGTTACAAGCTGCGGGACAACGTCACGCTGATCCTCGGCAGCGTCCTGGCGGTGTGCCTGGCGCTGCTCGTGGATTGGGTCGGCGCGATGGCCGAGTATTACCTGGGGCCGAAGGGGGTCCGAGGATGAGCCGCCTGCTCAAGCCGGTCATCGCCGCGATCGTCTGCGCGTTGCTCGCCGGTTGTGGCCTGTCGTCCGGCGGTGCCGTACCCCTCAAGATCGGCCCGGGTTCGATCACCGAGAACGAGGGTCTCAAAGGTGTTCAGATCACCGTGGGATCCAAGGAATACACCGAGCAGGTGATCCTGGGGTACATCCTCGAATTCACACTCGTCGCGGCAGGCGCCGATGTGCGGGACATGACCGGGATCGTGGGTTCGCGCAGTACACGTGATGCGCAGATCGCCGGTCAGGTCGACGTCGCCTACGAGTTCACCGGCAATGCCTGGATCAATTATCTCGGTCACGAAAAGCCGATTGCCGACACCCGGGAACAATTCGAGGCGGTGCGCGACGAAGACCTCGAACGCAATGACATGGTGTGGCTCGAGCCTGGTCCGATGGATGACACCTATGCCTTGGCCGCCAGCCAAAAGGTGATCGACGAAACCGGCGTGACGAACCTTTCCGAGTATGCCGAGTTGGTCAAGCAAGATCCGGCCGCGGCCGCGACCTGCGTGGACACCGAGTTCCGGGCCCGCCAAGACGGATATCCGGGTATGGCCGCCGCGTACGGGTTCGATCCGGCAAAAGCCGACACCCCGATTCTTCAGGTCGGGATCATCTACCAGGCGACCTCGACCGGAACACAATGCAAGTTCGGTGAGGTGTTCACCACCGACGGTCGGATCGCCGGGCTCGGGTTGGTCGTCCTCACCGATGACAAACAGTTCTTCCCGCACTACAACCCGTCCGTGACGATGAAGGCGAGTTTTTTCGAGAAGCACCCCGAGATCGCCGAGGTGACGGCCCCGGTGACCGCAGCCCTCACCAACGAGGTGATCACCGAGCTCAACAAGCAGGTCGATGTCGACGGCAAGGATCCGGCGATCGTGGCACGGGACTGGATGATCTCCGAAGGCTTCATCACCAAGGGGTGAACGTCGAAAGTGGCACCGACTTGTGTGACACCGACTTTCGATCAGGGTGCTCCTAAGGTTTCGACACTGCGGAGTTACAGCAAAACTGGAGTCATGACCGCTCTGATCGAATCTCCCGCCACCGGTACCACCACCCTGTCGGCATCCTCGAGCCTGACGGTGACCAAACTCGGTGAACATCTTGGCGCCCGGGTGGATGGTGTCCGGCTGTCCGGCGACCTCGACGATGCAACAGTGCAGGCCATCCGCACTGTCATCGCAACGCACAAGGCGGTCATCTTCACCGGTCAGCACCATCTCGACGACATCTCGCAGTACGAGTTCGCATCACTGCTCGGTACGCCAACCAAGGCGCATCCGACCGTCCTTTCCCGGGGCGAAGACCTGCTCCCCCTCGAAGGCGCCGCCAATTCCTGGCACACCGACGTCTCCTTCGTCGACCGGATCCCCAAGATCTCCGTGTTGCGCGCCACCGTCCGTCCCACGTACGGCGGCGCCACGATGTGGGCATCCACGGTGGCCGCCTACGCCAATCTCCCGAGCCCGATGCGCGCCCTTGCCGACCAGTTGCGGACCGTTCACACCAACGACTACGACTACGCCGAACACCTCACCGTCGGCGACAGCTCGGACCCGGCGTACCGCGAAGAGTTCGTCAAGACCGTCTTTCAGACCGAACACCCGGCGGTACGGGTGCACCCCGAAACCGGTGAGCGGGCACTGACCCTCGGCCACTTCGTCAAATCGTTCTCAGGTTTCAAGACCTCCGAGACCAGCGATCTGCTGCGTTTGCTGCAGGCGCGGATCGAACGTCCCGACAACACGTTTCGCTGGAACTGGAACGCCGGTGACGTCGCAATCTGGGACAACCGTTCCACTCAGCATTACGGCGTGGCCGACTTCGGCGACCAATTCCGGCGAGTCAATCGCGTGACACTTGCCGGCGACATACCCATCGGTGTTCATCGGGATCGGTCGACGATCATCGAGGGTGATGCGACTGGATATTCGGTAGTCGAAACACCGCGACCACTGGCGGGATGGGCGCCGGCGAGCTCGGCAAGTATTCGCGGATTTGCGGAGTCGCCGAGTTCGGGTCGTTGAAGATCGATTGATTCGAGCTGCCCCTGAGCCACAGGTGGTTCGGTATCAACTTTCTCCGTTCTGCGTCACAGGATCTCTTCGCTGTTCTGCTGAACGCTTGAGTGAAGAAACCGAGCACTCACAGTCCGTGACGAGAACTCCGTCACCGGCAATCAATCCGGCGTCAGCATGCCACCGAGGACTCGGCGCAACACAGACTCGAACATGTCACCAGACTGGTCGGCGCCTGGATCCGAAAGATGGAGCGCAGCTGCAAGATACGGATGACCGCCGACCGCGGCGGTCTTGTGCAAGTACATCACCTGAGAGATTCGGCGTTCCTGTCTCGCCGTTCCGCCACCGACCTCGGCGCGCGCAAACTGCTGGACAAGGGTGTTCAGCACAGCCACCACCTGTAACTTCACCATCCCCGATACGTCGACCGTAGCCATGGCCCGAAGGGCGTACTCGAGAAAGTCGATCCCCCGCGGCCCGATGCGCATCGCTTCGACCGGAACGTCAAGCAACCACGGGTGTCTCACGTGAACGCCCTTCGCGCGGGCCGCGAGATCGGTGAGGTCGTCGATCGCCTCGCCGCGCAACGGGACACCGAGGTCGATCTCGCCGGCAGCAGCATCAACAATGAGGTCGAGCACGTCGTCATAGCCCGCCACGTACCGGTACAGAGCCGACTGACTCACCCCGAGTTTCTGAGCAATCCGGCGAGTGGAGACGACCGACAAGCCCCCCTCTTGCGCAAGTTCCATCGCCGCGGCAGCGACATCGTCGCGACTGTGCGTCGGCGCGGGCCCGCGCGTGCCGCACGAGCGTTCCCACACCGTCGTGTGCCGTTGCTCCGTCCCGGACCGTGCCACTCGTCTTCACCTTCCACTCGCGGATGTCGTCAGTAACCTACACTAAAACTGCATTCAGCGAACGCAGTAAATGGGAGGTTCAAGATGACACTCGACAATGCATGGGGACCGCGGCGATGGGCTCAGAACGGATCGGTACGTCTGGCATTCGATCAATACCGGCCCGAACTCGGCGGCACACCATTACTGATCGCCACCGGCTTGGGCGTCAACCGACACGCAGTTCCTGATGGATTCTGTGAACAACTGGCCGCGCAGGGGTTCGCTGTCGCGCGCTACGACCAGCGCGACGGCGGCGAGTCCACCCATCTGCCGCCGACGGCCGTACGAAACCCCATCGCCGCGATCCTGACCAAACGCAGTGAGGGATACACCGCCGAAGACATGGCGGACGATGCAATTGCGGTAGTCGACGAACTCGGGTGGAGCATCGTGCACATACTCGGAATCTCACTCGGCGGCGCTCTCGCGCAACGTGTCGCCCTCCGACACCCCGCCCGGGTGCGTTCCCTCACATCTATCGCGGCTGTCCCGGGCGATGTCACCGGGTTGCGAACATTCCGCTTCATCCGCTTGCGCACACTCTCCAAGTTCGCGCGCTTGAAGTTCCCTGACAACCGAGAGGGCGCAATCGACGCCGGTCTGGCCGTCGCACGACTACTCGCCTCCCCGCGCCGAGAGTTCGACGAAGCGGCAATGCGCGCACAATTGGAAAGCAATCCCGACCCCGGGATTCACGACCAACAGGCACAGAGTCGCCAGATCGGCGCCCGATGGAGTGGCCCAGCGATCACCGAGATCGCAAGTCCCACATTGGTCGTGCACGGCGAAGACGATCCGCTCATCAAAATTAATGCTGCGCATGCAATTTCGTCCAAAATACCCGGCTCGAGCACCCTTATCCTTCCCGAGGTCGGGCACGACTTACCCCCGCATGCATGGGCACCACTGGCCAAGGCAATCCGCGAACTCGCAGGCGAGAACACCAGAAAATAGGTCACCGAACAACCGATCCGTCGCGCACAGGGCGTGCGATCTCCGACACGGTGCAACATGCCCCTGCACCGCTTGACCCGAATGAGCCGACCAGGCCCCGAGGCGAAACCGGCACCGCCCTGATGGTTCCCGCTTCGGATGCCTCTCAGGCGGCCCATCTCCGCATCGCGCGCCCGATCAGTCGATTTCGAAAAGTTTAATTGGGCCGAATTGCCGCCGCACGGCGGCCCAAACAGGTCCCAACAGCGGTATCGTCCGGTGCGATGATCCGATTCACGACACGCGCCGCAGCCCTGTTGGCGGCGTCACTCCTTTTCACCGCCATCGGCAGTCCGGCGCTGTCCGGGGCCACCCCGGTGACGATCACGCCGCCGATCGGAGCGCCCGCGCCCGAGACGGTGACCGACGCGTGCCCGTACCAGACCACACCGGTGGCGCCGATCGACGAGTCCGAGGTGATTCCCGATGGGTCCACGACACCCACGCCACTGCCGGTGCCCGACCCACCGATCGGTGGTGACGAACTCGGCGGTTGTGGGGTCGTGCTGGCCGAAGGAGCCGCTCCCGTGCCCGCGGGTCTGACCGCGACCGGCTGGCTGATCGCCGACCTGACGGCCGGAACCGTGTTGGCCGCCAAGGATCCCCACGGGCGCTACCGGCCGGCCAGCACCATCAAAGTGCTCCTGTCGCTCGTGGTGTTCGACGAACTGGACCTCGACGCCACCATCACCGGCACCCAGGAAGACGACGACGTCGAAGGCGATGCCGCAGGCGTCGGTCCCGGTGGCACATATACGGTGCGCGACCTGATGACCGGACTGATCCTGGTCTCGGGCAACGACTGTGCGAACGCCCTGGCCCGCGAATTGGGCGGAACCGATGCCACCGTTGCGAAGATGAACGCGATGGCGGAGCGGCTCGGCGCGAAGGACACCCGCGCGGCATCCCCGTCAGGCCTTGATGCACCGGGCATGACCACCTCCCCGTACGACGAGGCGCTGATCTTCGCGGCGGCATTGCAGAATCCTGACTTCGTCGAGATCTCACAAGAAGATCAGGCCCACTTCCCCGGCTATCCGGGCATGCCAACCGAAACGCCGGAGAACGACGGATTCCCCACCGAAACCACACCCGCAGCGGTACCGGCGGCGGATCTGGGGATCGATCTCTACAACATGAACCAATTGATGTACGACTATGAGGGAACCATTGCCGGTAAGACCGGATACACCGACGATGCCCGCAAAACCTTTGTCGGGGCGGCAGAGCGCGATGGTCGGCAGATTCTCGTGGTCCAGATGTACGGACTCAACGACAGCCCCGGATCATTCTGGCGACAGGCCGAAGCGATGCTCGATTACGGCTTCGCCCAGTCGGCTGATCAGAACATCGGCGTCCTGGTCGACGGGCCCGAGGATCTGGTGGAAGAACTCTCCGAATCCGACTCCCCCGGCACCGGCGCCGGCGGCGACATCGCATCGGCCGACGGACTTCCATCCGATTCCACGTCGGGCACTGCCAAGCTGATCATCGGGCTGGTGGGCATGCTGATCGTGGTGGCACTGGTTTATGCCGGGCTGCGCTTGAACAAGCGCTCCTGAGTTCCGCCTCCGGACCGAAATCGCCGGTGACGTCAGCGCTTGCGCCGTGTCGCGGCCGAAATACCCAACGCCGCAACCACACCGGCACCGACAGCTGCCACCGCACCACGCCCGGAGAGTCCTTCGCGGACCACGACCCGCGGGCTGATGACCACCGAATCCGGTACCGATGTCGGCTCGTACTTGCGGTTGCGTGGATCGGTGGCCGCCCAAGCGGTGGCGAACAGGATGATCCGGGTGGTGATGAAGGCAAAAACCATGATGCCCAGAATCGGCCCGAATGTGGCTCCGGCAGGGCCGCTCACCACGGACTTGAGGTAGAAGCTCGCCACCTGTTTGAAGATCTCGAACACCACGGCGGTGAGCAGTCCGGCCTTCCACGCGTTGCGCAACGGTAGTGCCACCCGGGGCAGTTTCGCGATCACCCAGGTGAACAGCAACCATGACGCCAGGATCGAGAGCACCACGGAAACCGCCCGAACCGCCCATGACACCCCTGGGAGGTCATCGACGGTCAGCCATTCCAAGATCTGATGGACCAGGCTGCTACTGGACAGCGCCGACAGCGAAAAGGTGACGATCATGGCCAGGAAGAGGCCGAGGAGGGCACCGAGATCGGACAACTTGGTCTTCACGATGCCAGGCGATTCGGGTTCTGAACCCCACTGCACGGTCAGCGCGTTGCGCAGGTTCGCCATCCACCCGAGACCGGCATAGAGGGCGATCAGCAGACCCAGGACACCGATCGTGGCGCGCGACTCGATGGCCTGGTCCATCAGATCGGTGAGCTGCTCACCCATGCTGCCGTCCGCGGAATCGGCGATCTTGTCCTTTGCCTTGTCGAGTAACTCCTCGTTGTTGGCGAAGACGAAACCGGCGACGGCAAACCCGATCATCAACAGTGGGAAAAGCGCGAAGACACTGAAGTACGTGGCCCCGGCGGCGAAGTAGTCACCCTTGGAACCCTGATACCGCGTCGCCGCCTCCATGAGGTGGTTGAACCATGGATATCGTGCGCGCTGTTTATCGAGAAACGACGGCTTGTCGGCCGCACCGGGCGTGGTGATCACACCCGGTTTGTGTGCGTCCTGGCCGTGATCGGATGCCCGTGGCTTGAGCTTTGTACCGGCGCGAGCCTGTGGCATGTCGTTCCCCGTTCGGTGTGTCAGTCGAGCGGCACTGGCGCTACAAATCCCACCTTGTCATAGACGGTTGCCAACGTTCGCGAAGCCACTTCACGAGCCGTCTGCGCACCCGCGGCCAGAATCTGATCGAGCTGAGCCGGATCTGCCAGCAGTTCATCGAAACGGGCCCGCAACGGAATCACGAACTCGGTCAACGCCTCGGCCGTGTCGACCTTGAGCTGGCCGTAACCCTGGCCGTCGTATCCGGCGACGAGGTCGTCCACCGACTTACCGCTCAGCGCCGACAGGATCGTCAGCAAGTTGCTCACACCCGGCTTCTCCTCACGGTCGAAGATGATCTCCCGGCCGTTATCGGTGACCGCCGAACGAAGTTTCTTCGCCGACCGTTTCGGGTCGTCGAGCAGATTGATCAGACCGGAATCGGACTCGGCCGACTTGCTCATCTTCGCCGACGGGTTCTGCAGGTCATAGATCTTCGCGGTCTCGGTGACGATGTACGCCTCCGGAACGATGAACGTCTTGCCGAACCGAGAGTTGAAGCGCTGAGCGAGATTTCGGGTCAGTTCCAGGTGCTGACGCTGGTCCTCGCCCACCGGCACCTGATCGACTTGGAACGTGAGGATGTCGGCGGCCATCAGGATCGGGTAGGTGAACAACCCGACGCTCGCGTGATCGGTGCCCTGTTTGGCCGACTTGTCCTTGAACTGTGTCATCCGGCCGGCTTCGCCGAAACCGGTGAGGCACGAGAGCACCCACGTCAATTGAGCGATCTGCGGCACATGCGACTGCAGGTAGATGGTCGAGCGTGCCGGATCGACACCGAGGGCCAGCAGCTGGGCAACGCTGCGCCGCGAGCGATCGCGCAACGCCTTGGGGTCGTGCGCGGTGGTGATGGCATGCATGTCCGGGATGAAGTAGAACGCCTGCTCGAACTCGTCCTGCAACCTCACCCACTGCTGCACCGCACCCAGGTAGTTCCCGAGATGGAAGGAGTCACTGGTGGGCTGGATACCCGACAGGACTCTCTTGCGCCGGGCGGGCTTGGTTTCGGTTACCGATTCACTCACGGACGAATTCTCTCATCCGGGCGCCACCGCATTTCACACACCGCACCCGCACGCTCCGGGCGGCACGCCTCTCAGGCGTACTCCACGGTGACCGGCGCATGGTCTGACCACCGCAGATCGTAGGCCCCGGCGCGATCGACCCAGGACTTCGTCGCCGTGGCGGCCATCGTCTTGTTGGCCAGCTGATAGTCGATCCGCCAGCCCGAGTCGTTGTCGAATGCCTTGCCGCGCCAGCTCCACCACGAGTACGGCCCGGCGACCTCACCGGCGAGATCACGGGCGACGTCACGCCATCCGGTCTCCAGTACCCCGGCCACCCACGCGCGTTCTTCCGGCAGGAAGCCGGGGTTCTTCACGTTGCCCTTGGCGTTCTTCAGATCCAGGGCGGTGGGTGCGATGTTCCAGTCGCCGCCGACCACCACACCCCGGCGCTTGCGGCCGAGTGCGCCCAGGTGCGCTCCGAACTCGTCGAGAAAACGGAACTTCGCCTCGCGCTTGGGACCGTCACCGGCGCCCTTGGGTAGATACAGACTGGCCACGGTCAGCGTTCCGAAATCTGCTTCGATATAGCGCCCGGTGTCGTCGAACTCCTCGCTGCCGAAACCTTTGCGAACCTTGTCCGGCTTGGTGCGGGAGAGGATCGCCACCCCTGAATGGCCCTTCACCGACGACTCGTGCAGGCTCAGGAACCAACCGTCGTCCAGCGCCGGGGCCAGCGCCTCGACGACCTGCTCCTCGGTGGCCCTGGTCTCCTGGAGCAGGACATGGTCGGTGGTGGTTTCACGCAGCCACGGGATCAGCCCCAGATTGCGCTCCGAGCGGTGCTTCACAGCGGCGCGAATGCCGTTTACGTTGATCGTCGTCACGATTGTGGTCACGTCGGGCGAGCCTACGTGCGTCCTGTGACAGCGAATTTGCGGGCGTACAGCACCGCCAGCCCGAGGACCGCGAGGCCGGCGATGGCCAGCCCGGCACCGAGCACCGACGGTGCCCGGTATCCGTATCCGGCCGCGATCACCAGCCCGCCCATCCACGCACCACCAGCATTGGCGATGTTCAGTGCCGAGTGGTTCAACGCCGCGGCCAGGGTCTGCGCGTCCTCGGCGACATCCATCAGCCGGATCTGCAGCGCCGGGGTCAGCGCAACGCCGGTCAATCCGATGAAGAAGGTCAGGATCAGCGCGGCCCACGGATTACTGGCCAGCAGGGCAAACCCGGTCAGTGCGATCACGATGGAGACCAGACTGATGAGTATCGCCTTGACCACACCACGATCGGCAAGCACACCACCGAGGATGTTGCCTGCCACCATGCCCAGACCGAAGAGCATCAGGGCAAACGGGACGAGGGATTCGGAGACGCCCGACACACTGGTCAGCGTGGTGCTGATGTAGGTGTAGAACGCGAACATCCCGCCGAATCCGACGATGCCGATGAGGAGCGCGAACCACACCTGCGGCCGTTTCAGAGCGCCGAGTTCGGTCATCGGATTGGTGATCTTCATGTCCGACAGTGCCGGCAGGAATCTGAACAGAGCCCCGATCGTCAACAAGCCGATCACGGCCACCACCACAAACGCGGCCCGCCAGCCGAGCGCGCCACCGAGCCATGTCGCCGCAGGCACTCCGACAACGTTGGCAACGCTCAGTCCGATCATCACCTGGCCCACTGCCTTTGCCCGGGACTCACGACCCGCCAGATGGGCGGCCACGAGGGCTGCAACACCGAAGTAGGCGCCGTGGGGCAGTCCGGCGACGAAGCGGGCGAGCATCAACATGCCGTAGTTCTGGGCGAACACGGTGGCGACATTGCCGACGGTGAAGGCGACCATCAGCGCAATCAGCAAGGTGCGTCGTGACATTCGCGCGGTCAGTGCCGCAATTGTAGGAGCGCCCACCACAACACCGAGCGCGTAGGCGGAGATCACGTGCGCGGCCGTCGGTTCACTGGTTCCCAGTGAATCGGCGATGTCCGGCAGCAGCCCCATCGCGACGAACTCGGTGGTACCGATGCCGAACGCGCCGAGCGACAACGCCAGAATGGCGGTCCGTCTACTGTTCCGCACCACCCCCGAGGATTCGGGGGCGACGGTGCTGACTGCGGACATGTTCGAACCTCTCGAAGACGATCGGGGGTGATCGGGGGTGATCGGGGGCAACGGCGATACTGCTGGCGGTTCTTCAACCGGCGTAGCTACGGTGTCAACCGGCAGAGGTCACGAGTCATTCCGGGATCGGACGTGAATTGACCCACAGGACGACAATCCGCCAACGACGTCCGCCGCGGATTCCGATGCGATTTTCGGCCGGTCAGCCGGCCTTGATGGCCGCCTCGAGGTTCTCATCAAGTGCCCCAAGGAATTCCTCGGTGGTCTGGTACGCCTGGTCGCCGCCGACCAAGAGCGCGAGATCCTTGGTCATCTTGCCGCTCTCGACCGTCTCGATGACAACGTCCTCGAGTTTCTGGGCGAACTCACGCACCTCAGGGGTGTTGTCGAGCTTGCCACGATGATCGAGACCGCGGGTCCACGCGAAGATCGACGCGATCGGGTTGGTCGAGGTCGGCTTGCCCTGCTGGTGCTGACGGAAGTGCCGGGTGACGGTGCCGTGCGCGGCCTCCGCCTCGCAGACGCTGCCATCCGGTGTCATCAGGACAGAGGTCATCAGGCCCAACGAACCGTATCCCTGGGCCACGGTGTCCGACTGCACATCGCCGTCGTAGTTCTTGCAGGCCCAGACATATCCACCCTCCCACTTGAGGCTGGAGGCCACCATGTCGTCGATGAGTCGGTGCTCGTAATGGATTCCGGCAGCGTCGAATTCAGCCTTGAACTCGGTGTCGAAGACATGCTGGAAGATGTCTTTGAACGCTCCGTCATAGGCCTTGAGGATGGTGTTCTTGGTCGACAGGTACACCGGGTAGTTGCGCTGCAGACCGTAGTTCAGCGATGCCCGCGCGAAGTCTTCGATGGACTTGTTGAAGTTGTACATTCCCATCACGACGCCACCCTCTTCGGGCATCTGAACGATCTCGTGCTCGATCGGCGCGGAGCCGTCGTCCGGGGTGAACGTGATGGTGACCTTGCCCGCGGTGGCAACCTTGAAATCGGTCGCGCGGTACTGGTCACCGAACGCGTGGCGACCGACGATGACCGGCTTGGTCCACCCCGGTACCAGTCGCGGGACGTTGGAGATGATGATCGGAGCACGGAAGATCGTGCCGCCCAGTATGTTTCGAATGGTGCCGTTGGGTGAGCGCCACATCTTCTTCAGGCCGAACTCTTCGACCCGGGCTTCGTCGGGGGTGATGGTGGCGCACTTGACGCCGACACCGTGTTCGAGGATGGCGTACGCCGAATCGATGGTGACCTGGTCGTCGGTACGGTCACGTTCCTCGATGCCGAGGTCGTAATACTCCAGGTTCAGATCGAGGTAGGGGTGGATCAGCTTCTCTTTGATGAACTGCCAGATGATGCGGGTCATCTCGTCGCCGTCCAGTTCTACGACCGTTCCTTCGACCTTGATCTTGCCCATATGGCTACGCGTCCTCCTCGACGATGTGGGCCCTGCTTCGGGCGCCGCCTCGTGCGCCGGCGCGCGCCTGCACCCAAACATGTTCAACCTAGTCCGGCGGGCAGGTATCTCGCTCACCGAGCACATGCAAATATAACGGGCGTACTGCTTGCCAGCATACCCATCACCGGCGGGTCATGGGGGTCGGCGCAGAGACCGGCTCACGGGGCGGAAGCGAGATCCGCGGACAGGTCAACGAGCGTTGTATCGGACGCGGCAGGCTCTTGGGACACCGGTTGCGCCGAAACAGCCGGCTCCTGATCTGCCGCGGAATCGGCGGCGTCGTGGCCGCCGTCATCGACACCCAGGTCCGGCTGCGAGGTTGCCGGACCGCTCCACACCGGGGCGTCGGCGAACACATCAGCAGGTCGCACGGCCGACGGGGTGCCTTCCGGCGCCCGGTGCCTGCCCGGCACCGAAACGGCGGCGACAGGCGTCTGCACGTGATCGACGGTCGGCGCGGCGAGCACCTCGCCGGAATCGCCGGAATCGGCGATATCCGTGGTGCGATCGTCCAGGCCCGCCCCTCCCTCGGTGGTCGCACCGAATGCCGCAACCGCCATGGCTCGCACCGTCGGTGCCGCGATGAACCCGAGGTCCGGGTCGCGGTGGTCGAGGACGGCGTCGATCACCGCGATCCAGTCCCGAACGAAGTTCTCCGGATACCGGATGATGCTGACCGCGCTCCCGAAGATCGCGGCCCATGCAGTCGGATCACCGGACAGCGCGTCCCGGATCGCGTACAGATCGGTCAGATATGCGCCGTGCCCGAGCTGCGGCAGCGCAGGCAGCAATCCCATGATCGCGCGTGATATCGGCTGGATGACCGCCAGTTCGGCATAGGGAAAATCGAGGATCACCGGGCGCAGCAGGTTGGGTAACCCGACCTGTGCCAGCACGATGGTCAGTGATGGATCGGCGGCGATGAAGACCACATCGGCACCGTCGGACTCTTTGATGACAGTGACGCCGTCGGTACCGACGGATGCGCCTGGCCCGGCCGCCATGATCGGGCCGTAGTTCTGGTGTTTGACGAAGAAGCCCACCAGCGCATCCAGCGCCCCGATGGGATCTCGCCGCAGATCGGGTAGGTCACAGATCGCGTCGCCGTCGATACAGACCGAGTACACCGCAATGTCGCCGAAGTCGCCGTCGCGCGAACCGTCGAGTATCGCCCCCGGATACGCATTGATGAGGTTGACCTCGGCTCCGGCACCGGAGTTCGTGCCCCGTCGCCGTGGGTCGGAATAGAGCTCACCCGACACTCCGACCGAGGTCACGCCACCGGCCTTGCCCGCCGCGATGTCGGTCAGTACGTCACCGGAGATGCGGGCCCCCTGTGAATAACCGACGATGACAACCGGTTTGTCCTGGCAGTTGGCCTGATAGGTCGCCACGTCCCGGGCGAGCGCGGCCTTTCCGGTCTCGATATTCGCGTCGTAACTCTGCGCACCGAGTGGCCAGAAGGTCGCCGGGTAGTCGACCCGGTTGATCACGTAGCCCTGGTCGGTGTACCTGGTCTCCAGGCCCCGGGTGTGCAGGTGGTTCGGATCATCGGTGCCGGCCACCACGAACACTCCGCCGTCACCGCAGTCATACGGCGCTGACTCGGCGGCGAGCCCCGGAGCGCTCCCGAGGAAACCGAGCACCGGCAGCGCCGCCGCCGCAGCACCGGAGGCAAGCGCCACCGCGCGCCGATTGGTCCGTTTCGAAACAACACGACCACGCCTCGTCTGAACACCCACAGCAGCCCCAGTTGTTTCGAATTGCTAACTGCCTCAGGCAATTCAAGGCGATGCACTGAAGTTACGACAGGTATTGACAATGACCAATCGCGTGAACGTAGTACAGAGCGGACTACACGATGGCGAATCACAGAATCTCCCTGCGCTGAACGCTTTTTTGCACAGGAAGCGCGTGTTATATCCTTTTGGCCAGGTCCTGAGTGTCAGCGACAAGCCCCGGCTAGCTGACCGGCAACCCTCCAACCGCGGTGGGGTGCTCCGGGTGACGACCAGGTTGCGGTTCGCCGCGGCAAGCGCGGGGTCCGAAAGGTCGGACCCTCTAATTGGATGTCTAACGACCAAGAAAGAGAAGTCCTACATGTCTGACACCGACGTCAATCCGGCCGACAACTGGAGCTTTGAAACCAAGCAGGTCCATGTTGGCCAGAGCCCGGATTCGGCAACCTCCGCCCGTGCCCTGCCGATCTACCAGACAACGTCGTACACGTTCCGCGACACCGAGCACGCCGCCAACCTCTTCGGTCTGGCCGAGCCCGGCAACATCTACACCCGCATCATGAACCCCACCCAGGACGCCGTCGAGCAGCGCATCGCAGCCCTCGAAGGTGGCGTGGCGGCTCTGCTCGTCGCGTCGGGTCAGGCCGCCGAGACCTATTCGATCCTGAACATCGTCGAAAACGGCGGTCATGTGGTGTCGAGCCCCCGCCTCTACGGCGGCACGTACAACCTCTTCCACTACACGCTTCCCAAGCTCGGTATCCAGGTCAGTTTCGTTGATGACCCGGAAGACCTCGACAGCTGGCGCGCGGCCATCCAGCCCAACACCCGCGCCCTGTTCGGTGAGACCATCTCGAACCCGAACAACGAGATCCTCGACCTCCCCGGCATCTCCGCCGTTGCCCACGAGGCCGGCCTGCCACTGATCGTCGACAACACCGTCGCCACCCCGTACCTGATCAACCCGCTGGAGCACGGCGCCGACATCGTGGTGCATTCGGCCACGAAATACCTTGGTGGACATGGCACCGCGATCGGCGGCGTGATCGTCGACGGTGGCACCTTCGACTGGCGCGGCCAGCGTGACGGTGTGGACCTGTTCCCCGGATTCACCACCCCGGACCCGAGCTACCACGGTGCGATCTTCGCCGACCTCGGTGCTCCGGCCTACGCCCTCAAGGCCCGCGTGCAGTGGTTGCGCGATACCGGTGCCGCCATCTCGCCGTTCAACGCCTTCCTCATCGCCCAGGGCCTGGAAACCCTCAGCCTGCGGATCGAGCGCCACGTGTCGAACGCCCAGAAAGTGGCCAAGTACCTGGAGGAGCACCCGCAGGTGGAGTCAGTGGCATACGCCGGACTCGAATCCTCACGCTGGTACAAGCGAGGCCAGGAATTGGCCCCGCGTGGCCAGGGCGCGATCATCGGCTTCGAGATCGCCGGCGGCGTGGACGCAGGCAAGAGGTTCGTCGACGCACTGGTCCTGCACAGCCATGTCGCCAACATCGGTGATGTGCGCTCGCTGGTCATCCATCCCGCCTCGACCACCCACTCCCAGCTGATCGCCGAAGAGCAGCTGGCCGCAGGCGTGACCCCCGGACTGGTCCGGTTGGCTGTCGGCATCGAGAACATCGTCGACATCATCGCCGACCTCGATGCAGGCTTCGCTGCGGCCAAGTGAGGTGAGTATCGACCCGCACACGCCACCACGAACTCATCCGGACTGGGAATTCCTGCCTGATGGGCAGCTGACCAGTGTGTCGGTCGGCCCGATTTCGCTGGACAACGGCGGACAGATCGAGAATGTGACCCTGGCGTTTCAGCGCTGGGGCACACTCTCGCCCACCCGCGACAACGTTGTTCTGGCACTGCATGCCCTGACCGGCGACTCCCACGCAACCGGACCCGTCGGTCCCGATCAGCCCACCCCCGGTTGGTGGGATGGGCTGATCGGTCCGGGCGCCGCGGTCGACACCGACGAGTGGTGTGTCATCTCGGCAAATGTCCTCGGCGGATGCGGCGGTTCCACCGGCCCGGCATCACTGGATTCCGAAGGTCAGGTGTGGGGTTCACGTTTCCCCACCATCACCGTTCTCGATCAGGTCCGCGCCGAGGTCGCACTGCTCGACGCACTGCAGATCGATTCCGTCGCAGCCGTCATCGGCGGCTCGATGGGTGGCGCCCGCGCTCTGGAATGGGTCATCGGCTACCCGCAGCGAGTGCGGAGCGGCTTGATCCTGGCCGTCGGCGCTCGCGCATCAGCTGACCAAATCGGTACGCAGACAACACAGATCGCGGCAATCAAGGCCGATGCCAACTGGCAGAACGGCGACTATCACGGTAGTGGTCGAACACCCACGTCAGGTCTTGGCATTGCCCGCCGCATCGCGCACATGTACTACCGCAGCGAACCCGAACTCGACCAGAGGTTCGCCAATCTCCCTCAGGGACAAGAAGATCCGTTACACGGCGGCCGTTACGCGGTGCAGAGCTACCTCGAACACCAGGCCGACAAGCTTGTCCGCCGGTTTGATCCGGGTAGCTACGTGGTGCTGTCCGAGGTGCTCAACAACCACGACGTCGGACGCGGACGCGGTGGCGTCGAAGCCGCCCTGCGGAGCTGCCATGTACCCGTGGTGGTCGGTGGCATCGATTCCGACAGGCTCTATCCTCTGCGTCAGCAGATCGAGTTGGCCGAACTCATGCCCGGCTGCGTCGATGGATTGCACGTGGTGCATTCCGCCAACGGTCACGACGGATTCCTGACCGAATTCGACGCGATCTCAGACCTTCTCAAGAAGACTCTCGTCCTCGCGCGTGGCTGATACCTCCACCTGACCGGCTCGGCCCACGTGGCAGTCGGTCAGGTGCGGCGGCACCGGAACATCGTCAGGTTGCGGGCTGCGAAGTAGGCACAGTACCCGACGCCGGATCTCCGGACTGCGGTGCATCAGACGGCGATGAACCCGAGGGGGCCACGAGCGCCGGCTGTGACGGCGCCGCGCCCTCCCCCTCCTGCGGCTGAGCGGGTTCGATCTCCGGAGTCGGTTCAGGCGTGGTTGATTCCGGTGGCGGTGGCGGTGGAGTCGACGGAGACGACGGGCCCACCTTGGGTGGCCAGGTGAGGCTCGGCAGCGGGAACGGGATCAACGACGGGCTCAGGGTCCTCGTCGGCGGATCCGACGACGACGTTGGTGGCGGCAATTCGGTTGTCGCCCAGCCGAGTTCGGGGTTTCCGCCGGCAACCGGCGGTGCCATATCCCACGTGGTCCGCGTCGGAATCTGCGTCGGCGTGGAGGTCACCTGCGCGTTGGTCGTCGTGGTTGTGGTCGTGGTCGTGGTCGTTGTCTGCGGCGGCGCTTCAGCGATCACGGACGGCGACGCCGGGGGCTCCGGGACCTTGTTCGGTGTCGACGGGTTGCCTGCGAGCGACGATCCGACCGCGTACACGGTCATCAACGCTCCCGCGAGCAATGCACCGAACATGGCAAGCGGCGCCGCCGACAACCAGTCGCGGCTGCGCCGGCCACCGATGAAAGCGAGTCCGGCAGGCCGGATGCTCGCGGCGGCCAGCCGGGCCGCGCCGGTGGCCGCAACCGATTCCGGGCCGTGCGGAAGCACCGCTTCGACGCCGACCTCATCGGTGATGAGGTCGCGGACCAGCGGAATGTTGGCGACACCACCGATGAGCACGACGGCGTCCGGACGGGAGACCGCCGTGTAGTCGGCGACCTCTGCCGCCGCCGCCTGCGCCATCGGCCGGATGAGAGCTTCGAACGCCGATCGGGTCACGGTGCCGGCATCCGACGAGCCACCGACGGTCAGGGAGGTCGACTCACTGACCGACAGTTCTTCTTTTGCGGTCCGGCAGGCGCTCAGCACCGTAGACCTGCGACGTCCGCGCAAGCGACCATTGGTGGCGTGTTCCTGCATCAGCAGAGCATCGAGCTCGGCGCCCGAAATCGCCTCGCTCCGCCTCAGGTCACTGACCCGTCCAGTCGCCGGATCAAGTGTGTACGTGCTCATTCCGGTGTCGCCGAGGTCCACGACGACCACTGAGGCAAACCGGCCGATCTCGCCGGTGGAACCCAATTGATGGGCCACAGCCTCTGTTTCGGCGATCAACTGGATCTGCCGCTTGGCACCGGTGCCACGAGAAGCGATTTCGCGGGCGTGCTCGTCGGTGCGGTACGCGACGCCGATCGGCCCGACCTTGCTCCCGCGGTCCTGCGCGGTACCCAACATCAGATCGATGCCGGAGTTCACGCGGCCCGCGCGGGTCAGACCATCGGTGAGGTCGACGTCGATGACGCGGTTGATCGAACTCTGGCGACCATTGTCATCGGTCGACAGCAGGACACAGTGGATCATTCCACTGCCTGCGGACAAACCCAGTGACGTACTCATGGTCCTCATTCCGATCGCTATCGCTCGGTTGGGGCCCAGATGATGCCGATTTCACACCCCTGATCCATTCACTGCCGCTGTTGGACAGTTCCCCTACTGCCATTGTCTACGGCCGCGCCAGTACTTTTCGGCACGACCAAAGTCAACAGACAATTACAGCAACGGGAACCATTGTAATCAATCTGTGCCCAAAGGGTCGATCGAGGTCGCCAACCAGAGGATGGCGACACCGACTACCACCATCGACGACACGTCCGCTACACGTCCACGAACCTCGAGGAGACCGGCGCGTGATGTCGGCAATATCGCCCGGAGAAGCGCCGCAAGCAAGGCGGCCGAACCGAGAACGAAGGTCCCTCGACGCCAGCGGTCGAAGATCAAGAAGATCGCGGCCACCACGATCAGCGCCATGACGGCGATGAAAGGTATCTGGACCAGCACCGTCCGCAACTGCCGGACGCGATGAAAGCGACGGGCGCGCGCACGCCGTGCGCTTGTTGCTGCCCCCTCGCCCGCGGCCGACCTGCTGCTCATATCCGGGTCAGCTTCGCGACAACGCGGATTCGGCGCGCTCGACGACATTGGCCATCAGGAACGCTCGGGTGAGCGGTCCGACACCACCGGGGTTTGGTGAGACATATCCGGCGACATCCCACACCGCGGGGTCCACGTCGCCGACCAAACCTGCATCCGTTCGACTGACACCGACATCGACAACCGCGGCTCCGGGCTTGACCATGTCGGCGGTGATGAGGCCGGCCACGCCGGCTGCCGCGATCACGATGTCGGCGCGCGAGACCTCGGCGGCGAGGTCCGCGGTGCCGGTGTGACACAGCGTGACAGTGGCGTTCTCGGTCCGGCGGGTGAACAAGAGCCCGATCGGACGTCCCACCGTCACGCCGCGGCCGACGACAACAACATGGGATCCGGCAATCGGCACGTCGTACCGCCGCAGCAGATGCAGGATGCCACGCGGGGTGCACGGCAGCGGAGCATCGGACGACGTCCCCGAGCCGTCCAGCACAAGCCGGCCCAGATTGATCGGATGCAGGCCGTCGGCATCCTTGGCGGGGTCGATCCGCTCCAGCGCCGCGTTCTCGTCGAGATGCTTGGGCAGCGGCAGCTGGACGATGTATCCGGTGCAGGCCGGATCGGCGTTCAGGTCGTCGATGACCGCGTTGAGTTGCTCGGTGGTGATGTCGGCGGGCAGATCCTTGCGGATCGATGCGATGCCGAGTTTGGCGCAATCGTTGTGCTTGCCACGCACGTAGGCGTGGGAGCCGGGGTCTTCACCGACCAGCACGGTACCGAGACCGGGAACGATCCCGGCGGCGCGGAGCTTGTCCACCCTCTCTTTCAGGTCGACAAAAATTTCGTCACGGGTGGCTTTTCCGTCCAACACAGCTGCACTCACGACACCCATCATTTCAGGTCGCGGCCGCAGGTTGTGCAGGCCATGGATCTAGCGGGTGTCGAAGCACGCGATCTTCGACGATCCGATACCCGAGATCCACACTTTGCCGCCGGTCTCGACCACTCCGGTGCTCTGGCCGAAACCCGGGACATGTGCCCGATGATCTGCGATAACACGACCGCTGGGCAACTCGATCTCGAGCAGCCACAGCGGGGACACCGGCTCCGGCAGAAAACGATCCGGCACCTGCCAGATCAACCTCCGCAGCCATGGATGCCCGGCAAGCAACGCCAGCGGCCGGCTCCGCATACCCGCCATCGCCAGCCACATGCGCTGTCCGTCGCGACTCAACGACGCGTTGTCCGGATATCCGGGAAGCCGATCGATGAGCATCGACTGCTCCCCCGTCGCGGGATCGTAGGACCGCACCCGGTGGTCACCGGTTTCGGCGATGAACAGGAGCCCGGAGTGCGCGACGATCCCGTTGGCGAACTGCAGGTCGTCCAGGACGACGGTGGCGCTCGGCCGAAGATCGTCGTCGAGGTCCACGCGGATCAGCCGTCCGGTCGCCGAGTGCTCGATGATGTCGGCTTTGTAGTGGTCGTAACCGAACCGCGTGGTGGACTGACTCACGTACAGCACACGCGGCCGCGGATCGGTGCCACCGGTGTGCTCGGTCACGATCACGTTGGAACAGAACGTCAGCCGATGACCGTCCACCTCGTCGAGGATGGTCTCGATCACGTGGGTGTCGAGGTCCATCTGCAGTAGTCCACGTTCGCTGTCACAGATGAGCAGTCGCCTGCCAAGCACTTCCATACCGAGTGGTCGCCCGCCCGTGGTGGCAACCACCTGCCAGCGCCCGGTGTCGGGATCGATGCAGATGATGTCACCACCGATCGCCCCGGTCCATATCCGCCCGCGGCCGTCGACGACCACATCTTCGGGTGAGTCGGATTCGATATCGATGACGGTGATCTCGGGTTCCTGCGGCTCCGGCCAGCCATCGGTCGTCGCAGGGGTCGACGTCCAGCGCACCGGGGAGATCGATGGCTTGCTCAGGTCAGCCTCCGATGTCGAGTCCGTGTGCTGCCGCGAATTCCATCGCCTGCCCGTGGTCGACGAGTGAACCGGTGACTTTGGCCTGCAGCCAGAGCATCGGATCTATTCTCGCACCACGCAGATTCGCCTCACCGAGTTTTGTGCCGATCGCACGGACACCCGACAGGTCCGACCCGGCCAGGTCGGCGCCGGTGAGATTCGAATCCGACAGGTTCGCCTCCCGCATCCGGCAACCCCGCAGGACAACACCCGAGAGGTCCAGGCCACCGATGGACGTGAGTGAGAGATCGCTGTCGATGATCTTCATCGGCCGGACCCGCGAGTTGGTGATGACCGATCCCAGCAGACTGCAGTCCCTCATCTCGACCTTGTTCAGGTGTGTGCGTTCGAAGTGGCAGTTGCGGAACGCGCTCGAGGAGTGTTTCGAGAATCCGAGGTTGGCACCGGTGAAGTCACAATCAGTGAAGGTCACTGCACGAGTGGACAATTCACTCAGGTCGGCTTCGACGAAGCTACAGCTGACAAACTCCCGGTCTTCCCAGGTCTCCCCTGAGAAGTCGGCATAGTCGAACTGTTCACCCTGCGCCACATCAGTCATGCCCCATGTCTACACGGGCACACCCGTCCACCCAAACGAGCCAGAAAATACGAAGACGAGCCACTATTTGTGGCTCGTCTTTGCAAAGGCGGGTCGTTTTGCGACACCCATCGGTGGGGTCGATGCGCCGGTACGGCAAGCTTGGCGAGTGTTCAGAATGCTATTTCACGAACCATGTATCCCACCCAATACCGGAAATGCGATCAGACTGGCCGCCAACACCGGTTGTGAACTCCACCTGGTCGAACCACTCGGTTTCGACCTGTCCGAGCCCAAAGTCAAACGAGCCGGGCTCGACTACCACGATATGGCGACGGTGAGTGTTCATTCCGATCTGCTGGCGGCGTGGGGCGCACTGGCACCCAAGCGGGTGTACGCCTTCACCGCCCATGCGGACACCTTTTACACCGACATCAAATATCAGCCCGGCGACGTCCTGCTGTTCGGCCCGGAACCCACCGGACTATCCGCCGAGGTCTTGGCAGACCCCCACATCACCGAGACCGTCCGCATCCCGATGCTGCCCGGACGACGCTCCCTCAACCTGGCCAACGCCGCGAGCATCGTGATCTACGAAGCCTGGCGTCAACACGGATTCCCCGGCGCCGTCTGAGCACCCGGTCAGTCGAGGGGCAGGCCGCGCATGACAAATCTGCGCAGCATGGCGGTCGTCGGCTCGGCGATCATGAGCTCGGCGTTGTCGGCCGGGGAGACCTCTGTGACCGTCAGCTGTAGTTCACCACCGGGCAGGATGTCCGCGGTGTAACCACGTTTGTCGCGGGCCCATTGCATGCTCAAACCACCGTCCACGGTGGCGGACGGTGTGGACTCGGTCCAGTAGGAACTGCTCAGACCGTCCCAGTACGACTCGAAGAACGCCTTGGCCTCGGCCGTCGGTGCCAGCGAACCGGCACCTTTCCAACCGTCCTCCAGTTCCCACAGATCCTTGATGTGGGAGTCGATGACCTGCTTGGCGTTCGCCTGGTCGTCTCCCGACGCTTGTTTGTCGAGATTGCTCGAATACGTGCTTCTCGTGGTCATATACCGAGGTTAGGCTCTTTCCGGCTGCCGGGTGGTACCCGTGCCCGCGGCGGCCGACGTCACCGGGCCCAATCCACCTGTTCCGCCATCGCAAGCAGCAGCGCACGCCGGCGGGGGCTCGTAACCCCGGCCGCGGTGGCTGCTGCCGCCATGGCCCGGTTGATCTGACTGGATCGACCAGGTCCGGGCGGCAGCACCACCGCTTTCACACTATGAAGTTGTCGATGTTCGCGCGCGGTCCCGGCCGGAGCCGGGTGCGACAGGGGAAGTCAGTTGCGTCAGAGTCAGGCAGCGAGAGTGAGTGTTCGCCTGTTGTAAGCAGGCAGCGGTCTTCGCTGTGGGTCGATGTCAGCGGGCGGGATCAGCCACGGGTGACCGTCGGAGCCCATGATCACGTCCCAGTCGGTGTTGTGAACCGCCATGTGGCAGGTGCGGTTGCGCACCAACCCCTTGAACAGCCGTTGCGGCGGACTCAAATCAACAGGCACCTGCTGCCCGTCCAGGGTGATCGAGGTGATCGACGAATCACACGCCAACATCGCCGCGGTCGCCTCGGTGATCGGACCCATCCACGGCAGTGATGCAGCCTCGGGATGATCGGCGGGAACGGTGACCATCACCTCGGTCCGCGGCGCCGACACCAGCGTCTGCCCACCACCACCGCAGTCAAGCAGTTGATGCAGGGCGTCGGCGCGTCGTTGCGAGAGTGTGCGCGGATCGTCCGAGCCGTCAGGCTGCGGCCGTTTCTTGCTCCAGAAGTCCAACGCGGAGAACAACTTTTCACCGATCACCGCATCCACATCGAACGTCCCGACACAACGACCTTCACGGACCGCGTAGTCCAGACTGTTCAAGGACCGGTCTTCGGCCGGTGGTGGCCCCCCGGTGTCCTTCGCCATCTCGTTCCCCAGCAACCGGGCGGCCGCACCGATCTCAGCCGGCGTCGCCCCGGAAATTGCCTGACTCAACAACTTCCGCTCGAACTCAACCTTCTCCTCGGCCGCGACCGCAACCGCGGACCGGCCGACCACATGCGCGACACCTTTGACCACCGCATCGACGTGCTCGGATGCAAGAAACCCGTCCCTCGAATAACCCGCAGTCCGATCCAAGCCATCGATGCCGACACCGATGCGTAACCAGCGGTATGCGGAGACCGGGGCTGCACCGTTGGCCTGCAACAACTTTGCCGTTGTCGATCCGGCTGTGCGAGCGATGCCGGACTCGTCGATCACCGCGGCGCACACCATGAGTTGATGCTCGGTCGCGTTGCGTAGGGTGATCAGATCTTTTGTCATCCCGAGCGCCGCGTGGGGATCGTCGGGTAGCACCAAGTCGACCAGGGAATCAACCATATCGAGAAGCCGCACCACAGAACACCTCCGGGCATGAAGCAACAGGAAAGCTGATAATTCTCTTGGGAAGAGGATTTGTTCGTCAGTGGTCTCTGCGATCAACTGACCCCAGCCTAGCGGTTCGAACACGTGTTCGCAAGGGTAGATTCTCGCCAATTATGTTTTGCTGCAACATCTTTCGATAGCAATACGAAGAAACTCAGCGCGGCGACTCAACCAACGATTTTGAATCTTTTAACGCGTGAAGTGGCACCACCTGTCAACGTCACGCAGCTTTTTGCAACACCGAAGTGCTTGGCCAGCAATGCCGCGACAGCCGCATTGGCTTTGCCTTCGGTGGCCGGTTCCCGGACGAACACCGTGAGCGCACCCGCGTCGTCGGTTTCGATCAGCGGGCCCTTACGACTGTTCGGCTTCACCGTGACCACCACCAGTTTTTCCACGCCTTCAGGTTATTACGCCATGATCAACGACGGTTTTCAGCACACTCGACGGATCAGGCCCAATCCCGGGATCGGCTGGCGACCCGAAGATCCATGCGCTGCATACGTTCTGCCACCACGGTCACCGCACCCTCGGCGTTCTGAACCCGGCCCCGGATCAGTAGAGCAGGCGACGACTGGGCCAACTTGCGGTATTTGGCCCACAAACCCACCGAGCAGACCACGTTGACCATGCCGGTTTCGTCCTCGAGATTCACAAAGGTCACCCCCGAGGCGGTGGCCGGCCGCTGCCGATGTGTCACCGCTCCCCCGACCAGCACCCGGGAACCATCGGGCACCGACAACAGATCGGCCGCCGCGACCACACCGAGCTCTTTGAGCTGGGGCCGGATGAATTCGGTGGGATAGCTTCCCGGGCTGACGCCGGTGGCCCACACATCCGAGGCGGCCATCTCCACATCACTCATACCCGGCAGCGCGGGTGATCCGTTGACCTCGTGCAACGCCAGCCGATCCGACTTCTCCGCAGCGGCTGCCCCGGCATCCCACAACGCCTGGCGGCGGCTGGTCCCGAAACACTCCAGTGCCCCCGCCGTGGCCAGCGACTCCAGTTGCCGGGTGCTCACCTCACAGCGACGGGACAGGTCCGCAGCACCGTTGAACGGTCCCCCGGCGTCCCGCTGCGCCACGATCTTCTCGGCCAGATCGATGCCGATGTTGCGCACCGACCCCAGCCCGAGCCGGACATCGAGGCCACCGTTCTCCAGGTCCGCATGGGGCTGCGAGACGTTGATGTCCGGTCCGTGCACCCTGACCCCATGCCTGCGGGCATCGGCGACCAACGACTGCGGTGAGTAGAAACCCATCGGCTGTGCCTTCAGCAGTGCCGCACAGAAGGCCGCCGGGTGATGCAGCTTGAGCCACGACGAATAGAAGACCAGGGAGGCGAAACTCTGCGAATGGCTCTCGGGGAAACCGAAATTGGCAAAGGCAGCCATCTTCTCGAAGATGCGATCGGCCACTTCCCCGGTGATCCCGTGCAGGTCTTCCATGCCTTGGTAGAACCGGCTGCGCAGGCGATCCATCTTCTCTGGTGATCGTTTCGACCCCATCGCCCGTCGCAACTGATCGGCCTCGGCGGCGCTGAAGCCGGCAACATCGACCGCCAACTGCATGAGTTGTTCCTGGAACAGCGGTACCCCGAGGGTCCGTTTGAGCGCCTGCTCCATCGAGGGATGCTCACAGGTCGGCTCTTCCAGACCATTGCGACGACGAATGTAGGGATGCACAGACCCACCCTGGATCGGGCCCGGCCGGATCAGTGCCACCTCGACCACCAGGTCGTAGAACTTTCGGGGTTTGAGCCGCGGCAGGGTGGCCATCTGTGCCCGCGACTCCACCTGGAACACACCGACGGTGTCGGCGCGACAGAGCATGTCGTACACCGCTTTTTCGGTGAGATCGATCTTCGCCAGGTCGACGTGGATGTCGCGATGCTCGGCCAGGAAGTCGATGGCGTAGTGGATGGCCGAGAGCATGCCCAGGCCCAGCAGGTCGAACTTCACCAGACCGATTGCGGCACAATCATCTTTGTCCCACTGCAACACACTGCGGCCGGGCATCCGCGCCCATTCGGTTGGGCATACGTCGGCGATCGGCCGATCACAGATGACCATGCCACCGGAGTGGATGCCCAGATGCCTTGGCATGCCGTTGATCTGCTCGGCCAGATCGAGCACGTCGTCGGGGATGTCGGTCTCGGCCGATTGGGCAGCGCCATACCGGTGCACCTGTTTGCTCCAGGCATCCTGCTGACCCACCGAGTATCCGAGGGCACGAGCCATGTCGCGCACCGACGACTTACCGCGGTAGGTGATCACATTCGCCACCTGGGCCGCGTTCTGCCTGCCGTAGCGCCGGTAGACGTACTGGATGGCCTCTTCACGCCGATCCGATTCGATGTCGACATCGATGTCCGGTGGGCCGTCCCTGGCCGGGGACAAGAACCGCTCGAACAGCAAGCCGTTGCTGACCGCATCCACCGCGGTGACACCGAGGGCATAACAGACCGCCGAGTTCGCGGCGCTACCTCGTCCCTGACACAGGATGTCGTTGGCACGACAGAACGAGACGATGTCGTGTACCACCAGGAAGTAGCCAGGGAAGCCCAGTGAATCGATCACGTTCAGCTCGTGTTCGATCTGCTGGTACGCCTTGGGATGCTCCTGCGGGGTGCCATATCGCTCCAATGCCCCACGTGCGGTGAGCTCACGCAACCACGAACTCTCCGTATACCCTTGCGGCACATCGAAAGGCGGTAGCTGCGGCGCGATCAGATGCAGCCCGAATGCCAGGTCTTTGGCCAGCATGACGGCGTTGTCGAGGGACTCCGGATGTGCGGCGAGCAACCGGGCCATCTCATCCCCGCTGCGCAGATGCGCGCCACCGAGTGGACCGAGCCACCCGTCCATCTCGTCGAGGCTGCGCCGTGCCCGCACCGCAGCCATCGCCATCGCCAGACGCCGACGCTCCGGTGCCGCGAAGTGCGCGCCCGTGGTCGCGACAGTCTGCACCCGATTCCGATGGGCGATCTGCGCGAGGGCGGCATTGCGCTCGTCGTCTTCGGGAACACCGTGGACGGTCAGTTCCATCACCACGTTGTCGCGGCCGAACCTGCCAACCAGATCACGCAGTGCCTTCTCGGCAGCCGACGGACCACCCGTCTCCAGTGCGCGTCGTACATCACCCTTGCGGCAACCGGTCAGGATCAGCCAATGTCCTTGCGCCGCCTGCGCCAGCGTGTCGATGTCGAAGCGCAGCAACCCCTTCTCCCCGGCCGCCATGTGGCCGTCGGCCAGTTGACGCGACAGACGGCGGTAACCCTCCTGCCCCCGGGCCAGGACGAGCAGGTGCGAACCGCTCGGGTCGGCGATCCCGGTCCGAGACGAGTCGTGTTCCAACGACAACTCGGATCCGAAGATGGTGGGCAGTTCCCATTCCCGGGCGGCCTCGGCAAACCGCACCACCCCGTAGAAGCCGTTGTGATCGGTGATCGCCAGCGCCTCGAGTCCCAGCCGGTAGGCCTCCTGCGCCATCTCTTCCGGACTACTGGCACCGTCGAGAAAACTGTACGAGGTATGGGCATGCAATTCGGCGTACGGAGTGGCAGAAGCACCCCTGCTGAGCGCTCCGGCCTCATAGGGCTCGCGCTTGCGGGACCAGGCCGGACTATCACTGCCATCACCGGCAAATGTCTCACCGGACCGGCCGCCGTCGGACGGTCGACCGGACAGTACGCGCTCCATCTCCGACCAGGTCGGAGGGCCATTGTGCCAGCCCATAACCCATGGTATCGAACATAGTTTCGATCAACAAGTCGCCCTCACACCTCGACCAGGGCCGATGGCAGTGAACTACTTCGGTGCCGTGAATCCGACTCTGGCATTGTTGCCTCACATGACGGAACGCATCACAGCTCACCGGGTCGAGCCCGATCGGGGCGGTCGGATACTGACCGCGACATCGGCGCTCGACACCCCGTTCCTCGCGGTCGACGAGCAGGTACTCGATGCGAACATCGCCCGCATGTCGGCCTTTGCGGCTGCGGCCGGCCTCCGGTTGCGTCCCCACGCGAAGACGCACAAATCACTCATCCTGGGACAACGCCAATTGGACGGCGGCGCAACAGGCCTGACGGTTGCCACCATCGCAGAAGCGGAATCCTTTGCTGCCGGGGGTTTCTCGGACCTCTTCATCGCCTATCCACTGTGGCTGACCGAGAACAAGGCCGTACGACTGCGTGCGGTGATGGAGCGGGCGCGGGTGCTGCTCGCGGTCGATTCGGTTGCCGGCGCACAGCAACTCGCAGCGCACCTCCCCGGGGCTTCGGTACTGGTCGAGGTCGATTCGGGACATCACCGTACCGGTGTCGCCCCTGAGGTCGTCGGCGATGTGGGAGCAGGCGCGGTCGAAGCGGGATTGCAGGTGCTCGGGAGCTTCACCTTTCCCGGACACAGCTACCGACCCGGTGGCCCGTCCGATGCCGCCGGGGAGGAATCGCGCGCCCTGGCAGTGGCCGCCGAATCACTGCGCAGCCGCCAGATCGACCCGGTGATCCGCAGCGGCGGTTCCACGCCTTCGGTATCTGATGCCGATCCCACGGTCCTCACCGAGATCCGGCCGGGTGTCTACGTGTTCAACGACGCGCAGCAGGTCGAACTCGGGATCGCTACCATGGCCGATGTGGCATTGACGGCAATCGGCACCGTGGTGCACAGCAACGGAGCAAAGGCCATCGTCGACGTGGGCAGCAAAGTCCTCGGGGCAGACCAGCCGGCCTGGATCAGCGGTGGTGGACGGCTTCCCGACGAACCCGAGGCGCGCGTCACCGCACTCTCCGAGCATCACGCAACCATTGATTTCTCGAACACCTCGCGCACCCCGGCACCGGGGATGCGGGTCCGGATCGCCCCCAATCATGTGTGCACTGCCGTCAATCTCGCCGATGAGCTGGTCGTGGTCGGCGCGGATGACGTGGTGACGCACTGGCCCGTCACCGCCCGTGGAGCCAACACGTGAAGCGACTCGGAACCGTGGCTCTGGCAGCCCTGACACTGGCCGTGTCCGCGTGCGCTCCGGACGAACAACCCGAGGTGACACTGGAATTGACCGCAGCCCCCGACATCGAGTTCGACCAGATCGGCATCGATGAGGTCCGCGACACAGCAACCGAATTGGTCTCCTCCACCAGCGAACTGGGGGTCGACATGATCCGCAGCGCCCAGTCAGCGGCCGATCAGCAGGCCGCCAATGCGGTGGTGTCTCCCTGGGGAGCCATGGTCACGCTGCAGATGGTGCGGGCCGGAGCCGGCGGCAACACCGCTGTCGAACTCGATTCCGTACTCGATGTCACCGATACCGACACCGTGGCAGCACTGATCGGTCAGCTCGATCAGGTTTCGGGTGATCCCGGCAGCGTCGATCGGAAGAACCCACCGTCGCCCCCGGTGTTCCACCAGGCATCGGGGATCTTCATCGACGACTCCCTCGAGGTCGGTGCCGACTACCTCGAAGTGCTCGGACGCAGCTTCGGTACCGGCGTCTACCCGGTCAACTTCTCGGTGCCGCAGACCGAATCAGCACTCAACCAGTGGGTTTCGGTCAACACCGGTGGAGAGATCTCACAAACCCCCACCGAGTACAGCACCGAAACCGTGATCAGTCTGCTGTCCACGGTCTTCCTCGCCGGCGCGTGGCAACAACCGTTTTCACCGGACTCCACGACCCCTGCCGAGTTCACCGCCACCGGCGGTTCGGTGTCCAAGGTCGCCACGATGAACAAGACCTTGACCGTACCGCTGCGTCGCGGTCCCGGATGGACCGCGATCTCGCTGCCGTACTCACAGAACCTGGCCATGCAGGTCTTGTTGCCGGACAACGGATCCACACCGGAAAGTCTATTGGGCACAACCGCCCTGACCGATGCGAACACTGCGCTGCGGGCCGGACCCGAGTCGTCGGTGGCGGTGAGTCTGCCCCGCTGGGACATCGCCGGCCAGGTTGATCTCAAGGCCACACTCGAAGGACTCGGCGTCAAGGATCTGTTCACCGATGCCGCAGACCTCACCGCGATCAGCAGGCAGCTGGTGGTAACCGCCGCCGCACAGAACACCTCGATCACCGTCGGAGAGAAGGGCACGGTTGCCGCATCGGCCACCCAAATCGATGTCGGTGTCACCTCCGCACAGCCGGACAACCCGGCGGAGACCTTTGTCGCCGACCGGCCATTCGTCTTTCAGATCGTCGACACCTCAACCGGTTTGCCACTGTTCCTCGGTGTGGTCAACCGTCCCGGTCAGGGTTGACCGGCACCGAGGAACAGTGGACGCCTCCTTCGGTCAGCTGATCGCGGCGAGTCCCTGCTCACGAATATCGAGGGGCAGATTGTCGTTCGGGTGGCCCAGGCCCAGATGATCGCGCAGGGTGTCACCGGTGTACTCGGTGCGGAACAGACCGCGCCGCTGCAGTTCCGGGACCACGTAGTCGACGAAGTCGTTGAAAGTGCCCGGGGTCTGGGCGGTCGACACGATGTAGCCGTCCGCTTCCCCACCGGTGAAACCCGCTTCGATCTGATCGGCCACGTCGGAGGCCGTACCGACGAACTGAGGCAACAGCACGCCCTGTGCGTACAGCTTTCCGATGTCGCGCAACGTCAACTTGTCCCGCTGACTGAGCCTGCGGGCCACATCGAACAATCCCTGGGTTCCGGTGACCGTGATGTCTTCGAGCGGTGCATCGAGGTCGTATTGGGAGAAGTCGTGGTCGGTGTGGACCGACAACGTGATCAAACCTGAGATGGGATCGGCCAATTCGTTGTGGAACGCCTGCTTTTCGCGGGCGATGGACTCGGTCTCACCGATGAACGGGATGAACGAGGGCAGGATCTTGACGTGATCGGGGTTGCGACCCACATTCACCACCCGGGACTTGACGTCGTCGTAGTAGGCACGGCGACCCTCGGGTGTTGGGTCGATCTCAAAGATGGCCTCCGCCCAGCGCGCCGCGAAATCCTTACCGGTGGAGGACGATCCGGCCTGGATCAACACGGGCCGGTGCTGCGGTGATCGCGGCTGGTTCAGCGGGCCACGGGTCCGGTAGTACTCACCGTTGTGATCAACCGTGCGAACCTTGTCTGGATCAGCCCACACGCCGGCCGCCTTGTCGGCGATCACCGCGTCCTCGTCCCAGGCCGACCACAACTTGATGGCGGCCTGAACGAACTCCTCGGCCCGGAGGTACCGCTCGTCATGGCCGAGATGCTCGTCGAGTCCGAAGTTGAACGCCTCGGCCTGGGTCAGGGAGGTGACGATGTTCCAGGCCACCCGGCCGCGCGAGATGTGATCGAGCGAGCCGAAGACACGGGCCAATTCGTAAGGGTGGAAGTACGTGGTGGACTTGGTGATCGCAATACCCAGGTGCGTGGTCACGGCCGCGATACTGGCCGCCACCACCGACGGATCGAGGGCGGCTGCGGCTTGCGTGCCACGCCGTAACGGTTCGGACTGGTCATCACCGAAACGTAAGGGCGCCGCCAGCAGATCCGCAAAGAATGCGAAGTCGAACTTGCCGCGCTCGAGGATCCGTCCGACCCGGTGGTAGTGCTCGGGCGAGAAGAACTCGGTGGTGGATCCGGGATGCCGCCACGCGGCGTGCGAGTGGGTGACGGGTGAGGCGATCAGAAATCCGCCCAGGTGCAACTCACGGCTCATGGTGTGGGGTCCTCAATCTCGGGTGTGTCATCCCATGACAGTCTCGGGTGTGTCATCCCATGACAGTGCCCGCCGGCCGATCCTCCAAGCATTGTCTTCAGGGTGAACCAAACACCGCACCGCACCGGCGGCCCGCGTATCGTCTCCTATTCATAGACCCCCTCGACCACCCACTTGCCCTGCTGATAGAGCAGTAGCAACGCTCGCGAATCTTCCAGTAACACTTGAGCTCTCGCATACGACCCGACATGCGATCCGTCGTCGGCAGCGGACCACCACCGTTCGTCGACCGCCCACGGCCCGGCCCACCAACTCAGCGACCAGGTCCGGCGACCCCAGCACAGGCTGGCCGGTTCGGCACTGAAACTGCCGCGGGCCGTGACCTCGACAGGTTGATCTTCTGCGTCCAGCACCCGGACCGGGGCCATCGGCAGGATCGCCGGAGAGGGCCCCGGCAGTCGGCCCGGCCACGGCGCCGACGGATCCGATGCCGCCACCAATTCATCACCCAGCGGCACCAGCGTGATCTGCTGCCCCGGTCCCCGACCACCACTGCGCACCGGAACCTTGACCCGTTCACCACCGAGCAGACCCTGCACCCGGACCAGCGCCCGGCGCACCCGCTCGGCCACCTCGCCATCGCCTCCGGTCAGACCACCACCGGTGAATCCCAATTGCATTGCCCCCGCGCCGATCACCTCCACCGGATCCAACCGGATCAGCACCACCGGACCGTCCGGACGGTCGGCGGCACTGCGCCCGGAGAGCCATCCCTCCACCTGCCAGCGGATCCGGTCGGCCGTGGCATCCGGTGTCAGCGGCTGCGCACACCGCCAGGTACGCGAATACTCCCGACCACTGTCGGTGACCGCCTGGACGGTCAGCCGGGTACAGGCCACCGACGCCGCCGCCAACAGATCGTGGAGCTGGGCAGAGAGCCTGCGCCCGACGAAGGCGGCCGCATCCACCCGGTCGATCGGCGGATCGCACTGGTGCTCGACGACCAGGTCCGGCGGTGGCGCCTGCCCTGAGGCAGGACGTTGGGGTAGGGCCCGCGCGGTGCGGTGGGCGTAGATCGCATCGGCAGCGAACCGGGTTGCCACGTCGGTCGCCGACAATGCCGCAAAGTCACCGATGGTGCGTAAACCCATCCGCCACAACAGATCAACAAGGGCAACCCGATCATCAGCGCACATACTCGGCTCCACAGCCAGCTCCGAGATACGCAGCGGCGCCAGGAACTGCGCACCCTGCCCGGGCGGAATCACCAGCCCACGACGGGCGGCGATGACCGCGGTGAACAGTTCATCGGCCACCCCGACCTGCGACTCGACACCGCAGGCCGACACCACATCCGTCAGCTTCTCGGCGGCGATCTCCTCACTCCCGAAATACCGGGCCACCCCACGGGCAGGCAACACCATCAATCCCGGCCGCAACACCTCGACCACCGGGATCAACTCGGCAACCGCCGCAACCACCGGCTCGAACAGGCGCGCATCACGTCCGGTATCCGCATCGGCGATCATCAACTGCGGACAACGGGCCTGCGCATCACGCTTGCGCATCTCCCGTCGCACCCCGGCGCCGCGCGCCGAGGCCGAACAGGCCACAACCCGCCCCGACTGCAACACCGCGACCGGTCGCTCCGGTGAGATGTCGACCTCCGCCGCCGCAGCCACCGCCGGCCAATCCGGGCACCAGACACCAAAGCTCCGCCCACTCATCTACAGCGCCACCTTGAGTGGTCCGGATTCGAAAACATCCTGTGCCACTGCACTATCCGACACACCGTCGATATCGGTGTGCGAATCCACCAACTGAACACGGTTGTCGCGGTGCATCACGTCCAGCCTGGTGGTGGCACCGGCGAACCCTCGGCCCCGCGAACGCACCATCAGCGACACCCCACCGAGCCGACCGTGCCCGCGCCGGAGCGCGGACTGCCCGAACCCCGACGGTTGATGCCGGTAGTCACACACCCGGGACTGCACTTTCACATGCGCCCCCGACCACTGACCGTCGGTGACCACCAAGACCGCGCCTTTACTGCGGGCCCGAGCCATCACCACCCGGCTACGGGAGGGCGGCACACTGATCCCACCGAGCCCGACCACCACCAGATCAAGCCCGTCCAGCAGCACCGCCGCGATCTCCACCGGGTCAGGACCCGGGTCGGGGATGACGGCGATGCGGGACAGGTCCGCACCCATCTCCACCGCCGCCAACAATCCCAACTGCGGCTGCCCGATCACCGCCACGTGGCCCCCGTCAGCACTCACCTGGGCTATCAACGACAGCAACGGTGATCGCGCTCCTTCCAGCACCAACACCGTGCCCCGAGCCAGCCCAGATGGCGGCAACACCCGTTCGAACGCCGGCGGCACCGGCAACCGATCCCGCTCAGAATACTTTTCATCGACGGTCCGCACGGCGGCCATCTGATGCTGCGGCACAACGGATTCCGGTCGTGACCGAGTGGTGGCAGCAGCCAGGGTCTGCCGCAACATCTCCAGCTTCTGCGCCCTACTCGGCACCGCGCCCGTTGCCATGTCCGTCACCATTGCCGGTGCCGTTTCCATTGCCCGCATCACACCTCCACATCACTCCTCACCCGAAGGCGAGGAAGCGGCACAGGGAAGGTGGGCCACCGTCAGAACCAACATGAACAATCGAACATGTTTTCGATATCTACGAGCGTAGGTCAGCCCTCCGACAAGCGTCAACACGGACGGCGAGTCGGCCCCGAAATGCCGGGGCGAGTCGCCACACAGCGATACAGCAACCGCACGCGCCCCGGTGTCCACTAAGGTCAATGCCGTGAGCGCCCCCTCTTATCGCGTTCCCGGTCCCGACTACCTCGTCGCCGGGCGATACCGCCTGCGTTCGAGGATCGGTGGCGGCGGGATGGGCGCGGTCTGGCTGGCGCACGACACCCTCCTCGACCGCCAGGTCGCCGTCAAACAGGTGCTCTCGGTCGCCGGGATGACCGAGGATTCGGCAGCCGAGATGCGGCAGCGGGCGATGCGGGAAGGCCGGATCGCCGCCCGTCTGAGCCACCGCAACGCCATCGCCATGCACGACGTCGCCGTCGACTCCGGTGAGCCGTGGCTGGTCATGGAATACCTCCCCTCGCGCAGCGTGGCCGAGATCCTGCACCAGTCCGGCACCCTGCCGGTCGACCAGGTGGCACAGATCGGCGCCCAGATCGCCGACGCCATGGTCGAGGCGCACGCCGCGGGCATCCTGCACCGCGACATCAAGCCCGGCAACATCCTGATCGCCGAAGGGCGCAACGCCGGCCTGGTCAAACTCACCGACTTCGGGATCTCCCGGTCGAAGGACGACGCCGCACTGACCCAGACCGGGGTCGTCACCGGAACGCCTGCGTACTTCGCCCCTGAGGTCGCCAGGGGCGAGGATCCCAGCGAGGCCTCCGACGTCTACTCCCTGGGGTCCACCCTCTATACGTCCGTCGAGGGCCAACCGCCCTTTGGCGTCGATGAGAATTCGCTCGTGTTGTTACACCGCGTCGCCCGTGGCGAGATCATCCCGCCGAAACGATCCGGCGCCCTGGAAGGCGCTCTGCTGGCGATGCTCGAACCCAGCCCGGCGCGGCGCCCGACGATGGCACAGATCCGCGACCGCCTCGCCCAGATCGCAGCCGGCGACAACAGCAACACCGCACTGATCCTCACCACCCCGCTCGAGCGCAAACCGGCAACCCCACCTCGCGTCCCCACCCGGCGGATACCCACCACCACCGAATCGGGCCTTCCGGCTGCCACCGGTGTTCCGGGCCCCGCTCCACAGACCAACACCCCGCCGCGACCGAACCCTCAACCCACATCCGAGCAGACACCGCCACCGGCCGGTGCCGATCCGTCGCAGGCCACCCAGATCTCCGGCTCGGCCTATCCGGTGTCCTGGGCTGCTGCGCAACCGCAGAATCCACAACCACCGCAGCGCCACCTCGGACTCGCTGCTGCCGTGTTCCTGGTGTTCGTACTGCTGGCCGCCATCGCGATCACCATCATCGCCCTGGTGCGCTGAAGCCCTCGAGCCCCAAGCCCTGGTGTGCTGACGTCAGTGGATGTGCCGGTTCACGGCCCAACGGGTGAGCGCGTTGCGATTGGACTGCTGGGTTTTGCGCAGCACGTTCGAGGCATGCGTTTCCACGGTCTTGATCGAGATCACCAGGTCCTCGGCGATCTCGCGATAGGTGAAACCGCGGGCCAACAGCCGCAGCACCTCCATCTCACGTGGTGTCAGCGAATCGAGCTCGGGATCGAGTTGCGGTTCCGGTACCGGCGAACGACCGGTGAACGAATCGAGCACGAACCCGGCAAGACGCGGACTGAACACCGCATCACCATCGGCGACCCGCCGCACCGACTCGGCCAGCTCGGCGCCGTCGATGGTCTTGGTGACATACCCGCGGGCACCCGCGCGGATGGTGGCGATCACGTCTTCGGCGGCGTCGGAAACGCTGAGCGCCAAGAACACCGGCGGATTTTGCGGGGCAGCGTCGGCGACACCCCGGAGCACCGCGATCCCACCGCCCGCCGGCATGTGGACGTCGAGCAGCACCACATCTGGCGCCGACTGCAGGATCCCGGAAATCGCGTCCGGCACGGATCCCGCCTCCCCGACCACCTGAACATCCGCCTCGGACGCGAGTTCGGCCCGGACACCGGAGCGAAAGACACCGTGATCGTCCACCAAGAACACGCGGTACGGTCCGCTACGCCCGGTCATCGCTCCTGGTCTCCATCCCCCGGCGTCTGTCCACCGTTGTCCACCTGCGGCTCACCGCCGCGCTCAGCACGCGGCATCGCCATCCGAACGTCGACGCCTTTGCCCGGCACCGACTTGATGTCAACGCTACCGCCGTGCCGGATCACACGGCCCTTGATCGAACCCGACACTCCGCGACGATCTTCGGGCACCTCGTCGGGATCGAAGCCCACACCACGATCGCGGACGTAGACCACGATCTGCCCGGCGTCTACCTCCGCGTACACATCAACCGATCGTTGCCCGGAATGCTTGGCGGCGTTCACCACAGCCTCCCGGGTGGCCGCGATCAGCGCGGCCCACCGGCGCGTGTCGGTACTCCATTCCGGATCATCTGCGGTGACGTCGCCGACAGTCACCACCTCGACCTCCACCCCGTAGTGGTCCTCCACCTCGGCGACAACGGACTTGATGGCTGCGGTCAGCGAATCACCATGTCTGTCAACCTCTCCGAAAAGATAGCTGCGCAGCTCCCTCTCCTGGCTCCGGGCCAGCCGCTGCACCTCGTCGGCGTGGGACGAACGCTTCTGGATCAATGCCAGCGTCTGCAACACCGAATCATGTAGGTGCGCTGCGATTTCCTCGCGTTCGATGTTGCGGATCCGAGCTGCACGTTCCATCCCGAGCATGCGCGCCATCCGCAACCACAGCGGGATGGTCAACAGCAGCACGCCCATGACCGTGGCCGCGACCGCCAGCAGGATGGTGCTCCAGCCGCCGATCATGTTGTTGCTGGCCAGCACGACCACCACCAGTCCGATCACCACCAGCGTTGCGCCACCGGCGATCCGGGTCCACGTCAGTGCCCGCGCCGACGCCGACCGGGGTCGCCAGCTCGAGTCGAGTTCGCGCCAGACCAGTGATGCGCCGACGGCAACCACCACCAGCGGGATCAGGAACTGTGCCGGGGTGCCGGAGGCGACGAACCCGACCAGCACCACCGCCACAACACCGATGATCGCGAGCCCGATCCCTTGTCTGCGTTCGGCCTTCGTGGGTGGCACGGTGTCGGTACCCGGCGGGCACATGAACCAGAGCAGGCCGTATGCGCAGATCCCGGCACCTGCCAACGCACTGAGCACCACGAACACGACCCGTACCCGAAATGCGTCGACACCGAGATGATCGGCCACGCCTCCGGCAACTCCACCGATGACACGGCCCCCATCACGGCGGCGGACACGTGGGACAACAGTGGACATCAGTCGATACTGACATGCCATGACCATCCGCCACATCGGGGACATTCCCCAGATGTGAAGACAGGGTGCAAATCAGGGTGAATCCCGATGGTGCGTGGACCTCGGCCTCCGCAGAATAGAACCATGAGTACCACCACGCCGAGTACCGACGACTTGCAGCAGCAAATTCGGAAGATGTGGCAGACCCGGCCCGCCCGGGCCACCGATGGTTCCACGATCGGCGGTGTGTGCGCAGGCATCGGTGCCCGCTACAAGGTCGATCCGACCCTGGTGAAGGTCGCGTTCATCGTTGCAGCCCTGTTCGGCGGGTCCGGGCTGGTGCTCTACATCGTCGCGTGGATCGTATTGCCCGAGGGTTCGTCGACCACACCGCCGACCGCCCAGCAACACGGGCGCCGGTGGCATGGTTTCGGGCACTCGTCATCGCATCCACCCACCGTCGCCGCGATCGTCGTCCTGGTGATCGTTGTCCTTGTCCTGCAACCCAACCTCGCCTGGAGCGGAGGCGGCCTGGCCGGTACGGCACTCATGTTGCTCGGCTGGTGGCTCCTCTATCAGCGGACTCCGGTGCCTGAGCCGGGCACCAGCGTCGACACCCTCGGGCGGGGGTCCGGCAGTGCGCAACCCGATGGTCAACCTGCCGCTGCCACCGGCTCGTGGTGGCACAGCGGTGTCGGTTCCGGCAGCGTCACCGACCCGGCGGACCAGTTCCAGCGCTGGACCCCGCGGGCCTGGCTCAAAGACGAGCCACCGGCCCCCTCGGAAGGCAGCACCGACCCGGTGAACGACGATGCGGTCGTGGCCGATGCCCCATTGCCGTCTCCGCCGGCGTGGGATCCGTTGGGCGTTGCGCCTTTTGCCTGGGATCTCCCCGAGCCCGCGCCGCCGGTGCACGAGAAGAAGTCGCCCTCGCGATACACCCCGATCGTGCTCGGCATAGCGATCATCGCGACCGCAGTGACCGCAGGCATCTCCAGTTCCGTCGACTGGCTCAGCCCGGCCAAGGTCGCTTCGGTGGGGTTGCTGGTGCTGGCCGCCGGAATGCTGATCGGCGCATTCCGCCGACGCGGATTCGGACTGATCACCGTTGCCATCCCGGTCGCCGGTTTCGTTGTGGTCGCATCGTTGATCAACGGCATCGGATTCCCGTCCGGCGGCGTCGGTGACCGCGAGTGGAAGCCGCTGACCACCGCAGACCTGCAGGACAATTACTCCCTGTCCATGGGCAACGGAACCCTCGATCTGACGAACATCGAACTCACCGGGGACAAGACAGTGACGGCCGAGGTCGGTGCCGGAGAGCTCACGGTCATCGCTCCTCACGACATGAACATCCGCGCCGACTGCGACGTCGCGATCGGCGAGGTCAAGTGCCCCGACGGCCTGGACGGTGGAAAAGACGGCACGGAAGGCCCCGTCCTGACCCTCGACCTGAGCGCATCACTCGGAAACGTGGAGGTCACCCGTGGATAAGTTCTCTCCAACACTCGCCCTGAGCGGTATCGGAGCTCTCCTGGTGGCGATCTGGGGGCTTCTCGGCGGCCCGGACATCACCAATTCGGGTATCGCACTGTGGAGCACGCTTGCCGTCGCCGTCCTGGTCGGATTCGCACTGATCTTCAGTGGCGGACAGCCGGACAAGAACGGACAACACGACAACAAGGACACCGAACCGGCGGAGTGACCGCAGCCGGACAACCGCTCGGTGGCCAGACCTCAGAAACGAGGTCCGGCGATCACTCCCACTCGATGGTGCCCGGCGGCTTGCTCGTCACGTCGAGAACCACCCGGTTCACCTCTGGTACCTCGTTGGTGATGCGGGTCGAGATGAGTTCGAGGACCTCGTAGGGAACCCGGGTCCAGTCGGCGGTCATCGCGTCTTCACTCGACACCGGGCGCAGCACGATCGGATGACCGTAGGTACGGCCGTCGCCCTGCACACCCACGCTGCGGACATCGGCGAGCAATACGACCGGGCACTGCCAGATCTGGTTGTCCAGGCCGGCCGTTGTCAATTCCTCACGGGCGATGAGATCGGCCTTGCGCAGCAATTCGAGCCGCTCGGCGTTGACGGCACCGACGATGCGGATGGCCAGTCCCGGTCCCGGGAAGGGTTGGCGCGCAACGATCTCTTCGGGAAGACCCAGCTCGCGTCCGACCGCACGGACCTCGTCCTTGAACAGCAGGCGAAGCGGCTCGACAAGACTGAACTCGAGGTCCTCCGGGAGCCCACCGACGTTGTGATGGCTCTTGATGTTCGCGGTACCGCTGCCACCACCGGATTCGACGACATCTGGGTACAGCGTCCCCTGTACGAGGAACTCGACCTTGTCGCCCTCGGCGGCACGGTCACCGAGGACATCGCTGACCGCTCCCTCGAACGACCGGATGAACTCGCGTCCGATGATCTTGCGCTTGGTCTCCGGATCGCTGACGTCGGCGAGTTCGCGCAGGAAGGTCTCTTCGGCATCGACGGTGACCAGACGGGCGCCCGTGGCGGCGACGAAGTCGTGCTGAACCTGTTCACGCTCACCGGCGCGCAGCAGCCCATGGTCGACGAAGACACAGGTCAATCGGTCACCGACGGCCCGCTGGACCAATGCCGCGGCCACAGCCGAGTCGACGCCACCGGAGAGGCCGCAGATCGCCAGACCGCCACCGATCTGCTTGCGGACCTGTTCCACCAGGGAATCGGCGATGTTCGATGCGGTCCATGTCGGCTCCAGCCCGGCGACCTCGTACAGGAACCGGGTGAGCACATGCTGGCCGTGCGGGGTGTGCATGACCTCGGGGTGGTACTGGACGCCTGCCATCTGGCGCTCCACACATTCGAAGGCGGCAACCGGTGCACCTGGCGTCGATGCGGTGACCACAAACCCGGGCGGCGGCTCCTGCACGGCGTCGTTGTGACTCATCCAGACCGGCTGCTCATCGGGGGTTCCCCCATGGAGGACACCGCCGGCAGTGGTCATCGTCGTGCGACCGAACTCACGGCCACCGGTGTTGGCGACCACGCCACCCAGTGCGTTGGCCATCGCCTGATATCCGTAGCAGATACCGAGCACAGGGATACCGAGCTCGAACAGGCCGACATCGATCCCCGGCGCGCCTTCGGCGTACACCGACGCCGGACCACCAGAAAGAACCAGTGCAACAGGGTCTTTCGCTTTGATCTCTTCGATGCTCGCCGTATGCGGGATCACCTCCGAATAGATCCGGGCCTCACGGACCCGCCGAGCGATCAACTGCGCGTACTGGGCGCCGAAATCGACCACCAGTACCGGTCGCGGAGCCGCTGCTTGCACACCTGTATCTACGCTGTTTGCCACCGGACCAGTCTAAACGCGTCGCAGTTGTGTTCCGACCGTGGGGAGACGATCCTAGGCTCCTGCCTGCATGGGCTTCGTCACAACGGTCAGCGGAAGCCGCAGCGCACCGGGTGCCCCTTCTGGCACCACCGGCGAGTTGGGCTGGGTCGGCACAATCCGGACATAGGGCTGACCCTGCTCGGGCCGGAAGTCCACCTCACCCTTGTTCGGCCACAACGCGACAGCCCGTTCGGCCTGCGCGCAGATCGACAACGACGGGTTCACACCCAGGTTCGCCGAGATGGCCGCACCGTCGGTGATGTGCAGCGTCGGATAGTTCCAGACCCGGTGATACGGATCGACAACACCGTTCTCGGGAGTGTCCGAGATGACACATCCACCCAGATAGTGGGCGGTCAGCGGCATGTTGAACACATCACCCCAGGTTCCGCCTGCCAGGCCGCCCTCGAACTGCGCCGCCGCCCGTTCCGTCGCCTCGTTACCCGCCGGGATCCACGTCGGGTTGGGTTCTCCGTGGCCCTGCTTGCTGTTGACGAAGCGCCACGGTCCGAACTTCTGCACAAATGTGGTCAACGAGTTGTTCCGGTTCTGCATCACCAGCAGGATGACCGTGCGCTGACTCCAGTGCCGCAGCTTGAACAACTGGATCAGACTGCCCAGCCCCTCCTCACGCACCTTGTCGAGCAGTTTGAGGCGCCGCGAACGACCCGGTTCGCCGTCGGTCAGCATGGTCTGCAACAGCGCAATCGCGTTGGAACCCTTGCCATACCGCACCGGTTCGATATGCGTGTCCGGCGCCGGATGGAAGGACGAGGTGATCGCGATGCCCTCGGAGAAGTCCTGTGCCGGATCGTATGTGCGACGCATCGCACCCAGGATCGATTCGGAGTTGGTCCGGGTCAGCAGTCCGAGCGCATCCGACACGTCCGGCAACGCACCGCTGTTCTTGCTCAGGTGCATGATCTTCTGCGTGTTGAACGTGCCGGCGGCAACGATGACCTGACCTGCGGTCAGCGTCCGGCGGCGCGCGCCCAACCGGCCCCATGCGGCCGACCGGCCGGTCTGCACATCCCAGCCACCATCCGACCGCTGCGAGAGTCCGGTCACCGTGGTGCGGTCGATGATCTTCGCCCCGCGGGATTCGGCCAGACCCAGATAATTCTTGAGCAAGGTGTTCTTCGCACCCACCCGGCATCCGGTCATACAGGCGCCACATTCGGTGCACACCGTGCGGTCCGGACCGACACCACCGAAGTAGGGGTCTGCCACGTCTTCACCGGGACGTCCTGTGCCCCCGGACTTTTCACCGAAGAACACCCCGACGGGCGTGGGGCCGAACGTATCGGCCACACCCATATCCTCGGCGACCTTACGCATCACCCGGTCGGCATGGGTCTCGATCGGAGTGGTCACCACACCGAGCATGCGGCGGGCCTGCTCGTAATAGGGCGAGAGTTCACTCTCCCAGTCGGTGATGTGCGCCCACTGCGGATCGGCGAAGAACGGTGACGGCGGTTTGTAGAGGGTGTTCGCGTAGTTCAACGACCCGCCGCCCACACCGGCGCCAGCCAGGATCATCACGTCTTTGAGCAGGTGGATCCGCTGGATCCCGAACATCCCGAGCTTGGGAGCCCACAACCATTTGTGCAGCCGCCAACTCGTCTTGGCGAACTGCTCGTCGGAAAACCGACGGCCGGCCTCGACAACACCGACCTTGTAACCCTTTTCGACCAACCGCAACGCACTGACGCTCCCGCCGAACCCCGATCCGATGATGAGCACATCAAAATCGTGGTCGCGGCGGGCGTCAGGCTTCTCGGGCTGCGAGTTACCGTTACCGCGCGATACAGACATCGTGACATCGTACCTTGTCACATAGCGCTGTCGCGGCGACTCGACCTTCGGTCGACCCCGCTCTCAGTCGCAGACCGAAAGCCCGACCTTCTGGAACTCCTTGAGAGTTGAGTAGCCGGACTTTGCCATGGAACGACGAAGTGCGCCAACGATGTTCAGATGACCGAACGGATCGTCCGTCGGACCGTGCAGGACGGTCTCGAGGGATGGACGTCCCTCGTCGGAAGCCACCGGCAGGAGCGCGCCACGCGGCATCGACGGATGCGCTGCCGCGGCCGGCCAGTAGTAGCCACGACCGGGCGCCTGCGCCGCGGCGGCCAACGGACTGCCCAGTACCGCAGCATCGGCGCCACAGGCGATCGCCTTCGCGAGCTCACCGGAAGTGTTGATGTCGCCATCGGCGATGACGTGGACGTAGCGCCCGCCGGTTTCGTCCAGGTACTCGCGTCGTGCCGCAGCGGCGTCCGCGATCGCCGTCGCCATCGGCACACCCATGCCCAGCACTTCACTGGTCGTGGTCGATCCCATGGTCGATCCATATCCGACGATGACCGCAGCCGCTCCGGTCCGCATCAGGTGCAACGCGGTGCGGTGGTCGTGCACACCACCTGCAATCACCGGGACATCGAGCTCGGCGATGAACGTCTTCAGGTTCAGCGGTTCCGAATCCTCTTGCGAGACATGTTCGGCGGAGATGATCGTGCCATGGATCACCAGCAATTCGACTCCTGCTGCCACCAGCACCGGGGTCAATTCGGCCGCATTCTGCGGACTGACCCGGACCGCGGTGGTCACACCGGCATCGCGGATCGTCTTGACGGCCTGACCCAGCAGATCCCGGTCGATCGGCGCGGCATGCAGTTCCTGCAGCTTGCGAACCGCGGCCGACGGATCGATCTCGTTCTCCGCGATCTCCACGACCTGGGCGATCTTGTCTTCGACGTCGCGGTGCCGCGCCCACAGACCTTCACCGTTGAGCACACCGAGTCCGCCGAGCCGACCCAGCTCGATGGCGACCTGCGGCGAGACCAGCGCGTCTGTCGGATGACTCAGGATCGGCGTGTCGAACCGGTATGCGTCGAGATGCCAGGCGGTCGACACCTCTTTGGACGAACGTGTCCGGCGGGACGGAACGATGTTGATGTCACTGAGTTCGAATGTCCGCCGGGCAGTCCTGCCCATGCCGATGTCCACATGATCGCGCACGTGTTGTGCCTTTCGTTGCCGCTGCGCATCACACAGTGGTGATGCCGACCAGCTGATTTGACCGCTCCCCGGACGGTCGGCTCGCCGCCGACCAGGTTTTCATCGGGAAGTGTAGTTGGGTGCCTCGACGGTCATGGTGATGTCGTGCGGATGGCTTTCTTTGAGACCGGCTGCCGTGATCTGCACGAACTGCGCATTCTGCAGGTCGGAGATCGAGCTCGAGCCCGTGTAGCCCATGGCTGCCCGGAGTCCGCCACCGAGCTGGTGGATCACCTGGGACAACGGTCCGCGGAACGGAACCCGGCCTTCGATGCCCTCGGGGACCAGCTTCTCTTCCGACAGCACGTCGTCCTGGAAGTAGCGGTCCTTCGAGTACGACTTGGCCTGACCCCGACCCTGCATCGCACCGAGCGAGCCCATGCCCCGGTAGCTCTTGAACTGCTTGCCGCCCACCAGGATCAGCTCGCCGGGAGACTCTGCGGTCCCCGCCAGGAGCGATCCCAGCATCGCGGTTGATGCACCGGCGGCCAGCGCCTTGGCGATGTCACCCGAGAACTGCAGACCGCCGTCGGCGATCACCGGGACCCCGGCCGGCTTACAGACCGCGACGGCCTCCATGACCGCGGTGATCTGGGGTGCACCGACTCCGGCAACAACGCGGGTCGTGCAGATCGATCCGGGTCCGACACCGACCTTGACCGCGTCGGCACCGGCCTCCACGAGTGCGGCAGCAGCCGCGCGGGTCGCCACGTTGCCGCCGACGATCTGGACCTTGGATCCCACCTCGGCCTTGAGCTTGCTGACCATCTCCAGCACCAGCCGATTGTGCGCGTGGGCGGTGTCCACGATGATCACGTCGACGCCTGCGTCGGCCAAGGCCATCGCGCGGCTCCACTGATCGCCGCCGGTACCGACGGCCGCACCGACGAGCAGCCGACCATCGGCATCCTTGGTGGCGAGGGGATGCTGATCGGTCTTCACGAAGTCTTTGACGGTGATCAGGCCGGTGAGCCGGCCATGTCCGTCGACGATGGGAAGCTTCTCGATCTTGTGCCGACGCAGGAGTCCGAGCGCGGCCTCTGCCGAGACACCTTCTTGCGCGGTGATCAACGGCGCCTTGGTCATGACCTCGGCGACCGGACGATTCTGGTCGACCTCGAACCGCATGTCCCGGTTGGTGATGATGCCGACCAGTTCACCGGCCTCGTCGGTGACCGGCAGACCGGAGATCCGGTACCGGGCACACATCGCGTCGACCTCCGCCAGCGTGGCGGTGGGACTGCAGGTGACCGGATTGGTGACCATGCCGGCCTCGGACCGCTTGACGGTCTCGACCTGTCCTGCCTGCGCCTCGATCGACAGGTTGCGGTGCAGCACGCCCATGCCACCGGCACGGGCCATCGCGATCGCCATCCGGGATTCGGTCACGGTGTCCATCGCGGAGCTCACCAGCGGCACCCGCAGGGTGATCTCCCTTGTCAGCTTCGTGGACGTGTCGACGTCACTCGGAATGACATCAGAGGCGGCAGGAAGCAGCAGAACGTCGTCGAAGGTGAGGCCGAGCATGGCCACCTTGTTCGGATCGTCACCACCGGTCCACACGTGGGCTGGGCCGGCTATCTGATTGTTCATTCCGGGCACGCTCATTCCGGTCGGGCCATCGTCGTGAGACAGCACAGTCGTTTGAATGCCCCTATCCTATCTGCTCGAAAGTGCAACCCCTGCCACGGCAGCGGAGCCGCCCATCACACCGCGATATCGCCGTCGCAGTGTCATCTGCGCAACGGAAACTTTTCGCCACCCCGTGCGCAGAGTGGCGCTGGTGGGGTGCGGCTGACTACCGTGGTCAGGGTGCGAGACCATTTGCCACCGGGCCTGCCACCGGATCCTTTTGCCGACGATCCCCGAGGGGACCCATCGGCAGCGCTCGATGCGGCCCCTCCCGGAGAGCCCTTGGACGCGGGTGAGCGGATGGCGATCGAGGAAGACCTCGCCGACCTCGCCGTTTACGAGGCATTACTCAATCGCCGTGGTGTCCGCGGCCTCGTTGTGATCTGCGACGACTGCCAGCTCGACCACTACCACGACTGGGACATGCTGCGCGCAAATCTGCTGCAGCTCCTCGTCGAGGGAACCGTGCGACCGCACGAGCCTGCCGTCGATCCGTCGCCAGAGGCATATGTCACGTGGGACTACTGCCGTGGATACGCCGACGCGATGATGCACGTCCGCGAAGACGACTGAAACTGCGCGACGCCACCGGTCCGCGTGAAGCGACCAATCCTGCCGTGCACTGAAGATCCTGACGCGCACTGAAAACTGCTGGTGATCTCTCGACCGATCACCAGCAGTCCGGTCGGCATCAGCCCGGGGGAACCACCGGGACTTCACTGTTCGGAGCGCTCGACGGCGGCGGCGGTGGCGGCTCTGAGGTCGACGGCTCACTGACGATCGTGGGCGGCGGTTCCGTCTCCGACGACGACGGCACGGGTTCGCTCACGGCGGTCTCCGAAGGTATGACCGTCACTGTTTCCTGCGGAACCGTCACAGTTTCTGTGGGTGCGCTCGGTGTGATGGTCAACGGCGCCTGGGGCGTACTCGAGCTGGTCGATCCCGATCGCGCAGTCGACGTCTTCGATGTCGGATCGCCCAACAGGCCGCGCATCTTGTCGATCTTGCGCTCCAGGGACGCTCGGTCGCCGGCGTCACGCACGTCATCGAGCATCGATTCGGCGGTGTCGAGGTACTTTCTCGCGGCCGGTTTGTCGCCGGCCACAAACGCTTCCGCGGCACGGTCGATGTTGGCCTCGACGTCTGCCATGGCCAGCGTGGATGACGCATCCGCACCGAACATGACCTCTTTGACACCCCATAGCGGGTCACCGGGCGTCGCGTTGTGGGCAACCACGCTCACACCGCCGAAGATGAGGGCGACCGCGGCCACCGCACCCCCGGCATAACGCGCGATACGCAGCGAACGTCGCTGCGTAGCGTGGCGCCGCGTGGCTGCGGCGATGCCGGCCTCGACATCTTCAAGCGTGGGTTTCTCTCTGATCGGCTGGGCCACGACGTCATCACGCCACGTCGAGAGCAGCCCGGCCAGTTCGTAGTCGACCTGCGACCGAGTCGGAACGATCGGCTTCGACAGCAGTGCCTCGATGAACTCGTCATCGGCGCGAACAGCACCGAGATCCACCGGGATCGAGTCTTCGCCGCGCACGGCATCATCCGGCGAGGGCATGGCTCCGGAACCGTTGGCGTTGCCGCCTGCTCGGCGATCACGCTTTTTGGACACTACCCTCACCACCTTTCAGGATCTCTTTCTTCAACTTTGCGAGCGCCCGATGTTGGGCCACCCGCACGGCGCCCGCGGTACTGCCGATGGCGGCGGCCGTCTCTTCTGCAGACAACCCCACGACCACTCGCAGTACCAGGACTTCTCGTTGCTTCTCCGGAAGCTTGGTCAGCAGTGCGTTCATCCGCCGACCCGCGTCTGAATCGATGGCCCGCTGTTCCGGGCCACCGTCCGTTGCCATCTGTTCAGGTAATTCGTCGACCGGTTCGGACTTGTTCCGGCCGGCCGCCCGATGGGCGTCCGCGACTTTGTGCGCGGCGATGCCGTACACAAACGCCATGAACGGCCTGCCCTGATCCTGATACCTGGGCAGCGCGGTCATGACGGCCATACAGACCTCCTGCGCAACGTCGTCGGCAGAGAGCGAATGTCGCTCACCACCCCCGACCCGGGCCCTGCAATAGCGCACAACCATGGGACGGACACTCTCTAATACGTCGGAGAGAGCTGACCGATCGCCCTGCGTTGCCGCAGTAACCGCCCGGTCCAACTCGTCACCTGTAAAAATCATCGCTCGTTGAAGTCTCCGCGTTACTTTTTCGTCGAATGTCCCGTGTCCATGCCAGGATCATCCCCCCGCGGACCGATGGAGGAGCTTTCCCCCGACGACCCGAGGGGGATCACCCCCAGTGAAACGCCCCCGCTCATATGACCGCAGGAGACGGCCCCTGTTTGTTGATTCATATGAATAGTCAGCTTAGCCAGCCTCCGGCATCGCGCCGTTGACGCTAACCCATCGCCCCACCCCGTCCCGCGAGTACACAGCCCAGCCGCTCGGCCTGTCCCGCCCAGTGCTCCCCCGCCCCGATCCCCTCCAGTAGTTTCGCCGCCGCCCACTCCAGCGGCAGTTGACGGGCCGCCGCTGCTGCACCGGCAACGCGTAGCGCGCGATCACCGGCGGCCGCAGTGTCCCCCGCCGCCGCTGCGGCAGCCGCGCAGATCAAATCGGTCTTGATCCTATGTCGCAACGACGGGCCCGCGAAAGCGATCACCTCTGCGGCAGCGGCATGTTCGGACGCCGCCACCGGGTCCGCGGTGTACATCGCCAGCTCAGCCCGCACCCAGCGCAACCGCAATTCCAGGCGAGGCCCCCAGATCCAGTCCCCCGAATCACCGCCGGGATCCGTGTGGCGATCAGCGAGTATCTGCTCCACACGTCCGAGAAGTCGCTCCGCGGCCGTGAACATGCCTCGCCCGAGATCGTCGGCGGCCAGTCCGGTCAGGGCATCACACGCTGCCGTCGTCAATTCGGTGTCGCCCAGGTCTCGCAGGCCCGCGATCTGGAGAGCGGCGCCGTCGTGATCCGCCGCGCGATGGTGTCGGCCACCTTGCCTCAGGTGAGCGGCGCGAGTACTCGCAGCCAGCGACCGCAGCGCCGGACCACCGCCGTCACCGTCGATCCGGCGCAACTCGGTCGCGGCAGCGGCATAGAAGCCCTGGCCACCGAGAGCGACGGCCCGGAACCACCGCGACCACGCACCGCCTGCCGGTGGAATCTCTTGCGCGCTCGCGCTGCCGCCAAACGCAATAGCGGGTAATGTGATCTGCATCGCTCTCCAGAGCTCGTAACAATCGAATTAGCGCAGATTTAACGTACCTGCGTCAGCCGAAACGTCGACGGAACGTTGACGATAGATGGCCAAGCGATTTCCGACATGTTAATCGGACGCAGAGCCCGCGTGCCTTCGTAACGAACGACATCCGTGACACCACTACTCCACGTTCGCCCAATCCAGGGCTTTGAGCTGCGGTGATGTCCACAAACGTGATCCCTTTGCACCACATCAGCCACATGGCAGTTGGCTCTGCGTCAATAAACGAATGGTTAACACCGGTCTAACTTTTCTCCGCGGTAGCCCTAAATATCGGGCTATTGACTCCATTTCACCCATTTGCATACGGTGTGCAGGACGACATGGAAAAACGTCGAATCGGTTTCATAACGCTCACAATTAAGCCGCAAAGGCACGTCAAAGAGGAGCAGCAGATGCCTCAACCAAACCACCTCCCAGGACCTAACGCCGACATCTGGGATTGGCAGATGAAGGGCTTGTGCCGCGGAATCGACTCATCGATGTTCTTCCACCCGGACGGCGAGCGTGGACGGGCCCGCGCCCAACGTGAGCGTCGGGCAAAAGAACTCTGCCACCAGTGCCCGGTCGTGGCGCACTGCCGTGAGCACGCGTTGGCCGTCGCAGAACCGTATGGCATCTGGGGCGGACTGTCCGAGTCCGAGCGTGGGATCTTGATGAAGCGCGGCGTCGGCCGGCGCATCGCGAGCTGAGCAACGCACACCATCGACCACGAGTGACTTCCAAGCCGACTTCTTGATGTCGGCCACTTCAAATCAGTGTGAAGACAATTGGCACTGACGTGATATCTCGGCCATCACGAGATTTCCAACTGCTGACAAAACAACGGTGCCCCGGCGAAATCCAGCCGGGGCACCGTTGTTTGTCTGGGCTCGAGGCCCTTTGTTCATGAATCAGTGAGCATGTCCGTGATGCCCGTGTCCGTCACCGGCAGGTTCGTCGGCAGGCTTCTCGGTGATCGTGCCTTCAGTGGTGAGCACCATTCGCGCCACAGATGCAGCGTTGACAATCGCTGAACGGGTCACCTTCACCGGATCTACGATTCCGTCGGCGAGCAGATCACCGTAGGTCAGCGTGCCTGCGTTGAACCCGTGGCCGCGAGGCAGCTCGGCGACCTTGGAGGCCACGACGGCGCCGTCGGCTCCGGCGTTGGTGGCAATCCAGAACAGGGGCGCCGAAGCGGCCTTCTGGACCACCCGGACACCAAGTGCCTCATCACCGGAAAGGCTGTCTGCGAGATCGTCGAGAACAGCTGCGGATGCCTGCACGATGGCAGATCCACCGCCGGGGACGATGCCCTCCTCGACAGCGGCCTTGGCCGCGGCGACCGCGTCCTCGACCCGGTGCTTGCGCTCCTTGAGTGCGGTCTCGGTGGCTGCGCCGACCCGGATGACGGCGATGCCGCCGGCAAGCTTGGCCAGCCGCTCGGCGAGCTTCTCCCGATCCCAATCCGAATCACTGGCCTCGATCTCGCGACGAAGCTGATCAGCCCGGTTGGCGATGGCCTCGGTGGTCCCGGCGCCGTCGACGATGGTGGTCGAATCCTTGGTGACAACAATCCGGCGAGCGCTGCCGAGCAGGTCGAGACCGGCATCGGCGAGGGTGATGCCGATGTCCGAAGTGATGACGGTGCCGTCGGTGACGATGGCCAGATCCTCGAGGAATGCCTTGCGGCGATCACCGAAGTACGGCGCCTTGACGGCCACCGCGCGGATCGTCTTGCGGATCGAGTTCACAACCAGGGTCGACAGCGGCTCGCCCTCGACATCTTCGGCGAGGATCAGCACCGGCTTACCGGACTCGGCGATCTTCTCCAGCAACGGCAGGAAATCGGGCAATGAGCTGATCTTGTCGCGGTAGATGAGTACCAGCGCGTCTTCGAGGACGGCTTCCTGGCTGTCGATGTCATTGACGAAGTACGGCGACAGGTAACCCTTGTCGAACTGCACGCCTTCGGTGACTTCCAGATCCGTGATCAGACCCGAGCTCTCCTCGACGGTGACGACACCGTCGACACCGACCCGCTCCATCGCGCGTCCGACCATTTCGCCGACCTCTTCGTCGCGCGAAGAGACCGTGGCGACCTGCGCGATGGCCTGTGCGCCCTCGACCGGGGTCGCGGCAGCGATCAAGGCCTCGGACAGCGCGTCGGCAGCCTTGCTGATGCCCGATCCGAGTTCGATCGGGTTGGCGCCTGCGGCCACGTTGCGAAGGCCTGCCTTGACGATGGCCTGTGCAAGAACGGTTGCGGTGGTGGTGCCGTCACCGGCGACATCGTTGGTCTTGGTGGCAACGGACTTGACGAGCTGCGCGCCGAGGTTCTCAAACGGGTCTTCGAGGTCGATCTCACGGGCGATGGTGACGCCGTCATTGGTGACGCTGGGTCCGCCGAATGCCTTGGCCAGCACCACATGCCGACCGCGGGGTCCCAGTGTCACCTTGACGGCGTCGGCGAGCTGGTTGACGCCGCGTTCGAGCGAGCGCCGGGCCTCGTCGTTGTATTCGATCTGCTTGGCCATGGGTGTTGTGGCTCCTAGAAAGTGAGTGGTCTGGTCAGTTGGGTGATCGCAGATGCAGAACCGCCCCGGCAGCCCCGCTGGGGGACGCCGGGGCGGTGATCCAATTCAGGTTCGATCGCTCGAGACCAGAATTTACTTGGAGATGACTGCCAGCACGTCACGCGCGGACAGGATCAGGTACTCCTCGCCGGAGTACTTGATCTCGGTGCCGCCGTACTTGCTGTAGATGACGGTGTCGCCTTCTTTGACGTCGACCGGGATCCGGTTGCCCTGCTCGTTCACGCGTCCTTCGCCAACGGCGACAACGGTGCCTTCCTGCGGCTTTTCTTTCGCCGTTTCCGGGATGACCAGGCCGGACGCAGTCGTCGTTTCGGCTTCGTTGGCCTGGACGAGGATCTTGTCCTCAAGCGGCTTGATGTTCACGCTCGCCACGATGTGAGCCCTCCACTTTCGGGGTAGTTCGGGCCCGAGGTGGACCCGTAGCTGTGTCTGACACGTATTCGGCGCCTGGATCGGTCCCGTCGTCGCGGGTGCCGGAACCTCACTGGGCGCCGACTAGCACTCTATACATGCGAGTGCCAGCACTCAAGGTCCGAGGGTGCAAGTCCTCAAGCCGGGACCGCCACCCGGCGCCGCTGGGCGACGATCACGCCGACGGTTATCACCAACGCGACCGTCGTGAGTACGGCGATCACGGTGATCGCCGGGACCATTCCGCCGATGAGTTCTCCCGGCCTTCCGGGCTCAGAACTGCCCAGAATGGCGGTGACCACGGCCATCATCAGGGCACCACCGATCTGGATGCTGGTGTTGACCAGACCCGAGGCAAGTCCCTGCTCCTCGTCGGCAACACCGGCGGTGGCCTGCGAGTTCACCGACGGGAAGGTCGCGGCAAAGCCCGCACCGAGGAATATGACCGTGGGCAGCAGGAAGACCACGTAGCTCGTCCCCGGTTCGACCCGCAGGAACCAGAGGTAGCCGACCAGAAAGGCCACGAATCCGCCGGAGATCAGGAGTTTGGTATCGACGCGGTCCAGCACCCGATCCATGAATACGGCACTCGCCACGACCAACACCCCTGCGGGCAGGAAACCCAGCGCCATCTCCAGAGGTGACCAGCCAAGCGAATCCTGGAGATACAGCGTCACCACGAACTGGAACGCGACGTACCCACCGAACATCGCCGCCGCCGAGAAGTTGGCATGGACAAGTGCGATCGAACGCAGGATCCCCAAACGCAGCAGGGGGTGACGATGGCGCATCTCGATGGCCACGAATGCGACAGCCAACAGCGCAGAGACAACAAACAGGGTGATGGTCGACGGTGCCAGCCATCCGCTGTCGGGAGCTCGAACCACCGCATAGACCAGGCTGAGCAATGCCCCGGTCGACGTGATCGCACCGGCTGCGTCGAATTGGGCCCAGGTGAAGTTTGTCCGCGCCGACCGCGGGATCACCCTGACACCGACAACGAGCAGCAGGAGCGCCACCGGTCCGGGGAAGATCAACGTTGCACGCCAGGACAATTCGGTGAGCAATCCACCGAAGACCAGACCAAGTGAAAAGCCGCTGGCACCGACGACCGTGTAGATCGAGAGCGCCTTGTTCCGCGCGGGCCCCTCGGCAAAGGTGGTGGTGATGATCGACAGTCCGGCCGGAACCGTGAACGCGGCCGCCACACCCTTGACGAACCTCAGGGCGATGATCAGGTTGTCGATCTCGGTCGCCGCACTGATCACCGAGGCGACGCCGAACACCGCAAGGGCAGCCAGGAACACCTTCCGGCGGCCCAGCAGGTCGCTGACACGTCCACCGAGCAGCAGCAACCCGCCGTAACCCAACACGTAGCCGCTGACTATCCATTGCAGTTGCGATTGGTCCATGCCCAGGTCGGCCCCCATGGACGGCAACGCAACCCCCACCATCGAGATGTCGAGTCCGTCGAGGAACAGCGCCCCGGCCAGGACGACAAGCAAGATCCACGTCTTTCGGCTCCACCCACCGGCTGCGGTGACATGGTCGGGCGGCTGCCCGGAATCGGTCCGCCGCGGTTGTGCAGTGTTTCGTTTCAGCTCAACTGTCATGCGACGAACTATATGCAGTTGCATCTTATTCGTCTACATAAAATGTACCTGCATTTAATGCCCTTGCATGTGCTAATATGCGGCTATGTCACACCCGCACCGAAGCGACGACGAGCTGGCCCGGGCCTGGCACGCGCTGTCCGTGCGCTATCACAAACTGCAGTGCGACCTCGACCGCGAACTGCAAGCCTGCCAACAGATCTCGAGCAGCGAGTTCGAGGTGCTCGAACTCCTCGCCACTGCCGCCGACCACAAGATGCGGATGAACGAACTGTCCGGCCAGGTCCATCTGAGCCAAAGCGCGTTGTCGCGGCTGGTATCCGGCCTGGAAAAGGACGGCCTCGTCGAGCGGTCGATGTGCGACACCGACCGCCGGTCGGTGTTCACCGAACTGTCCGACGCCGGGCGGGCCAGGTACGAGGCCGCCAAACCGGTCCAGCGCGCCATCCTGCGAGCCGAGGCCGACGACAACAACACCGGGTCCCTGTGCGGTGCAACGGGATTACACCAAGAAGAGGTAAATCCCTGACGTCGAATCAGGGGCGTCTGGCCGCGGCAACCATTGCCACGCCAGGCAATTCGATGCCGTCACGGGTTTGATACTCGGCAACCGATTTTCGCAACCGGCTGCGCAGCGAGTCCCGCACTTCGGGTGCAAGATTCTTGATGATCGCGGCAAGCGGCCCCGACATCGCCGACACCCTCTCCCACCATTGATCGAAATCTGCTGCGACACAGGGGGTGTCAACCTCCTGGATCGTCACATCGACAAACCCCGCCGCATCGATCAACGCGGTGAGCGTGGATCTGTCGGTAAGCGAGAACGGGCCGGGGACACCTGGCGGCGGGACCTCGAAACCCAGCTCCGCGGTCACCCCGTCGAACAACACTCCGAGCCACGGATTCCGCGCTCGGGCGGCCCACACCGCAACCGAAACCCGTCCACCGGGTTTGAGCACGCGATGCATCTCGGTGAGACCACGTGCGGGTTCGACCGCGAACATCAGGCCTTCCCGGCAGAGCACCGCGTCGAAGGCATCGGCCGGCATCTCGATCTGCTCGATATCCAGTACCGCCGTGGCGATGTTGGCGAATCCCAGCTGCTTCACCCGGTGGGTGGCCACCTCGACCATGTCCGGCGCCACGTCCGACATCGTCACCATCCCGGCCGCACCGACACGGCGCGCTGCATCGATTCCGGCCGCTCCGGTTCCGCACGCGAGTTCCAGGACACGATCTCCGGGCGTCAGAGCGAGCCCGTCGAGCATCACCTCGGTGACCGCGTGCCCGCGCGCCTCGATGTAATCGATCTGCGCAGCCCAGCCGTCGGCCACCGAGTTCCACATCGCGTGCAACTGATTGCGTAACGGATCGTTGTTCTCCTGCTCACCCATCGTGACCTCCCATCAGGGGTTACCACGAGGATGCGCTCAATGTGGGTGGTTGTCACGGATTCTCGCGCGATGATGTCCGCTCGTGACACACCACTGCCGGTCAGTAGGTGCTGACCTGAACCGACAGTCCCGGATCTGTCGCCACGGTCAACGCGGACGGGGATGCCCCACCGGCGATGACATGCGCCCCCAACGTGGCGATCATGACCCCGTTGTCGGTGCACAGGCGCGGCTTCGGAATACGAAGTGTGATGCCTGCGGCATCGCACCGCTCCCGGGCCATGGACCGGATCCGCGAGTTCGCGGTCGCACCACCGCCGAGCACCAGGGTGTCGACACCGACGTCGCCACAAGCCCGAATCGCCTTCATCGTCAGCACATCGGCGACGGCTTCCTGAAACGACGCGGCGATGTCGGCGACCGGCGGTTCCACACCGTCACGGCGGCACTTCTCCACATGCCTGGCGACCGCGGTCTTGAGACCACTGAACGAGAAATCATGGCGGGCATCGCGGGGTCCGGTCATTCCCCGCGGGAACTTGATCGCGTTCCGATCCCCGTGTGCGGCAGCCGCATCGAGCGCCGGTCCGCCGGGAAAACCCAGGCCGAGCAACCGGGCGACCTTGTCGAAGGCCTCCCCCGCCGCATCATCGACCGTGGTACCCAGTTCGGTGATCGGCGCACCCAGATCGGTGACGTGCAGCAGATGCGTGTGCCCGCCCGATACCAGCAGTGCCACACAGGGTGGCATCGGTCCGTGCTCGAGCGTGTCGACCGCGACGTGTCCGCCGAGATGGTTGACCGCGTAGAGCGGAACATCCCAGGCCGCGGCGTAGGCCTTTGCGGCAGCAACCCCGACCAGCAACGCGCCGGCCAGGCCGGGGCCGATCGTCACCGCGATGGCGTCCGGCACCTTGATGTCGGCAGCGCTCAGCGCCCGTCGCATGGTCGGCACGATCGCCTCGAGGTGCGCGCGCGACGCCACTTCCGGAACCACACCGCCGTAGCGGGCATGCTCTTCGACGCTGGAGGCCACCTCGTCGGCCAGCAGCGTGGTGGTCTGATCCGGATTCCACCGGACGATGCCGACGCCGGTTTCATCGCAGGAACTCTCGATACCCATGACGATCATTGTGAATCTCCCGGTTGTGACTGCTCACCGATCGCCCGGCGTCGCATGGTGTAGGCGTCGGCTCCGCTGGGCTGGTAGTAGCCCCGACGCACACCCAGCTGTTCGAATCCGTTGCGGCGGTACAGGTTGATCGCGGTCTCGTTGTCGGTCCGGACCTCGAGGAACACCTGCGCATTTCGGCTGTCGGCAATCTCGAGCAGTGTCGCGAGCAATTCCCGGCCGTGCCCCTGCCCCTGGTACTCGGGATCGACGGCGATGGTGTGGATTTCGCACTCGGGGTCATCGGCGGGGCCGAGCACCGAGATCCCGGCATAGCCGATCAACGTCTCGCCATCGCGCATGGCGAAGTAATGATTGTGGGGTACAAGGATTTCCGACCGAAACGCCTCGGCAGGCCACGGCGAGTCCTCGCTGAACAGCTTCGCTTCGATCCGGGCACATCGTGCCGAATCCCGCGCCAGCAGCGGTCCGATCATTTCTTTCGATCCTTGAGTTCGACCGCGTCGGGCCGACGAAGATACAGCGGGATCAGCGGCTCGGGCGCCACACCGGCGCGCAGGTCGGGTAAAGCCACAGTCACCAGGCCGACCGCGGTCGGTGCGGTCGGGGTCAGGATCGGGTAGTCGTAAAGACTTGTGTGACTCGGCGATCCGGCACTGGCATCGATCTTCTCACCGGCCAGCTTGGAGCCGAGTTCGGCAGGGGCCATCACGTCGGGTCCGTGGGTCCGGACACCGGAGGAGTAACGCGCCCAGTAGACCTCACGACGGCGGGCATCGGTGACCACCAGCAGCGAAGCGACATCAGTTGCCTGCGCGGCAATGCCGTCGAGTGAACACACCCCGTGCACCGGAAGGCCCAGTGCATCACCGAACGCAGCACCGGTGGCCAGCCCGACCCGCAATCCCGTGAACGGTCCGGGACCCTGCCCGACAACGACGGCATCGAGATCGGACCGCGCCAGACCGGCCTCGTCGAGGCACTCGAGAATTCGAGTGGTGAGGATCTCGGCGTGACCGCGGGTGGTCACCTCGCTGCGTTGAGCGCGGATGGCCACCTGACCTGTTTCCGGGGTCACTTCAACGATCCCGGTGACTACTTCGGGAGTGGCGGTATCGATGGCGAGCACAAGCACGATGAGCCAGCGTACCCGTCCCCCGATGATGTGCCGTTTTGGCGCAGGTCACCTGGGCTTTTGTTCGCCAGAACCCCACATCATCGGGGCACGCGGGGGGGGTGCCTGGGTCAGTCGGTGATCCAGCCGTAGGAGGCGGTGCGTTCGTCGGTGTCGATGTCGCGCGAGAGGCGTACCAGCAGGTGCCGCCTGGCCAGCCGCTCGGCCACACCCTCGCCCCATTCGACCACCACCACCGAATCGTCGAGGTCGGTGTCGAGATCGAGTGCATCGAGTTCGTCGAGGCCGCCGAGTCGGTACGCGTCGACGTGGATCATGCCCGGACGGCCCTCGGTACCCGCCCGGTGCTGGCGAGCGATGATGAATGTGGGCGAGCTCACCCGGCCGGTCACGCCGAGTCCGGCTCCGATACCGCGGGCCAGCGCGGTTTTGCCCGCTCCGAGCGGTCCGTCGAGGATCACCACGTCGCCTGCGTTGAGTTCGGCGGCGAGTTTGCGGCCGAAGGCCTCGGTGTCGGCGACGTCCGGCAGGGTGCACTGATGTGGCAGCACCGGGCTCATGACTGCCAGGCCCGCTCGACCAAGGACTCGACGGCGTCGGTGATGGCGTCCGGGTTCTCGAGCATCACCATGTGACCGCAATCCGGTACGCCGACCAGCTCGCATCGCGAGCCCAGCCGGTTGTGCAGTTCCACCGAGTTCGGCAGCGGGGTGACCTTGTCTTCGTATCCGCACGCGACCAGCGTCGGGATCGCCGAAAGAACTGCCAGTCCGGCTGTTTCGTCATGCTCCTCGAGTGACCGCAGAAAGTTGACCACGGTGTCTATCCGGGTTCGCTGGATGACCGACTCGACGAACTCGCTGACCGCCGGTGAATGGAATGTGGATCCGAAACTCCCGGCCGTCAGGACCGGGGCCATCAGCATCCGGGTCAGTCCGCGTCCGGCCTCCACCGCGCGCGGAGCCTGCCGGACAGACAACCGGAAGGCGTCGACCAACGGATTCTGCAAACCCCGTCCCAGACCCACCTCCGCGATGCCGTGCGCAGCCGAGGCCACCAGCCCCACACCGAGAACCCTTGTCCCGAACAGTTCGGGTCGCCGGCTCGCCAATGCCATGATCGCCATCCCACCCATCGAATGACCCACCAGGACAACCGGTCCGGTCGGGACCACCGTTCGCAGGACGGTTTCGAGATCCGCGGCCATCTGGGTGATGGTGCACGACCCGGCCGACGCCTGCCCGGACTCGCCGTGCCCGCGATGGTCGAAGAAGATCATCCGAACGTCTCCGCCCCAGCGCTTTTCGAGATCACGACGCTGGAAATGCCACGTCGACATTCGCAGGCAGAACCCGTGAATGAACACCACCGTCAGCGGTGCATCGGGCGGCCCGACCTCCCGAACGGCAAGTGGCACACCATCGTCGGCGACGACGATGCTCGCGTGATCGGTGTAGATCAGGCCGAAATCCTCGATCGAGTTCGGATCGGGGGTTGCCGGTTGCCTGCGGGTCAGGGAGCGGGCCGCGGCACCGAGCGCCAACGCACCCAGCGTCGCGACACCGGCTGTGCCTGCCAGGATCTCGAGCCGTCCGGATCGCTCCATCAGACCACCTCACCGCGACCGGGTGCGGTGACATAGGTCCGGACCGCGCGGCCACGGATACCCGAGATGATCTCGTAGTCGATGGTGCCGATCGCTTCTGCCCATTCGAGCGCGGTCGGACCACCGTCGGCACCGGTCCCGAACAGGACTGCGCGATCTCCGGCGACCACCCCACCGCCGTCGGGGCCGACGTCGACGACCATCTGATCCATGCAGACCCGCCCCACGTTGGGGTACCGGCGACCGTTGATCTGCACACTCAGCGTGTTCGACAACAGCCGGGGCACACCGTCAGCGTATCCGGCCGGAAGCAGCGCGACGGTCGTGTCGTGCGGGGCCACCCAGCTGTGGCTGTATGAAACACCTTGTCCCGCAGGAATCTTCTTCACCGAGAGCACCTCGGCCGACAAGGTCATCACCGGTATCAGACCGAAGTCACCGCGATCGGGAATCGGTGAGCGCCCGTAGATCGCAATGCCCGGACGGACCAGATCGCGCGCAAGATCGGGCCGCATCAGGGTGGCCGCCGAATTGGCGATGTGCCGCACCTCGACCGGCGCACCCACCCGGGCGAGATCGTCGGCTGCCTCGTCCAGACGCTGCGCCTGCAGATCATTGAGCGGATGATCCGGCTCGTCGCCGCGCACGAGGTGACTCATTGCGCCGCGCATGGTGATCACCTGCTCGGCAACGGCTTTCGCCAGAGCGTCTCGGGTGTCGTCCCACTCCGTGATGTGGACCCCGTTGCGGGCCAGGCCCGTGTCGACCTTGACGGTCACCGATGCGGTGCGTCCTGCGGTGCGTGCCGCGGCCACCACCGCCTCGAGCTCACGAGATGAAGAGATCCCGACTTGGACGTCCGCCTCGATGGCCGAGACGAAGTCCGCATTGCGACCATGCAACCAGGCGAGCACCGGGGCGGTGATCCCCGCGCGGCGCAGTTCGAGCGCCTCATCGATCGTTGTCACGCCCAACTCTGCGGCGCCTGCGGCGAGCGCGGCCCGACCGATCTCGACGGCGCCGTGGCCGTATCCGTCAGCTTTCACCACCGCGATGATCTGGGCGCTGGTGTGCGCCCGCAGGATGCCGATGTTGTGCGAGACCGCCGAAAGATCGATCCACGCTTCTAGTGCCGGAGTGTTCATCACGTCCCATTCTTTCACCTGCGGCCACCGAGTAACTCACGCAAGGTCGGCGACAGGGCCTCGACCAGGGAAGATGCCCCGATTGGAGCCCTGTTGCCCGATGCGGTGATCGCAGCCAACGCGTGTACCCGGGCCGCGGCGGCGCCCGCGAGCGATGCATCGATTCCGGCCGCGAGCAGGCTGCCCGCGATACCGGACAATACGTCTCCGGCACCCGCGGTCGCCGCCCACGACGACCGCGCGTCGTTGACCAGGGCCAGGCCGTCGGCCCCGGTGATCACCGTGGCACGACCTTTGAGAAGTACCGTCGCCCCCAGGTCGGCGGCCAGTTCACGCACTGCCGCGATCCGGTCCGGCCCGGGCGCAGCTCCGGTCAAACGGGCGAATTCCCCGGCATGCGGGGTCAACAGGGTCGGTGCATCGCGGCCGGTGACCAGATCGCGGTGCGCAGCGACCAACGTCAGTCCGTCGGCGTCGATCAGGACCGGCAGATCGGTCGCCAGGACGTACTCCAGCCGCCGGCGCCCGACGTCGTCTGTGCCGGCGCCGGGACCCACCACCCAGGCCTGCACGGTCCCGGCGTTCTCCGGTTCATCGGAGACCACGGTTTCGGGATACCGCGCCAACACGTTCGGACCGGCGCCTCCGGCGTATCTGACCATGCCCGACGTCGCCGACACCGCGGCCCCGGTGCACAGCACTCCGGCACCCGGATAGCGGGCAGATCCGGCGACGATCCCGACCACACCCTGACTGTATTTGTCGTCCGCGGGCCCGGGAATCGGCCACAGCGCCGCCACGTCGTCGTCCGTGAGCTGACCGACCGTTGACCCGGTGGCGTCGATACCGATGTCCGCCACCACGACTCGGCCGCACTGCGCTGCCGCCATCACGTGCGCGATCCGCGCTGCCCCGAAGGTCACCGTGACCGCCGCCTTGACGGCAGGACTGTTGACGAACCCGGTGTCGGCCTCGACCCCTGATGGGATGTCCACCGAGATGACGGGCGCATCCGAGGCGGCCAGAACTTCCGCGGCCGCCGGACGCAATGGTCCGGTTCCGCTGAGGCCAACGATTCCGTCGATGATCAGATCGACTGTGTCGGAGAACTTTTCGACAACCACACCACCGGCCGTGACAAACGCGGCCAATCCGCCGACATGGGTGCGATCGCCCCCGAGCAGTACCGCCTGCGCCTGCACGCCGCGACGACGGAGCTCGGCAGCGGCATAGAGCGCGTCGCCGCCGTTGTCACCAGAGCCGGCGACAACCCCGACCACACGGCCATAGCATCCACCGACCCGGGATTTCAGTTCGGCGGCGACTACTCCGGCGACCGCGTGCGCAGCCCGGCCCATCAACACACCACCGGACAGCAGATCGCCGGTGGCCGCCTCGGCCACCCGGATCTGTTCGGCGCTGAAGTAGTTGATCATGGCCGCAGAACCCCCGAACTACTCGACGGTGACAGACTTGGCCAGGTTGCGTGGCTTGTCGACGTCATATCCCCTGGCCTGCGCGACCGCGGCCGCAAATACCTGAAGTGGCACAGTCGAAACCAACGGCTGGAGCAGGGTCGGTGTCTGTGGGATCCGGATGAGGTGATCGGCGACATCCACCACAGATTCGTCGCCCTCTTCGGCGATGACGATGGTGGTCGCCCCACGTGCCTGGATCTCACGGATGTTGCTGATCATCTTCGAATGCAGCACCGCGCGCCCGGTCGGGGACGGCATCACGATGATCACCGGGAGCTCGTCTTCGATCAGCGCGATCGGGCCGTGCTTGAGTTCGCCGGCGGCAAACCCTTCGGCATGGATGTACGCGAGTTCCTTGAGCTTGAGTGCGCCCTCGAGCGCCACCGGGTAGCCGACGTGCCTGCCCAGGAACAACACAGTGCCGCAGTGGGCGAGATCGCGGGCGAGGTCGCGAACCGGTTCCATGGAGTCGAGCACCTTGCTGACCGCGGCGGGCATCGCTTCGAGTGCGGCGAACTCACGGGCCACCTCGTCGGGGTACTTGGTACCGCGGGCCTGTGCCAGCGCCAGTCCGACCAGGTAGGTCGCGGTGATCTGCGCGAGGAAACACTTGGTCGATGCGACGCCGATCTCGGGGCCGGCGTGGGTGTAGAGGACGGCATCGGATTCGCGAGGGATCTGGGCGCCGTTGGTGTTGCAGATCGCCAGCACCTTGGCCTTCTGATCCTTGGCGTGCCGCACCGCCTCGAGGGTGTCGGCCGTCTCCCCCGACTGCGAGATGGCCACCACGAGCGTCGAGCGGTCCAGCACCGGATCCCGGTACCGGAACTCACTGGCCAGTTCGACCTCGACCGGCAGCCGGGTCCAGTGCTCGATCGCGTACTTCGACAGCAATCCGGCGTGGTAGGCGGTACCGCAGGCCACCACGAAGACCTTGTCGATGTCACGCAGGTCGTCATCGGTCAGTCGTTGCTCGTCCAGGACGATGCGCCCGTTCTCGAAGTGACCGAGCAGGGTGTCGGCGAGCGCCTGCGGCTGCTCGGCGATCTCCTTGAGCATGAAGTAGTCGTAGCCACCCTTTTCCGCGGCGGCGAGGTCCCAGTCGATATGGAACGGTTTACCGGGCGAGACGTTCCCCTCGAAGTCGGTGATCAGGTAGCTGTCGGCCGTGATGACCACCACCTGGTCCTGACCGAGTTCGACGGCGTCGCGGGTGTGCTCGATGAATGCCGCCACATCGGAACCCACGAACATCTCGCCCTGCCCGACACCCACGACCAGCGGAGTCGACCGGCGTGCGGCCACGATCGTGTCGGGGTGATCAGCGTGGGTGAATACGAGCGTGAATGCGCCTTCGAGCCGCGCGAGGACCGCATAAGCGCTGGCCACGAAGTCGCCGGCGGTGGGTCCTGACGAGTACTGCAGGTACATCATGTGCACAGCGGTCTCGGTGTCGGTATCGGAACTGAACTCGATACCGGCCTGCTCCACCTCGCCACGCAGAGCCGCGAAGTTCTCGATGATCCCGTTGTGGACCACCGCGATCTTGCCGTCGATGCTTGTATGCGGGTGTGCGTTGCGGTCGGTGGGCCGACCGTGGGTGGCCCACCGGGTGTGCCCGATGCCGGTCGTACCGGTGAACGACTCGCGCCCGATGGAGGCCAGTTCCTTGTCGAGGTTCTCCAGGCGACCGGCCTTCTTCTCGACTGCCGCGTTGCCCGCGCCGTCCAGAATCGCGACTCCGGCCGAGTCATAACCGCGGTACTCCATCCGCCGCAGCGCCTCGACAACAACCTCGAGAGCATCGCGTCTTCCCACGTATCCGACGATTCCACACATAGTGCTACAGGGTACTTGCCGCCTGCGGCAGGAGTGAATTGCCGCAAGCAGAACCAGATTTGCGAAACCAAAACTCCGCTTCGGCGTGACAGGAAACGACATTCCGGGCTACAGTAAACGAACTCTTGGAGATCACGGAGCGAAAGCGCCGGGAGAGTCAAGGGGGATGCGTCGGTTGGGACGCCCTCGATACGTTCGATTCGTATGTCCTCCACCACTGGTCGCCAATTCTATTGGCACCCTCGACGTCGTTGGATATCAATCTTGATATCTCCGATTGCAATCCCTTTCCTCACCGGAATCAACGATTCTTCGGCAACGCTCTGTTTCCGCGAATGATGAGCTGATATTTGCTCCAATTCCCTTCTCAAACACCCTATTCGGGCATTTTTGCGGGTACCTTTCCATAAGCGGTGACCTCCCCCGCGTCGGCGATCACCAGCATTTGAAGGAACAAGCATGAACTGGCTCTGGGACCTATCGGTTCTCGATGGCGCGCTGCCATGGATCATCGACATCGCCGGATTCGCCGGACTTGCCTGGCTGATCCTGTTCTTCAAGAAGAAATACCTGCTGGTGGTGGTGCCGGTGGCCGCCGCGATCGCGGTCGCGCTGGTACTCCTGTCCAAGTGGCTGATCGAGGATGTCTGGACCCTCTTTTCCGACGCGGTGCCCACGAATTGCTACATCTGGGGCGGTGTGGCTGTGTTCGCGGCACTGGTCTTCATCCCCAGACTGGTCATGGGAAGCGGTCGCGTCGGCAGAGTCATCACAGTCCTGGCGGCCATATTCGCGATTGTTATGCCGCTGTCTGCAATCAACGAACATTTCAGCGAATACCCCACGGTCGGATCGGTTTTCGGCATCAATCACTTCAAGACGATTTCTCTTGAAGAAGCAGGCCAAAACGATCTCAAAACCGTTGATCCGAAGGAATGGAAGAACCCTCACGATCTGCCCACCGAAGGCAGAATCAGCACCGCATCAATTCCTCCCACGGCATCGAGTTTCACTGCGCGTCCGGCCAAGATCTATCTGCCGCCGGCCTATTTCTCCCACCCGCGCCCGCTGCTTCCTGTTCTGGTCCTGATGGCCGGACAACCGGGATCGCCCGAAGACTGGCTCGTCGGCGGCCGACTGCCCGAGACCATGGACAACTACGCGAAGCAGAACAACGGGCTCGCGCCGATCGTGGTTGTGGCCGACGCCACTGGCAGTGCGTTGGCCAACCCGCTGTGCATGGACTCCAAACTGGGCAATGTCGCGACCTATCTCTCGCAGGATGTCCCGAACTGGATCAAACAGAACCTCCAGGTCGACGAGGACGCGAAGGCCTGGGCCATCGGCGGACTCTCATACGGCGGTACCTGCTCGCTCCAGATGACCACCAACTATCCGGAGATCTACCCGACGTTCATCGACCTGTCCGGCCAGTTGGAACCGACACTGGGCAACCGGAAACAGACCGTCGACGCCGCCTTCGGCGGAGATGAAGCCAAGTTTGTTGCCGTCAACCCCATGGACCTGATGAAAACCAAGCAGTACCCCGGCGTGGCAGGCGCGTTTGTGGTGGGCAAAGACGACGCCGAATACCGGCCCGGACTGATGCAGGTCTACGAAGCCGCGAAGGCCGCCGGGATGGACGTGCATTTCAGCACCGTGCCGGGCGGTCACTCGTTTGCAGTGTGGTCAGCGGGTCTGAAGCAGGAAATGCCCTGGCTCGGAAAGCGGCTCGGTCTGCCGTGAGACATACGACAATCATTCCAAAACGCGATGGACGGCATATCTCGCCGGATGTTCCGTTGAGGCCCGCCACCCACCGGACGCGTCCGGTGACACGAAACGAAAGGTGCCGATGAGCACGCCCGAGACCCCCAGCGACGAGGTACCACCGGCCGAGCCGGCGGCAGCCACCACCGAGCCGGCGGCGACCAACGCCACCACCGCTACCACCGCCGCACAGACGGTAGTTGCGCCACAACCGGCTGCCCCGCAGCTCCCGGTTGAACCTGCGGCACCGTCGGCAGTCGTCAAGGCTGTCGGGGTGGTCGGACAGACGATCCGCAGGGTCCCGTTCACCGTTGCGCTCATCTCGGTCATTCTCGTGCTGGGCATCGCCACGGGGGCACTGTGGGAGACGGTCGAGGACAAGAGCTGGTTCGCCGACGTCGCGTACGGTTATCAGCCGCTGACCGAGGGCAAATGGTGGACGCCCCTGTCGGGCACACTCTTCGGACTGCACCCACTGCGATACCTCAGCATCGTCCTGCTGCTTGCGATCTTCGTCGGCTGGTCCGAATGGCTGCTGGGCACACTGCGGGTGGCAGTTGTCGCGGTTGTCGGCCAACTCGTCGGAATCCTGGGTGCGATTGCTTTCATCGCAATCTTCCTGCCGGCATCCTGGCGTTGGGTCGATGGCCTGTCCGAGGTCCGCGACGTCGGTGTGAGCACCGCGGTCGTCGCATCCGTGGCCGCGGCAACCGCCTGCCTGAGATCCCCGTGGCGCTTGCGGGCCCGAGCGATCCTCCTTGCCTACGTGGCCATTTCGTTCCTCTTCGAAGGGACCCTCGCGGACGTCTCACACCTGATCGCCGTCACTGTCATGCTGATCGTCGGCGAAAAGCTCTTCAGCCGTGACGAATCGGGCGTGATGCCGCGCACCCGGCAAGAGATCAGGATGATCAGCTTCCTCGGCCTGGTGCTGATCGGTGTCGTGAACATCGCGGTTGCACTGTTCCCGGGAGACGGACCGTTTGGTCCCACCGACTCGACCGACAAGCTGAGCTGGGGATCGATCGTCACCATGCTGGTCGTGCTGCTCATCGCCGATCAGTTACGTCGCGGGCGTCGGTGGGCGTGGTGGATCACCGTGGTCTACGGCGTGTTGTACGTTGCCGCGCTCATCTTTGTCATCGTTGCCCTCATCACCTCGTCGTATGTCGGCCAGGGTGCGGTCACCGTGGGAACCGGCCTGCTCTGGATCGTGGAATTGATCCTGCTGTTCAATGGCCGCTACGCCTTCACCGTCCCGTTCAACAGCCGAAAGGTGATGGCCGGGAACGGTGGACCGGATCCGTCGCAGCAGGTCCGGACGCTGTTGAAAGAACACGGCGGCAGCACGATGAGCTGGATGATCACCTGGGAGAACAACCGCTACGCCTTCACGAAAGACGGCACGGGCGTCATCGGATACCAGCGTCCCGCCGGAACCCTCGTTGCACTCGCCGACCCGGTCTGCGCACCGGACAAACTCACCGAGACGGTCCGCGAGTTCACCGACCTCGCCGAGAACAGCGGCCGGATCCCCTTCTGGTTCTCCGTCAGTGAGAACACCGCCACCGTCGCCCGCGACATGGGCTGGCGCACACTGCAGATCGCCGAAGACACCATCATCGACCTGCCGACGCTGGCCTTCAAAGGCAAACCGTGGCAGGACATCCGGTCTGCCATCAACCGGGCGAAGAAGGAAGGCATCACCTTCAAACTGACCACCTTGAAGGACGAACCCTTTGCGGTGCTCGCGCAGGTCCGTGCGATCTCCGAAGAATGGGTCGGCGACAAGGATCTCCCCGAGATGGGGTTCACCCTTGGCAGCGTGGAGGAAGCCCTCGACCCCGAGGTCCGCATCGCGCTGGCCACCGATGAGAGCGGATCGATACACGGTGTGCTCTCCTGGCTGCCGGTCTTCGGACCCGACGGCACCATGCGCGGGTGGACGCTCGACGTGATGCGCCGCCGCGACGACGGCTTCCGTCCCTGCATCGAGTTCCTCATCGCCAGCTCCGCGCTGGCGTTCAAAGCCGAAGGTGCACAGATCCTCTCGCTCTCGGGTGCCCCATTGGCGCGGGCGGAGAACGAATCAGGCGATGCCGAGGCCATGGACCGTCTCCTCGACACCTTGGGTGCGGCGATGGAACCGTTCTACGGATTCCGCTCCCTGCACGCGTTCAAGATGAAGTTCCAGCCCCGGTACGAGCCGGTCTACATGTGCTTCCGCGACGAGGGCGACCTGCCCCGTATCGGAATCGCGTTGACGCGCGCGTATCTCCCCAACGCCACCCCTGGTCAGATGCTCAGGTTGGCGACGAACAGGGAGTAGTCGGTTCGGCCGCCGCATCCCCGACGGGGGTGCGGTGGCGCCGGACGAAGCCGGCCTCGGCCCGGAATCGGGTGGCCAGGCCCACCAGAAGCGGGCACTGGCCACCGATCCACGATCCTCGCAACAGCCCTATGCGGTCCCGGCACCGAGCTTGGTCGAGGCCTGCGAACGAGCGCGCTGCGCCTCGATGGCGTCGTCGAACTCCACGCGCCAGTTTTCGGTCAGCGGCAGTCCACGGGTCACGGCTTCCTCCGCCGACAACTCAACGGGGAATCCGAAAGTGTCCGAGAGCTTGAAGAGGTCGTCGCCGGTGACGGTTTCGCCGGTCTTGCCCAACCGCTTCAGTTCTCGCAGGCCCTTGCCCAGCGTCCGGCGGAACGACCGCTCTTCCTTCTCCAGAACCGCAATCACCACGTCGCGTCGATCCGCCACCTCGGGGTAGGCCTCCGTATAGAGGTCGGCCACCACCGGGACGAGTTGGGTGAGCAGGTTCTGTTCTACCCCGAGCTGATGGGCGAACCGGATCGCACGACGCAGCAGACGCCGCATCACGTACCCCTGCTCCTTGTTCGACGGGACCACGCCGTCGACAGCGAGAAAAACCGCACCGCGGATATGGTCGGCGATCACGCGCATCGCAACAGTATTGTCCTCGTACGACTTCGCGGTGAGCTCTTCGATCTTCTCGATGATCGGCCATAGCAGGCTGATCCGATATACGTCGGGGCTGTCGATCGCCGCGGCCGCGATCCGTTCCAGACCACCGCCGTAATCGACGTTCCGCTTGGGCAATTGGGCAAAGCCGTCTTCGGTCTTCGCATATTGCATGAAGACCGAGTTACCGATTTCCATGTACTGCCCGCCGTCGGAGTTCTGGTGCGGGTACTTTCCGAATGCGGTGTCGTGCTCGACCTGCGGGAAATAGTAGAAAACCTCGCTGTCGGGACCACCGGGGTCACCCACCGGCATCGTCTCCGGACCACCTGAACGCGACCACCAATTCTTGTCGCTGTAGTAGGCGATCCGTGCGCCCTGGTTGCCCTGTTCGTTGCCCTGTTCCTCGGTGAGCAGTACCACCCGATCCGCCGAAACCCCGGCCTCGGTGAACAACTCGGTCCAGATGTCGGCACTCTCGTCGTCGCGCGGGATGCCGTTCTCCGGGTCGCCTGCGAACACCGTGACGTAGATGCGGCTCGGGTCGAGACCGACGACATCGGTCAGGAAATGCCAGAACTGGGGTATCTGTTCGGATTTGAAGTAGTCACCAAGACTCCAATTGCCCAGCATCTCGAAAAACGTGGTGTGCCGGTTGTCGCCGACCTCCTCGATGTCTTGCGAGCGCAAACAGGTCTGCGAATCGGCCAGGCGTTTGCCTTCCGGGTGCTCCTCGCCGAGCAGATACTTCAACAGTGGTTGCATACCGCTGCCGGTGAACAATGTGGTGGGGTCGTCCTGCGGTACCAGTGGAGACCGCGGGATCAGGGCATGGCCCTTTTCCTGCATCAAAGACAGGTAGGCACTGCGGATTTTGTTGGCATCCATTCGATAACTCTCCCAATATCCCGATCCAAATGCGCGCTGAATCGACACTCTGGGCACAACTTGCTTTCTTTAGGCGGCGGCCTACTGCCGTTGGTCGCCGCGATCACCTAGAGTCAGATCGTGGCCAATCCCAAGAAGCTTCTCTCGCAGCTGTCCAGAACGGGACCGCACAAGGTCCTGCGCGGCGACATGGCGATCATCGGGCTCCCCGGAACCATCTACACACCAGCCCAGGGCAAAGACCTCGCCGGCATCGCGTTCGGGCACGGCTGGCTGACCGGTGCCAGGCAGTACTACAAGACGCTCGCACATCTGGCGTCCTGGGGCATCGTGGCGGCCGCGCCGTCCACCGAGAAGGGCGTGCTCGGCTCCGACGAGGGACTGGCCGCCGATCTCGAAACAGCGTTGGGTGTGATCAGCGAGGTCCGCCTCGGTACCGGCGACATCACCGTGAACAAGCATCGCCTCGGATTTGTCGGCCACGGTTTCGGCGCGGGCGCGGCCACGCTCGCCGCCTCCCGGAGTGAGCGCGCAAAGGCGCTGGCCGCGTTGTATCCGGCACCGACCAGCAAGGCGGTGCTCCCGGCTGCAGAGGCGATCAAGATCCCGACGATGATCTTGACCGCGCCGGGTGAGCTCGAGTCGATGACCTCGAATGCGTTGGCGTTGCGCCGCGCTCTGCCTGCCGAGAGCCAAGCCGTTCTGCGGATGGTGCCGAAGGCCGACAACCGCGGCCTGGCCGAGGGATTCAGCATGCGTGGGGTACTCGGTGCCGGCGGGAACAGCAGAGCCACCCAGCGAGCCACCCGCGGCGTCCTCACCGGTTTCCTGCTCCATCAGCTGACCTCGGACAACACCTACTCGGCATTCAGCGATCCCGAGGCCGCACTGGGCAAGCTCCTCACGGTCGATCCCGAATCACTGCCGCCGGGCACCGAAGATGTGATCGATCCACTCACGCGGCTGCTCCGTAAGTAAGCGGCTGCTCCGTAAGTAAGCCGACGGGCGAGCAGTTCGGTCAGCGGTCGGTCAGCCAACCGTTCTCGAACGAGGAGCCGACGCCGGTGTCGACCGGACCGTCTCCGGATGCGGCCCGGTCGTCACTGACCTTGTCGTCAGCACCTTCATGAAGCCCTGCGGTCATCGATGACGCAGCAGCAGGGATGGGGCTGTGCGGACTGAGGTCGATGTCGTCGGCGGGCAGGAGTATCGCCCCGCCCTGCGTGACCGACTCGCGCGTCACACCCCGGCGATGCCGATCGTCGGCGGCCTGCACCCGTACCCGTTCACCGAGCACGGCCACGTGCCGCTCGTAATTCTTTGTCGCGGAGGCGGTCTTACGCCTTGCCTCGGAAACGATCTCATCGAACAGGTCTGCAACGCTCACTGGTCACCCGCCAACGCCAACTGACCGTCCTCGGCAGGTGGAAACCCGTCGTCCTGTTGTGACGATTGCGGCGACACCGGCGTGCCCCCGTTCGGCGAGATGTCACCGACTCCGGGCGTGGTCCGTCCGACGTCCGGCACCGGACGGGGCACGGCCTGAGGTGTCGCCTGCGGAACCGAGGTCTGCGATCCCGACTCGGCGGGCGGGCACGGGGTTTGCGCCACAGCAGGCGGCATGATGGCGGTATCCGGAGACGACTGCAACGTCGGATCGACAGGTTCGATGGCCGCGTCTCCTGTTGTGGCCGTTTCTTCTGCGGTGGCCGTTTCGTCTGCGGTGGCGCTGCCCTGATCCCCGCCTTCCCGATCCCCGACACCTGCCAGGCCTGGCGTCGACTCCGGCGCTGCGATCGAACCATCGGGGCGCACTTCGAGCACATGGCTGTCGGTATCGCCGCCGGCGCCGGTCACCGTCAGGCTCACCGACGCACCATCGGGACCCGCCTTGATCTCGATGATTTTGTCGCCCAGCGTGATCGAGGCGGCAGCGCTGCCGGATCCGGTCCGACCGTCGGATTCGGCCGATTCTTCCGCGGGCCCCGGATCGACCGGCACGGCGTTTGACAGCCCACCCTCCTGAGCGAGCACTGTGCTGATCGCTTCGGCCAGACCGGTGACCGCGGCGGCGGCAATTGTGCCGACGACGCCGACCAGCGGACCCAGCAGTTCGGCTGCGGCCTCCCCCGAGAACGCCGAGACGCCGGGCGCCGGAGCACCGGACACATCTGGTGTGCCGGCAACAGCTGGGAGAACGCTCTCACCGCCGGAAAAGGTGGAGGTCGAAACCGGGGCCGCCCCCGAGACCAGCGCCCCCGAGGCCGCCGGCCAGGTGAGGGCTGAGCCGGCCGTTGCCGCGCCTCCCTCGCCCTGACCCGCGACCGTCTGTACCCCGCCTCGGTTCGACTCTGCGGCCCCTGCAGCAGGCCCATCACCGTCACCGCCCCGATCTGCGGTCCCGCCCTCACATTTGAGTTCGCCGCCGGTGCCGGAGATCTCGGCGGGATGGTCGGCGCCGCCGACCGCTGCCATGGCGCTACACAAACCCGACAGAATCGCTTCGATGGCGTCGTCGCAGGTGCTCACAGCCGTCCCGAACAGCTCGACGGCGGCGGTGATCGCCGCCCGAAGTTCGGTGTGGTGCGCAAAACACGATGTCTTCATCTTCAGCCACAAGGCAATCGGAACACCGAGGAGACGGTCCGGGTCGATCACGGCGATACAGCTGTATTGGGTGAAGCGTGCGACATCGATGCAATCGGCCGCGACCAACATGCCCGCGCCGATCCCGGCGATCCCCACGAGATCGGCCTCGGCACGGGGAAGCATTGATCGGAGTTGCTCTTGCGCAACGATCCCGGACCCATCCGGCCACACGTCGGCCAGAACACCCTCTTGTTGCTTCTGGACCTCCACCGCAGAGGCCACGGTTGTGTGCAGTTGTTGCACCACAACACCATCGGCGCGCAGTTGGGCCGTGTGCAGGTCGTCGTTCTGGCAGAAGCGCCCTTCGAACACCGAGAACTCGGGGAAGTCGGTCATCCCCAGCCGCTGCGCCAATGGTGCGACATGCGAAAAGAACTCCAGAGCGGATTCGGCCGCCTCGCGCGCCGCAGCGAGTTCGGACTGCAGGCTCATACCGGCGCCCGGTCCCCTACCCATACCGGGATTCCCCATCGCCGAAGGAATCGGCATTGTTCGTGTCTTGTCTGTCCAAGGTGTCGGCCGCACCAACCAGGCCGTCGCCGAACTGCCGCGCCGATTGCGCCAGCATTCTCAGGCTCTGCGCCAACGCCAACAGACCTGCGGAGTAGGCCAATTCGTGATGGGCGTAGCGGCGGCCCAACTGGGCACCGAAGTCGCAATCCCCCAACCCGGTGCACGCGACATCCACTGATCGCGCGGTGTCGGCGAAGATGCCACCGACTCGCCGGACCTCAGACGGATCGATCCAGGTCTGTTTTGCCATGCTGACCTCCCACCAGGTTGGACGTGCCGTCCTGCGGTGAGGTTCCCTGATCGACTGCCGATTGCTGCGCCGGGTCCATCCCACAGAAACAGCGATGTCCGCGCCCCGAATACACGGGGCGCGGACATCACGGCAGGCTCTTGCCCTACCTCAGCTCAAGAGCCGAAGAAGACACCAAGAAACGCTGCGTTGTCGATCAGGAACTGAAAGATCTCCAGCACATCAATGTCGATAGACGATCCCATATTGAATCCCTTCGTAGAAGTGACAGCACGGCCACCTGCGCGACCTGACGATTCGGGAAAAGCATTTCTTCTCAAACATTTCCCGCTAACAGCATTCCACAGTCGGGCATGTCTGTCATAACGAAAACCTCGGTGACAACGCCGGCGACGACCAACCCCAGGATAAAGTTCTGTTCACCCAAAAATTTCTTGCGCAAGTGCTATCGGGTGTATCTACGCAGGTCAGAGGCATAAATGATGCCAATCGAATGTTTAAAGAAATTTCACATTGGCAAATATCCCAAATGCCCAAAACAGATCCCGACGCCAGGAGACCCCACTACCGTGACCCCAGTACTGGGGCCGCCAATTCCATTCCATGCCAACTACCAGCATGAACAGAGGCGCCCAACCACATTGATTCGACTAATACCCCGCGACGCCAGAAATACTTCTCAAAGAATTCACATGGGGATTAGACAAGTAGCGCGATTCAAAAAACAGTGATTCAAGTCACACCTGTTGTCAGATGCCTGCGGGCGCGTCGAGCAGTTGCATGTGCACCGCATCGAGCCAGCACCGAAGGCTTCGGACGATCAGGCCGCCCCGACCGCCGCGGCGATCCGCTCGGCAACAGACCGGGCCTGCTCGGCGGTGGCGGCCTCGACCATCACCCGAACCAGCTGCTCCGTCCCTGACGGACGTAGGAGCACGCGTCCGGTGGTCCCGAGTTCGCCTTCGGCCAGTGCAACAGCTTGTTTCACCGACGCGGCCTGTGCCACAACGTTCTTGTCGGCCACGCGGACATTGATCAGCACCTGCGGCAGCGCGTGCATGATCGACGCCAGCTCTGCCAGCGACTTGCCGGTGGACGCCATGCGGTCCATCAGCGCCAGACCGGTCAAGATGCCGTCACCGGTGGTGCCGTGCGAAGGGATCACCACGTGGCCGGACTGTTCGCCACCGAGGGAATACCCACCGGCGCGGAGTTCTTCGAGTACGTATCGGTCACCAACACCGGTGGTGCGCACTGCGATTCCGGCCGCCGTCATGGCCTGGTGCAACCCGAGGTTGCTCATCACGGTCGCGACGAGAGTGTTGTCCTTGAGGGTGCCTGCGTCCTTCATGGATGTCGCGAGCACCGCCATGATGGCATCGCCGTCGACGATCTCACCGGCGGCGTCCACTGCCAGGCACCGATCGGCGTCGCCGTCGTGAGCCAGTCCGAGATCGGCACCGTATTCGCGGACCGCTGCCTGAACCTGGTCCAGATGCGTTGAACCGCAACCATCATTGATGTTGTTACCGTCTGGATCGGCACTGATCGCGATCACCGTGGCACCGGCGGCGCGGTACGCGCGCGGGGCGGCCAGATACGCGGCACCGTGAGCGCAATCGACCACCACTGTCACCGGCTTCAGGTTCGACTCGACCATCCCGGAAAGGTGCCGTAGGTAGACATCCAGGGCGTCGTCGGCGTCGCGAACACGCCCAACATCCACCCCTGTCGGACGCGGCACGGCAGCGTCGAGCGCTGTTTCGATGGCGTCCTCGGCCGCATCGGCCAGCTTGTGGCCACCAGGGCCGAAGAACTTGATCCCGTTGTCGGGCATCGGATTGTGGGAAGCCGAGATCATGACGCCGAATGCGGCGTCGTAGTGATCGGTGAGGTATGCAACGGCCGGTGTGGGCACGACACCGACGCGCAGGGCATCAACACCTGCTGCGGTCAACCCGGCACACACCGCTGCCTCGAGCATCTCTCCCGATGCCCGGGTGTCACGGCCGACAATCGCAACCGGGCGTCCGGTCGATGTGGATCCATTCGCGAGTACTCGCGCTCCGGCTTGTGCCAGCGACAGTGCCAGTTCCGGAGTCAGGTCGGCGTTGGCCAGTCCCCGAACACCATCCGTGCCGAACAGGTGCCCCATTACGTTCCTTTGGTTCCATGCACACAGGCAGGCGTCCAGAGATTTCTGAACGCCTGCCTGTGGTCAAGACGAGCTCGATAATTCTCGCGACTGAAAAGAGATCAGCGCTTGCTGTACTGCGAAGCCTTACGGGCCTTCTTCAGGCCGTACTTCTTGCGCTCCACTGCACGCGGGTCACGGGTGAGGAAGCCGGCCTTTTTCAGGGCCGGGCGATCGTCCGGAGTGACCTCGATCAGTGCGCGGGCGATGGCCAGACGCAGCGCGCCTGCCTGTCCCGACGGGCCGCCACCATGCAGGTTCGCGAAGATGTCGAATGCATCGTTGCGCTCCACGGTGACAAACGGGGCCTTGATCAGCTGCTGGTGCACCTTGTTGGGGAAGTACTCCTCCAGGCTGCGGCCGTTGAGCTTGAACTCGCCGGTGCCGGGGCTCATGCGGACGCGAACGACAGCTTCCTTACGGCGACCAACGGTCTGGACCGGGCGATCGAACTCGATCGGCGCACGGGCGGCGACGACCTCTTCGGCAACAGCCTCGTCCACGGTGTAGTCATCGGCGCCGACCTCGGCCTCGACGACTTCAGCAGCCACAACTTCGGCTTCGGTCTGATCGGACACGTTTTGCTCCTCCGGCGCCGTCACTGGGCAACCTGGGTGATCTCGAAGGGCACGGGCTGCTGAGCCGCGTGGGGATGGTTGGGTCCGGCGTACACCTTCAGCTTGGAAGCCATGGCGTTACCGAGCTTGGTCTTCGGGAGCATCCCGATGATCGCCTTTTCGACGAGGCGCTCTGGACGGGTGGCCAGGGTCTCACCGACGGTGCGGGACTTCAGGCCGCCCGGGTGACCCGAGTGGCGGTAGAGCAGTTTGTCGTCGAGCTTGTTGCCGCTGATGGCAACCTTCTCGGCGTTGATGATGATGACGAAGTCGCCACCATCCATGTGGGGGGCGTAGGTCGGCTTGTGCTTGCCGCGGAGCAGATTGGCGCTCTGCACGGCAAGGCGACCGAGCACCACGTCGGTGGCGTCGATGACAAGCCACGCATGCGTGATGTCACTCGCCTTCGGGGTGTACGTAGGCACAGAAAGTCCTGTCGTTTCGGTGAAATGGAGCTGGTCAGGTGCGTTGCAGAGGTTGCCCTGGCGACCAGTGGGGACCCAGGCCTCGACTCGCCCGGTAAACCAGGCGGCCGCGCACCAACGAACAACAGTACCGCTCGGGCGTCATCATGGTCAAAACGCCTCCGACCAGCGGTCGAGTCCGGTTCGGCTCAGCGTGGCGCGATCCGTACCGATCCGACCGCCGTGCGGCACTGCGCGTCGATGGATTCGCCCGCCGATCCGGTCTGACAACCGATGCTGACCTGCAGTCCCCGTTCCACCGTCAGATACCAGCGGATGGCCCCACCCGATACCGGGACCTCGCGATAACCGATCACCTCGCGGCCTGCGAACTGCGTGCTCGCGGAGAATTCCTGCACCACCGCGTCACCGCGCTGATCGATGCGGTTGCGCAGGCTCACCGCGACCGAGGCCAGTGTAGAGGTGTCGCGCACCGTGTTCTGCAGGACGATCAGACGGCTGTCGTTCTCCGCCGCGGCGAATGTCGTCCGCGAGAGAACGCCTTCGACCGGCGGTTCACTGCTGCTCCGCCACCCACCAGGAACCGTCAGACTCACGCGACCGAGCTGGACCGTGTGATCGGCCTCGGCCACCGGCGCCGCCGACGCACCGTCCCTCATCACCGCGATACCGACGCCAACGGCCGCCGCCACAACCACCAGCAGGGCCACGACGGCGGCGACGACGCGGCGCCGGCTCCGCGCTCTGACCGGTGGCGGGCCGTCGTCGATGGGTGCGGGAGGCAGTTCGGCGCCACCGAATCGGCGCAACAGTGACCGGTCGACCGTCAGAACCCTGCCGACGATGGTCGATGCTTCGGCGCTACGACAGACCGCGGCCACCGCAGCCTGCTCGCGGCCGTCGACCAGAATCGCCTCGACGCGGTTGTCAACGACATCGGCCAGCAGTTCGGGTAGTCCATCGGGATCGGTGAGTACCCGGGTCGATGAGATCTGCGGCCCGGCCGCCGACGACCACAGCTCATGAACATCGATCCGCCTCCCGGACCCGTTGCGCCCGTGGACCTCGATCACCACCACACACTGGGCCGCCGAGTCGAGATGGGAACGGACGATCGCCACCGCGCGCGGTACGAGTTCCAATTGACTGCAGTGCGCGAGTGCCGCGTTGCGCAGGATCTCGGTTCGCCGGTGGCCCCACGTGCTCGGGTACGTCAGCGTCACCGGCCCGATCCCGTCCAACTCGGCGAACAACCGCGACCACGCCTCGGTGGTGTGCACCCGCCGACCCTCGATCGTGACACCCGCGCCGTCGATGCCGGCGACCATCGAAGCGATGGGGGTGGCGCTGCCGCCCGTACCGACCGCGAACTCGTCGTAGGCGATGTCGGCCACGGTCGCCCGGATACCGACGCCGGTATCTCCGAGGTTCCTGTTCACCACGTCCTCGTTCACAGCGGTGGCAGATAGGCGACTTGGATCATTTCCTGCGGACGCGACCGCGAGACGAGTTCGCCGCGACCGGGTACCAACTTCTGCAGTCGGACCCGGCCAAGCAGGTACCCCTCATCCCGGTCACCACTCATCAGCAAACCGTCGGTCGACAGATCTTTGAGGCGCCCGATGATCGTGTCGAACAGAGCCCGCCCCGCACCGCCCGACCGGCGGGTGACGATCAGATGCAATCCGATGTCGCGGGCAGAGGACAGAAGGTCAACCAACGGCATCAACGGGTTCCCGCTCCCTGTCGCCACCATGTCGTAGTCGTCGACCACGATGTAGACATCCGGGCCGGACCACCAGTTGCCCTCGCGCAGCTGCTGTTGCGTCACGTCCTCACCGGGTATCCGGGCGGTGAAGAAGGCCACCAACTCGTTCACCATCGGTGCCAGGGTCTGCGCGGAACTCGCATATCCGGCCAGGTGATCCGACTCGATGACACCGAGCATGGTCCGCCGGTAGTCGACGAGGACGATCTTGGTCTCCTCCGCGGTGCCGTTTTCGACGAGACCGGCAACGATGTTCCGCAGCAACGTCGTCTTCCCGTGCTCGACGTCTGCAAACGCCATGAAATGTGGCTGCGCACCGAAATCGAGGATGACCGGGGCCAATTCGGCCTCACCGACACCGATGGCGACCTGTTTCGGCGTCAGCGTGATCCCGCGCTCACGCACACGCTCGAGCATGTCCGCCCGATCGAGGTGAGATGCGAGCTTGCGGACCACCATGGCCTTGCGGCCGGGATAGACCGCACACAGTTTCGCGACGGTGTCGGCCAGTGCACCGCTGAGCGACTCGATGCCGGTCTCGGAGTCGGTGCGAGGCAACGCGACCAACATGTGCAGCTGTTCCGGTGTCAGGCCACGCCCGGGCCTGCCCTCGGGGACGAGCCCGGCGACCTTGCGTCCCATCTCCGAATCGAGTGGGTCGCCGAGGCGGAGTTCGAGGCGGCTGCCGATCAGGTCTTTGATGGCGGGCCGGACCTCGGCCCACCGGGCCGCGGTCACGATCACATGGACGCCATAGGACAAACCCTGCGCAACGATGCTGTTGATCTGCTCTTCCAGGAAATCGAACTCCCCGCGGATCACGGCATAGCCGTCGACGACGAGGAACACATCACCGAAGACGTCCTCGGACAGCGACTGATCTCCGGCGTTGCGCCGGTTCCGGAAGTCCCGCATCGACTCGATCCCGAGCGCCGCGAACCGCAGTTCGCGTTGCCGGACCAGGGCTGCGACCTCGGCGACCGTCCGGCGGACCGCGTCCATGTCGGCACGTCCGGCCACCGAACCCACGTGCGGCAACCCGGCGATCCCGGCCAGCGATCCGCCACCGAAGTCCAGGCAGTAGAACTGCACCTGTTCGGGACTGTGGGTGACGGCAGCGGCAAGGATCAAGGCGCGCACCGCATTCGACTTGCCCGACTGCGGACCACCGACGATCGCCACGTTGCCGCGCGAACCCGAGACGTCGATGGTCAGGACATCGCGACGCTGATCATAGGGACGGTCGACGATGCCCAACGGGAACTCGAGCCTGCCGGTCTGTGGCGTCTGCCAGTGCGGGGCGAGCGCGTCCATCGTCGGTGACTCATCCAGCGGCGGCAGCCACACCTCGTGCGCGGCCAGGCCTTGCCCCTCGATCTGACCGACCACGGTCTCCAGCAACGTCCGCTTCGGTGCGGCGCTCACGGGTTCTGGAACCTCCTCCGGCAGAACCGGTTCGGGCACTGTCACCGGGTCGAGCGGAACCCGGCCTGCGGTGAACATCTTGAGCCGGCCACTACCGCCCGAGGTCGGTGAATACACCGCATCGATCGCCGACACCGGCGGCGTGTACGGACCCGAGACATAGCAGGTGTTGAAGCGGATCGGTTCGGCCGAATCGCATTTCAGATATCCCGAACCCGGCACATTCGGCAGGTGGTAGGCATCGGGTACACCCAGTACTGATCGTGATTCGTTGGCAGAGAACGTTTTCAAACCGATTCGGTACGACAGGTGACTGTCCAGGCCCCGCATCTTGCCCTCTTCGAGCCGCTGCGACGCCAACAGGAGATGGATGTGCAGCGAACGGCCCAACCGACCGATCGCGACGAACAGGTCGGCGAAGTCCGGTTTTTGCGCCAGCAGTTCGGAGAACTCGTCCACCACGATGAACAGTGCGGGCATCGGCTCCAGGGCGGCGCCTGCGGCCCGGGCCCGTTCGTAGTCACCGACATTCGCGAAGTTGCCCGCCGATCGCAAGAGCTCCTGGCGCCGATTCATCTCACCGGAGAGTGCATCGCGCATCCGGTCGACCATCGACAGTTCTTCTTCGAGGTTCGTGATCACCGCCGCCACGTGGGGGGCGGCGTCGAGACCCAAAAATGTTGCGCCGCCTTTGAAGTCGACCAGAACGAGGTTGAGCGCCTCGGGTGAATGCGAGGCCACCATCGACAGGACCAGCGTGCGCAAGAATTCCGATTTGCCCGAACCGGTGGCACCGATGCACAGCCCGTGTGGGCCCATGCCGCCCTCGGCTGCCTCTTTGATGTCGATCTCGACCGGTGTCCCGTTGACCGAGTAGCCGATCGGAACCCGCAGGCGACTGCGGGCGGTGCGCGGTGCCCACACACTGCGCAGGTCAAGGCGGGTCGCATCACCGATGCCGAGCAGGTTCATCAGTCCGGGATCGGTCGGCGACACCTCCTGCTCCAGGCTGACCATCTGCGCGGCGGTGGCCAGGCGGTAGCGGGCCATCGTGCGGGCGAAGGCCTCTGCCTCCGGGACGCTCAACGAGTCCATGTCGGCGAACTCTTCGACACCGAATGCACTGCGCGCACCCACTTTTCCGTCCCGGACCACCAACTGCAGACCGCGGCGTACCGCCAGGCCGTCCGGTGGCGCGGACAGGTCGAGGACCGAGACCGCCTCCATGCCGGCGTCCCCGACGATCCGTTCGTCGCCGGTCACATGACCGTCGTCGATGATCACGACGAGTTGGGCCCGGCCCGCGGCCGGTGGCGCCGACCGTGAGAATCGGCCACGTTCGAGGAGATCCGTGGCGAGGTCGTCCTCGAGATCTGCCAGAGACCGGTAGATCATCCGTACCGAACCGACACCGTCACGTTCGTACGGATGCTGGACGTGCGGCAGCCACTTGCACCAATCCCACGACTCGGCGGCCGGGTCGGCGGTGACCACCGCGACCATGAGCTGGTCGGGACCGTGGAAAGCGCACAGTTCCAGCATCATCGACCGAGCCAGCTGCCGGGTCTCCTGTCTGGCCCCTTCGATGTTGATGGCCGGGAATCCGCGCAGCGAGACGGCGGTCGGCAGGCCGTGCACCACGGAATGCGTGCGAACGAAGCGCCGCAGGGCCACCGCCGACACCGGCTCGACGTCTTCGAGGGGTCCGGTCTCGGGCGGCATCAGGCGGGTCGCGAGGCGCTGCGATCCGACGCCGACCCGCACGTGGCCGAAATCGTTGTCGCCGCGGCGGCGTTCCCACATTCGCCTGCCGCCGACAACACCGAGCAGGGCCGCGGGTTCGGGATGACTCCATTCGAGTGCGTCGCGTTGCGCGGCGCCGGTCTCGTGGACCTCGTCGCGGACCTGGCACAGGTACCGGAAGTAGTCTTTGCGCTCTTCGTTGAGTTCAGCAGCCCGTTTGCCGCCGCGGTTGCCCCCACCTGCGTACATGCCGAACATCGACATCAGCATCATCATCGGGAACATCATGAAGAGCGGGTTCGACAACATGTTGCGCCCGCCGGTCACGAACATCATCGCGATCATGCCCACCACGGCGAACACCATCACCACGGGCATCATCTTCATCAGGAGATTGCCCGGCACCACCCGCGGTACATCCGGCGGCACCTGAAGATTGACCTCACCGCCCGGCGTCCGCGGTGCCGGCACCCGCGCTCGACGGACAAAACCCTCGGTTGTGCCCGCAGTCATCGCGACATCATGGATTTCAAAACCCCACCCCTGAACATCAAACTTGCTCCCCTGGCCGCACATCATTCCCCATGCCGGTCCCGGCGGCACCACGAAGGGCCCAATTCATCCACATCGAACCCCGGTGCCGGGCGTCAGATGTCGCAGCTGTTCGCTATGGTCATCGGTACTTGGTGGGGATCTCTTGGGGGGAATCATGACCGCTGCTGACCTTTTGGCGGAGCTGGATGCCGCGGCCGGTGCAGAACCGGCGCTGGCACGGGTATCGGTGATCGGTGGGACGACGCAGTTCGACGTGGGCCTGCCCGCCGCTGTTGCGGTGGCCGCGCTGATCCCCGACCTGGTCGCGCTGATCAGCACCCGAGCCCCCGTCGACGACGACGAGAACGAGTCCCGACCCGGGCCGATCCGCGATCACTGGACGCTGTCCCGCGTCGGCCACGGCCCCATCGCGCCCAACCGCAGCCTGAGCGAGGCGGGGGTCCGCGACGGTGACCTGCTGATCCTGCGGGCAGTGCCTGCCCGCGAGAGTGCGGTGCTCTTCGACGACGTCATCGATGCGGTCGCCCGCCTCGGCGAAGCGCAGTTCTCCAGTTGGAATGCCACCGCAGCCCGGGTGATGGGATATGCGGTCGCGGTGGGAGCCTCGACGTTGTTGTCGCTCTCGCTGCTCCACGAGCGCGGTGACCGTGATCTGCTGTGGCCGATACTCATCGCCGCGATCGTCTGTCTCGCGTTCGTGGTGACAGGCGCGGTTGTCGGCCGCTACTACGACGATCCGGCCACGGCGGCCTTCGCATCGTTGTGCTCGATGGCGCCGGCGTGTGCCACCGGAATGATGTTGCCACCGGGATCTTTTGGGGCAGCGCACCTCACACTCGGTTGTGCGATGGTCACGGTGTTGGCCGCCCTGTCCTATCGCATATCCACTGCGGGTCCGCTTATCCATTCGGCCGTCGGCACTGCCGCGATCTTCGGGACCTTCACATCGCTTGTGCAGCTTGCCTTCTCACCAGGCGCCGTCAAACTCGGCGCGGGACTGTGCGCTGTCGCGATCCTGGCGATCTCGATGGCCCCGCGCATCACGATCCTGCTCGCGAGGTTGCCGCTACCCCCGGTACCGACTGCAGGCGCGGCCATCGATCCCGTCGACTCGGCCCCCCGCCCCGCCATCGAGGGCATCGGGGCGATCGGCGCCATGGCACTACCGTCGGCCGCAGCACTCGAACTCCGGGCCAGGACGGCAGCGCGGTACCTCACCGGCATCATCGCCGGTACCTCGGTGGCCGCGGTGGCCGGCATCGCGATGGTGGCTTACCCCGTCGATGATTTCAGTTGGCGTTGCACGGTGTACGCGTTGATCATCGCCACTCTGCTGTGCCTGCGTGGACGTTCCTACGCCGACCTCGCACAGGCATCGATCCTCATCGCCGCCGGTGCCATCGGATTCGGCGTGACCGCAGCCCTGGTGGTCTTCGGTCCGGACGATCACGCTGCCGTGGCCATGACCGCCATCGCCGCGGTCGCGACCGCGGCCCTGCTCTGCGGGGTCGTGGCCCCTCAGTCGTCGTTCTCGCCGGTGATGCGCCGCATGGTCGAGATCGCCGAATACCTGTTGATCGCCATGATCGTGCCACTGATGTTCTGGATCATGAACCTCTACGCCGCGGTGCGCGACCTGTGATCGATCCGGTCGGCACCCGGAATACGCACCCACCGAAGCTCCGCAACCGAACCGTCCGCCTTGCCGCAGTGGCCGGAGTCCTGGCGGTGCTGACTGTGTTTCCGGCGCCAACCGCCGGGGCGATATCCCCGCCGGTCATCGAGCCCGGAGCGCTGGTGAGGGGTGCACCGGTGACGCCGCCGGAAGCCACCGAACAGAAGATGTTGTGCGCCAAGCCGGTTCTGTCACCCGGCACGGACATCGCCGTCCCGTCGGCTGCGCAGACGATGATGCGCCTGCCCGAGGCCTGGCGATTCAGCCGGGGTTCGGGCCAGCGGGTGGCAGTGATCGACACCGGGGTCACCCGGCATCCGCGTTTGCCCCGAGTCCAGGCAGGCGGAGACTACGTTTCGCGCACCGACGGTACCGACGACTGCGACGGGCATGGCACCCTGGTCGCCGGAATCATTGCCGCACAGCCGTCGTTGACCGACGCGTTCGCCGGCGTCGCACCCGAGGCCTCCATCATCGCGATCCGGCAGTCGAGTGGCGCCTTCGAAGCCAAGGACCGGCGCCAGAACACATCCCCCGATCCGACGGTGGGATCCGGTTTCGGCACCGTGCAGACATTGGCCAACGCAGTGGTCCGGGCCGTCGACCTCGGTGCCACGGTCATCAACATCTCCGAGGTGGCCTGCGGTTCGGCAGGCACCGACCTCCATGACAAACAATTGGGCGCGGCGGTGAAGTATGCCTTCGACCGCAACGTGGTCGTGGTGGCTGCGGCAGGCAATCTCACCCAGGGCTCGGCGTGCTCGACCCAGAATCCATCACCGAACCCCGCCAACCCCGAACTCGACGGTTGGGACACGGTCACCACCATCGCCAGTCCGGCCTGGTACGCGCCGTATGTGTTGAGTGTGGCCGCCGTCGACTCGGAATCCGGGTCACCGGCCGGCTTCAGCCTGTCGGGCCCCTGGGTGGGTGTCGCCGCGCCGGGCACCGGCATATTGAGCCTGGACAATGTCCGCGGATCGAACAAACTGGTCAACGCCCACGACGGCGACAAAGGGCTCACCGGTATCGACGGCACCAGTTTCGCCGCACCGTATGTTGCCGGCGTGGTGGCGCTCGTCCGGGCAAAGTTTCCGGAACTCGACGCCGCCTCGGTGATGGAGCGGATCACCCGGACCGCCCACGCGCCCGGAACCGGCCACGACAACACCGTCGGCCACGGCGTGATCGACCCGGTTGCCGCGCTTACGTTCGAGATCCCGGATGTCAAGACGAATTGGGCTGTGCCGCAGGCGATCTCAGCACCGATTCAGGATCCCCCTGCCGATACCGGGGCTCGCACGGCGGCACTCATCGGAATCGGCCTGTGCGCACTGGTCCTGATCGCCGGCTGGGCGGTCTCGATGCCGGCGCGCCGGTTGCGCAAGCTGGAACCCGACGAGTACTGATATACCGCCTCCGGATCGGCCGGAACCGATCACCAGCCGCGGACCCGCTGCGGTGTGACGCGGATGAGTACCGAATAGTCGGCCCGGAACGCGTCGAGGGTCATCTCCAGACCCTGGATCGACGCGCCGTATTTGGAGACATACGCATCCCATTCGGCGGGGGTCGGTCCGGTGTCGTCCACGGACGCCTGCGCGGTGAACACCGCGACATCGCCGCCCTCGGTGGAGCTGTTGAAGTTCAGTGCCACCGAGGAGTTCGCGGAGATGTTGGCCAGCTTGGGCTTGTCCGGCTCGCTGAATATCAGGAATTCGTCCGACGACCACAAGAACCACACAGGGGTCGGCACCGGTGTTCCGGAGGGCTTCACGGTGGTCAACCAGATGACGTGCTCGGCGTTCAGGCGGTCACGTTGGCGCTCTGTCAGTTGCACTGTCGTAGATGTCATGAACATCACAACAATGCCCGGGGCGCCGGTTCTTCCCGAACCGGGCGCGCCGGGCGTTATGTCGTTATTTTGCGCGGGCGGGACGCCCTACGGTGCGCGGGCGGGACGGAGCTCGCGCGGCAACGCGAAGGTCAGGGTCTCCTGCGCGGTCGTCACCGATTCCACATCGCCGAAGCCGTGCTCTTTGAGGAGATCCATCACGCCGGTGACCAGGATCTCGGGGACCGAGGCACCGGAGGTGATGCCGACGGTCTGCACACCTTCGAGCCATGCCGGGTCGATGTCGCGCGCGTAGTCGACCAGGTACGACGCGCTCGCGCCTGCCTGGAGAGCCACCTCGACGAGGCGAACCGAGTTCGATGAGTTCTGTGAACCGACCACGATCACCAGGTCACAGCGGGGGGCCATGGCCTTGACGGCAACCTGCCGGTTCTGGGTGGCGTAACAGATGTCGTCGCTCGGCGGATCGTTGAGAAGCGGGAATTTCTCCCGCAACCGCGACACGGTCTGCATGGTCTCGTCGACCGACAATGTGGTCTGCGACAGCCAGATCACCTTGGACTCGTCGCGGACGGTGACGCGATCGACGCTGTCCGGCCCGTCGACGAGCTGCACATGTTCGGGTGCCTCACCGGCGGTGCCCTCGACCTCTTCGTGACCTTCGTGACCGATCAGCAGGATGTCGTAGTCGTCGCGGGCGAAGCGCTTGGCTTCCTGGTGGACCTTGGTCACCAGCGGGCACGTGGCATCGATGGTGCGCAGGTTGCGGTCGGCCGCCGATTCGTGGACCGCAGGCGAAACCCCGTGCGCCGAGAACACCACGAGAGCACCCTCGGGCACCTCGTCGGTCTCGTCAACGAAGACCGCGCCGCGGTCTGTCAGTGTCTCCACCACATGCCGGTTGTGGACGATCTCCTTACGCACATACACCGGGGCGCCGTGCTTTTCGAGCGCTTTCTCCACTGTCTCGACAGCGCGATCGACGCCCGCACAGTAGCCACGGGGCTCAGCGAGCAGGATTTTCTTGCCTGACGGGGTGTTTTCGGCCGAACTCATGACGTTCAGCGTACGGGTAATCCGACCCTACTAGTGGTCACGGCCTGCAGCATGAGGCAGAGTATGGACATGATCCGACCACCTTATGCCGCAAGGGTCGCTGCCGGGGTAGTTGTCACTGTGCTCGAAGAGACACGCAAATTGCCGACCACAGCGATCACTCTTCCGATGACCGCTCTGAGTGAGACGTTGCAGGCGGTGATGCGCTTTCAGCAGGGCATCGCCGAAATGGCCATCAAGGGCGATGAGGTCTTCGAGTCCCTGCTCGGTCACGCCGAAGACGAGCCGGAATGGGCCACCTTCGATGAAGACGAGGACGACTTCGTCCTGCCCACCACAAGTCGTCCGGTGACTCCGGCCACAACCACCGAATCCGGCTCCCCGGATCCCGTCGAAGCCGACAAAAACGACACGGAGTCCGCAGCGGCGCCGTCGGGGTCGGGCCGGTTCGCGTTGTACAGCTCGGCTCCCGACCTCGATTCCGAGGATCCGGCGCCGACGACGACGAGCGCGAACGGTGACGCGCCCGAGATCGTCGAGGCCCTCGATTACGACTCGCTGACGCTGGCCCAGTTGCGGGCCAAGCTCCGCACCGTCGGCCTCGATGAACTCAAGGAACTGGCCGCGTACGAGAAGTCCACACGGGCCCGGGCACCGTTCGTCACCATGCTCGACAACCGTGTGACCGCGGCGAGCAAGTAGCCTTCCCACGTGAGCAATACGCCCGAATCGGCGTGGCCGGTACGGACGATCAACACCAAGATCGCCGACTGGCTACACAAACTGGGACAGGTCTGGGTCGAAGGTCAGCTGACCCAGATCAACCGCCGCCCCGGTACCCGCACCGCTTTCCTGACGCTGCGTGATCCCGCAGCGGACATCTCCATCCAGGTCACCTGTAGCCCCGATCTGCTGACCCGCGCACCGGTCCCCCTGACCGAAGGGGCCCGCGTCGTGGTCCTCGGCAAGCCGATGTTCTACACCGGGCGGGGCACGGTGTCGTTGCGGGTCACCGAGATCCGGCCGATCGGCATCGGCGAACTCCTCGCCCGAATCGAACGGCTTCGCCGGCTGCTGGCCGCCGAAGGACTGTTCGACGTCGCGCGCAAACGACCGCTGCCCTTTTTGCCCGGCACCATCGGGCTCATCACCGGACGCGCAAGCGCGGCAGAACGCGACATCATCTCGGTCGCACAAAAACGTTGGCCTGCAGTACGTTTCGAGATCCGCAACGCCCCCGTGCAGGGTCCGACAGCGGTCCCGGCAATTCTGCGACACCTGGCCGAACTCGACGCCGATCCCGACGTCGACGTCATCATCCTGGCCCGCGGCGGCGGCAGCGTCGAAGATCTGCTGCCCTTCTCCGACGAGGCTCTGTGCCGTGCCGTCGCCCAGGTCACCACCGCGGTGGTCAGCGCGATCGGGCACGAGCCCGACTCCCCCGTTCTCGACCTGGTGGCAGACCTGCGGGCGGCAACGCCCACCGACGCCGCCAAGCGCGTGGTCCCCGACGTCGCCGTCGAACTCGCGACCGTTCGCGATCTGCGCGCGAGAAGCGCCGGGGCACTGCGCAACTGGGTCACCACCCAAGTTCGCGGGCTCGACTCGTTGCGCGGCCGCCCGGTGCTGGCCCAGCCCTACCGCATCGTCGACGACCGGATCGACGAGATCGAACGCGCGGCCCGCGACATCCGCCGCGACGTCGGTCGACTCGTCGCCGGAGAGGAACAGCGGATCGAACACCTCACGGCGCGCCTGTCCACCCTCGGCCCCGCACAGACGCTGGCCCGCGGATACGCCGTCGTGCAACGCGTACCCGGGGCCGCCAGCAGTTCGGACGAGAATCCCCACGTGGTCACATCGGTGGACGACATGCCGATCGGTACCCAACTGCGGGTACGGGTCGCCGACGGTGCCACCCGCGCCGCGGTGATGGGCGTCGAAAAACCACGACGCGGCTGAAGACCGACAACGGGACCCGACCGGACGCGAGTACCCCAGACCAACCCAACACCTCCACGCACCAGCACCCGCCGGATACCCGACCCCGGCGTCCCGGCACGGACAAGAAGGAAGACAGTGGCAACGACGAACGACGCCGACAGCAATGAGCGGCCGATCAGCGAACTGGGTTACGAACAGGCCCGGGACGAGCTGATCGTGGTGGTCCGCACCCTGGAACAGGGCGGCCTCGATCTCGACGAATCGCTGGAACTGTGGGAACGCGGCGAGGCCTTGTCCCGGCGATGTGAGGAACATCTCGAAGGCGCCCGAAAGCGCATCGAAGCGGTCCTCGGAACCGACGACGACAGTGAATTCGAGGACGATACCGACGACGACCTCGACGATGAGGCCTGAGATCTGAAATCGAGGCGCAGGCGTCCACCGGTGGCCCTCGCCCGTTTATGACCATCGGGGGCGCCCTGCAATACTCGGGTGGTGGCCGCAAAACCCCGGATTCTGACCAACAACAAAGACATGATCTGGTCTTTGATCCCTTTGTTGTTGCTCTGCCTGTTCGTCGCGGGGGTCTCCGGGAATTGTTCTGTCGGCCTGACCGGCGGCGCGGGCGACGACAAGGTCCCCGCCTACGACGTGGACAGCGGATTGAAGGCAGACGCCCGCACTTCGACGTTCCCGATCCGGTTGCCGCAGACACCCGCGGACTGGAAGCCCAACAGCGGCAGCACAGTCGCCCTCGAAGACACCACCGTCTCCAACGCCGGATACATCACGTCCAACGGCGTCTACATCCAGCTGAGCCAGACCGGCGCCACCAAAGACGCCCTGGTCGGGCAGCTGTCCGGCGACGAAACACTGCTCGGCGCGGGCACCCGCGACATCGGTGGATCGCAGTGGGCGGTCTACAGCAAGCCCGAGGGCGGACGGTCGGTATGGGTGACCGACCTCGGTGACGTACGGATCGGTCTGATGGCGAACAAGGCCAAGGAACCTGATTTCACCACCCTGGCCGAAGCGGTCCTCGCGGTTTCACCACTACCGGCCTCGAGCGCCGGCGCACAGGTTCTGCCCACGAAATAAGCGGAAGCCATTGTCGGATAACGATTGTTAGGGATCTTACATTCGTCTTGCCGCTGAGAGCGATGTCACCCGCAGACTATAAGCTCTGCCCATGGCAATGTTCCTGTATCGACTCGGGCGGTTCTCTTTTCGGCACAAATGGTGGGTGATCATCAGCTGGATCGTGCTGGCCGCATTGGTGGTCACGCTGGTCAGCGCATTGAATCCGAAGTTCTCCAAAGATTTTGAGCTACCGGGCACCGACTCGGACAAAGCGATGTCGTTGATGGAAAAGAACTTCCCCGCGATCAACGCAGAGCAATCCGAGTCGTCGACCAGTGTGCTCGTCGCCGCGAACGACGGCCTGGCGGCCCACACCGACACCATCGATCAGCTGGTCGCCAAGCTCAAGACGCTGCCAGATATCACCACGCCCGATGAGGTGGCCAACCCGCTGACCGTCGCAGATCTGGACCCGGCGCTGGCGGCGTCCGTGCTGGGCGACAACAACACCATCGGTCTGATCCAGGTTCCCCAGACCATCAACCCGCAAGATCTGACTGCCGACAACATGAAGCAGTTCGAAGACATCCTCTCCGAGTTCCGGGTCGGCGGCCTCGACGTCCAGGGCACCGGGTCCCTGATGCAGGTCCAGGAAGCGGGCGGCGCAGCCGAGATGCTCGGTTTCGTCATCGCCTTCTTTGTGATGATCGTGGCTTTCGGCGCAGTGGTCGCTGCGTTCATCCCCCTCATCACCGGCATCGTCAGTGTGATCATCACCATCATGCTGGTCACGCTGGGTGCCGAGTTCCTCAGCATCAACCAGAGCGCAACCGCCATCATCACGATGCTCGGGATCGCGGTGTCCATCGACTACGCGCTGTTCATCGTCTCCAGGTATCGCAGTGAACTCAATCTTGGTGGTTCGCGTGAGGCGGCGGTGGGCCGAGCGGTCGGGACGGCAGGATCTGCGGTCGTGTTCGCCGGCCTGACGGTCGTGATCGCGGTGGCGGCGCTGTCGGTGGTCGGAATCCCGTTCATCTCGCAGATGGGCCTGGCTGCGGCGTTGGCCGTGATCGTCGCGGTCCTCGGTGCCATCACATTGATTCCCGGCTTGCTTGGCGCCTTTGGCCGCTTCGCGTTCTCGCCGCCCATTCCGAAACTGCGCCATGGCGACGAACCCGAATCGCAGGAGACCAACGGGCACCGTTTTGCCAAGTTCGTGACCAGATACCCGTGGCCGATCGCAGTCATCTCGCTGCTGGCCCTGGTTGTGGTGGCGTTGCCGATGACCAAGCTGGAACTGGGCTTGTCGACAACCACCGACTCTGAGGTCGCGGCGACCACGTTGCTGCAACGCGGCTTCGGTGAGGGCATCAACGGCCCCCTCCTGGTGGTGCTGAATGACACCAAGGACGGCGACGTCAGCCCTGCCGCCGAGCAGACGGTCGCGTACATCAAAACGTTGTCCAATGTCGCCACGCCCGACCAGCTCACCTGGCGCGGCAACGGTCCGGACGCGGCCAACTCCCAGACCGGCGCGACATCAGCGCTGATCTTCGTGACCCCACAACAGTCGCCCAGCGGCCCGCAGACGCACGAACTGATGGAACAGATCCGCGACTATTCGAAAACCACTGACGCCGAAGGGGTCACGCTCAACGTCGGCGGCCAGACGGCCATCATGTCGGACATCTCGGCCAAGTTGAACACGGCGTTGATCCCGTATCTGCTCCTGGTTGTCGGTTTGGCGTTCATCATCCTGATGATCGTGTTCCGGTCCATCCTGGTCCCGCTGACCGCCACCATCGGATTCCTGTTCTCTGTGTGCGCCACCTTCGGTGCCACGGTGGCGATCTTCCAACTCGGCCATTTCGGGATCATCACCCACACCCAACCGATCATCTCGTTCCTGCCCATCTTCATGATCGGCGTGGTCTTCGGTCTGGCCATGGACTATCAGGTGTTCCTCGTGACCCGAATGCGCGAGGAGTACGTCCACGGGCTACCGGCCAAGGAAGCGGTGATCGTCGGCTACAAACACGGCGCGCGCGTGGTGTCGTCGGCCGCGGTGATCATGATCTCGGTGTTCGCGGCGTTCATGCTCGCACCGGACACCACCGCCAAGATGATGGGCTTCTCTCTGGCCGCCGCGGTGTTCTTCGACGCGTTCGTGGTGCGAATGCTGATCGTTCCGGCACTCATCACGATCATGGGCGACAAGGCCTGGTGGATGCCGGGTTGGCTCGAGAAGATCCTGCCGAATGTCGACATCGAGGGCACCGCCATCCGCGAGATCCCGATCGACTCGTCGATATCGGCGGACGGTAAACCCTTGCGGCCCACCGCCAGTACAACCAACTGATATCAGGCACCCACTCACCCCCGTCGACCACCGGTCGCCGGGGGTGAGTGCGTTCGAGGGTCGGATCCCCACCGCCGTCACGGCAATCGGTGCGCTCGGAGACCGACCGACGTCCGAACCGCCGCGCGTGCGGCTGGGATGAATGTCACCGTCTGCGGACAGGCACCGGTGCACCACCTGCAGTAACGGGCATGAAAGGATGGGTTTCAACACCAATCGCCGCGATTCAGGAGGCCATCACTATGTCAGCCGCTAACCCTAACTTTGAGGCTCCGGACCGGAACTTGGCGATGGAACTCGTGCGCGTAACCGAGGCCGCCGCACTGGCGGCCGGACGCTGGGTTGGCAAGGGCGACAAGAACGGTGGCGACAAGGCTGCGGTCGACGCGATGCGTCAGCTGCTGTCCACCGTCTCGATGCGCGGCGTGGTTGTCATCGGCGAGGGCGAAAAAGACGAAGCACCGATGCTCTACAACGGCGAAGAGGTCGGCAACGGCGAAGGCCCCGAGGTCGACGTCGCAGTCGATCCCATCGACGGCACCACCCTGATGGCCGAGGGCCGGCCCAACTCGATCGCCGTGCTCGCGGTGTCCGAGCGCGGCACAATGTACGACCCGTCGGCCGTCTTCTACATGGAGAAGATCGCTGTCGGCCCGGAAGCTGCCGGTGTCATCGACATCACCGCATCGGTGGAGTTCAACGTGCAGGCCGTGGCCAAGGCCAAGGGCATCGAGATCGCCGACCTCACCGTCGTTGTGCTCGATCGTGAACGCCACGAAGGACTGATCGGTGAGATCCGGGCCGCAGGCGCCAAGGTGCGGCTGATCTCCGACGGCGACGTTGCCGGTGCCATCTCGGCCGCACAGGCCGAGAGTTCTGTCGACATGCTCATGGGCATCGGTGGCACCCCCGAGGGCATCATCACCGCGGTTGCGATGAAGTGCATGGGCGGCGAGATCCAGGGCAAGCTGTGGCCGCGCAATGCTGCCGAGCGGCAGAAGGCACTCGACGCCGGGCACGACCTCGACCGGGTACTCAAGACAGAAGACCTCGTCAGCGGCGAGAACATGTTCTTCTGTGCCACCGGCGTCACCAACGGCGACATGCTCCGTGGCGTGAGCTACCGCGCCAACGGTGCCACCACCCGCTCGCTGGTGATGCGCTCGAAGTCGGGCACCATCCGCACCATCGAAGGCCGCCACACCCGCGCCAAGGTCGGTGAGATCTCCACCAACACCTCCAGGGCCTGACCCTTCCGCTCCAATCGTGTCTGTCCGGCGACCACACCCCGCGGTGTGGTCGCCGGATTTTTTGTGTTCGAACAACTTCGGATCTTCAATCCGCACAACCTCTGACGAGGCGCGGTGGGTCGCAGCTATACGATGCTGTGCGTGAGTAAACCAGCCTCCGCCCCAGAGTTTCTCTACTCCGATCTGCTCCCGATCGACGGCGATGACACCCCGTACCGACGGATCACCACGGAGGGGGTGTCGACGCTAGAGGTCGACGGTCAGACCTTCCTCAAGGTCGACCCGGAAGCCATCAGGAAACTGACAGCCGAGGCGATGCACGACATCAGCCACTACCTGCGTCCGGCTCACCTTGCGCAGCTACGCAAGATCATCGACGACCCCGAGTCCTCCGGAAACGACCGTTTCGTCGCACTGGACCTGCTCAAGAACGTCAACATCTCTGCAGGCGGCGTGCTGCCGATGTGCCAGGACACCGGCACCGCGATCGTGATGGGCAAGAAGAGCGAGGGTGTGCTGACCGGCGCCGACGACGCCCAGGCAATCTCCCGCGGTGTGTACGACGCCTACACCCAGCTCAACCTGCGGTATTCGCAGCTGGCACCGCTGACCACGTACGAAGAGAAGAACACCGGCTCCAATCTGCCTGCCCAGGTCGAGATCTACGCGACCGAGCAAGGCCCCAAGGGCCCCGAATACAAGTTCCTGTTCATGGCCAAAGGCGGTGGCAGCGCGAACAAGTCGTTCCTGTTCCAGGAGACCAAGGCCATCCTGAACCCCGAGGGAATGCTCAAGTTCCTCGACGAGAAGATCCGCTCGCTGGGCACCGCGGCCTGCCCGCCGTACCACTTGGCCGTCGTCATCGGCGGTACCTCGGGTGAGTTCGCGCTCAAGACCGCGAAGTACGCCTCGGCGCACTACCTGGACAATCTCCCGACGTCGGGGTCGATGTCGGCGCATGGGTTCCGGGACCTCGAACTCGAGGAAGAAGTCTTCAAACTGACCCAGTCCTTCGGGATCGGCGCACAGTTCGGTGGCAAGTACTTCTGCCATGACGTCCGCGTGGTCCGTCTCCCCCGGCACGGTGCGTCGTGTCCCGTGGCGATCGCGGTCTCGTGCTCGGCAGACCGGCAGGCGCTCGGCAAGATCACCGCCGACGGGGTGTTCCTCGAGCAACTCGAGACCGACCCGGCGAAGTACATGCCGGCCGCCGGTGTGGCCGAAGACATCTCCAGTGGCGAGGTGGTCGAGGTCGACCTCAACCGCCCGATGACCGAGATCCTCGCGCAACTCTCGCAGTATCCGGTGAAGACCCGCCTGTCGCTGACCGGTCCACTTGTGGTGGCCCGCGACATCGCCCACGCCAAGATCAAGGAACGCCTGGACGCAGGCGATCCGATGCCCGACTACCTGCGCAACCATCCGGTCTACTACGCCGGACCGGCCAAAACCCCCGAGGGCATGGCGTCGGGGTCATTCGGCCCGACCACGGCCGGCCGCATGGACAGCTACGTGGAGCAGTTCCAGGCCGCCGGTGGGTCAATGGTCATGCTGGCCAAGGGAAATCGTTCCAAACAGGTCACCAGCGCGTGTGACACCCACGGTGGTTTCTACCTCGGTTCGATCGGCGGTCCGGCCGCACGTCTGGCACTCGACTGCATCAAGAGCCAGGAGGTCATCGAATACCCTGAACTCGGCATGGAAGCTGTGTGGAAGATCGAGGTAGAGAACTTTCCGGCCTTCATCGTCGTCGACGACAAGGGCAACGACTTTTTCACCGATCCGGGCGGCGCCATCACCGTTCCACTGGGTGGCGTCAGGATCCGATCCAAGGAGCGCTGAACATGACTGAGCAGGCCTATCGCATCGAGCACGACACCATGGGTGAGGTCCGGGTTCCGGCCGACGCACTCTGGCGTGCGCAAACCCAGCGCGCGGTGGAGAACTTCCCGATCAGCCACCGTCCGTTGGAACGGACTCAGATCCGTGCGATGGGCCTGCTCAAGGCCGCCTGCGCACAGGTCAACAAAGATCTCGGTCTCCTCGACGCGGAAAAGGCCGACGCGATTGTGGCCGCCGCCAAGGAAATCGCCGACGGTCGCCACGACGACCAGTTCCCGATCGATGTGTTCCAGACCGGTTCGGGCACGAGCTCGAACATGAACGCCAACGAGGTCATCGCGTCAATCGCCAAGGCGGCCGGAGTCGAGGTCCACCCGAACGACCACGTCAACATGTCGCAGTCGTCGAATGACACCTTCCCCACCGCGACGCACGTCGCCGCCACCGAGGCTGCTGTCACCGATCTCATCCCGGCCCTGCAGCATCTGCAGAAATCGTTGGCGGAGAAGGCAACCCAGTGGCGCACCGTGGTCAAGTCCGGCCGCACCCATCTGATGGACGCGGTGCCGGTCACCCTCGGTCAAGAGTTCGGCGGGTATGCCCGCCAGATCGAGGCCGGTGTCGAGCGGGTCACCGCGACCCTGCCTCGCGTCGGTGAATTGCCCATCGGCGGCACCGCTGTCGGCACCGGCCTCAACGCACCTGCCGGATTCGGCACCAAGGTCGTCGCCGAGCTGGTCAAGCTCACCGGCGTGGACGAACTGGCCCTGGCCAAGGACAACTTCGAGGCGCAGGCCGCCCGCGATGGACTCGTCGAACTGTCGGGCGCCTTGAAGACGGTGGCGGTCTCGCTCACCAAGATCGCCAACGATGTCCGGTGGATGGGTTCGGGCCCGCTCACCGGTCTCGGCGAACTCCGGCTCCCCGATCTGCAGCCCGGCAGCTCGATCATGCCCGGCAAGGTCAACCCGGTGCTGCCGGAGGCGGTCACCCAGGTCGCCGCGCAGGTCATCGGCAACGACGCCGCCGTCACCTGGGGTGGCGGCAATGGCGCGTTCGAGCTGAACGTCTACATCCCGATGATGGCCCGCAACGTCCTCGAGTCGCTCAAGCTGCTGGCCAACGTGTCGCGGTTGTTCGCCGATCGCTGCATCGCCGGACTGGTCGCCAACGAGGACCGTCTCAAGGAACTGGCCGAGTCGTCGCCGTCGATCGTGACCCCGCTCAACAGCGCGATCGGCTACGAGGAGGCCGCCGCGGTGGCCAAGGCGGCACTCAAGGAGAAGAAGACGATCCGGCAGACCGTGATCGACCGCGGCCTGATCGGCGACAAGCTCTCCGAGGCCGAGCTCGACGAACGTCTCGATGTCCTCAAGATGGCCAACCTGGATCGCGAACGCTGACCCCACCCCGATGTTGTGCCCTTTTGGCGAGGCTGACCTGGGCTTTTGCTCGCCAAAAGGGCACATCTTCGGTTACGGTCGGTTGTGCTGATTCCGTTTCCCACCGACTGGCATACCGCGTTGGTGCTCGTGCCGCATCCGGATGATCCCGAGTACGGGGTCGCGGCGGCGGTCGCCAAGTGGACCAGTGCGGGTAAGAGCGTTTTCTACGCGCTCGCTTCCCGTGGCGAGGCCGGAATCGAGGGCATGCCACCGCAGCAGGCCGGCCCGGTCCGCGAGGCCGAGCAACGAGAATCTGCCCAGATCGTCGGTGCTCAGGCGATCGAGTTCTGGGACTTCCCCGACTCCGCCATCACCAACGATCCCGATCTGCGCCTTCGAATCGCCGAAGTGATCACCCGGGTGGGACCCGAGGTCATCGTGTCGATGTACGGCGGCCCGCAGTGGGGGCCGGGGATGCCCAACCAACGCGACCACCGGGAATTTGCTGCCGCAGTCTTGCAGACCTACGACAGTCTGGGTACCAAACCGCGGTGGCTGTTCGAGGGGAGCCCCGATGCCACCCACGCCGAAGAGGTCGACAGCGAAGCGATCGAGACCGCGGTGAGGTCACTGGCCGCACATGAGGCCTACCTCGCGACCCTCGACCCGGTCACTCCGGTGATCAACCAGGCCCGGGCCCAGACCGAAATGGCCACCGCCGCCCGCGAAGACTTCGACGAGCGCCACGCGGTCACCTTCGAACTCAAACGCAGAACCCGATGATGTGCCCTTTTGGCGGCCCCCACCTGGGGAACCGTTCGCCATAAGGGCACATCATCGGGGTGGGTCAGGCCAGGCCGATATCGATGATCGGCTGACGGGCCGGGTCGAGCCACTGGACGATCTGCTTCATCACGTCACGATCGATCGCAACGCAGCCCCACGTGGGCTCTTCGTTGGTGACGTGCAGAAAGATCCCGGACGCGTAACCATCGACCCGCTGCGGATTGTGGGCGATGTTGACGACGTAGTCGTAGACCTCTCCGGTGGCGAGGATGTTCTCGCTGTCACCGCCGGGATTCTCGACCTGCCGAACGTGCGTGTTGTAGGTGGGTGATCCGGGAAGGGCGTCCCACCAATCCTGCTCATCTGCCTGGAAGTACGGCATCTTGGTGCCGGGATCGGGTTGGTTACCGAAGGCCTGGTCCAGGGCGAAAACACCCATGGGCGTCCGCCACACGCTGTCACGAGGGATGCCGATGCCTTCGGCGCCGAGATCGGCCCGGGTCGGTTCGACGACCTGGATCCACATACCGGCTTCGTCCCGTTCCCAGGCGGTCAGCGTGGCGACGGTGTCGTAGATGGATTCCGAGGTCACCTTGATCATCTGGGTCGACAGCGGGAACGACTCCGGGGTGTACACCTCATCGGCCTGTGCCGATGAGGGCACCACCATTGCGGAGACAACTACACACACGGCAGCCAGTGACACCACTGACCCCATCAACCTCTTTGACAACTTCAGCACCTGCTGATTATGCCAACTCGTAAGCCAAAGCACGTATCGGTGCGATCACGGGACTGCACTAATCTGGTCACTGCCGACCCGACGCGCACTCCGCTCCCGGGGCCGGCACCGATGAAGAGAGTTCGAGGGTATTCATGCCGCTTGCCGTGGGCACCATTTTTGCCGGTTACACAATCGAGCGCCTACTGGGCGCCGGTGGCATGGGTGAGGTGTATCTGGCCAAGCATCCCCGGCTGCCACGGTCGGATGCCCTCAAGATCCTGCCCGCCTCCCTGCCCGGATCCAGTGCCGCGTCCGACGAGAACTACCGGCGCAGGTTCGTGCGCGAGGCCGATCTGTCGGCAAAGCTCTGGCATCCGAACATCGTGGCAGTACACGACCGTGGCGAGTACATGGGTCAACTGTGGATCAGCCAGGACTACGTTCCGGGCACCGACGGTGCCGAACTCCTGGCCATCTACCCGACCGGCGTCCGCCCGACGCTTTGCCTGCAGATCATCACCGAGGTGTCCGCGGCACTCGACTACGCCCACGGCCAAGGGCTGCTGCACCGCGACGTCAAACCCGGCAACATCATGCTCACCGACGCAACACCGCACCGGGTCATGCTCACCGACTTCGGCATCGCCCGTTCACTGGCAGATGTCGGCGACCTGACCACCACCGGGGTATCGGTCGGCACAGTCGCCTACTCCGCGCCCGAACAACTCCGTGGTCTACCGGTGGACGCACGCGCCGACGTCTACGCCCTCGGATGTACCGCGGTCGCGTTGCTCACCGGCGCTCCTCCCGGATCCGGCCGCGAGCTCCCGGCCGGTGTCGCGCCGGTCATCGACCGGGCCCTGGCCCCTGCGCCCGCGGACCGCTATCCCAGCTGCGGGCAGTTCGCCCACGAACTGGCGGCCGCACTGAACCTGCCGGATGCGCCGCCCGTCGAGACGTCTGCACCCGACCCACACGCCTCACACCAGGCGCCTACGCTCCTGGGGTTGCCCTCGGTCGCACCGCGCACGCAGACCGGACCACCACAGGAACCCGAACGGCAGGCCTCCAGCTCTCGCACTCCCCCACCCACGCAGCACTACACGGCCGCGCCGCCTGCCCCGCAACCACCGCACCATCCGCCGCCGCCCAGTGGTTCCCGTACCCGGACACCCTGGATCGTCGGCGGCATCGCAGCCATCGTCGTACTCGCCCTGGCAGTGATTGCCACAGCCGTGTTCTGGCCCGACGACAACACCGATGCGGCAGGCACCGCCGCAGCCACCGCGAACACCACAACCGAGACCGTCACGGCCACCGCGCAGGTCCCGCCGACACAGCAGACCCCGCCGACCGATGTCTCGGCGACCGCCGAGACGGTGACCCCGACCAACTCCGCCGATCTCGGACTCTCGGTGCCGATCAGCACACCCGCGTGCGACGGCACCGCGATCATTGTGGTCGCCAACGCCACCAACCCCAGGACATACCGAGACGAGATCGCGCGAGCTCTCGACAACAATCCCGGCGCGCAGTACCTGCGCACCGATCAGTCGTGCCCGTCCCTGCGCCCCAATGATGACAACGGCAAGGCCATCTATGCCGCCTATGTTGTTGTCGGGCAAGGTAAATCGGCACTATGCAACGCATTGCCCGACTACCCCGCCAACCGGTACGGCAAACTCCTCGACACCGTGAGCGACCCGGATACCAACGTCAAGCGGAACGATTGCTGAGCCTCACCGGCCTGTAAGGCCCTACACCCCAACCGTTTTCGCGCTGCCCACCAACTACCACCGGTGGACAGCGCGAAACAGATAGACGACACGGCCCGCTCGCTACGCTCCCGGCGCTGCGCCTGACTTCGCCCGCTCGCTACGCTCCCGGCGCGCTGCGCCTGACTTCGCCCGCTCGCTACGCTCCCGGCGCGAATTCCTCCAGCATCTCGGTGACCAGCGCCGCAATCGGCGACCGCTCACTGCGGGTCAACGTCACATGCGCGAAAAGCGGGTGGCCCTTGAGCTTTTCGATCACCGCAGCGACACCGTCATGCCTGCCGACCCGCAGATTGTCGCGCTGTGCGACGTCGTGGGTGAGCACCACCCGCGAACCCGATCCGAGGCGGGACAGCACCGTCAGCAACACGTTGCGCTCCAACGACTGCGCCTCGTCGACGATGACAAACGAATCATGGAGTGAGCGACCCCGAATATGGGTCAGGGGAAGCACTTCGAGCATGCCGCGGCTGAGAACCTCTTCGATCACCTCGGTGGATGCCAGCCCTTCGAGAGTGTCGAACACCGCTTGCGCCCACGGTCCCATCTTCTCCGACTCACTGCCGGGCAGATAGCCGAGGTTTTGTCCGCCGACGGCATAGAGGGGGCGGAACACGACAACCTTGCGCTGGGTACGCCGTTCGAGCACCGCTTCGAGGCCGGCACACAAGGCCAACGCGGACTTGCCGGTACCCGCTTTGCCACCCATCGAGACGATACCGACACTGTCGTCGAGGAGAAGATCCAGCGCCACCCGTTGTTCGGCGCTGCGCCCACGCAACCCGAACACCTCGCGATCACCGCGCACCAACTGCACCTGCTTCTGCGGGTTCACCCGTCCCAGCGCGCTGGAGTTGTTGCCGAGCAATCGGATCCCGGTGTGGCAGGGCAGATCCCGTGCGGTGTCGAGGTCGACCACACCTTCGGCGAACAACGTGTCGATCACTGACGAATCGACGTCGACCTCGGTCATCCCGTTCCAGCCCGAGGCCACCACATCCTGAGCGTGGTATTCGTCGGCGGCCAGGCCCACCGCGCCGGCCTTGACACGCAGTGGGGTGTCCTTGGACACCAGGACAACGTCTCTGCCCTCGGCCCGCAGATTCAAGGCGCAGGCCAGGATTCGGGAATCGTTGCTGTCCGTGCGGAACCCGGCAGGCAGGACCGCCGGATCGGTGTGGTTGAGCTCGACCTGCATGGTGCCACCGACAGTGCCGATGGGGATCGGTTGATCGAGGCGCCCGAACTCCAGCCGCAGATCGTCGAGCATGCGCAATGCTTCGCGAGCGAACCAGCCCAGTTCGTGGTGGTGGCGTTTGCCTTCCAATTCACTGATGACAACCAGCGGAAGAATCACATGGTTCTCAGCGAAACGTGTTGCCGCCCAGGGGTCGGACAACAGCACGGAAGTATCGATGACATACGTACGGGCGTCGCGTGCGGTCACGAAGGGCTCCTCGGTCTGGGTGGCACCACTCAGACGTGTGTTGCGGCCGGTCCGGTTCTGGTTTCAGCGGCTAGGTGCAGCTGTCACGAGGACCGGGGCCGGTCCCCTCGTACTCACATAAGCAAGTCAACGATCGAACCTCCCGGACGAACCGCTTCCCCGCGGCCCGTCAAACGTCAAAGTACGCCCAACCCGGCGTGTCGGCGCGGTGGAGGCACCCCGTGTCCGTGAATAATCGGTTAACTGTTCCGCTGGCGGATCAGTCGAGATTCTGCGCCTCGCCCACCCCGGGCACCACCGCCCGAGAACCCAAAAACCCCGCTCCACCGCAGCTGTGGCTGCGTGCAGAGCGGGGTTTGGTGAAACCAGATGAACCGCGTACTTACCGGCCGGCGGCGGCCAGGACACGCTGACGTGCGACCTCGCTGGTCTCGTCGAGACCGTCGAGAGACTGCAGCTTGAGATCGTCGACCAGAGCGGTGGCGACGAACTTCACGGCATCGGCGTTGAACGGTGCGATGGGCTCGAGGTCACCGAAGTCGTTGATGTCGGCACCGATCAGTTCGAGCTCGGTCAGCGCACGGTCAACCGACTTGATCAGTTCGGTCACATTGGCATCGACGCCGGCGTTGAGGAAGTTGGTGAAGGTCTTCGCCTGAACGCGGTCGTCATGCACGATCTTCTCGACGATCCCCTTCAGCACGTCACTGTCGGACGCCTCGAGGAGCTTCTCGCCGAACGACACACACTGCAGCTCATGCACCGCGAGCAGTGCCAACACGTCGAGGATCTCGTAATCGGTCACCGACGCGGGCGTCTGCAACTTGCCCTTGGTCATGTGGTGCAGCCGCAGGGTCTCGGCAGCTTCCGGATCCATCAGCCGCGACACCACGAGGTAGTCGCGCAGCGCGATCGCATGACGATTGTCTTCGGCGGTCCAGGTTCCGATGACCTGCTGCCACGCACCGAAGATGGACGCCTTCTGCGCCATCAAACGGTGGTAGGACGGCATGTTGTCCTTGGTGAGAAGCAAAGCCAGCACCGCTTTGACCACATCGGCAGGCAGCGGGGACGGCTGGTTGGGATCGAAGTCCTCGCCACCCAAGAACGCGAAGTTCTTGCCCTCGGCCCACGGCACGAAATCGTGCGGGTTCCATGCCACTGCCGCTGCGTTGTGCTCTTCCATGATTTCCGGAATCGCCTTTTCCAAGGCGTAGAGCAGTTCGTCCTGGGTCAAATCATTCACCCAGACAGCCTAGAGGTCGACCCGCGATATGCGAAACCAATCGCCCGAACACCGAACCCACCAATTTCGGTCGAAACCAACTGTGGTTCGACCGGAAGAGGTGGGTTCGGTTGTGCTGTCGGGCGGGGGCTCAGCGGTGGGTGCTGAGCAGGCCCCAGTCCTCGAGTCCCTCATACAGGGGGAAGTCGAGTGCGAGCTGCGAGACGCGGGCCCGCAGCGCAGAGACATCCGCGCCCTGGCCGGCAGCCAGTGCGGTGCCGATGATGTCGGCAACCTCACGGAACTGCTCTTCACCGAAGCCGCGGGTGGCCAACGCGGGCGTACCGATCCGGAGGCCGGAGGTCACCATCGGCGGACGCGGGTCGAACGGCACCGCATTGCGGTTGACGGTGATGCCGACCTGATGGAGCAGGTCTTCGCCCTGCTGGCCGTCGAGGTTGCTGTTACGCAAGTCGACCAACACCAGGTGCACGTCGGTGCCGCCGGTCAGGACCGACACACCGGCCTTGGCGACGTCCTCACCGTTCAGGCGCTCGGCCAAGATGCGGGAACCGTCGAGGGTGCGCTGCTGGCGCTCCTTGAACTCCTCGGTGCCTGCGATCTTGAGCGCCACGGCCTTGGCTGCGATGACGTGCATCAGCGGGCCACCCTGCTGGCCGGGGAACACTGCGGAGTTGAGCTTCTTGGCCCACTCCTTCTTGGCCAGGATGATGCCCGAACGCGGACCACCAAGGGTCTTGTGGACCGTCGACGACACAACATCTGCGTACGGAACCGGCGACGGATGCAGTCCGGCGGCGACGAGTCCGGCGAAGTGGGCCATATCGACCCAGAGGTGCGCACCGACCTCGTCGGCGATGGATCGGAAGGCCGCGAAATCCAGGGTCCGCGGATACGCCGACCAGCCGGCGACGATCACCTTCGGCTTGGTGTCGAGGGCGACCTTGCGCACCTCGTCCATGTCGATGCGGAAGTCTTCTTTGCTCACGCCGTAGAACGCGTTCTCGTAGAGCTTTCCGGAGAAGTTCAGGCGCATGCCGTGCGTCAGGTGACCACCGTGGGCCAGGTCGAGGCCGAGCAAGGTCTCGCCGGGCTCCATCAGCGCGGCCAGGACCGCAGCGTTGGCCTGCGCACCGGCATGGGGCTGCACATTGGCGAACTCCGCACCGAACAGCTCTTTCGCCCGGTTGCGGGCGATGTCCTCGATGACGTCGACGTATTCGCAGCCACCGTAATAGCGGCGTCCGGGGTAGCCCTCGGCGTATTTGTTGGTCAGCACACTGCCCTGGGCCTGCAGCACCGCGCGCGGGACGAAGTTCTCCGACGCGATCATCTCCAGCGTGTCGCGCTGACGGGTCAGCTCGCCGTTCATCGCGGCCGCCACATCCGGGTCTAGCTCAGCCAGGGATGCGGTGTTGACGTCGGTCATTTGTCTCCTTCAGACGCTGCTGCGCGGGCGAATCGGCACGTTCAGTGTAAGAGACCGGGCGGACACCGATTACATGCCCTATTATTCGCCGCCCTCCGTGCTGCTTTTCCGCGCCAACTTGGCTACACCCCGGTAGCCAACTCCGCCCGCAGTCGCCCCGGTGTCAGCGGCTCGTCGAGCAGCCGGCCGAAGCGCACCAGCCGATCCGCCGCAGGCGCGACGTCCAACCACTCCTGCAGCAGGCGGTACCCCTCGACGTAGGTGCTGATGTACGCCCGCCACAACGGTGACGACAGAAAACGCAGCATCTGCCGGGCCCGTTCGTCGGTGGCGAGTAGCCAGGTCTGCAGATACGTCGCAACGGTGTCCTGATCGGCGCCGCGGTCGTGCAGTAGCAGTGCCGCGTCCTGGCGCACGCCGAGCAATCCAGCGGTGGCCCTGCCGATGGCATTGGCGCGCTCACCGTCGAACCGCAATCCGAGGTCGGCGTAGATGTCCTGCGCCCACAGGCCCCACTCGGGCCCGATCGCGGCGCTCAGCGCATGGTCGGCGAGACCTTCTGCCATCAGGCATTGCGGGGTGTTCACCAGGAAGATCGACTGCTCGACCTGACCGGAACCGACCAGCAATTGCTCTTTTCGGCAGTGTTCGGTGTGGTGACCCGGATACGCCTCATGTGCGATGAGGTGCGGCAGCGACGACATGTGCTGGGTGAGATCACCATTGATCGCAACCTTGGACCGGTAGTCGCCCAGGTAGTAGTTGAAGCCGGACCACGGCTTGTCGCTGACCACCTCGAAGTCGACGAACTCCGACTCTGGCAGCGCGTAGGTACCCCGCACCCGTTCCCGCAGTGCGCCGCTGAACGCCGACACCACCTCGGCGACCCGGTCCTGCGGGATCTCCTCGGCCCGTTTGTGCGCGGCGTAGCGCTCTGCGAGATCACCGGTGCCGGGCAGCAACTCATCCAGTTCGGTGTGGGCGCGGCGATAGGTGTCCGGATCACCCATCGTGATGTCGACGTCGAAATAGTTGCGGACTTCCTCGACGAACCCGATGTCATCGCCTGCGAACTTTCGCGCCGAACATTCGAGTGCCCGCAGCGCCGAATCGACGAACTCGGTGCGTATCTCACCCAATCCGGCGCCAGGGAGTTCATCGCGCAGCGAAGCCGCCTGATGGGCAAGGTCTCTCGGATCGGGTGCCGGGGCGTTCTCGACCTCTCGTCGCAATGCCGAATCACCGGTGAACGCGTCGACGAAACCCTCTTCGAGACGATCAAATGCCAGGCCCAGCCGCAGATACCGCGACGTGATCGCTTCGTTGTGCATGGGGTCAAACGCTACCGAAGTGACCCCGGAGTTGTTGCCCTCGGATGCATTCGCAAGGATGACTCCATGCCGCGGGTCCCACGGATCGAAAGTTGACATGTCACGGATAACCGAGCCGAGTCCGTATATCGAACTCGATCGCCGCCAGTGGCGAGATCTGCGCCAATCGATGCCGATGGTGCTGACCGAGAGTGAGCTGCGCGAATTGCGCGGCCTCGGCGAACAGATCGACCTCACCGAGGTCGCGGATGTCTACCTGCCGCTCTCTCGTCTGATCCACCTGCAGGTTGCTGCCCGGCAACGCCTGTTCGCCGCGACGGCCACCTTCCTCGGCGAACGCAAACCCGAGCGACAGGTGCCGTTCATCATCGGTGTCGCAGGCAGCGTGGCGGTGGGAAAGTCGACCACCGCCCGCGTGTTGCAGGCGCTACTCGCCCGCTGGGAATCCCACCCCACCGTCGACCTGATCACCACGGACGGATTCCTCTACCCCACCGCGGAGTTGGAGCGCCGCGGAATCATGCACCGCAAGGGTTTCCCCGAGTCCTATGACCGCCGGGCCCTGCTGCGATTCGTGACCGAGGTGAAGTCCGGTGCCCGCGATGTCTCGGCTCCGGTGTATTCGCACGTTTCCTACGACATTGTCCGCGGCACCAAACACCATGTGCGCCAACCCGATATCCTCATCGTCGAGGGACTCAACGTGCTGCAGACCGGAGCCCGGCTGATGGTGTCGGACCTCTTCGACTTCTCGATCTATGTCGACGCCAGGATCGAAGACATCGAGGACTGGTACATCACGCGGTTCCTGGCCATGCGGACCACGGCCTTCGCCGATCCGAACTCACACTTTCACCACTACTCGTCACTGACCGATGATCAGGCGACACTGGCGGCCCGCGACATCTGGAACGGCATCAACCGGCCGAATCTGGTGGAGAACATCCTGCCGACGCGTCCCCGGGCGACGTTGGTGCTTCGCAAGGACGCCAATCACGCGATCAATCGGGTGCGTCTACGCAAGATCTGAGGACAACGGGGTTCTGTCGGAACCCCGGCGCTCACTTACCGAATCGGCGGCTGCGGGCACCGTAGTCACGGAGCGCACGCAGGAAGTCGACGCGACGGAACGCCGGCCAATAGGCGTCGGTGAACCAGATCTCGGAGTACGCGCTCTGCCAGAGCAGAAAGCCCGAAAGGCGTTGTTCACCAGATGTTCTGATCACCAGGTCGGGATCAGGCTGGCCGCGGGTGTAGAGATTCTGGTCGATGGCGTCCACGGTGACCGCATCGACCAACTCTTCAGGGGTATCGCCGGCCGCGATCCGGTCGGTGAGCAGCGAACGCACCGAGTCCACGATCTCCTGGCGACCCCCATAGCCCACCGCCACGTTCACGGTCGGGCCGACCCGGCTTGCGGTCTGCTGTTCGGCGGCCTTCAGCCGACTCGACACCTCGACCGGCAGTTGATCAAGCGCGCCAACCACTTTCACGCGCCACGGCTGACCGGGCGCGGAGATCTCCTCCACGATGTCCGGGACGATCTGCATCAGCGCGCCGAGTTCTTCGGTGTCGCGACTGAGGTTCTCGGTCGAGAGCAGGTAGATGGTGACCGTCGAGATGTCGAGCTCACTGCACCAGGTGAGAACTTCGGCGATCTTCTGCGCACCGACCCGATGCCCATGATTGACGTTCTCGAACCCGGCCTCACGTGCCCATCGACGGTTGCCATCACAGATGATCGCGATGTGACGAGGTATACGTTCCGGATCGAGATAGTGGGTGAGCCGACGCTCGTAGACCCGGTACATGGGTCCACGCATGGCGTCGGGAATCAGCTTCACTGGGTACACCTTACGCGGCGTGGAGATCGGTCGATGCTTACCTGGGCTACCGTAGATTGTGGTCTCCTCCGAACTCGCACGACTCGCCGAATTGCAGCCCCGCATGCGGGGTTGGATTCACCTGTACGCCGGCTTCACCGCCATCGTCACCGGGATCGTGCTCGTCGCCGTCGCGTGGGCGATGGTGGGCCCGATGGCCGCCTTGGCCTGCGGTATCTACGCACTGACGGTCTGCGGGGTCTTCGGGGTCAGCGCCACCTACCACCGGGTGAACTGGACCACCGACGCCGCCAAGATGTGGATGAAGCGGGCCGACCATTCGATGATTTTCATCTTCATCGCGGGCAGCTACACACCGTTCTGCGTGATCGGGCTGGAGCCGCCCACCCAGACGGTGGTGTTGATCATCGTGTGGGCCGGGGCACTGGCCGGGGTCACCCTCAAAATGCTCTGGCCCAGCTCACCGCGCTGGCTCGGTGTGACGCTTTACATCATCCTTGGCTGGACGATCATTGCCGTCGCACCGACGCTCATCGACTCGGTGGGTGTCACCGTGCTGGTACTCCTGGCCGTCGGCGGATTCTTCTACACCGTCGGTGGTGTCCTCTACGCGACGCAGTGGCCCAACCCGTGGCCGAGCACCTTCGGCCACCACGAGTTCTTCCACGCCTGCACCGTCATTGCGGCGCTGGTCCACTACGTCGCGGTGTGGGTGGTGCTGTTCAGATAGCGGCGGTCGGGGCCTTGGCTGCCGAAAGTGTCTGCACCACAGCAACCGTGGCATCCCAGTCCATGCACTTGTCGGTGACCGACTGGCCGTAGGTCAGCACCTCGGCGTCCGGCGACTGCGCACCCGCGACAAGGAAGCTCTCCAACATCACGCCGCTGATACCGTGCTGACCACCGACGATCATCTCTGCGATGTCGGTGGCGACCACGGCCTGCTGGATGTGGTCCTTGCCCGAGTTGGCGTGCGAGCAGTCGACCATGACCAGTTCCGGCAGTCCGGCCTTGGCCAGTGCAGCGAGCGTGGCGGTGATCGAGTCGACGGCGAAGTTCGGTCCCGATGTACCGCCTCGCAGGATGACGTGGCAGTCCTCGTTGCCCGCGGTCTCGACGATCGCGCCCCGGCCGAAGTCATCGACACCGAAGAAGACGTGCTCGGCGGCAGCAGCTTTCACTCCGTCGACGGCAACCTGGATGTTGCCGTCCGTTCCGTTCTTGAAGCCGATCGGCATCGACAGACCCGACGCGAGCTGGCGGTGCACCTGCGACTCGGTGGTCCGGGCGCCGATCGCGCCCCATGCGACAGCGTCGGCGATGTACTGCGGACTCGTCGGCTCGAGGAACTCGCAGCCGACGGGCAGACCGAGGTCGATGATGTCGAGGAGCAACGCGCGGGCGGTACGCAGACCGCGCTCGACGTCGAACGAACCATCCATGCCCGGGTCGTTGATCAGGCCCTTCCATCCGACGGTGGTGCGAGGCTTTTCGAAGTACACCCGCATCACGATCTTGAGCCGGTCGGCGTGCTCGACGGCCAGCGACGCGAGGCGACGTGCGTAGTCCAGCGCGGCAACGGTGTCATGAACCGAACACGGTCCGACGATGACGAGCAGGCGGTCGTCGCGTCCGGCAAGGATGTCGGCGATCTCATCGCGATCGCGCTGCACGACGGCGGCGCGGCGATCGGTCAACGGCAGTTCGGCCCGCACGGTGTTCGGTGACGGGATCTCGCGGAAGGCGCGGATACGACGGTCGGACGTCTCAGGTCCGACCAAGGTCGCCTGCTCGGCCTGCGGGGTGGTGGTTTCGCTACTCATGATGCGTGCCTTCCTGATTTCGGCGAGCACCTGCACTCATGTAACCGGTGCCCTGACAAAGAAAAAAGCAGCGACCATGGTGGTCACTGCTCGGGGCTCCGGGTGTTGGCGCGCGTTTAGTACAGCGCAGTATCGGCGGCTCCACCCGGAGCCTCGATAAAGCGCCAATAGGCACCAGCACAAATGATGTTCACGCCGGCCAACGTAGCACGGCGCTCACCTGCCACCCAAAACGCCTGTCCACCGCAGGAATGCTCCGGCCCGATGACTCCCTCAGGGGTGACCTCGATCGATCACCCTGGACAGCACGATGATGCTCTCGGAGTGATCGACGGTCTCGGCGGCCCGGATCCGTTCGAGGGCCACCTCCAGGTGCTGGACATCGCGCGCGACCACCCGCAGGATCGCGTCGGCCGGACCGGTGACCGTGGCAGCGCTGACCACTTCGGAGATGTGTTCCCACGATTTGGCGAGGATGTCCGGGGCGATGGTGCCCCGGCAGAACACCTGGACGTACGCCTCCGTGGTCCATTGGAGCGCCGCCGGATCGGTGACGACGGTGAATCCGCGGATCACACCCGACGACACGAGACGATCCACCCGCCGCTTCACAGCCGGGGCCGACAGCCGCACGCACTCCCCGATCTGCGCATAGGTTTGCCGTGCATCACGAGTCAGAGCGCCCAAAATCGCCTCGTCGATCTCGTCCAGCTCAGCCACCGGCCACCCCTCTTTCGCTTCACGCAACAGATCTTTCCATTGTGCCAGATTGCGCAATAGATAGTTGGCCTCAACACAACGCACGCAGATTGATTGCGTCACAGGGGCTTCCTACGATCAATGAGTGACCATCACCGAGTTCGCGCATGCCACCAGAACCGATCGAGTCGCCTCACCGCGCAGGTACGCGATGACCTCGCCGGTCCACTTCGAGGTCACCTACCAGATCAACCCGTGGATGGACCCGAACGTGGCCGTCGACACCGCACGGGCCTACCAACAGTGGGACAAGCTCCGCCAGACGTATATCCAACTGGGACATTCTGTTTCAGAAATACCCCCGGTTCCGGGGCTACCCGACATGGTCTACGCGGCCAACGGAGGACTGATCGCAGGCGGCGTCGCGATCGCGGCCGAGTTCCGCCATCCACAGCGCAAACCCGAGGCTGCCGCCTATGCGGCCTGGATGAACGAATCCGGCCTGGGGCCGGTACGGACGGTCTCCGGAATCAACGAGGGCGAAGGCGATTTCCTGGTGGTCGGCGATCGCATCCTGGCGGGCACCGGTTTTCGGACGGACCGCACCACCCACCAGCAGGTGCAGCACCTCACCGGACTCCCGGTGATCAGCCTCGAACTCGTGGATCCGAGGTACTACCACCTCGACACCGCACTCGGTGTGCTCGATGCCGACACCATCACGTATTACCCCGCCGCGTTCTCCGAGAGCGCACAGCGCCTCCTCACAGATCTCTACCCCACCGCGATCGCGGCGGACGCCGCCGACGCCGCAGTGCTGGGACTGAACCTGGTCTCCGACGGTCTCAATGTTGTGATGACCGACGACGCACCACATCTGGCAGCACTCCTGACCGCAGCCGGGTTCAATCCGATCGGGGTGGACCTGTCCGAATTGCTCAAGGGCGGCGGCGGCGTCAAATGCTGCACACTCGAGCTACGAAGAGACGGGGTCGAGCCATGACCATCGACATCACCCATTCCCTCGATCCGATCATCTCCTCAGCCGAACACATCACCCTGGTCGACGACTTTGCCGCACACAACTATTCACCGCTCCCCGTTGTCGCGGCCACCGCCGAGGGCGCCTGGATCACCGATGTCGAAGGCCGCCGCTACCTCGATTGCCTGGCCGGGTATTCGGCGATCAACTTCGGCCATCGCAATCGGGAGATCATCGCCGCCGCCACTGACCAACTCGGCCGTCTCACGTTGACCAGCAGGGCTTTTCACTCCGATCGTCTCGGCCCTTTCTGCCGGGATCTGGCCGCACTCTGTGGCAAGGAGATGGTGCTGCCGATGAACACCGGTGCCGAAGCGGTGGAATCGGCCATCAAGGTGGCCCGCAAGTGGGGTACCGAGGTCAAGGGTGTGCAGACAGGTCAGGCGTCGATTGTGGTGGCGGAGGGCAATTTTCACGGCCGGACCACCACCATCGTGAGTTTCTCGGACGACGAGATCGCCCGCACCGGTTTCGGTCCGTTCACACCCGGATTCCGCATTGTTCCATTCGGTGACGCCGCGGCTATGGCCGCCGCCGTCGACGACACCACCGTTGCGGTACTGATCGAACCGATCCAGGGTGAGGCCGGCATCATCGTCCCACCGGACGGCTACCTCGCCGATGTTCGTGAACTCTGCACCACCGCAAATATTTTGATGATCTGCGATGAGATCCAATCCGGTCTCGGCAGAACCGGAACCACCTTCGCCTGTGACCATTGGGGCGTGGTCCCCGACCTCTACACGCTGGGCAAGGCCCTGGGCGGCGGCGTACTTCCGGTGTCGGCCGTGGTCGGCGACAGCAACGTCCTCGGGGTACTTCGTCCCGGCGAGCACGGCTCGACCTTCGGCGGCAATCCCCTTGCTGCCGCGGTCGGTTCGACGGTGGTGCACATGCTGGGTACCGGCTACTGGCAGGATCGTGCGGCCACGCTCGGCGTACATCTGCACGACCGGCTACGGGCGATGATCCCAGGCGGTGTCATCGCGGTCCGGGGGCTCGGCCTGTGGGCAGGCGTCGATGTCGATCCGGAACTGGGCACGGGCAAGGATCTCTGCAAGAAACTGGCCGAGCGCGGTGTGCTGGCGAAGGACACCCACGGCAGCACCCTGCGATTTGCGCCACCGATTGTCATCACGATCGACGAAATCGATTGGGCGATGGATCAGTTCGCAGCGGTTCTACACGCCTGATCCCCGCCCACTCGTCGGGGTCAGGCCAGTTGCGCTGCAAGTCCTTCGGCGGTGGTGACCGGGAGCCCACACACCGATCCACGGCAGACATAGGCGGCTGCTTCACCGTTCACCGGGGGCCGTCCGGCCAGTAGCGGCTGAGAATCGACGACGCCACCGACCACGATGGCTCCGCCAGGCGCTCGCGCACGCGCCTGGGTGAGCAGTCCGGTGGAGTCGACGTCGGGCTGCGACACCGCGATCTGAAGTGGCCCGGCCAGACGAGCGGACGCGATGGCCAGCCAATGCCCCGCCGACCGCGGCAGCTTCGCCAGCAGCACGGACCCCCGGGCCAGGGTGTCGTCCGCAAGTGCCATGTAGGCATCGGCACTACGCGGGACGCGATCGATCGGTGCCAGCGGCGCGGCGGTCAGCAGCGCCTCGGCCACCAACGAGGTGCCCGCCGGTGTTGCCCCGTCGATCGGATCCCGCGGCCGTGTCAGCAACGCGTCGGCGTCCGATCCGGCGTCGTACCACGACCCGGACACCTCCGGGTCTGCAAAAAGATCAATCGTGCGATCGAGGAGATCGAGTCCACGATCTCGCCAATCCTGTTCTCCGGTCACCTGATAGAGCGCCAGCAGCGCGGTGACCAGTGCGGCGTGATCGTCGAGCATCGCCAGTGGCGCACCGGCCACACCATCGAGTGAGGACCGCCGCAGCCGTCCATCAGGCTGATGACGTGCGAGCAGCTCCCCGGCGCACCAGGTGGCCAGATCGATCCACTCCGGACGTTCGAGTCCGGCGCCGGCTTCGGCAAGTGCGGTGATGGCCATGGCATTCCAGCCGGTCACCACCTTGCCATCGATCCCCGGTTGCGGTCGCAACGCCCGAGCAACCGACAACCGCGCCCGCACAGACTCGAACCGGCCGATGTCGTCGGGGTCCGCGCGTAGTTGCAACGTCGACGCACCTTCTTCGAAGGTGCCCGCCGCGGTCACGGTGAACAGCTGCGCTGCCCACTTCCCGTCTGCGTCCCCGAGTACATCGACCAATTCCTGCGGCGTCCACACATATGTCAGGCCTTCACGACCGTCGGTGTCGGCATCGAGAGCTGAGGCGAATCCGCCGATCACCTTGAGGTCGCGTTCCAGAAAACCGATTGTCTCCTCGGTGACCTTCTGCGCCAACGGATCTGAGGTGACGCGTGCCAGGTGCGCGTACACCCGCAGGAGTTGGGCATTGTCGTAGAGCATCTTCTCGAAATGCGGGACCACCCAGTCCTGGTCCACCGCGTACCGGGCGAAACCACCGGCGAGCTGATCGTAGATACCCCCGCGGGCCATCACCGACGCGGTGCGGTCCGCCGTCTCGAGACCTCTCGGGTCGCCGGTGCGTTCTGATTCGCGGATCAGTCCTTCGAGTAACGCCGACGGCGGAAACTTCGGGGCGCCACCGAATCCGCCGTAGTCGCGATCCTCGTCCTCGAGGACCTTGGTCACGGCGTATGCGAGTAGTTGATTGTCGAGGGCGAGTTCCGGATCCGGCAGGCCGGCAGCGTTTGCCGCGAGTTGCTCGGCGACAGCGGCCCCCACCCGGTGGACCTCGTCCCGTTTGGAGTTCCAGGTCTCGGTGATCGCGTCGAGGAGTTGCACAAACGACGGCAGACCGTGCCGCGGTACCGACGGGAAGTAGGTGCCGCAGTAGAAGGGTTCACCATCCGGCGTCAGGAAACAGGTCATCGGCCACCCGCCCTGGCCGGTCATCGCGACCGTGGCATTCATGTAGATGGCGTCGATGTCGGGCCGCTCTTCGCGGTCGACTTTGATGCACACGAAGTGGCGGTTCATCACCGTTGCGGTGGTCTGGTCCTCGAACGACTCGTGCGCCATGACGTGGCACCAATGGCATGCCGCGTAGCCGACCGACAACAGGATCGGCACGTCGCGCTCGCGCGCCCAGTCCAGGGCGTCGGCGCTCCACTGCTGCCAGTGCACCGGATTGTCGGCGTGCTGGCGCAGATAGGGGCTTGTCGCCTCAGCGAGACTGTTGCTGCCTCGGGTCACCATCGGTCCCGTCATCGGCGGCCTGATCGTCTTCAGGATGGTCCCAGTCGAACTTCTTCGGCAGTTTCTTGAGGTGCCGGTTCATCGACCAGATCAAGAAAACTGTTCCCACCAGCAGCAGAACGACCACCAGCAAACCCAGCGGGGATGCCTTGCCGAACTCGGGGCCTTCGGGGGCGGCGAGTACGTCGGTCAACTGCGCTGCGGCATAGGTCATGTTCATCCCACAACCTCCTCATCAGCGGTGATTCCGGCAAACAAATCGGTCTCGGGAATCGCGGTCTTGACGCGGGTCTTGGCCAGCTCGAACTCTTCGGTGGGCCAGAGTCGTTGCTGCCAGTCCATCGGGACCGCGAAGAAGATTCCGTTGGGATCGATCTGCGTGGCGTGGGCCAGCAGCGCCTCATCGCGCTTCGGGAAGTAGTCGCCACAGGTCACCTGCGTGGTGACCCGGCCCATCGTGTTCCCGCGTTCGGGATCCCAATTCGACAACCACTCGGCGAAGGGACTCTCTTTGCCGATCTTCTCGTACTCGTCGGAGAACAGGATCATCCGATCGCGAATGAATCCGTGGGTGTAGTAGATCTTCGACACCGCCCAGGGCTCTCCGGCGTCGGGGAACTGTTCGGGATCGGCAGCGGCCTCGTAGGCGGCCATCGACACCTCATGGTCGCGGATGTGGTCGGGATGCGGATAGCCACCGTGCTCGTCGTAGGTGATCATCACGTGTGGCTTGAACTCGCGGATCACCTTGACCAGCGCCTCGGTGGGGATCTCCAGCGGGATGGCCGCGAACGAACCCTCGGGAACCGGCGGTTTCGGATCGCCCTCGGGCAGACCCGAGTCGACGAAGCCCAACCATTGCTGGCGGACACCGAGCGCGGCCGCTGCCTTGGCCATCTCTTCTCGACGAACCTCCGGCAGGCGCTCGACGATGCCCGGCAGATCCATCGCGGGATTGAGGATGTCGCCGCGTTCACCGCCGGTCAGGGTGACCACCAGAACGTCGTGTCCTTCGGCGGCGTATTTGGCCATCGTGGCCGCGCCTTTACTGGACTCGTCGTCGGGGTGCGCGTGCACCGCCATCAGTCGTAGTCCAACCACGCGATTTCCTCACCTTCACAACAGCCCGATATTCGGGTTCAATACTCCCACCGTCGGCACCGGCCATGGCGCACCGGGACCCGGTTTCACCTCCATGGTAGGTATGAACACATGACAAGCCCTCGCACACCACCGCCGGGGCGCTACCCCACCGACCGCTCACCACGCTCTCGCCGCGTGTGGTCGATAGGCCTGACTGCCCTGGTCATCGCCCTCGGCGTGCTCATCGCGTGGGTTGGCTACAACAACTTTTCCGACCCCGACATCTCCGGAGAAGCCGCCGGCTACGAGATCCTGAACGACACCAGTGTTGAGGTGAAGTTCACAGTTACCCGCAAGGATCCCGGCGTTCCGGCCACCTGCATCTTGCGTGCCCGATCCCTGGACGGCAGTGAGACCGGCCGCCGTGAGGTCTACATCCCGGCGTCCACCGAATCCCGATACTCGACGTCCGAGGTCGTCAACACCTCGGCAGCCCCCGTGGTCGGCGAGGTCTACGGATGCAGCACGACGGTCCCGGAGTATCTGGTCGCACCCTGACCTGAACCACCCGGCCACGGGTCGTTCAGTCGACCGACATCACCGATGGTCCCTCGGGCCGGTTCACCTGCGCACACTCTCGACGTCGGAAATTCGATGCCTTCCTGTGACTAACTTTTTCGCCGCCTGTCACGACGGAGCAAGTGGGTCGGCAACCAAAGGATCAATCGATGAAAAAGACTGTGGACAACCCTGTTTCGGCAACCAGGTCGTCGGCCCGCACGTGGATGGCCGGGTGTGCGGCTGCGGTACTGATTGCCGGCATCTCCGGGTGCTCGAACTCCGACGACTCGAACTCTGACAGCAACGCCGGCGACGGCAGGTCGGCCTCATCGGCGTTTTCGACATCGACCGTCACGGAGACGCCCGGAACGACGGAGCCGGCCGGGCAGGGCGCAACCATCACCGCGCCGCCTGCCGACATCACCGATCCGAACGATCCGGGCGGCAACCCCGGTCCGGACAACTCGTGCGATCCGGCTGATACCGCCGCGATCATCGACTCGGCGATCGACCAGATCGCCCCGCCGGTACCCGGTGGCCGTTGGGTGGCCGCGGAGTCCGACTTCAGCTGCTCGGGATTCACGTACGTGGCCCTGGAAACAGATGGTGGCACCGTGTCGTCGCCCTACCAGCTGGCATTTTTCTACGACGGCGTCTCCGTCGGCTCTGCCTGCAACCTCTCGTACCAGACCGTCACCAGCTCCGACGACAACGAGGTGTACGTCACCTACCGCTACATCGTCGGCGACGAACCCAACGCCGACCCGCAGGGACAGGTCGCCGTCAGCTACCGCTGGACCGGTTCCGGAGTGGAGAGAATCGGCGAACTCCCCGGGGCGTTGACACCGAATGGATGCTGATCGCCCATAATCGGCACCCATGACATCCACACATAGGTCTGGGCAGCCGGACTCGCTCACCGCCAAGGGAACGAGTCCGGCGTTTGCCACCATCGCAAGTCCGTATTACCCGATGCTCGTCGCCCTCTTCGTCGGCGTGATGATGATCAGCAACATCACCGGCACCAAAGCTGTGGTGCTGTTCTCCGATCTCCACTTCGACCTCGGCCCGCTGTCCATGGACGGCCTGGTCACCGACGGCGCCTTCTACCTCTTTCCCCTCGCCTACGTCCTCGGCGACGTGATCAGCGAGGTCTACGGCTTTCGCGCGATGCGACGCACCATTCTCGCCGGCTTCTTTGTCCTGCTGATCGCGTCCTTCTGCTTCTGGCTGACCATCAAGCTGCCTGCCGCCGACTTCTACGACGGTCAGGAATCCTTCGAGACCGTCGCCGGCGTGATCCCCCAGTTCCTGGCAGCCGGCCTGGCCGGTTATGTCGTCGGCGAGTTCCTCAACTCCTGGGTCCTGGTGAAGATGAAAGCGCGGTCCGGTGAGAAACACCTGTGGGCCCGGCTCCTCGGTTCCACCGTGGTGGGTGAGTTCTTCGACACGCTGGTTTTTTGCGCGATCGCGGCCACCGCACTGGGCATCTCGACGTGGTCCGACTTCTTGAATTACGCGCTCATCGGCTTCATCTGGAAGACCCTGGTCGAGATCGCAATCATGCCGCTGACCTACGCGGCCATCCGCTGGCTCAAGAACCGCGAACCAACCTACCGATCCAACCTTGCCCAAGGGGCATAATTTCCTAGGAGTTCGAGATCCGTACATGTGACCTGCTACTCTTGGCTGATACACGGTTCCGAGAGGGGCCGTGTTGCTGCATTTAACGAGAGGGAGTGATCGAGCATGACCGACACCGAGGTGACCTGGCTTACCCAGGAGTCCCATGATCGGCTCAAAGAGGAGCTCGACGCGCTCATCGCGAACCGTCCGGTGATTGCCGCCGAGATCAACGAGCGTCGCGAAGAGGGAGACCTCAAGGAGAACGGTGGCTACCACGCTGCCCGTGACGAGCAGGGCCAGCAAGAGGCCCGCATCCGGCAGCTCCAGGAGCTACTCAACACCGCCAAGGTCGGCGAGACACCCACGCAGTCCGGTGTGGCTCTGCCGGGTTCCGTCGTCAAGGTGTACTACAACGGCGACGAGTCCGATACCGAGACCTTCCTGATCGCCACGCGCGAGCAGGGATCGTCGGAGGACAAGCTCGAGGTGTACTCACCGAAGTCGCCGCTGGGCGGCTCGCTCATCGACGCCAAGGTCGGCGATACCCGCAAGTACACCGTGCCCAGCGGCGCCACCGTTTCGGTGACGCTCGTCAGCGCGGAGCCGTACCACAACTGAACAAACAAAATGAGCCCTCACGGCGAGCTATACGCTCACCGTTGAGGGCTCATTTTTGTGTTCGTATCAGCGCGACAACAGGCGCCGACGCTTCGGCGTGACCGGCACCGACAACAGTCCTGCCTCCAGATCGGCCCGCAGCTGCGCGACCGTCTCCGCCGAATCGGACTTGTTCGTACCGATGAAGCCCGACGGGCCACGTTTGATCCAACCGGTGACGTAGACGCCGGTCATCGGCATGCCGTTCTCGATCACGCGTCCCTGATCATTGGGGATGACACCGCGTTCGCTGTCGAAGGGTAAACCGGCCACCTCGACACCCTTGTAGCCGATCGAGGTCAGCACCAGGCCGGCTTCGACCGTCTCACTCTCCCCTGTCGGCTCGATCCCACCCCTCGGTGACAAATCCTCACGGGGATCGAGTCGATTGATCCCGAATGTGACGCCCGCGGCCGATCCGTCCGCATCTGCAATGATCTCCTGCGGTGACCGCAAGAAAGCGAACCTGATCACAGGTCCCGATCGTGGTGTGCGCCGCGACAATTCGGCCAGGAGGTCGAGTTTGGCCGCGACGGTGTGGTCATCAGGTGAACCGAAGGACGTCAGAAGTTCGGGATCGACCGTCACGTTGGCCCCGCGGTCGGCCAGCCCGACCAGTTCCGGCAGCGTGAACGCGGCGTCGGCCGCACCGCGGCGCGCAACGACAAGCACCTCTTCGACCTTCGAGTTCCGCAGGGCGGACAACGCCGTCGGCGAAATCGAGGTCGACGCAAGCGCTTCGGGATCAGTGGTCAGGATCCGCGCGACATCGAGTGCCACGTTGCCGTTGCCGATGACGACCACCCGCCGATGCGAGAGATCGAAAACGCGATCGGCGAAGTCCGGATGACCGTTGTACCAACCGACGAATTCGGTTGCGCTGGTCACGTTCTCCAGGCCGATGCCAGGAATGTGTAGTCGTCGATCGGTTTTCGCGCCACCGGCATAGATCACGCCATGGAAATCACGGCGCAGATCGTCGAGCGCGACATCACGGCCGACCTCACAGTTGAGCATGATGTCGAGGCGATCGTTACGAGCCATCTCGTCGAACAGCGACATCACCTTGCGGGTCGAAAGGTGATCGGGCGCAACGCCATAGCGGGCCAAACCGAAGGGCTTGTCGAGGCGTTCGTACATCGTGACGTGAACGCCCGGATACCGCAGCAACTCATCGGCCGCGTACATCGCAGACGGTCCCGACCCCACGATCGCCACCCGGATGTCACCGCCGCCCGGTACGTCGATCGGCTTGGGCTTCTTGATGGGCGCCAAGGGCAAGCGCAGCTTTTCGTCGACCGGGAATCGGACCGGGGCCGGCGACACGGCGTCGTAGTGTGCGGCGTTGATCTCGAGGTAACGCTCGTCCTGTGGTTCGATGCGATGGCCGGGGACGATCGCCCCGACCGGGCAGGCGCTGACGCAGGCTCCACAATCGACACAGGTCGCCGGATCGATGTACAGCATCTCCGAGGTCAGGAAATCGGGCTCGTCCGGCGTGGGATGGATGCAATTGACCGGGCAGGCGTAGACGCAGGAGGCGTCGGCACAACACGCCTGGGTGACAACGTGCGGCACGGACTTACGCTACCGAGTAGGCGGGTTCGCTACGGAACCGCGACGGACGTCCGCCGATACCCAGGATCTTCCACAGGAATCGCGAGAAAGGATTCATCAGACCACACTGCTGCCCCAACATGCGGACGTCACCGAAGACGTTGTGCAGGAACTCCTTCGAGGTGTCCGACTTCCAGAACAGTTCCTTCATGACCTCATCGGGAACATCGAAGTCCTTCTGGAAAGCCTTGGGCGGCACCACGATCGCACCACAGAGCACACGCATGATGATCGGGAACATCAGCGACAGCAGGAACCGCTGGAAAAAGTTCTTCTTCGGAACCGTCTCGCGCAGCAGGTGATGGGCAAAGGAGATGTGCCGTGCCTCTTCGGCGACGTGCAGCTGCATCACGGCCATCATGGTCGGGTGCATCTCATCCCGGTTGCGCAGGAAGTCTTTCTGGATATGGTCGATCGGCTCTTCGCCGCCGAGCACACCGAAGAAGAACAGGCTCGGGAAGATCGTGGACGCGAGCGGCACCAGCGGGGAGATCATCCGGTATCCGAGTTTCGCGCCGGGCACATCGACGCCGGTGCGATTCACGAACTCCTGAAACATCAGGGTGTGGTTGCACTCTTCTTTGGACTCATGCGTGGTGTACCGGAACTCGCGCGCACCATTGGGCAGCTTGAAGCTGTACTGCATCAGTCCACGGATGAGGATCGACTCGAATTGCAGACCAACCTTGGCAACGTTCGCCTGCCGCCACATGCCGATCTTGATCTGCTTGTCGAGCGGGAGATTCTGGTACCAGGGGTGCCGGCCGATCGGGTCGACGTCCCTGGACAGCACCCACCGGGGGTCGTTGTCGACGACCGCCATGTGCGGCGCGTCCCAGTCGATGTCGATGTACGGATCGAAGTTGCGGTGCACCGATGCGCTGGACAGATCATCGAGAACCTGGTCGTAGTTGTCGCCGGTGGCCACCTTGGCGTGCTCTGGGACATACTTCAACGCTTCAGTCATCTGCGCCTCCTCGCTGCAACATGTTCACATGACGCTAGAAGGCCGACGCGAACTTGTCAACGTCCGTTGTTAAATCAACGAGCGTTGTCACGCCGGATCCCGGCGATTTGACGAGCAGACCGGGCTTCGACCTGGGTTTATTTGCTACCGCGTCCCCAGTTGAGGCCCCACCGGAAGTGTTTGTCCATCTTGTCGCCGCCGGAGAAATACTCGACCGCACGAGTCACAGTCACACCGCTGCCGCCGACCTCGATGAGAACGATGGACGCCGTCCGCAGACTGTTCTTGGCCGAGTCCATCCGCACCTCGATCGGCGGACCGAACTGGGATTCGACCGTCACCACACCGTCGACCGCCGCCCAGTTCGGGCTGCCCTCGTAGATGTCGGCGAAGATCAGGATGCGCCGGAAGACCGACGGGTCGGCCAGGTTCACAAACATGTTCTCGCCGCCTGCAGAACTACCGGAGCGGTCGTCCTGGTCGAGCTTGATGTACGGCGGCTTCTCCAGCGAGCCGAAGTTGCGGTCGAGTGCCCCGATGCCGCCGCGGGTCCCATCGGCCAGCTCATACAGGCATCGAAGGTCGAGGTCGACGGAGCTCTTGCGTTTGAAGAATCCGCCGGTGGGTGCCGACTGCGCCCAATTCAGGTTTACGCGGATGGTGCCGCCGGAAGCGCCCGACTTCGCAAGGTTCACGGTCGGCTGCGCCTTGGTCAACGTGATCTTGCTCAGTTGGACGGGCGGTGCTGCAGGCACCGGAGCGGGTGGAGTCGACGGCGGTGGTGCGGCCGGAGCGGGCTGCTGTGTCGGTTTCGCGCGCTTCGTGTAGTCGATTCCCATACCCGGAAGCCTAGTGCGACTGGAGGGAGAATCGGACAGAAGCGTGGTAGATCAGGCCACCGAATAGCCGGCATTGGCGAGCGCAGCCCGCACCCTCGTCTGGTGATCGGGCCCCTTCGTCTCCAGACTGACCGTCACCGAGACCTCCCCGAGGCTGAGTTCGCCGCTGACCCGCGAGTGGATCACGTCGACCACACTGACGTTCAGGTCGCGCAACAATTCGAGCAACGACACCAGGCCGCCGGGGCGGTCCGACACGGTCACCGTGATCGTCAGATACCTTCCCGCAGCGTGGAGGCCATGTGTGGTCACCTGGGTCAACAGCAGCGGGTCGATGTTGCCGCCGGACAGCACCACGCAGACCTGTCCGTCGAGTTCGAGATCGTCCAGGCTCGTCAGCGCCGCGACCGCCGTCGCCCCGGCCGGTTCGACAACCAACTTCGCCCGCTCCAGCACCAGCAGCAGCGCCTGGGAGATCGATTCCTCGCCGACCGTGACAACCTCGTCCACCAGGTCCCTCACATGCGCGAACGGCACCGCCCCCGGCATGGCCACCGAGATGCCGTCGGCCATGGTGTTCATCGACTGAGCCTTGACCGGTTCACCTGCGGCAAGCGAATCGGGCCAGGCCGCGGCGGACGTCGCCTGGACGCCGATCACGCGTATTTCCCGGCGATGCAGTTTGACCGCGGCGGCCACACCGGCGAGCAGTCCGCCGCCGCCGAGGGGTACCAGCACGGTGCCGACGTCGGGCAACTGCTCGAGGATCTCGATTCCAACCGTCGCCTGTCCGGCCACGATGTCGGGGTGGTCGAACGGGTGGATCATGATGGCGCCGGTCTCTGCGGCATAGCGGGCCGCAGCCTCCAGGCTCTCGTCGACGGTCTCGCCTTCGAGGATCACCTCGGCGCCGTAGGCACGGGTCGCGGCGATCTTCGGCAGCGAGGCACCGGTGGGCATGTACACACGCGATGCGATACCCAGGGTCCCGGCCGACCAGGCCACACCCTGCGCGTGGTTGCCCGCACTGGCCGCGACCACGCCCCTGGCACGCTCGGTCTCACTGAGTCCATAGATGCGCAGATACGCGCCACGAGGTTTGAAAGATCCTGTGCGCTGCAGGTTTTCACACTTGAGCCACACATCGTGGCCACAACGCTCAGACAACGCCCGCGATGCCACCACCGGCGTCCGACGCATCACCGGTGCCAGCAACTGCACCGCCCGATCGATGGACGCCTGATCAATGCTCACAGGCTCAGCTTGCCACCCCTCGACACAGAAAACGCTCCGCTCGCCCGCGTGGGCTCCGGGGCAACCGGAGCGAACGCAGGTGAGCGGAGCGAATACGAAAGCTGATCGGTATCAGCCCAGGGCGTTTTCGATATCCCCGAGCAGATCGCCGATGTCTTCGATGCCGACGGACAGCCGGACCAGGTCATCGGGGACCTCTAGCAGCGACCCTGCGGTCGACGCATGGGTCATCGCGGCGGGATGTTCGATCAACGACTCGATACCTCCGAGCGACTCGGCCAGGGTGAACACCTCGGTGCGGTCGCAGAACTGTTGGGCGGCTTCGAGTCCGCCTGCCACCCGCACGGAGATCATGCCGCCGAAGCGACTCATCTGCTTCGCCGCTGCGGCGTGGCCCGGGTGATTCGCCAATCCCGGGTAGAGCACCGAATCGATCTTCGGGTGCGAGAGCAGGAAGTCGACGATCCGCTCGGCGTTGTCGCTGTGCCGGTCCATCCGGACGGCGAGCGTCTTGATGCCACGCATGGTCAGGTACGCGTCGAACGGTCCGGGCACCGCACCGGCACCGTTCTGCAGGAACGCCAGATCGGTGTCGAGCTGCTCGTTGTCGGTGATCAGCGCGCCACCGACCACATCCGAATGACCACCGAGGTACTTGGTGGTCGAGTGCAGCACCACATCGGCACCGAGGGTCAGCGGACGCTGCAGGTACGGCGAGGCAAAGGTGTTGTCCACCACGAGCTTTGTGCCGGCCTCGTGCGCAACACCGGCAAGTGCCTCGATGTCGCCGATGTTGAGCAACGGGTTGGTCGGGGTCTCGATCCAGACCAGCTTCGTGTTGGGTCGGATGGCCGCCCGCACCGCGTCGACGTCGGTGACCGGTGCCACCGAGTATTCGATCCCCCACTGCGAGAAGACCTTGTCGATCAACCGGAACGTGCCGCCGTAGGCGTCGTTGGGGATCACCAGGTGGTCGCCCGGACGCAGGGTGGCCCGCAGCAACGCATCGGTGGCAGCCATGCCGGATGCGAACGCCCGACCGAAACTTCCCTCTTCGAGGGCCGCGAGGTTGGCCTCGAGCGCCTGACGGGTCGGATTTCCGGTACGGGCGTACTCGAATCCGCCGCGCATTCCGCCGACGCCGTCCTGGGCGAAGGTGGAACTCGCGTAGATCGGCACGTTGACCGCACCGGTCAGCGGATCCGGTTCGTATCCGGCATGAATCGCCTTGGTGGCAAATCCCTGCCAGTTGTGCGAGTCGGTCTTACTGCGCTGCTCACTCATGGCAACCAGCCTAGTGCCCCGAAAATCGTTGCCCCGATCGCCCTGACGGTCAGCCAGTGGCCCCGACGATCACGCGCGTCAGCCGATGGCCGACGCACCGACCGCGCTGACGAACGCCAGCAGATCGTGGCGGGTGATGACACCGATCGGCTTGCCGTCCTCGACCACCATCAGCGCATCGGTGTCACCGAGTGCTTTGGTTGCTGTCGACACCGGCTCGCCGGAGCCGATCAACGGGAAGGGCTTTCCCATGTGCGCACTGACCGGGTCGGCCAGGCTGGCCCGGCCCTCGAACACCGCGCTGAGCAGCTCACGCTCGCTCACAGCACCGGCGACCTCACCGGCCATGATGGGCGGTTCGGCCCCGACCACGGGCATCTGAGACACCTCGTACTCACGCAGGATCTCGATCGCATCGCGCAGGGTTTCTTGCGGATGGGTGTGCACCAGGTCGGGCAGCGCACCGGACTTGCCGCGCAGCACGTCGCCGACCAACGGCTCGGACTGGCCCTTGCCGTCGAGCGGGGTGCGCAGGAATCCGTAGCTGCTCATCCACTTGTCGTTGAAGATCTTGCCCATGTAGCCGCGGCCACCGTCGGGCAGCAACACCACGACCAGCGCATCCGGACCCTCGCGTTCGGCGACCCGCAGTGCCGCCACGACGGCCATACCGCAGGAGCCACCGACCAGCAGACCCTCTTCTCGGGCCAGCCGACGGGTCATCTCGAACGAATCAGCATCCGAGACCGCGATGATCTCGTCCGGGATCGACGGGTCGTAAGCGCTGGGCCAGAAATCCTCACCCACACCTTCGACCAGGTACGGGCGCCCGGTGCCGCCGGAGTACACCGAACCCTCTGGATCGGCGCCCACGACCTTCACCTTGCCGCCGGAGACCTCTTTGAGGTAGCGGCCGGTGCCGGTGATGGTGCCGCCAGTGCCGACACCCGCGACGAAGTGGGTGATCTTGCCGTCGGTGTCGTTCCAGATCTCGGGTCCGGTGGTCTCGTAATGGGACTCGGGGCCTGCCGGGTTCGCGTATTGGTTGGGCTTCCAGGCGCCCTCGATCTCGCGGGTCAACCGATCAGAGACGTTGTAGTAGCTGTCGGGATGCTCCGGTGCCACTGCTGTGGGGCACACCACAACTTCGGCACCGTAGGCCTTCAGGACGTTCCGCTTGTCCTCGCCGACCTTGTCGGGGACCACAAAAACGCACTTGTAACCGCGCTGCTGGGCGACCAGGGCCAGACCGATGCCGGTGTTGCCCGACGTCGGTTCGACGATGGTGCCGCCGGGCTTGAGTTCGCCCGATGCCTCGGCCGCATCGATCATCTTGATGGCGATGCGGTCTTTGGAGCTACCGCCGGGATTGAGGTATTCCACCTTCGCCGCGACCAGGCCCGACCCTGCCGGGACAACCGAGTTGAGCTGGACGAGCGGGGTGTTGCCGATGAGGTCGGTGACGTGACTTGCGATGCGCATGTCTCTATCGTCCCAGACCGCTTCGATTATGTTGGAGCTGTGTCCGCATCCAGGCGCCGAGTGGCCCGTGATCTCGCCGCTGCCACCGTCGCCACCGCAGGTACAGCCGGTGCCGGATGGTGGGCCATCACCTTCCTCAACGGGCAGGCCGCGCACGCCCGCACCGTCATCCCCCATCGCACCGACAACCCGCCCGGCGGCGACGGGATCTACGGGCCGGACGACCTCGGTCCGGTCCGGTATCGCCGCGGCGACGACTTCGACCTGCATCTGATGGTGTTCGGTGATTCCACCGCTGCCGGACTCGGCGCCGAGATCGCCGACGAAACACCCGGCGTGCAGCTCACCCGGAAACTGGCAAACGAGACCGGCCACCGAATCCGCCTCAGTACCAAGGCGATCGTCGGTGCGACGTCTCGCAGCCTGACCGGTCAGGTGGATGCGATGCTGATCGCCGGTCCCCCACCCGACGTCGCGATCATCTTCATCGGCGCCAACGACGTGACGAGCTCCAGCGGGATCCGCGCTTCGGCCAAGCGACTGGGCGCAGCCGTCCGGCGGTTGGAGGATTCCGGGGCTCGCGTGGTGGTCGGTACCTGCCCGGACCTCGGTGTCGTCGCCGCCATCCCGCAGCCGCTACGAATGGTCATCCGGCAGTGGGGTCTGCGGCTGGCGGCTGCTCAGGCGGCGGAGACCCGCGCCGCCGGTGGTACCGCGGTGCCGTTGGCAGACCTGCTGGTCCGTGAGTTCCTGGCGGCACCCGAACGAATGCTCTCAGCCGACAACTACCACCCGTCGGCGGCCGGCTACGAACTTGCCGCGAAGATCCTGCTGCCTGCGGTCCTGGCCCGCTTGGGCGAATGGGGCACCGGCCCCTTGCCCGATCCACCCGTCGTGTCAGCCGTCGCAGAAGACAACAAATGGTCGACCCGCGCCCGCGCTGTGATGCACCGGACCGCCCAGCGATGGTCGGGTTGACCACGCGTAACGTCAATACTTGATCAGCATCACACTGACCTGCAGAACCACGCGCACCGTAGGGAGTTCTTATGCCAGAAGCAGTTATCGTCGCCACCGCCCGTTCACCGATCGGCCGGGCCGTCAAAGGTTCACTCAAAGACGTCCGCCCCGACGAACTGGCCCGCCAGATGGTCGAGACCGTGCTGAACAAGGTCCCCGAACTCGACCGCGCCGACATCGACGACCTGCACCTGGGATCCGGACAGCCCGCGGGCAAGGCCGGATTCAACATGGCCCGCGTCGTGGCCGTCCTCGCCGGACTCGATCAGGTCCCCGGCGTCACGGTCAACCGCTACTGCTCCTCGTCCTTGCAGACCACCCGCATGGCGCTGCACGCGATCCGCGCAGGAGAAGGCGATGTCTTCATCTCCGGCGGCGTCGAGAGCGTCTCGAGCTTCGCCACGGGCAACGCCGATGGCTGGCCCGACACCAAGAACCCCGAGTTCGCGGTGGCGATGGAGCGGACTGCGCAGGCCGCACTTGGTGGCGGTCCCAAGTGGAGTGACCCCCGTGGACAGGGGCTGCTGCCGGACATCTACATCCCCATGGGCGAGACCGCCGAGAACGTCGCCTCGTTCACCGGCATTTCTCGCGAGGATCAGGACCATTGGGGTGTGCGCAGCCAGAACCGCGCCGAAGAAGCCATCAACTCCGGGTTCTTCGCCCGTGAGATCGACCCGATCACGCTGGCCGACGGCACTCTCGTCACCACCGACGACGGGCCTCGCGCGGGCACGACTTACGAGAAGATCAGCCAGCTCAAGCCGGTGTTCCGTCCTGACGGCACCGTCACTGCCGGCAACGCCTGTCCCCTCAACGACGGCGCCGCCGCCCTGGTCATCATGAGCGACACCAAGGCCAAGGCCCTCGGCCTGACCCCGTTGGCCCGGATCGTTGCCACCGCAGCGACCGGTCTCTCGCCCGAGATCATGGGCCTGGGCCCGATCGAAGCGGTCCGCAAAGCCCTGCGTTTCGCCGGTATGGGCATCGACGACATCGACCTGTTCGAGATCAACGAAGCCTTCGCGGTGCAGGTCCTGGGTTCGGCCAATGAACTCGGCATCGACCACGACAAGCTCAATGTTTCCGGTGGCGCGATCGCGCTGGGTCACCCGTTCGGTATGACCGGTGCCCGGATCACCACCACCCTGATCAACAACCTCAAGACCTACGACAAGACCTTCGGCGTCGAAACCATGTGCGTCGGCGGCGGACAGGGCATGGCGATGGTTCTCGAGCGCCTCAGCTGAGCCGCTTCAACCACCTCTGAAGACAGCGAAGCCCGCGACCGGATCGGTCGCGGGCTTCGCTTGTTGGAACGGGGTTCGAAGAACTAATCCGAGTTGAAGTAACTCAGCAGTCGCAGGATCTCGACGTACAGCCAGACCAGGGTGACGGTCAGGCCCAGTGCGATGCCCCAGGCGGCCTTCGACGGAGCGCCCGACCGGATCAGCTGATCGGCGGCGTCGAAGTCGATCAGGAAGCTGAACGCTGCGAGCGCGATGCAGACGAGCGAGAAGATGATGGCGATCGGTCCGCCGTCTCGCAGGCCCAGGCCCGAACCACCGTTGAAGAAACCGATGATCAGGTTGCCAAGGATCAGCACCAGCACACCGACGAGGCCGGCGAAGATCATGCGGGTGAATCGCGGGGTGACGCGGATGGCGCCCGTCTTGTAGACGATGAGCATGCCGGCGAACACGCCGAATGTTCCGAGTACGGCCTGGCCGATGAGCGCGCCTGCACTGACGTCGTCAGCGACAACCCAATTGGCGAAGACGTACGAGATCGTGCCGACGAACATGCCTTCGAGCACCGCGTAGGCGAGCACGATGGCCGGGTTGTCCTGCTTGCGCCCGAACGTCGCGACGAGCACCAGCGCCAGGCCTCCCAGCGCGCCGACCAGCATCAGCGGCGTCGCGAGGGATTCGTTCTGGCTGGTGAAGAAATAGGAGAGGGCGGCCGACAGGATCAGCACGCCCAACGTGGCGGCCGTCTTGGTCACCACGTCGTCGATGGTCAGGTTCCGGGCACCGACCTGCTGTCCCGGCCGCGCATACGGGTCGGCCGATGGCGCTCCCCCTTGCTGATTCCATGTTGCGGCCTGGCCGGCGCCGGCCGCACCAGCGCCAAAGCCGGCGTATCCGCCTGGGCCTTGGTTGCTGCGCACGACTCCGCGCATCACCGGATTGCTGCTTTCACGCACCGTTTTGGTCCCTTCTCATTGCAAAGCTGATGTCCACTCAACGAGCACAGTGACGTTCGAGTTCCGACTTTACCTTCTCTTGAACTTGCGCGCAGGCAGCTGTCCTTCTCAAACGAGTCCGTGTCCGGCAGAGCGGGAAATGATCAGGCATCAGCCCCAACGACTGTGACCACCGTCGGCCGGGATCGTGACCCCGCTGAGGTAACGCGCGTCTTGACTGGCGAGGAACACCGCGATCCGACCGATGTCTGCCTCGGCATCGCCGATCCGTCCCAGCGGAATGCTCTTCACAAACGCGTCGGCCTCTTCGGGATATGTTTCTGTCCACCACTGCAGCGACGGGGTCATTGCATGGGGCGCAATCGCATTCACGCGGATGTTGTCTTTACCCCATTCACATCCGGCCGCTCGGGTCAGCGACCGCGTCGCTTCTTTCACGGCGGCATACGGGCCGTACGTCGCCATGTCCCACCGCACGGCCGCCGAGGTGACGAGATTGATCACCGATCCCCCGCCCCGCGCCGTCATCAGCGGATGGCAAGCCTTCATCAGGCGCAGCACGGCCAGCGGGCCGGTCTGAAAGAAGCGGGTGAAGTCCTCATCTGTCACATCGAGCAATGGGATCGGCATCGCGTCGTTGGCGTTGTTGACCAGGATGTCGACACCGCCGAGCCGATCGGCACAGGCCTGGACGATCGCGGCGCAGTCGGCCGCTTCGCTGACGTTCCCGACCAGGTACTCCGCGCGCACACCGTTGCCTGCGAGTTTCTCGGCCGCCTCTGCCAGAGGTCGCCGATGCCGCCCGCAGATGAAGATGTCGGCGCCTTCCTTGCTCAGCGCGGAGGCGATACCCAGCCCCACGCCCTTGCCGCCGCCGGTGATCAGTGCCACTTTGCCGTCCAGAACTCCCATGCCGCGACACTAGCGAAACTAGAACACGTTCACCCGGGTTTGATCGTCATTCGGCAACAAGGGTCGACCGCGATCGGCCTCTCGGTTCCGACCGTCGGTACAGGAGGAGCCCGAGGGCAACTGCCACCACCAATGCTCCCGTCGAGAACACCAACAGGGAGTCGTATCCGAGCGCGTTTGCCAAGACCGATGGAATCAACGCGCCGACGATCGCGCCTGCCGCGACACCGGCGTTGAACAAACCCATTGCCGATCCCTCGCTCTCGATCGTCAGATTCGCGGCGAGGAGGGTCGCGCCGATGTACTGGAGCGGGTAAGCGCTGGCGATGACCGCCAGGCCCACGCCGCCAACGATCGCCCCGAACGAGGGCTTGGTCAGGGCCGCGACCGACATGACGACGAATACGGTGAGGGTGACCGCGATTCCGATGGCCAAGACCATCCCCGGCCCCCACCAATCGGCGAACTTTCCGGACACCGGATAGAGAACCGCCCCGATCGCCGAGCCGGCCATGAACACCGCTGACGTTGTGGACGGTTCGATCCCGAAGGCATCGCGCAGCACCAACGGGACGACGTTGTAGAAGGTCATCAGACCGATCATGGCGAAGAGCCAGCACCCGAGGAAGATCCCGAATCGGCTTCTGAGAACCGCTGCGACTTCGGCTGCTTTTCCTTTCTTCCGGGCACCATCGGTTGCAGCGGCAGCGGCATCGGGCGGGTGCGGCGCGATATGCGGCAGGCGCAGCGCACCGAGCGCGGTACCGGCCAACACGACTGCACCGGTCACGATCCAGCCGATGTCGATGCGATGGGTGAACCAGGTGGCGACCCCGAGTCCGAGTACTTGACCCGCGCCGAAAGCCAAACGCATCCAACCGATTCGATCGTCCCACTCCGATTTCGGACGACCTTCGACGATGAACACGCTTGCCATGGTCTGCGCAGCGCCGGCGGCAGCCCCGGCGACCAGCATGCACACGGACCACACCGCGACGTTGTCGACGAGACCGAAGGTGATGGCGCTGATCGCCATCAGCGGGAAGCTGGCGAGGAAGACCACGCGCTCGGTGTTCGTCCGGTCGGCGAGGGATCCGGAGATCGGGGCGGTCAGCATTCCCAGATAGAACGCCGCGACAACGAGTCCGACCGCAAAAGGCCCGTGGGGGTCGGCACTGAGCGGAAGCAGAATGGGGACGATGCCGCTCACGACGACGCCGACCAGCGCATAACCGAGAAACCACGGTCGGAGCATCTGGACGGCGCGCACGGTCATGGGGCCCAGCCACCTGCTGTGCCGACCGCGTCCTCGGCAGACACCGCCTCCCGGCGGGAGGATGTGGTTGTCATTCGCCGGCCCTCGTCGCGCGCTGTTCGGCAACGAACGCTCGGATCGCCTCCGGTCCGACGTCGGCACCGATCAGGTCTTTGGTGACGCGTCCGAGGGACACCGCCGTCAGTACCCGCTCGGCCAAGTCGTAGTTGTCGTCGACGAAAAGATACGGCTTGGCGATCATCAGCGCGGCGACACCGTGTGCGGCGGTCCAGAATTCGAGCACCACCGGTGTCGGGTCCCCTTTGTCGATGATCCCTTCGTCCATCAACCGCTCGATGGTCTCGGCAAAGTGCACAAATGCCGAGTCCCCCAGCACGGTGTCCGTATCGGTTCCCTCAGGACACTGCTTCATCGTCGCGACCCGGTAGAGCTCGGCGTTCTCCACCGCAAAGCGCACATACGCCAGCCCCTGCGCGTGCGCCGCCTGCCAGCTGTCCTCGTATCGGGCACCGGCCAGGCGCATGACCTCGTCGAGCCTGGTGAAGTAGTGCGCCACGACCTCGCTGATCAACGCGTCTTTGTCTGCGAAGTGGATGTAGATCGACGGCGGTGAAACCCCCACCCGGTTGGACACCGCCCTGATGGATACCGCCGATTCGTCACCGGTCTCCAACAGCAAATCAGTTGCCGCTGCGAGGATCTCCGCTCGCAACTGTTCCCCCGAGCCGCGCGGAGACCTCTGCCTCCGAAGTCGCTCGGTTGTCATGTCCACCTTCCTCACTCAGACCGAAGCGGTCATGGAACTTACGTAGGGGTGCCGGCGCCCACCAGTTTGCCCGACCCGCGACCTTCATGAAGGCAGGAACCAAGAACATCCGGATCAACGTGGCATCCATCAGCACCGCCAAGGCCAGCCCCACGCCGAACATCCGCATGAACGACACCTGTGAGAACGCGATGCCGGCGAAGACCACAGCCATCAGCAATGCAGCGGCCGTCACCACCCGGCCGGTACGGGCGATACCGAGGGCAACCGCACGATCGCTGTCGGCCCGGGTTTTGCCCGACTTGAGCCATTCCTCCCGTATCCGCGACAGCAGGAAGACCTCGTAGTCCATCGACAACCCGAAGGCGATGCAGAACATCAGCACCGGCATGTTGGCGATCAGGGTTCCGGTAGTGGTGCTTCCCAGCCCGCCCAGATTGCCCTCCTGGAAGATCCAGACCATGGCGCCGAAGGTGGCGGTCAGCGAGAACACGTTGAGCACCAATGCCTTCAGCGGGAGAAGCAATGATCCGGTCAGCATGAACAGCAGCACAAACGTGGTGACGCCGATGACGGCGAACACCGCTGGTAGGTGATCGATAATGCTGTCGACGTTGTCACGATTCGACTGGGCCAGACCACTGAACAGCGGGTCTATCCCCTCGGGCGTCGGCACCGCTCGCAGGGCGTCGAGCTGATCGGATCCCTGGGTCGAGAACGGATCGACGGTCGAGGACACGGTGACAAACGCATCGTCGCCTGCCGCCATATCCGCGCTTCCGGGACCCGCACGTTGGCCGTCGACAAACGTGCCGACCGGGGTGAGCACCGCGGTGACATCAGAAACCCGGGAGAGCTCTTGACCATAGCCGGCCACTTCGTCATCACCCATCTGCACCGCGTCCGGGATGACGATGTTCACCGCCGCAGAAGCATTCTGCGAGTACTCGTTTCGGAGTTCATCGCCCAGTATCCGGGACGATGCCGAGGACGGCAGCACCCGATCGTCGGGGTACCCGAACTTGATACCGAGGAACGGTGCACCCAGGACCAGCAGCAACGCGACCACCGCCAACCCCACCGGAATCGCATGGCGCAGCACGAATCGCGTGCTGCGATACCACATCGATTCCTCGGGTTCGAGAACCCTGGGTTCGGGCCTGCGGAGCATTCGACGGATGGGTTTACGCACGTCGAGAGAGTCGATTCGGTCGCCAAGCAACGCAATCAGCGCCGGTGCCACGATGAGTGCCGCCGCGGCCGCAAGAGCGACAACCGCCAGCCCCGCATAGGCGAACGATCGCAAGAAATACATCGGGAAGATGCCCATCGCAGCCAACGACAAGGCAACTGTCACCGCAGAGAACAGCACGGTACGCCCGGCAGTCTTCACCGTGATCGCCAACGCCTCATCGCGGTCGCGGCCGGCATGTACTTCTTCGCGATACCGATTGATGATCAGCAGTGTGTAGTCGATGGCCAACGCCAGCCCCAGCGCCGTGGTGAGGTTGAGGGCAAAGACCGACACATCGGCGAACAACGTGAACCCGCGGAGTACCGCGGTCGTTCCGATGATCGCGAAAATGCCGATGGCCAAAGGCAATACCGCCGCAACCAGTCCGCCGAACACCCAGATGAGCAGGACGAAGCTGATGGGGATCGCCACGGCTTCAGCAATGAACAGGTCGCGGCTGGTCTGTTCGTTGACCTGCGAGTACACGAGCGCCTGTCCACCGACGAGTACGTCGATACCCGGGAACTGATCGGCGAACGCGGTGCCGGTGAATCGGTCGTCGATTTTCTGACCATTGGCCGCAGCATCGCGATCGCCACCCGACACCGTGCTGACGATGAGTCCCGACGTCCGGTCGGCCGAAATCAGTGCCGTGGCCGCCTCCGGGTTCGTCCAGGCCGAAATGATCGGGCGCTGAACGAATTCCATCTCCTCCAGGTCGGCGATGATCGCATCGGCTGCTGCCCTCGCGTCGTCACTGTCCGCGATGTTCGTGGTGTCAGCGTCATGCAGCCGCACCACCACCTGCAGTCCGCCGCGACCGAACTCGTCGTCCAGTATCGAAATCGCATTGGCGGATTCTGAACTCGGATCCTGAAATCCACCGGCCGCGAGTTCCCCGGCAACGGACGATCCGAGGACCCCGCAGACGATCAAGATGAGCAGCGCGCCACCCAGGACACGTTTTGGTGCGGCAATAACGCCGCGAGCGAGTGACGACAACACCGGGACATCCTTCCGGGGATTCTCAAGTGATCGTCGTTAAGTTAACAGCCCTATTTTAGGGAGGTCAATGGTTTCTAGCCTTGCAAACCATGTGGGCGGATTCCCGGACGGGCTGCAGACCCATCACGACGACCCAGGTCCGCGATCACAGCGGCCGACTCAAGCCGCCGACTCGACCAACCGAATCTCGTCGGCGCTCATGCCCAGACCTCGCATGACAGTGCGCATCTCGCGATTCACCACCCGCTCTTCGTCGCCAAGGAATCCGATCACCCGAAAGACTTCGCGTAGGCGGACGGCAGGACGGACGAGTTCGACAAGATGATGTAGCGGCGTTCGACGCAGGCCCATCTTGCCTGCCACGGGTTGTTCCACCCACCGAGTCGAGATGGATGAGAACGACATCGACAACATGGGCCGCAGCATCACGGTCATCATCGCGGTGACCATTCCAGGGACAAACGGGAGATCGAGGCGATATCCCTCGCGCAACAACGCCCGGGTCAAGGTCTTCGACCATTCGTCGGGTTCGAGATCAAACTCGGCACCGACCGCAAACATATCTTGGGCTGCAGCAAAATTCGTGGGCAACAGCGCCTCGTCCACGCCGATGACGTGCCCGATCCACCGCCACAGGTGCGTTATCGCCTCGTGTTCGGCGGCCGAGTACTGGATACCGAAGTCACCTGCGATCGTCATCGGCAACGCGAGAAAGCCCGCACCGATCGTCAACGCGGTATACGTCTGATTGATCGGCACACCCCAACTGATCTCATCCCACTCCCCCGACGATGCGATCCGGTCTCGCACCATCGCGTGGATCAGACGGATGCGCAACGTCTTCGACCAGCCTTCGTTGCCAGGGACCATCTGCCCGGGCGCCGTCGCCAGTGCGACCCATCGGCCGGTGCTGAGCACCCGGTCGTAGGTGTTCTCGGCCAGCTGCCCGGTGGCGACCAGTGGCCGAACAAAGCCGGGAGCCTGATAGCCGTAGATCAGGGACTGGTAGAGGGTGCTCGACTGCAGGGTTCCAAATTTCCACCACGCGCGCGCACCGGCGTGCGCGAGTGCCGGGTCGAACCACGGCGGGAGCTCGGAAGCCGCGTCGAGCAGTGCACGCAAGTGGGGTGGGGCATCGTTCCGCCGGGCGACGGAATCGTCGAGGATCGCCTGGATGTCCGCCCAGCCGTAGTCGGTCAGCTCGTGCATCTCACCGATGACCGCCTGCGCGAGTGGATCTCCTTCGCGCAGGCCGTTGTCGAGTTGGTCGACCAGTTCGGGGTGGCGAGACCGGACAGAATCCCAGTTGGCCGCACCGGTGATCTCTGATGCCCTCATAAAGAACATCGTGATCTTTGTACGTGCGGGTCGTCAAGAACTCGCTTGGTCACGTTTCGGGGCATGTACGTCGGGCAGCGAGACCGCTGCGCCACCGACGCCGGAGAAACCCTCCCAGATCAGGTCGGTCACGTGATCGACGAGTTCGGTGCGATCCATCGTGCGCGTTTCACTCCACCACTGCACCGCCGTCCAGATGGCGCCGATGACAGCGCGTGCCCACGGGGCGGCCGCTCGGCGGTTCCCGTCGATCTGAGTGAAACCGATGTCGAGGACATGCTCCAGGAATCCGGTGACCTGCGAATCACCGACGCCGGCCTGCATCCTCGGGGCGAGTACGGCAGACAGCTCCGGGTTGTCCTCCATCCAACGCGCGAGCACGTCGACCGTCGCCCGGGTCTGCACTCGCGGATCCTTGACCTCGTTGAGAACCGCAGCCATGTCGGCGGTGAGCCGAGCCGCATGACGGCGAGTGAGCGCGGTCAACAGGTCATCACGATCGGTGAATGCCGCATACACCGCCGATCGGGTCAATCCCGCACGCTTTGCCACACCCGCCAGCCCGAACTCCGAGCGATGCCCCGCGATCTCCAACTCGGCGGCGTCGAGCAGTTCTTCACGACGCGAGTCGAGGTCGACACCGGGTCCCGGTGGTCGCCCGCGGCTGCGTCGCGCGGATGATTCAGACATGGGTGGCATATTGCCACCAGGGTACAAAGTCCCTATGTCTCGGCATCGACCTCTCAACAGATGTTGCAGCACTATCCGGGACTGGCCTGCACCGGGAACCCTTGTCACACGAGTCCCGACCGTCCATGAGATTCTGATCAGGCTTCACAGCACGCCCCTATAGCCCAACTGGCAGAGGCAACGGACTTAAAATCCGTCAAGTGTGGGTTCGAATCCCACTGGGGGCACCTATCCAGGTAATTTCGTCCTGCACGACGCACCGCAACCCCCGGCCGAAATTGGAGTTTTCTGTTGAGCATTCGAGATTTCGTCCTAACCTCTTACCTGACCCACAACACTGTCAACGGCCAGTCGGGGGAACGAGCATGAAGACTTCATCGAGTTCACGGGCCACCAAGATCGGAATGGTCGCAACTGCCCTTGCGGCGGCCCTGACCATCGGAATCTGTGGCCCCGGTACGGCAGCGGCGGCAACCACCGAGGACCTTGCCGAGGTCATCGAGTCCGGTCTCAAGCAACCCGCGAGCGACGTCATCCTCAACGGCACCAGCACGTCGTCGACACCGGTTGGCAACGGTCCGGAAAGTAGCTCTTTCTTGCCGGCGTTCGCATACGGACTGTTCAATCCGGACGTGGCACCTCCCGGCGCGAATGACTGGGGTTGCATACCGCAGGACGGTCAAGAACCCGTCGTTCTCGTCCACGGCACCTGGGAAAACGCCTATGACAATTGGGCTTTCATGTCGCCGGCCCTGAAGGCGGCCGGCCTGTGTGTGTACGCGTTGAACTACGGCACGTTGCCGATTCAGGACGGCGGCGGACTCGGAAACGTCGTTCCCGGCGCCAACGGCAATGGCGATATCGCGCAGTCGGCCGGTCAACTGGCCACATTCGTCGATCGCGTTCTCGCCTCGACCGGCGCGACAAAGGTCAACATCGTCGGCCATTCACAAGGCGGCCTGATGGCGCGGCAGTACCTCAAGTTCAACGGTGGCGCGGACAAAGTCGACAGCCTCGTCACACTCGGTGCCACCAACCACGGGACCAGCCTGCTGGGTATCGGCACATTGGGCCGGACCATCAACAACCTCGGGATCGACATCCTCGGCCCGGTTGCGCTTGTGGTCGGGGTAGCCGGGATCCAGCAGGTCTATGACTCGGAGTTCCTCAAAACCCTCAATGCCGACGGCGACACCGTCCCCGGCGTCAAGTACACGGTGATCGGCACGAGGTATGACGAGGTCACCACGCCGTATGACTCGACATTCCTCACCTCTGGCCCGGGAGCGACCGTCAACAACGTCACCCTGCAAGACGGTTGCGAGGTCGACACATCCGATCATCTCTCGATGAGCTATTCGCCGCGTGCAGCGTCGATCACTGCGCGGGCCGTCGGCGGAACAAACGATGACGGACGCCCGGTAGCGATCGTGTGCGAACCGAACGCCTGGCTCTTCGGCTAGACGGCTCGAGCGACGACCAGCTCTCACGCATAGGTGAGTGTGGTCGTCCCGAACAGGTAATGGCAGGTCTGCACGGTATTCGAGGCGGTTCCGCTGACCGTCACCAGCACCTTTCCGGCACCGACGTGAAGGACGCCACCAGTCCAGGCCGGGTGGCCCGGATAGCCGTAGATGGGCGCCTGAGCATCCCAGTTCGCCATCTTGAACGTTCCGCTCTGCCACGTCGCAAGATTCAGCCACGCCACGGTCAGCGTGTTCTGGGCGTATATCGGCTTCGCACCGATCGGCTCGATGAGCACCACCACCAGGCTGTCATCGGTGCTCGTCGGACCCGCCAGAGCATGGCCCTGAGGGCAGCCCGGGCTGGGAAACGGCAGCACCGTGAACCGCGACGGCGGAGCCGTGATCGCGCCGGCCGGACCTGCCGCCACAAAAGGTGTCAGCAGCGCCAAGAACGCTGCAGCAAAGAATCCAGAGAACCAGGCGCGTCGTGACATGTGAGACTCCTGAGGCAGGTACCACTGGGCCGCGATGTGGGTCGAACCCTACGCCGCGCGCCACCGACGCGCAGCACGAGCTCAATACAGAACCCAAATCCTTTGGTACACAGATGATCCCGCGTCCACCCCAGCCCTTCAACTCGACGCAGGCGGTCAAGCGCCGGCAGCCGACCGGGCAGCCCGCGCCTGCCATCGAAGTCGCCCGATCGCCCGCCGATGTCGCCGTGCCGGAGTAGAGAGGTAGACAGGATCGCGTGTCCCCCGACAGCGAAAGGACTTGATCATGAACGAGGCCGAACTGATCCGCGACGCATTCAGCCGGATTTCCGAGGAGGTTCACGCAACGCTCTCCGACCTTCCCGAGGCCGCGCTCACCTACCGGCTCGACCCCGACGCCAACACGATCGCATGGCTGATCTGGCACCTGACCCGCGTCCAGGACGACCATGTCGCGGGAGTCGCGAACTCCGAGCAGATCTGGACAGCGCAGGACTGGTACGGCCGGTTCGCGCTGCCCTTCGATGTCGGGGCCATCGGCTATGGACAGTCGAGCGACGACGTCGAGCAGGTTCAGCCCACCATCGGCCTCCTGCTCGGGTATCACGACGCCGTCCAGGAAAGAACCGCCGCATTCGTCGAAAACCTGAGGTCAGAAGACCTCGACACCGTGGTCGACCGGAACTGGGATCCGCCCGTCACCCTTGGCGTCCGCCTGGTCAGCGTCATTGCCGACGATCTCCAGCACGTCGGCCAAGCCGCATTCATCGCCGGCGTCTTCGCCCGCACAGCGTCCTGATCCAATCCGAACGTTGGGAGTCTGAGAACTCGCCAAGAATGGTTGTGCACAACTGAATTGTGCACTAGGTTCAGACATGTGACCGCACTTCGTTTGGACAGCCAACTCTGCTTCGCCCTGTATTCGGCATCGCGGGCGACCACCGCCGCGTATCGCCCGATGCTCGACGAGATCGGGCTGACATACCCGCAATACCTGGTTCTGCTGGTGTTGTGGGAGGAGAAGTCGATCACGGTCCGCCGACTTGGGCAACGGCTACAACTGGATTCGGGCACCCTCTCACCGCTGCTGAAGAGGCTGGAGGCAACCGGTTACGTCCGGCGTGACCGCTCCCCGACCGACGAGCGGTCGGTCGAGGTCACGCTCACCGACGCCGGTCGTGCACTCGAATCGAAAGCCCAGTGTGTGCCCGAACAGCTCTTTGCTGCAACGGGTTTGGACTTGGACCAGGTCACAGAGCTGCGCGAAACTATCCAGCGGCTCACCGTCGCACTACGCGATTCCGGCAATCCGGCCGGTTCGTGAACAGCCACTTTTCGAAAGGCAACACCATGAAAGCTCTCTACACCGCAGAAGCACTCGCCACCGGTGACGGCCGAAACGGTCACGCCCGCACCACCGACGGCAAGGTCGATGTCGATCTTTCGATTCCAAAAGAGATGGGCGGCAACGGCATCGGAACCAACCCGGAGCAGCTCTTCGCGGCCGGGTACGCAGCCTGCTTCCATTCGGCACTACGCTTGGTCGCCGGGCAGGAAAAGGCTGACGTCACAGACTCCACCGTGGGCGCTCGTGTCTCGATCGGAAGTCTCGACAACGGCGGCTTCGGCCTGGCCGTCGAGTTGGAAGTGGCGCTCCCGAACCTCGATCACAACACCGCAACCGCACTGGCCGACAAAGCGCACCAGGTCTGCCCCTACTCCAACGCCACCCGCGGGAACATCGACGTCAAGCTCGTGGTGACCGACGACTGAGCGGACTCACTCAACCGAACAGACGACGGCAGTCGGCGGGTCAAATGGCCCGCCAGCTGCCGTTTTTCCGTCACTACTCCGCCGTTTCGCAGCGCCAACCGTGCCGCGGCACCGCCCATGTGGTTGATAATGCCGGGATGAGATCGCGGAACAAGATCCTGGACGCCACACTCGGCCTGATCGCCACCGAGGGTTTCGACGGGGTCAACATCGCCGCTGTGGCCACCGCCGCCGGCGTTTCCCGCCAAACCGTCTACTCGATCTTCGGCACTCGAGAAGACCTCGTCTCTCAGGCCATCTCGGGGCTGACCATAGAGATTCTCGGCGACATCCGCAGCCACCTGGAGGCCGTGGAGACACCGGTGGGCTACATCGTCGAACTCATCGTCGCCGGTCGGGCAACGGTCAGAAGCCACCCGGCACTCGCGGCCCTGCTCCATGCGGAAGTCGGCAACCCGATCTTCGACACCGACATGATCTCCCGCGCAAAACCGATTGCCCAGGAATTGCTCGCGCCGCTCACGGAACGATATGCCGAGGTCAAAGACCATATCGACGATATCGTCGCGATGGGTCTGCGGTTGGGTCTGTCGACAGTGCTCTTCGAAGATGAAGATGTCGCCGAGGACGAGGATCTACGAAACTTCCTGACCCGCTGGCTGGCTCCAGCGATGCAGTCCTGGATCGAATCGCCCAACATCTCTTGACACTTTTGGGTGGCACTGTCTAACTTTACCGGGCGACCAACCCGCGTCCGCGGCGTTTCTTCGGTCGACGATGAACAGCAAACCGGGGGGCAATGTTGTCTGAAATAAAGCGCCGTGCATTTTTGGCCGGAGCAGCAGCAGTCGGAGTGGCCGCGGCGAGTTCAACAGTGGCACACGCAAAGTCGACACCGATCGCGCGTACACCTGCCGCACGGACACCAGTCACTCGCGAGGACCACCGGGTCATCGTGATCGGCTCCGGCTTCGGTGGTGGTGTGGCCGCGCTGCGTTTGACCGAAGCCGGCGTGCCGGTGACCATCCTCGAGCGTGGCCGCCGGTGGGCAACCGGGCCGAACTCCAATACATTTCCCCTCGCCACAGCCCCGGACAAGCGGATTCTCTGGCACAAGGGCGCCCCGCAGCTGTTTGGCAGGCCTGCCGTCTTCGAGCCGTACACCGGACTGATCGAAGCGATCATCGGCCAGAACATGACCGCCCTGTGCGCGGCCGGGGTCGGCGGCGGATCCCTTGTCTACCAAGGGATGACGTTGCAACCGGACGAGTCCGTCTTCAATGCCAACTTCCCGGAAGCACTCGACTGGAAGACCATGAACCGGGTGCACTACCCGCGAGTGGCGCAGATGCTCAAGCTCCAGGTCGCACCCGACGAACTGATCGCAACCCCCAATTACCAAGCCCCCAGAATGTTTGCCGAGAGCGCCAAACGCGTGGGTCTACCGGTGTCGAAGATCCCGATGCCCATCGACTGGAACTACGCACTCGACGAGCTGCGAGGCAAGATGAAGCCCTCGTATACGAACGGCGACGGCGCCCTCGGCGTCAACAACGGCGGCAAACACTCGGTCGACGTCACCTACATCGCCGCCGCCGAGGCGACCGGCCTCGCCACCGTCCACACCCTGCACGAGGTCACCGATGTCGAACGGACGGACGACGGCCGCTGGCGGGTCCACGTCGAGCGCACCGACACCAGCGGCACCGTCCTGGAGAACAAAATTCTCACCACCAACGCGCTGGTGATGGCGGCGGGCAGCATGAACACCACGAACCTGCTGATGCGGGCGGCCGGCAAGGGTGCCATCGGAGACATGCCCGACGGACTCGGCGGCAACTGGGGCACCAACGCCGACCGCATCTACCTGTGGACCAACCCGGCGACCGGGTTCGGCACGCCACAGGGCGGTCCCGTGGTCTACGGCAGTCGCAATTGGAACGACCCGAAGTCTGCGTTCACGATCATCCAGGCGTCCATCCCGAGCCTGGGTGTCGACGCCCGCAGCACGATGATGGTCGGATTCGGGGTCAGCGCCGACCGCGGCCGTTTCGCCTACGACTCGGCGACCGACAACGCGACGCTGCACTGGCCCATCGACGGCGACTCCGACATCCAGAAGGGCCACATCGGTCCCGCTGTCCAGAAGATCGCCGGATCCTCGACCCTGACCACCGACACGAATCTGACGTTCCCGTCCACCTGGCATCCACTCGGTGGCGCGAGCATGGGTTCGGTCTGCGACCTCCAGGGACGCGTCCAGGGACAGAAGGGTCTCTATGTCCTCGACGGCGCGCTGATGCCGGGCAACTCCGCAGCGTGCAACCCGTCGATGACCATCGCCGCAGTCGCCGAACGCGCGATGGACCACCTCGTCCGCGAGGACGTCGGAACCATCATCTGAGGGGTCCGCCAGCCCCGGCGGACCGGCAACGCTCAACCAGTAGCCCAAATCCGTTGCTGTGTAACAGAAATGCCGTTTACGCATCAGCGACGCCGGCCGCCACGGGCAGATACCCGGGGCGGCCACCACAGGGGCGCAATCGACCCGGAAGGGCCCGATTCGGCGTCGGCGGACCAACTCGCGTTGCCCCGTTCCAGCAGATCTGCACATTCGTGCCAGTCTCAACGCACGGCGCGCCGCGACATAACCGCAGGTCAAAGGCTCACAGAAAAACCGACACACCCAACTTGCTCCCAGCACTATCGGTTTCGGCGAATCCGTGCAACACTATGTACCAGGGACGTGTTAATGCGTTCTGCAGGAAAAAAGAGAGAAGTACTTTAATATGGCACAGGGAACTGTGAAATGGTTCAACGGCGAAAAAGGCTTCGGCTTCATCGCCCCCGACGGCGGTTCAGATGACGTCTTCGTTCATTACTCCGAGATCCAGGGCGGCGGCTTCCGCACCCTCGAGGAGAACCAGCGAGTCGAGTTCGAAATCGGCCAGGGCGCCAAAGGCCCCCAGGCTACCGGAGTGACCGCGATCTAAGATCGTCAGACTTCAAAAAAGTGGGTTGACCAGCGAGAAATCGCGGGTCGCCCACTTTTTTGCGTCCAGTCCTTTCGGTAGTGACACTACCGATCAACGGTGGTCAACCGTCTTTGCTGACCACACCTGTTCACCACCCCGACCACATGTCGTGGTCAGACCAGTCAGTGCGTGAGGACCATCTCGTGTGTCTGCACGAGATCCTGCGAACCGCCTGGGCCCGTCTTCGCGTGCTCGATGAGCACCGACGCGGTCTCGCCCTTCAGCCTCAGCACCATCACCCCGTTGTCGAACCACGGTCCGGCGTCGACCTGCCAGGTGATCGCATGATCACCGAGGCCCGCCCGGCGTGCGAGGAAGTGCATGAATTTGACCACGGGCCGCCGGATCGCAAGCCGATTCACCACCCGAATCGGCAGGTCGAGCGGGTTGCGGAACGGCGACATCGTCAGCTGGTACAGCATTGTGTTGTTCGGCGGGGTGTCGGTCAGTTCCGCCTGTGCGACGTAAGAACAGTGCACGTCGCCGGACAGCCATAGAATGCTCGCAGGCGGTTGCGGGCGGCTCACCAGCTCCCCGACGAGGGTCACCATCTGCTCGAAGGAATTGCCGAACGCAGCCCAATGCTCGAGATCGAGGGCCAGGCGCAACTTCTCCCCTACCTTGGCCCACCGGCGACCCCAGGCACCTTGTGCGACAGCTTCATTCCACTGTTCGAGCTGGTGAAGCGCAGGCAGCATCAGATACGGCAGCGACGTACCGAACACGATATGCCGGGCGTCGGTGGTCAATGCCTGCTCACAGAGCCATTTCCATTCGAGCTCGTCGAGCATTGCTCGCCCGTCCGGTGTGAGGTCCCGTGAGCACCTCGAGTCGATCATGATGATCCGGGTGTTGCCCAGATCCCGGACGTAACTCCAGCGGGCCGACGCCGGATCACTGTCGGCGCGAAGTGCAAAGTCCGACAGGAGCTTTTCTCGTTCCTCTGCACTGCCTGCCGACCGAACCGCGAGGTAGAGTTCGTCCTTCGCCAGTTCATTCGGCGAGAGGTTACCCAGATGCTGGTAGACCCAGTACGAGGAGAACGCCCCCACCACCCGTCGGTGCCACCAAGGTTTCTGCTCCATCTCCGCCCGCCAGTCCGACGACGAGTTCCAGTCGTCGCGCAGGTCGTGGTCATCAAGGATCATGCAGCTCGGAATGGTGGCCATCAACCCGGTCACCTGCGGCGCTCCCCAGGATTCGCGGTAGAGCCACGTGTACTCCTCGAAGTCGCAGATCTCTTCGAAGACCTCGTCACCCAGTTCTGGATCGTTCTGTGCTTCGCGGCGCTCACGGAGCAGTGCCTTGATCTCGGGCGAAGGATCATCGGCATACACCTGGTCTCCGAGCAACAGCAGCAATTGCGGCCACAGCTCGGCGTCCTGGTCTTTCACCTGTGCCGCCAACCCGGCGAGTCCGTCGGCACCGATCGCCTTGAGCCGATCGTCGTCGTAGGTATCGCCTCGACGACAGGAACCGAACGCGACAGTCAGTGCGTCGTCGTGTGCCGCCGTCCGCAGCTGTCCTTCGGCACAGATCACCGGAGTCGCTTCCGAACCCGGATTGCCCGACGGCGTCAGCGTCACCGTGTAGTCGATGACGCTGCCGGAGGGAAGACCGACCAACTGCACGATCGCAAAGTGATGTCCGTGCACGGACCATGTGTTCTCGGCGCCGATCTGGCCGGTTGACGTCCGGACCTCGGCGTTGCACTCGTCCTCGGTTTCCACCCAGACCGTGGCTCTCGTGGTGTCGACGTAACGGAGGATCGGACCGAGAACGAGCGTCGGCGTTGTTGTGCTCATCCCTCATACGGTTTCATCGATCCACCGGTTCCGCACCATTTCCTGGTCACAGTCGGCTTTGCGCCAATCGGCAGCCTGTTCGGGCCCTGCCTTCACGGCGCGTCGATGGCGGCCCGGGGGACCACGCAGGAACACTCCCCCTGACCGATGCGACTCGCGGCCGGCAGATTGATACCCACCAACGCTCGGCCCCGACAATCGCCCCGCAGAGGACCGGTTGAGTGCTCACTGCCGCCAACCCGAGGACGATGCGCAGTGTGGATCCGAAAAGCTTTTTGCAACAACGGGATTGACCGAGCATGACACAACAGACAGCCGCGACCGGGGCGGCGCGACGACGACTACGCGACGCCAGGGGCGGTATCACCTCCCACGGCAGGGTCGACGTCTCCATCCGATCCGCCCCCGGGCGCCCGGCGCATTGTCGCGGTACATTATCCCGTGCATTGTTAGGCACGCTTAGAACATTGAATAGCGCGATCTCGACCCACTTATCCTGAATGACGTTGAGTCAAAATCGCAGGAACATCCAGATTAATTTGCCAGTTATCGAAGGAATCAAAGACATCTAATATCTGTGCGAGGTCCATACTGTCCCGCACAGATAGAAAGCAATGCGAACTATCTCGTGGAGTCAACCACCTCGCGGACAACGCTTTTCAGCTATCACCAGGACCTTTAAATGGCAGTCATTCCATCCGATACATGGTTACATCACAAAAAGTTTGATTCTGTAACGATCAACTGGTAACGCGAGATACTAGTTCTGAGTTCGAAACAAACCAGCGGAATGAGTCAAGATGAACAAGCAGACCAAAGCAGCAATGGCAGCCGGCGCAGGCGCGATCCTGTTGCTCGGCGGCGCCGGCAGTTTAGCTTTTTGGGGCGACGAGAGCGATGTCCTCGACAGCGACATCAACTCCGGTCAACTCTCGCTTGGCGATTGCGCGGACGGCGGCGCATGGACCGATATAACGAAGCCTTCTCCAGCATTGCCGGTCCCGATCACGGATATCGAAGCATTCCTGATCGTCCCCGGCGACAAAGTCTCCTACACGTGCACCACAACCCTGACTGCCACCGGCAACAACTTGGCCGCAGAGCTCACGGCAACCATCGGAGCCGCAACCGGGAACGCTGAACTGGTGGCTGCTCTCGGCACGCCGGAGGTGACTGTAGAACTGGACGGAGTCGACCTGCCCACGGGAACGGCAGTAGAGATCGCCCCCCAGACCAGTGGGTCCGTAGACATCGTTGTCGAGGTGGCCATCGAGTTCGATCCAGCCACGTCCGGGACAATCGCGCAGAACCAGACGGTCAATCTGGCCAACACCAAGCTCAAGCTCGACCAGCTCCCCAACCCAGCACCCTAGTTCGTGAGGAAATATCGGTGGTGGGCACTGGTTTCTGTAGCCGTGCTTGTGCTGACGCTGTTGTCCACGCAACAGACCGGAGCATTGTGGCGTGATCAGGATTCCACGCCCAGTGCCACCATCCGATCAGGCGAGTTGAAAATTCTCGCCGGTGGAGTGAACAACTACCTTTGGGCAGATTTCGGTGGGCAGAACCTCTCACCCGGGTCGGTTGTGCAAAAACCATTGACGATCACTGTCGCGGGCGATACGAATCGCCCGATGAAAACGGTATACCGACTGCAGTCCCTGGCAACGAGTTCAACGGATGTACCGCTGGCTTTTACCGCGTGGATTGTCAGCAATGCGGGTAGCTGCCCGGTGTCGGGTGACCCGAACAACGTTGTCGGCGGTCCCTGGACAAGTTTTCCAGCCCCCACTCCGGCTCGTTCATTGGATACCGGCAACTCCGAGGTGTGGTGTCTTCGAGCCTCCGTCGGGCAAGCGGCTCCACAAAATAAAAGCAGCACCGTTATTCTCGGCTTCCGGACGGACCAAACAGCATGACAAGCACCATTTCCACAGACGATCGGACGGGCGCACTGTGGTGGTTCCGCAGCATCGTGAGCTGGTGCCTGCTTTTCGCGATGCTCGCGGTCTTGACGATCACCATTCTGATTCCGTTCGTGGCCGGTGCCGAGAGATTCACGGTGTTGACAGGATCGATGCGGCCGACATATCCGCCAGGGACTTTGATAATCGTCAAACCAGTTGACATCGACGAACTCCGCATCGGCACTCCCGTCACCTACCAGTTGAAAAGTGGTAAGTCCGCGGTGGTGACCCACAGAATAGTTGGCACAACCCTGAGCGCCCGCGGTGAACGAACTTTCACCACACAGGGTGACGCCAACGACATTCCGGACGAGAAGCCCGTAGTTGAGGAACAGATCAAGGGCAAGGTGTGGTACAGCATCCCCTACCTGGGGTACGTGAACAACTGGCTCACGGGTCAGCAACGTGCGTGGACCATCGGGGTGCTCGTGGTCGGACTGTTCACATACGCGGCAGTCCTGATGATCAGCGCCGTGCAAGACGGGCGAAGGGCCCGACGCGAGAAGTCGGTGACAGAGGATGCAAGCCATGCCGATTCGCATTGATCGAGCAGCACTCAAAGAGATGATCAGCGGCCCGCTCGGAGTGAGAATACGTGCGCTACTTGCCCTTTGCATGATTTTTGGCTTCGGCGCCGTGGGCACCCTCGCCCTGTGGAGCAACTCCGCGACTGCAACGTCGGGCGAGTTCAAGACAGGTGTTGTCGATCTACGTGTCAATGGCGTGAAGCAGCACCCATTCGCTGGTTCACCAGGGTCCAGCATGGCGGGCATGTTGCCCGGAGAAAGCCAGGCGGTGACGTTGACAGTGCAGAATACGTTGTCGACGCTCCCGATCACGTACACGATGGCCGCCAGTACACCGTCCGGGAGTCCCGTCCTCGGCAACTATCTACGAATGACTGTCCACAGCACGGGAACCCCCACGAATGGAACCTCAGGTGGTCTGAGGAACGGGACTTGCAGCGGTACCGTGTTGGGCACTTCGCTACTGCATGCAGGTAGCTCAACCCCGGTGGTGACCCAACCCCGACCTCTGAGCGCAGGAGTCGGTGGTACTCCAAGCACCAGCACGCAAGCTCTATGCATCATCGTTGCGCTGGCTCAAGAAGCTCCCATCACAGTGCAGGCCCAGGCGGTAGCGAGCATCACGCTGAACTTCAGTGCGACGTCGACATGAGTGAACTCGTAGTTCCTGTCCCCGAGCGACCACGGCACAAGCGCCTTATCCGTGAGATCGCGCTGACCGTCTCCGCCCTAGCCGGCCTGTTCTGTTTGATCGCGATGCTCGCGGCGATCTTCTTCGGTATCACTCCCCTGGTGTTTCGTTCGGGCTCAATGGAGCCCACCATCTCCACCGGTGCACTGGCATTCGCACAGAATGTGCCGGCAGCAGACATCAAGGTCGGCGATGTCGTCAGCGTTGAAAATCAACAGGGCATTCGCATCACACACCGCGTCGCATCAGTTGACTCGTCCGCGGACGGAGCCGTCTCGATGACACTTCGGGGTGACGCGAACGGTGTGCCCGATGCCGAGAGTTACGTGGTCGATTCGGCGGAACGCATCGTCTTCCATGTCGACGGTCTCGGTTACCTCGCAGCATGGCTCGATACTCCTGCTGCAAAAATCCTCGGTGGAGGTGTCGCACTTGGCCTGCTGTGGCTCGTCGTATTCCCCAACGGTCGGCGCCCGTCATCCGATACCACCGAAGTCTCCGGATCAGCGACCTCCGGTCGCACGGCGGGCGGGGTCTGCCTAGTAGCCCTCGGACTGGCAACGGTCATAGTGATCGGTGCCGGACACTTTCAAGGCACCATGGCCGCATACTCCAATTCGGCCAGCGGCACAACAGGTTCGTTCACCGCGAAAAGTCAGTTTGTGCCACGTATCGACAGCATCGTGAGCGGTTTGAATTATGTGACCTGCCAGGACGATTTACCAGGATATCCCCGGAGTACGCCCACCATCAGCTGGCGACACATCGGCCCGCCCTACCAGTACCGCGTCATACTCCGCGAGTCGATCAGCGGCGCCATCTGGCGAACATGGGATATCACGCCGGCGAACACGGTCGCCGCCGGTACAACGCTCTCCGCGACCCTGAACGCCTTCGGCTTTCCCTCGAGCCTTTCCACGACCTCATACGACGCTGAGATCCACACGATGCTTCCGGGCGGGGCTGTCTCACCAGATTGGCGGGGCTACCGGGTCACCAGAGACCCGACCACCTTGGCTCGCGAGAACATGAGATGCGCCGTGGTTGCTCCGTATCAGGCAGATCAAACGGGCGGATACATCGCGCCGCCATCATCTATCAGCTGCGCGAACAACGTGAAATCAGCCACCATCGCCTGGGCCGCGATCCCAGGAAGCACCTACCAGGTCAGCATTCGTGATCCGTTGACTGGCAACGTAGTCTACTCGGCCATCGTCGCCGCCCCGTCCGTCACGATTCTCTACGCGAACCTGAGCGGCCTCACCGGCACCACCGCACGAGCGGAGATTCGTACGCGGACAGTGAGCGGAAACTTCTCTACCGGGTACGCGTCGTATAACCTCACAGCCGATTTCTCGAACGGCGTCGTCTGCGCTGGTGCCGGGCCATCCGCAGCGCGAGTTCCACCCAGCACCACTTCGTCTACCACCCCGACGACAACGCCCGCGCCAACGACCACACCGTCAACGACCACACCGTCAACGACGGACACCGAACCGGTGCCGTCGAACACTCCGCCCAGCGACACGAGTACGACCGCGCCGCCCATCACAACGACGCCCACTCCTGATATCCCTGTGGAACAACCACTTTCGCCGGCCACGCGCTCAGCCTCGGGAGACTATTCAGCCCAACTGGTGCAGGCAGCCACGGGACCGGTCGTCATCATCCGCGACGCGTCGGATGTGGAGGAATATCGCACACCGGCATCAAACAACACCGTTGCCGAATGGGTCGACGGTTCAGACGAGTTGAAGGTTACAGACTCGTCCGGAGCCTGGACCCTCGCTCGCACGTCTGGGAGATGGGTGAAATCTCCGTATGTAACAACGGTTCTCGAGACACCGACCTCCGACGGTCCAATTCCGCCGCCGGCGGAGCAGCCGCCATCAGCAAGCGAAGAGGTCCCCGCCGAAGGTTAGTTCGCCACCACACGTCAGTTCTGGCTTATTTCAGTTGCCATTTCACGGTCACGCTGAAACCGACCGTCTGCTGACCTGGTTCGAGCGGAACCGAACTGTCCAGCATCGCGCTCCGTTGTTCAGATACCGGAGCCGCCTGCCCTGATGTCGTCTCGTCGATCGTCAGCACGGCGCCGAGATCATCACCTGACAGATTCGCGTATTGCTCAGCGCGACTCCGTGCGTCGTTGAAGGCTTCTTCCCTGGCGTTGTCCACCAACGCGGAATCGTCGTCGATGACAAACGACACATTGCTGATCCGGACGTCGTTACCCCCGGCCTCGGCGGCGACCTTGAGCACGTCCGACCCCTTGGCGAGATCGCGGATGTCCACCCGGATCGAGTTGGTCGCCCGGTAACCCGAGATCTGGCTCGAACCCCCTGGAGCCGGACTCGTGTAGTCGGGAGAGACAGTGACCTGCTGGGTCTGCACATCTTCGCGGGGCACACCGGCATTCACCACCGCATCGGTCACTGCGGTGATCTGCGCGTTGGCGGCATTGATCGCAGTGGACACGTCGTCGCCGGTCGTCTCGACCCCGATGTCGACCCGCAGCGTGTCCGGCGCACCCTTGACCTCACCGCTGCCGACCACCGTCACCGATCGCTGGTTCCCCGGATCCGACGGATTGTCGTCGCCGCATGCGACCAATGCGAGCATCAGCACCGCGGAGCCGGCAACTGCCATGGCAGTCCTGCGGGGTTTCGGTGCGTTCAGCGCTTGTGCGCGGGCATTTTTCGAAGGTTCTCTGTTCTCCACGTCAGGACTGTATCGAGGATCGCAGCGCCGTCACCGACAATGCTGACAACAGATCCCACGACCACCGCTCATGCAGTGCGACGTTTCACCGCGTGACCGCGGCGCAGTTGTCAGTGCTCAGATGGACGCCACGCAGCCATTCCCAGGAATGTGATGACGATCTGCTTCTCGGTCCGCCGGATCAACTCTTCTTCTTCACGGGTGTTCCGCGGATCCAGCTCGACCAATTCGGCGACCGCGTGGAGCATCACGGTGACGATCAGATCGCCGGCCACCTCGAGATCATCCGCGGGCCAGTGTGCCAACTCGGGAATCCGGGACAGATCGATGGCCAGCTCCCGGGAGAGCAGCTTGAGCTCGGTGTCGATGGCGCGACGGACCTCGGTGCTGCCGCCGTATTGCTCTCGTACGAGAAACCGGAACTGCGATTCGTTGGCGCGGGCCTGCCGGACCACCACGGCCAGAGAGTCCTTTGCAGTGGGCATCGCCGTGCGGGCAGCGAGATCGCGTCGCCCATCGCGCAACATGCGACGCAGGGTCCGCATCGCATCCTCGACCAGGGTGACACCCACCTCTTCCATCGAGGCGAAGTGCCGGTAGAAGGCTGTCGGTACGATCCCGGCCCGCTTGGTCACCTCGCGCAGACTGATCGACGAGAAGCTGCGTTCACCGACCAATTCGAGTGTCTCGTCGAGTAGCGCCTGGCGGGTCCGGCTTTTCTGCTCGGCCCGGGTCCGCGACACCTCGGCAACACGCTCAGACGACGCAGAATCACGCCGAGAACCACTGTGGGTGCTCGAGCTGTGATGTTTCGAAATCCGCGACACGCAGCTGAGTGTACGTCTGTACACCAGCGATTTCCGCAACCCCGCATTCAAAATGTGCCGGCCGTTACACAAAGAACCCTTGACGACAAGGGGGCCGATGATGCGACACTGCTAGTGAACAGTCGTGCACTGAACGAAAGGACTCGACCATGTCGAGAACCATTTCCAGATTCCTCGGCCCAGTACTCGAAGCTGCCCTCACCCCCCACGCGGTCGATCGCTACCTGGAGCTGATCGATCCCCGCATCACCTGGAACGAGATGCGCGCCGAGATCGTCGACGTGCAACACCGCTCCCCACGGTCGGTGACGCTGCAACTGCGTCCGACCCGCCAGTGGACCGGATTCGAAGCCGGTCAATTCATCCAGGTCAGCACTGTAGTCAACGGTGTTCGGCATACGCGCTGTTACTCGCCGGCCAACAGTGCCACCACGCGGGACCACATCGAGCTGACAGTGACCGCGCACGACGACGGAGTCGTCTCCCGGCACCTGCGCGACCACGCCGCACCCGGACAGGTCCTGGGACTCTCGCCTGCGGCCGGGACCTTCACGCTGCCCGCCGCGCGACCCGACCGGATGATCTTCATCAGCGGCGGCAGCGGTGTTACACCTGTGCTCTCAATGTTGAGAACACTTGTAGCCGAGAACTATCGTGGTCGCGTCGACTTCATCCACTATGCGCGCAGCGCCGACGATCACCCGTACGCTCGTGAGCTCGGCGCAATCGCCGCCGATCACCCCGAGTGGAACATCGACACGCATTTCACCCGCCCAACCGGCGACAGGTCGTTGGCGGAGCACTTTCGCCCCGAGCACCTGCCCAGCGCCCATGCAGTGGATACGCCGGTCTTTCTCTGTGGCCCGTCCGCGCTCCACTACAGCGTGCGTGACCACCTGACGGACATCGGTGCGATCGACAATCTGCACATCGAGCAATTTGTGCTCACCACACCGGCCGACGATGACGATGCCCCTGCACATGGGCAGATCAGCTTCGCCGCCAGTGGCAAGAACGCACCCAACAACGGCGCGTCGATCCTCGAACAGGCCGAGAGCGCCGGATTGCAACCAGAATTCGGCTGCCGGATGGGCATTTGTTTCTCGTGCAGCGCGATCAAGCGCTCTGGGCTGACCAAGAACATCCTCACCGGCGACACCGACACCGAATCCGATCAGCACATCCAACTCTGCATCAGCAAGCCGGTCGGCGACTGCGTCATCGACATCTGACACGTCGGCGAAAGCCCCCCCCCCCGCCTGCCCTGACATCCCCATTTCCGACACCTCTATAGGAGTCACCATGACCACCACAGAACTCGTCCTGACACACGAAAAGGTCGAAGAACTCGGCCACGAACTCGACGCACTGCGCGCCCGGGTCGTCGCCGACCTCGGCGACGCCGATCGTGAGTACATCTACTCCATCATCAAGACGCAGCGCGCCCTTGAGGTTGCCGGACGCGCCCTGATGTATTTCCCGTTCATCCCACCGGCCTGGCTTGCCGGCGTCGGGGCATTGAGTGTCTCGAAGATCCTCGACAACATGGAGATCGGGCACAACGTCATGCACGGCCAGTACGACTGGATGCGTGAACCCGGCCTGAACTCACGCGAGTTCGAATGGGACACAGTCTGTCCGGCAGATCAGTGGCGACACAGCCACAACTACATGCACCACACCTTCACCAACATCGTGGGCCAGGACCGCGACATCGGCTACGGCATCCTGCGCATGGACCGCGACCAGAAGTGGAACCCCTACTACCTGGGCAACCTCGCCTGGGCGAGCGCACTGATGGTGCTGTTCGAATGGGGTGTGATGCTGCACGACCTCGAGACCGAGAACATCCTGGCAGGCAAACGTAAGTGGACCGATGTCAAGGGTCTGGTGAAGGGCATGTGGCGCAAGGCCAGCCGACAGGTCGTCAAGGACTACGTCATCTACCCCGCGCTCACCGGTCCGTTTTTTGTCAGCACGCTGGTGGGTAACGCGAGCGCCAACCTGGCTCGCAACCTGTGGACGTTCTCCATCATCTTCTGCGGCCACTTCCCTTCCGGTGTACAGACTTTCAGCCAGGAAGAGACCAAAGACGAAACCCGTGGCCAGTGGTACCTGCGTCAGATGCTCGGGTCGGCCAACATCAGCGGCACGCCGTTGTTCCACATCATGAGCGGCAACCTCTCGCACCAGATCGAGCACCATATCTTCCCCGACATCCCGGCCAACCGTTACCCGCAGATCGCCGGCGAGGTCCGCGAACTCTGCGAGCGCTACGGATTGCCTTACAACACCGGCAGTTTCAGCCATCAGATCGGATCGACCTGGCGGAAGATCGCCCGGCTGTCATTGCCCAACTCGTGGCTGGCCGATGATGCACAGTTCAGTGTTAAGGTCGAGTCCAAAGTTGCTGCCTAACGCCGAATCTTCTGACGAAATGGGACGATTCCGGCATCGACACGGAAGGCCCGCATGGTCTCGCAATTCGAACGCAACAAGGACATCGCCCAGGAACTGATCGAACAGACCACTCATCGGGTCGGGCGGATCGCGTCGATCATCACCGGAGCAGTCGTCGACGTCACCAGGGAAATCGGTGATCTGATCACCGACGGCATCGAGATGCGTGAGGCGTCCAAGCGCGCACGTATCGACGAGACCGAACGCACAGACGGTCCGAGCATTTAGATGACCGCGCCGATCTACGAGCGGCGCAACCTCGCGATGGCGATCCTTGCCTTCGCAATGTTCATGGATCTCATGGACGTGACGATCGTCAACGTGGCGATCCCTTCCATCCGCGGTGATCTCGACGCCTCCCCGGCACAGATCGAATGGTTGGTCGGCGGCTACGTGTTGGCGTTCGCCAGTGTCCTCATCACGGCCGGACGTCTCGGGGACCGTTATGGACGCCAAAAGGTCTTCCTCATCGGAATCGTCGGTTTCACCCTGGCTTCGGTCCTCGCGTCGACCGCGCAGACCGGCAGCATTCTGGTGGCTTCGCGGGTGCTGCAGGGCTTCTTTGCCGGGCTGATGGTTCCGCAGGTTCTGGCCAACGTGCAGGTCCTCTACCGTCCCAAGGAACGCGCGCCGGTCTTTGCGATCCTCGGCACCATCACCGCGATGGCCGCGGTGATCGGTCCGGTTCTCGGCGGCTGGTTGGTCACCGACAACCCGTTGGGTGGCGAGTGGCGGGCGATCTTCTTCATCAATGTCCCGATCGGCATCATCATTGCGGTTGCCGGCTGGTTCCTGATCCCCGACACCAAGTCCGAGAAGGTCACCAATCTCGATCTACTCGGCGTGGTGCTCGCCGTGGGTGGCGTCCTGTTGCTCGTCTATCCCCTGGTGGAGGGACGACAACTGGGCTGGCCCACCTGGTCATTCGTGATGATGGCGCTGTCGCCGGTGGCGTTGGCCGCATTCGTGTTCCAGCAACGGCGACGCACGACCGAGGGCAGCGCGCTGATCCCCCTCCGTCTGTTCGGTAACCGCGGGTTCGTCGGTGGTTCGGCCATCCAGTTCCTGTTCCAGGGCTCGATCACGTCGTTCTTCCTGATACTGGCGCTCTACGTCCAGGTAGGTCTCGGCTTCGAGGCCATCACGGCCGGCGCGATGACGCTGCCGTTCAGTATCGGTGCCACGATCGCCGCCGGTATCGGAGCCGCGTTGACCACTCGACTCGGACGCAACCTGCCGTTGATCGGTGGCCTCATGATGAGCGCAGGCACCGCCTGGACCATTGTGGTGATCCGAGACGCAGACGCGGCGTTCTCTAGCTGGGACACGGTCTTCCCGATGGCACTGGCCGGTCTCGGTCTGACCATTATGTTGGTGCCATTGCTCGATATCGCGCTGTCCACGGTGGACGTGTCCGATTCCGGTGCGGCGTCGGGCACGTTGAACACGTTCGCCCAGATCGGCGGCGCGGTCGGTGTGGCCGTCACCGGCGTGCTGTTCTTCGGTGAGGCCGGTCGCTACACCCAGCCAGAACTGCTTCATGCATTCACGATCGCCGCCTGGGTGCCGATCTGCGGATACGCCCTATGTGCTGCGGCCAGCTTCCTGTTGCCCGGGCTCAATGCCGTCAAAAAGCACGCCGAAGAGCAGGAACGCCTCGCCGAACTGGAAGAATCCAGCCCCGCCCAGCCCCGATGATGTGGTGTTTTGGCGAACAAAAGCGCAGGTGAGCTGCACCAAAACAGCACACCATCGGGAGATGGAGGCGCGGTGGGCGCAAATGTTGGGTGGTACGGGTCCGATCGGTAGCCTGGGCCGGTGCTGACTTTTCCGAATCCCGTCAACGACTATGCCGCGCGATCGACTGCCGGCCTGGTGGTCCTGCTCGCCGTAGTGGCGATCGTGATCAACAATCCCGTCGTGTACGCGGTACTCGCGATCGGGTTTGCACTGCGGGTGGCGTCGGGACCCACGCTCTCACCGTTCGGACAACTTTCCGTGCGGGTCATCGTTCCGCACTTCATCAAGAGGACAAAGCTGGTTCCCGGACCGCCGAAGCGGTTCGCTCAGACGATCGGACTGGTCTTCAGCGGTTCTGCGCTGATCCTGTCGCTGTTCGGCCTCGGACTGGCCGCCCAGATCCTGACCGGACTGCTTGTGGTGGCCGCACTTCTGGAGTCGGTCCTCGGTTTTTGCATGGGCTGCACCATCTTTGGCTTCCTGCAGCGCGCCGGTGTGATCCCGGAGAGCGTATGCGAGGCCTGCAACAACATTTCGCTGCGCACATCCGTCACCCACTGACCAGGTCACTCAGGGATCGGGTCCGCGGCGGCCAGAACGGATTGGTGCAGGGCACGTACCAACCGGATGAAGTCCTGCCGTTCTGCCGGGGTCAGAGGCCCGAGTATTTTTCCTTCCGCGCGTTGAATCGCGGCCTGGGTCCGATCGCGAATCTGCTGCCCCTCCGCCGTCAGCGCCACCAGCCGGACGCGGCGGTCGGACGGGTCAGGTCGGCGCGTGATCATCCCCCGCCCTTGCAGGTTGTCCAAAATCGGGATCAGACGCGATTTGTCCGCACCGATTGCCGCCGCCAACGCCTGTTGGGTCCGGACCGGCCCTTCTCTGAGTTCCAGCAGCACGGAATACGCCCACATGGTCAGGTCATTTTCGGCCAAGATGGGTTCCTCGATCTCGACCAGGGCTCGGACCAGCGGCAACAACATCGCTGCCAGATCTGGTCGCGGTTGCTCGTTCATGTCATCAAACTATCGCGTTCGGGCTATCAATAAGCAGGTTGCATACGATATGCTGCTGCTTATGAATATTTTGCAAGCTTCTCACGCCCAAGCCGTGCAACTCACCATCGATTCAGTGCAATTGATCTCGCCCGACCAGCTGATGAGTCAGACCCCATGTGCCGAGTGGAATCTGGTCGAGCTCCTGGACCACATGACCGTGCAAAACAATGGTTTCGCCGCAGCAGCCGCCGGCAACGGTCGCGACGACGCACTCTGGATCACCGGAACGCAGCGCGACGATCCGGTCAGCGACTACTTGGAATCGGCCACCGCGGTGACCACGGCATTCGCGCAGCCCGGCGTCGCCGATCGACACTTCTCACTGCCGGAACTCTCGCGCGATCAGACATTCATCGGCTCACAAGCGATCACCATGCACCTGGTCGACTCCTTCGTCCACGCCTGGGACGTCGCGCGTGCCATCGGTCGTCGCATCGACCCCGATCAGATGCTGACAGAGCTGGTGCTACAAATCGCTGAGCAGATTCCTGATGCCGAAAACCGCAGCCGGACCGGTTCCCCGTTCGGGCCACGAACCGCACCCCCGGCCAATTCGACCGGACTGGACCGGACGCTGGCACTGCTCGGGCGCTCACCGCAGTGGCCAGCGATCTGAGCCTGCCACTCACCTGTCAGCATCCACCAGTGGTTCCGCCACCGGGTGACAGCCATCAGTCCGCAGAACGAGGTCAGTCGACGTTCAGCAGCGAAAGCGCGATTCCGTCGAGGATGTCGTGTTCGGAGACAACAAGATCGGTGATTCCGGTTCGCTCCCCGATCATCTCCGCGAGTTCGAGTGTCACCAGCGATCCGCCACCGATGACGTCGACGCGGCCCGGATGCATCGGCCCGAGCACGGCCCGCTGCGCCCGTGGCATCCGTACCAGGTCCCAACACACCTGCGACAGCCGCTCGAACCCGATCCGCGAGAGATGGATTCGCTCCGAGTCGTACTCCGGGAGGTCTGCAGCCAGGGCCGCCAGGGTGGTCATCGTTCCGGCCACACCCACAAACGTTTTCGCCCCATCGACGTCGACGTGCGAAAAAGCCTCACCCAGAAGCGTTTTGATCACCGAAATGGCATCGGCGATCTCGGCGTCGGTGGGCGGATCGCTGTGCAGGCAGCGTTCGGTCAGCCGGACACAGCCGATGTTGGCCGAATACGCGGCGTGGACACCGTCGCCGTCACCCATCACCACCTCGGTGGACCCGCCACCGAGATCGACAACCACAAACGGACCCTGCGCGGGGTCGAGGTCACCCACCGCACCGGCAAAGCTCAACCGCGCTTCCTCATCGCCGGAGATCACCTCGGCGACCGCGCCGGGTGACACCGCACCGAGCAGTTCACGGGTCATCGCAAAGAACTCGTCACGGTTGGCGGCGTCCCGGGTGGCCGAGGTGGCCACCATCCGGACTGCGCTGACACCGTGGGATTGCATGACCGTCACATAGTCGGCCAGTGCGACGCGGGTACGTTCTATCGCCTCATCGGCGAACGCACCGGTGGCATCAACACCCTGTCCGAGCCGGACAACCCGCATCTCGCGATGAAGATCGATCAGTCCGTCTTCTCCGGCGGCAGCCACCAGCAGGCGGATCGAATTGGTGCCACAATCAACCGCTGCGACAACGTCGCTCATGAATCCTCTTCGCGTGCAGGCAGTTCGGGCCAGTCGGCCGGTATCGCGCTGCCACGCAGTCCGGCTGCGGCAGCCAACGACACGGCCTCGTCACCAAACGGATTCAGACCCGGACCCTTTGCCAGCGAATGCGCGATCAAGACGTGCAGGCATTTGACCCGGTCCGGCATGCCGCCGCCGGTGAAGTCGGTCCCCAACGACTCGATCGCATCGCGTTCGGCGAGATACGACTCGTGGGCCCGACGATATTGCGCGGCCAGCTCTGGATCTTCGGCCAGGCGGGCCGTCATCTCCCGCATCACCCCTGCCGATTCCTGTCGACTCGCCTCGGCGGTCAGGCGCGGATCGGTCAGGTAGTAGAGCGTGGGAAACGGTGTGCCGTCGGGCAGCCGCGGAGCGGTCTTGACGACCGCGGGCCGACCGTCGGGCGTGCGATAGCTGACCTCGAGCACTCCGCGGGGCAAACGTCCCAGCTGCTTTGCGATGACGTCGAGATCATCTTGGGAGACTGATTGATTGGATTCTGAATTACTCATTTTTTCTCGGGCACAGATACCGATTCCCACAGGTTGGTGTACCAGGGGTTCTGTGCCTGCTTCTCCGCCTCACGCTCTTCGTCCGTCTTGCCCGGAGGTACCGGGTACTGCATCACCAGAGGCTTCTCCCCTGGCATCACAAACTGCAATCTTTCGCGCGCCTGCGCCTCGATGTAGGCCGGGTCGCTCTGCTCGGCGACCTTCTCTTCGTAATCGCGAACCTCTTGCTCGAGTTGCGAATTGCCTGCCCGCAATTCGTCGAACTCGGTCTGCTGCGAGAAGTACGTCCGCATCGGTACCGCCAGCGACAACGCCAACAGACTGAGCACGGCGGCGAGCACCACGGCCCGCTTCGGATTGATCGCCTCCCACCGCGACGACAACGCCGCCGCGGTCCGCGGCAACGTCATCGTCGGCGACATGGCGGTCCGCGATGTGGCCCGGGCCCGGGTGGGGCCGGGGCCACCGCGACTGCGCGACCCCGACCGTGCCGGCCGGGCTCCGCCGTCGGCCTGCCCACGGCCGCGCTCACGACGGGATCCGTCTTGCGATCCCGTTCGGCGACTACGTCTTTCGGCCATGGCTTACGCGTCCGTCAACTTATCGTGCTTCTCAGCCCTCGAAGGAAAACCGCGGGAAGGCAAGATCGCCTGCGTACCGGGCTGCGTCACCCAGGCCCTCTTCGATGCGGAGTAGCTGGTTGTACTTGGCAACGCGCTCGCTACGAGCCGGTGCACCGGTCTTGATCTGTCCACAACCACATGCCACTGCCAGGTCGGCGATGGTCGTGTCTTCGGTTTCACCCGAACGGTGGCTCATCATCGTCTTGTAGCCGCTGTTGTGTGCCAGCGCCACGGCGTCGAGGGTTTCGGTGAGTGTGCCGATCTGGTTGACCTTCACCAGCAGTGCGTTGGCGGCACCGCGGTTGATGCCGTCTTCGAGGCGCTCGGGGTTGGTGACGAACAGGTCGTCGCCGACCAGCTGGACCTTGTCGCCGATGGCCTCGGTGAGCGCGATCCAGCCGTCCCAGTCATCCTCGGACAGCGGATCCTCGATCGAGACCAGCGGGAACTCGGTGAGCAGCTCGGCGTAGAACTCGGCCATCTGTGCAGCGGTGCGGATGCTGCCCTCGAAGGCGTAACCCTTGCCCTCGGTGTGGAATTCGGTGGCGGCAACGTCGAGCGCGAGCGCGACGTCGGTGCCCAGCTTCAGACCGGTGTTGCCGATGGCCTCGCTGATCAGCTCCAGCGCTGCACGGGTTCCGGCGATGTCCGGAGCGAAGCCACCCTCGTCACCGAGACCGGTCGACAGGCCCTTGGCCTTGAGGACGGACCGCAGCGAGTGGTACACCTCGGCGCCCCAGCGCAGGGACTCCTTGAACGTCGGCGCTCCGATGGGCGCGACCATGAACTCCTGGACATCGACACCGGTGTCGGCGTGCGCGCCACCGTTGACGATGTTCATCATCGGGACGGGAAGGATGTGCGCGTTGGGTCCGCCCACGTAACGGAACAGCGGCAGTCCGGCCGACTCGGCGGCACCCTTGGCAACGGCCAGGGAGACACCCAGCAGCGCGTTGGCACCCAGGCGGGACTTGTCGGGGGTTCCGTCGAGGTCGAGCAGCGCCTGGTCGACCAGTCGCTGATCGTCGGCTTCGATGCCGATCACGGCGGGTGCGATCTCACCGAGCACGGCCTCCACGGCCTTCAGAACACCCTTGCCGCCGTAGCGATCGCCACCGTCGCGGAGTTCCACTGCTTCGTGCTCACCGGTCGAGGCGCCCGAGGGTACCGCCGCGCGGGTGAATGTTCCGTCGTCCAGAACAACTTCGACCTCGACTGTCGGGTTACCCCGCGAGTCCAGAATTTCGCGGGCTCCGACCTGATCGATGCTGGCCACGGCTCATCTCCTTCAGATGTTGATCACTGCACGTTCACGCCCGCACCGAGAGGTGGCGCGTATCGCCTTAGAGCCTAATGCCCAACGCAGCCAGATAACGATTGACGCACCGACGCCGATGCAGATGCGATCTGCCCGAAAAGCCTCAGTACGCGACGTTCACCGAATAGGCGTTTGCGTGATCTCGGACGTCGAGGACGTACTGCATCGAGTTGTTGTAGACCTTGACCGCTTTCTCCCAGCCTTCGGGCGTGGTCAGATCGCCGCCGGAGACGCAGAGGTAGCGCGCCGCGGACAGGGCTGCGTCGTCGATGTTGTCGACGTCGACCACACCATCGCCGTTGGCGTCGACGCCGAAGCGTTCCCAGGTTGCCGGGATGAACTGGAACGGGCCCATCGCCCGGTCGAGCCGATCGTCACCGTCGAGCACACCGCCATCGGTGTCGGCGATCTTGGCGTTGCCTGCCGTCCCGTCGAGCGGTACCCCGCGGATCTCCGGCGAGACGTCGCCACTGGCGGCGATCTGCGCACCGCGATATTGACCGTGTTTGCTCTCCACGCCGGCGATCCCGGCGAGTGTTGTCCAGGTGATGCCGCATTCGGGGTGTTGCTGACGTTGGATCTCCGCTGCATTGCCGTAGGCCTCCAGAGCGACCAGCGGGATCCGGCTCTGCTCGGAGATCGGGGTCGCCCACTCACGCACCAGTTCAGCGGTGCGGCCGGGCGCGTTGATGTCGAAGTAGGGCACCGGCGCACCGGGGTTGGGTGGGATGCCGTCCGGGATCACCACCTCTGGCTTGGACGGTAGATCGAGGCATCCGGCACTCGCCGCCATCACGCCGACGATGGCGCCCACGACCGCAACCCGTCGGGCAATCGCTCGCCGACCACTTCGCGGCTCTCGCCGACGCCCACACACCACCGTCATCCTCACTTCGTCACCATCGACCCGCCACGTTGTGCGGGACCACCATTCCACTGTGCCCGACCGGGCCGCGCTTGCTCGGTATCGAATCGCCGAACGACACGCCGACCTTCGATCAGCTTTGTCCGATTTGCCCGAATACGCAGGTCGCAGGGGTGGGGCATAAAGTCCCCAACATGTCCCAACTCCAGAATTACCGCTCTGAGTTCCCCGGATTCCGTTGTACAGTCGCGTCTTAGGCAATCCGACCCTAACCGGACCCAAGCACAGAGGGAGCACAGTTGTACGTCGCTGACGGCAGTTCGGCACCCTCGGTGGCGACCCAGTTGTTCGGGAGCGGACTGATCGGTCTTCGCGAGGGACTCGAGGCCGGGATCGTCGTCATGATCCTGGTCGCGTTCTTGGTGAAGTCGGGCCGGCGGGACGCCCTCAAGTGGGTCTGGCTCGGCGTGGGTGCCGCGATCGTGATGGTGCTGACCATCTTCACCGTCATCCATTACGGCACGTCGACAGTGACCGGACTGACCGCAGAAGCCATCGCAGGCGTCACCTCATTGGCAGCTGTGGCCATCGTGACCTTCATGGTGCTGTGGATGCGCAGCGCCGCCGCATCCATCTCCGGCGAACTCAAGGACTCGATGGCGCGCGCGCTCGAGGTCGGCGCGGGTGCGGTGGTGCTGTTGTCGTTTCTGGCCGTGGGACGCGAAGGGGTCGAGACCGCGTTGTTGATGGTCGGGTACGCCGAGAACACATCGGGCAGCAACTGGCCACTGGTGGGATTGGTCCTCGGAGTGGTCGCCGCCGTCGTTGTCACCGTGTTGTTGTACCAGGGCACCGTCCGGATCAACTTCCAGAAATTCTTCACCTACACCGGTGCATTTCTGGTCGTTGTCGCCGCGGGCATGCTGGCGTACGCGATCCGGGCACTGCAGACCGTCGGCTGGCTCCCTGGATTGTCGAACACGGCCTTCGACATCACCGCGCACTATGACCAGTCATCCTGGTATGGAACGGTTCTCGCCGGCATCTTCAACTTCCGGCCCGACCCGACGGTGCTTCAGGTGATCGGATGGGCCGCGTACCTGCTGATCGTGATGACCTACTTCCTCTGGCCCCGTAAACCGGCCGCGACCAGACCACAACAGGCTCCTGTCACCGTCTGATCCACCACCTTTGAAGAAAGGCTCCACCCCACATGAACCCAACCCGATCCGCGAAGGCCGTGGCGTTCCTGTGCGCAGCCGTCGTCGGCCCCCTCGTCTTGGCGGCCTGTACAGAGAAGGCCGAGGCCTCTGACGGCGATATCGCCGTCACCTCGACGGATTCGAGCTGTGATCTCGCCACCACGGATGCCGAGACAGGGAACGTGTCGTTCAACGTCACGAACAACGGCAACAAGATCACCGAGTTCTACGTGTACGGCAACAACAATCGCGTGCTCGGTGAGGTCGAGAACATCGGACCGGGACTGACCGGCAAACTGACCGTCGAGATCGTGGAGCCGGGCACCTACGAGACCGCCTGCAAGCCGGGCATGGTCGGAGCCGGTATCCGTGAAGAGCTGAACGTGACCGGCGAGACCAAGGAGAAGGCGAAGGTTCCGGCCGATGTCGAGCAGGCCAAGGCCTCCTATCTCGACTACGTCCGCGGGCAGGTCAACGGTTTTGCCGCTCAAACCGCCGTGTTCGTCGCGGCGATCAAGGCCGGCGACCTCGAGGCCGCGAAGGCGCAGTTCGGTCAGACGCGTACCTTCTACGAACGCATCGAGCCGGTTGCCGAGTCGTTCCCCGATCTCGATCCCGCGATCGACATGCGCTGGGACGACACCGAAGACGGCGCACAGCCGTTCACCGGATTCCACCGCATCGAGCGCTTCCTGTGGGCACCGCAGACAAGCGACATCGGCGAGAATCCGGGCGATGTGACCCAGGCCGACTACGACAACGCCCTGGCGACCGACAACAAGGCCGAAGCCGACAAGGCGGCCGATGAATTGCTGGCCAACGTCAACGCACTCAAGGCCGAGGTCGACAAGCCAGACTTCGTCTTCGAGACCGGCTCGTTCGTGAAGGGCCCGCAGGCATTGATCGACGAGGTCGCGGCCACCAAGGTCGGTGGCGAGGAAGACCGCTACAGCCACACCGACCTCTGGGACTTCGCAGCCAACGTCGACGGATCCGAAACCCTCATCGCGGCAATGCAACCCATCATCGCGGCCAAGAACCCCGAGCTGATGGACAAGATCACCGCGCAGTTCGCGGCCGTGCGCGCCTCCATCGAGGAGTATCAGACGGCGGACGGTTATGAGTCCTACGACCAGGTCCCGGAAGAGGCCCGCAAGGCGTTCTCCGATCAGATCGATGCACTCTCGCAGTCGCTGTCGCTGGTACCCGGGCTGGTGATGACGCAATAGTGACCGAACCAGAGGGCACCGCACCCACCCCTGATCAGCAGACCGAGCGCACCGGCGTCAGCCGACGCGCGTTGCTCGGCGCTGCCGGTGTGGGTGCGGCCGCCGTCGCCGCGGTCGGGGGTGTGGCCGTCGGCCGCGCCACCGCGGCCGAACCGAGCGCCGATCCGGCCGATCACATCGTCCCGTTCTACGGACCACGCCAGGCCGGCATCGTCACCGAGGCCCAGGACCGACTGCATTTCGCGTCGTTTGACGTCATCACCGACAACCGCGACGAGCTGATCGACATGCTCAAACGGTGGACGGCGGCCGCAGAGCGCATGACCAGGGGTCTGGACACCGTCGAAGGCGGCGCGCTCGGGATGGGCGACTACACGCCGCCTGCCGACACCGGCGAGGCCCTGGGTTTGTCGGCGTCATCACTGACGATCACCATCGGGTTCGGACCGGGGCTGTTCGGCCCCAGTGCCGCAAACCCCACCGGTACAGACAGATTCGGCATCGCCGACCGCAAGCCGGCCGCGCTCACCGACCTCCCGGCGTTTGTGGCCGATGCCATCGAGCGTTCTCGCAGCTTCGGGGACATCGGTGTGCAGGCCTGCTCCGACGACCCCCAGGTCGCCGTCCACGCCATCCGAAACCTGGCCCGGATGGGGTTCGGGGTGGTCAGTGTGCGCTGGTCCCAGCTGGGTTTCGGACGTACGTCGTCCACCACCACGACGCAGGCCACACCGCGAAACATGTTCGGGTTCAAGGACGGAACCGCGAACATCAAATCCGATGACACCGAGGCGCTCGACGCTCACGTCTGGGTTGCCGAGCGCGACAACCCTCCGGCCGCCCAGTGGATGACCGGTGGTTCGTACCTGGTTGCCCGGCGGATCCGGATGGACATCGAACCCTGGGACCGGGCGATGCTGCTCGAACAAGAACAGATCGTCGGACGTTTCAAGGGCAACGGGGCCCCGCTGGGCAAGGTCGACGAGTTCGACGAGATGGACTTCAACATCGGCGACGGCGCAGGCCCACTCGTGCCTCGCAATGCCCACGTGCGCCTTGCTCATCCGGACAATCTCGGGGGTGTCCGGATCCTGCGTCGCGGTTACAACTTCACCGACGGTTCCGACGGGTTCGGGCACCTCGACGCGGGTCTGTTCTTCATCGCCTACTGCCGCGACGCCCATACCCAGTTCGTCCCGATGCAACGAGCGCTGGCGTCCAAGGACGCGATGATGGAATATCTCATGCACACCGGCACGGCTCTGTTCGCCTGTCCCCCAGGCCTGTCCGAGGGTGAATACTGGGGCCAGCACCTGTTCGAATAACGCCCTCACACCCCGATTGTGCGCCCTTGTGGCGAGCATTTCCCCAGGTGAGCGCCGCCAAAAGGGCACACTACTGGGTCAGCGAGGGAAGTGTGTGCGCCAGTCGTCAGCGGTCTTCGGGGCGGTGGCCTCGGCGATGCGGATGTCGGCCATGAATGCCAGAACGTTGCGGCGCAACTGATCTTCGACGCTGGGTCCGTCGGCGGTGATTCGCACTTCGGTGACTTCGGTCGGGATCAGATCTGCTGGAAAGTCCGCCGCGGCAAGCCTTTCGAGAACCTTCTGGGTCAGGGCGAGTGATGGCTGATTGGTGGCGATACCGTCGAGCACCGATCCCCGCGCCTTTTCGGCGGCCTTCCGCGACTCCCACTCGTCGAGCTGGGCCTGCAGATCGATGCGCTCGCCACTGAGTACACCCTGGGTGCGCGCAGACACCTTGTTGGTGAAAGCCCTTGCCACATCGTCGATGTCGAACGGGTCTTCGGCGCGGTCAGCGGCGATCCGTGCATGGAACAGCACCTGCAACAGGATGTCGCCGAGTTCTTCGAGCAGATGATCACGGTCGCCGGAGTCGATCGCATCGAGGAGTTCGTAGGTCTCCTCCACCAGATAGCGACGCAACGACTCGTGGGTCTGATCACGCTCCCACGGACCGTCGAGGCGAAGTCGGTCCATCAACTCGACCGACGCCAGTAACTCCCAGCCGCTCGGTTGCCTGCCGGACGCGTCGACGTCCTTGGCCTGATCAGACATCGGCACCCTGCCCGGCATCGACACGCATGTTGACGCTGCCCGGATTGCGGCCGTCGATGACCAGCAGCAGATCCGCGACCACCTGAACCAGTTCGACGTCGCGCACCCGATCGCTGCCCACTCCACCGGTCCGCGGAATCGGGATCCCGACGACCCCGGTGGTGCCGCGGTACGTCGCCGACGGATACAGCCGCTTGAGCCGAACTTGTTGCGAGTCGAGCAGTTTCAGCGGCGAGACCTTGAACTGGTTGCCCGCGATCCCGACCTCGGTGACACCGAGCTGACGTGCCAGCAAACGCAACTTGGCGACCGACACCAGGCGCAGGACCTCTTCGGGCAGCGGGCCGTAGCGGTCGAGCAGTTCCTCGACAACACCGGTGAGCTCTTCGTCGGTGGCCGCCGACGCGAACTTGCGGTAGGCCTCGAGCCGCAGACGATCGGAATCGACGTAGTCGGGCGGGATGTGCGCATCGACCGGCAGATCGACCCGCACCTCTTTCTCTTCCTCCATGGCGATCGGCCTGCCATCGGCCGCCGCGCGGTAGGCCTCGACGGCTTCACCGACCAACCGCACGTACAGGTCGAAGCCGACGCCTGCGACGTGCCCGGACTGTTCGGCACCGAGCACGTTACCGGCACCACGCAATTCAAGGTCCTTGAGCGCCACGGCCATACCCGCGCCGAGGTCGTTGTTCTGTGCGATGGTCGCCAGCCGCTCGTGCGCCGTTTCGGTCAGTGGCTTTTCGCCGTTGTAGAGGAAGTAGGCGTAGCCACGTTCCCGGCTTCGACCGACGCGTCCGCGCAGCTGATGTAGTTGCGACAGGCCCAGGACCTCGGACCGGTCGACGATCAGGGTGTTGGCGTTGGAGATGTCGAGACCGGTTTCGATGATGGTGGTACACACCAAGACGTCGTACTCACGGTCCCAGAATCCGGTGACGGTGCGTTCGAGGAGGTCCTCCCCCATCTGTCCATGGGCGACGATCACCCGGGCCTCGGGGACCATTTCGCGGATCGCGGCCGCCGTCTTGTCGATGGTGCTGACCCGGTTGTGAACGAAGAAGACCTGTCCGTCACGCAACAGCTCACGCCGGATCGACGCCGCGACCTGCTTTTCCTGGTAGGCACCCACATAGGTGAGCACCGGATGCCGCTCCTCGGGGGGCGTCAAGATGGTCGACATCTCGCGGATACCGGCCATCGACATCTCGAGGGTTCGCGGGATCGGTGTCGCCGACATGGTCAGCACATCGACGTGCGTCCGCAACGATTTGATGTGCTCCTTGTGCTCGACACCAAAGCGTTGCTCTTCGTCGACCACCACCAATCCGAGGTCTTTCCAGCGGATTCCGGTTGCCAGCAGGCGATGGGTTCCGATGACGATGTCGACCGTGCCATCGGCCATGCCCTCGACGACCTTGCGAGAATCACCCACGTCGGTGAACCGGGACAGACCGGCGATCGTCACCGGGAACTCCCGCATGCGATCGGTGAAGGTTTGCAGATGTTGTTGCGCCAGAATGGTTGTGGGTACCAGAACCGCGACCTGTTTACCGCTCTGCACGGCCTTGAACGCCGCCCGGACCGCGATCTCGGTCTTGCCGTAGCCGACGTCGCCGACCACGACACGGTCCATCGGGACCGGGCGTTCCATATCCGCCTTGACCTCACCGATGACGGTGAGCTGGTCGATCGTCTCGGTGAACCCGAACGCGTCTTCCATCTCCCGCTGCCACGGGGTGTCGGGCTCGAACGCATAACCCGGTGCGGCGTGCCTGGCCGCGTACAACTGCACGAGCTCGCCGGCGATCTCGCGAACAGCCTTGCGCGCCTTACGTTTTGTGTTCTGCCAATCGGAGCCGCCGAGTTTCGACAGTGACGGCGTCTCGCCACCGACATACCGGGACAGCTGATCGAGCGAGTCCATCGGGACGAACAATCGGTCGCCGGGGTGACCACGCTTGCTCGGTGCGTATTCGATGACCAGGTATTCACGCCGCGCACCGCCGATGGTCCGCTCGATCATCTCGACGAACTTGCCGATGCCGTGCTGATCGTGGACCACCATGTCACCGGCACTCAGTGCCAGTGGGTCGACCTGGTTGCGACGTTTCGCCGGGAGTCTGCGACCGTCCCGGGCCCCGGTGATCCTGGCACCGGTCAGGTCGGATTCGGTGATGATCACCAGTTGCGCATCGGGCAGCACCAAACCCGACGACAGCGAGCCCCGCAGGACGGTGACCACCCCGGGCTCCGGAGTGGCACCCGAATCAGCATGGCGCACCGGGACTTCGGCATCTCCGAGCCGTTCGACGATGCGGTCGGCAGTACCGGCACCGGCCGAGACCACTGCTGCCCGGCCGCCGGTGGCGACGTGCGCCCGCAGCCCGGCGAAGGTCTTGGCGATTTCCTTCTCGTCGCCGCGGGGCGCCGGGCCCGGCGTCAATGGCAGCTCGGTACCGATGCCGATCGAGCTGTACGTCCACCAAGTGCGCTGCGCGGCAAGGGTTTGTTCGTGTACCTCGTCCAGCGAGCGGTAGGAGCTGTCCTCGAGGTGCAACAGACCGAGGTCGATCGGCGCCAGTCCGCCGCCACCGGCTGCGGTCCACGATGCCTCGAGGAACTCCGCACCGGTCCGAGCGAGATCAGAGGCCCGCGTCCGGACCTTCTCGGGATCGAGGATGACCACGTGGGTACCCACCGGCATCACCTCGGTGAGCAGTTGCATCTGACCCGGGACCAGCGCAGGAATGAGCGCTTCCATCCCCTCGGTGGAGACACCTTCGGAGAGTTTTGTCAGCATCTCGACCACCGACGAATCGGCGGCCATGTCGACCGCGAGGTCGGCGGCCCTGGCGCGCACACCGTCGGTCAACAACAGTTCGCGGCAGGGATGGATGTGGACGAGCTTCATGTCGACTTCGGGTTGACTCCGCTGATCGGCCACCGAGAAGGCCCGCTGCTCGGTGATCTCGTCGCCCCAGAACTCCACGCGAACCGGGTAGTCGGTGGTGGTCGGGAAGACGTCGAGGATGCCGCCGCGGACCGCGAACTCGCCACGTTTTCCGACCATGTCGACGCGGGTGTAAGCCAACTCGACCAGCTTCGCGATCACCCCGTCGAAGTCGATCTCGGCACCCTCACGCAAGGTGATGGAGTCCAGGTCACCCAATCCGGGCGCCAACGGTTGCACCAGTGAGCGAACTGTCGTCACCACCACCTTCAGCGGCGGACCGAAACTCTCCTCGTCGGGGTGACGCAGCCGGTGCAGCACCCGCAACCGCTGACCGACGGTGTCCACCGACGGCGACAACCGCTCGTGCGGCAACGTCTCCCACGACGGGAACTGCGTCACCCGCTTGCCGATGATGTCGCGCAACTGTGCGGTCAGTTCGTCCGATTCGCGTCCGGTCGCGGTCACCACCAACAGCGGCTTCGACGCGGCAGCAGCCAGCGCAGAGACGAGGAATGGTCGCGCCGCCGGCGGTCCCACCAGTTCGAGTTCGGGGGTTCCGAGTTGCCCGCTCACCCCCGTGAGCGCAGCGTCAGAGGCCGCGATCTGGGCCAAACCAGATAGCTGTCCGGTGAAAATTGCAGCAGAGGGCCCAGTCACACGAACAGTTTACGGGTGCGCGGAACCAGCGATGACCACGAGCACCCGATGTTCAACTGAACATCGGGTGCGACCGGTCGATCAGACCTAGAGTGAGCGGGCCCCCACAAGGAGATTCCGATGTCGACCAGCCCGTTCGCCGGCATGAACCGGCGCGAGTTCTTCGCCCGAGTCGCCGCGGTCGGCGGCGCCACCTTCCTCGCATCATGGGCCAACCCGATCATCGATCGCGCGTACGCGGCCGATCCCGGCGGGAGCGGATCGCTTGGCGACATCGAACACTTTGTCTTCTTCATGCAGGAGAACCGTTCGTTCGACCACTACTTCGGAACACTCCAGGGTGTCCGCGGCTTCGACGACCCGTCGGATGCCTGGAAACAGCGCGGCTGGGCCCCGGGCGTCGGACCGACAAATACCGGCTACACGATGCCGTTCCGACTCGACACCAACAGCGGCGCGAGCCTGGACGGCGAGTGCATCAACGACCCGGACCATTCCTGGGCGGGCCTGCACGCGGCCTGGAACGGTGGACGCAACGACGGCTGGCTGCCCATGTCCATCAATTCGGTGGGCCCGGGAAATGCACCCGCGTTGATGGGTCACTATTTGCGCGAAGACATCCCGGTCCATTTTCAGATGGCAGACGCCTTCACCATCTGCGACAACTATCACGCCTCGGTGATCGGCCCGACCGACCCGAACAGGCTCTATTGGATGAGCGCGTCGATCGATCCGGACGGTACCCACGGCGGCCCGCTCCTGGAGACACCCACACTGCTCCCGAAGTTCGTCTATTCGTGGCGGACGATGCCGGAGAACCTCGGCGATGCCGGTGTCAGCTGGAAGATCTACAACAGCAAAGACTTCGGTCCCATCTCGTCGGTGTTGCTCGACGGCATGATGGGGTGTTTCACCCAGGCGGCCGATGTCGATTCCGAGCTCAACCGTCGCGGGATCCAGCCGGCCTACCCCGCAGACTTCGCCGCCGACGTCGCGGCCAACAGGCTGCCCGCCGTGTCGTGGGTGGTCCCCAACCTGCTCGAGTGCGAACATCCCGCGCTACCCGCCGCGCTCGGTGCAGTGGGCATCGTGCAGGTACTCGACATCCTGACGTCCAACCCCGCGGTCTGGGAAAAGACCGCCCTCATCATCAGCTACGACGAGAACGGCGGCTTCTTCGACCACGTCACACCGCCGACCGCTCCCCCGGGCACTCCCGGCGAGTACGTCACCGTCCCCGACATCAATGCGGTCTCCTCGTCGCAAGGCATCCGCGGCCCGATCGGGCTCGGGTATCGCGTTCCGGCGCTTGTCATCTCGCCGTACAGCCGTGGTGGCCTGGTGGCGTCGGAGACCTTTGACCACACCTCCCAGCTACGCCTGCTCGAGACCCGGTTCGGTGTCGAAGTTCCCAACCTGACGCCGTGGCGCCGCAGCGTCACCGGCGACATGACCTCGGCCTTCAACTTCGGTGCCAGGCCCGATCCGACCAAGCCCCAACTGATGGACCCGATACCGCGGGTCCAATTGGCGGCGGCACAGTGCGGGCCCAACGTGGCCGCCGGATTCGTCAATCTGGGCACCCCTTACCCGGTGCCGCCCAATCGCATGCCCACGCAGGAACCGGGTTCGCGCCCGGCCCCGAGCGGGTTGGTGTGACCTGTTGATCATCGGAACGTGTGAACCGGCGCCCCGTCGGCCCATTATTGTGACTGCATGAAGTCACGCTGGTCGGCAGCCAAACTACCGCACTTGGACGGCAAGCGAATCGTGGTCACCGGTGCGACAAACGGTCTGGGCTGGGAGACCGCACGGGGTCTGGCGCGTGTCGGCGCCCACGTGGTCCTTGCCGTTCGGGACATCGATCGCGGTAAAGAACGTGCCGCCGAGATCGCTGCCGACACCGCCGGTGCACATGCCGAGGTCATCGAACTCGATGTGGCCGACCTGTCGTCGGTTCGGCGTTGCGCAGACAGCCTCGGTGACATCGAGATCCTCGTCAACAACGCAGGCGTCATGGCCCGGGAACACGGCTTCACGGTCGATGGATTCGAAACATCCTTCGGCACAAACTTTCTCGGCCCGTTCGCGTTGACCAACCTGCTCCTGCCGCAGATCCGCGACCGGGTGGTGATCGTCGGCTCGAGTTCACACAAAACCGGGCAGATCCATCTCGACGATCCGCATTTCGAGCGGCGCGCCTGGAGTCGTCCGGCGGCGTATGCGCAGTCCAAACTCGCGGACATGCTCTGGGGACTCGAGCTCGACCGCCGTCTGCGCAAGTCGGGGTCGCTGACGAGCACCGCGATCTCGCACCCGGGATGGGCCACCACCGGGATCCTCGGTGTCACCGGTTTGCGGGCGATCGACAGTGTGATCGCCGGCGCGGGCAGGCTCCTGGCCAACACACCGGCCGAAGGCGCCGCGATCACGCTGCGGGCGCTGACCCCGGACATCCCGTCAGGGTCATACGTCGGGCCGGATGGACCGTTCGGATTGCGCGGCGCCCCGGTGCTGGTCGGTCGATCCACGGCGGCCTGCGACACCCGCACGGCGGGATTGCTGTGGGAACTCGCGGAGTTCGCAACCGACACGAGGTACCCGCTGTGACCATCACCCTGCGGCCGGCCACCGCGCCCGACTGCGTAGATGTCGCCGCCATCTACAAGCACTACGTCGACCACACGGTCGTCACCTTCGACTACGTCGCACCGACCGCTGCCGAGTGGAAGATCAAGCGCGCCAACCTGATCTCCGAGCGCTTTCCCTTTCTGGTGGCCGAGGACGAGAACAGCGTGGTGGTCGGGTTCGCCTACGTGGCCCACTACCGGCCCAAGCAGGCATACGCGTGGACCGTCGAGAACACCATCTACCTGAGCCCGGCATATACCGGCCAGGGCTACGGGGCAACATTGCTGACCGGACTCCTCGACGCGGTGAAAGACTCACCGGCCCATCGGATCGTGTCGGTGATCGCGGACATCCCCGGTTCGGGTTCGGTACCACTGCACGCCAAAGCCGGGTTCTACGAAGTCGGACGCCTGATGCGGATCGGCTTCAAACACGGCTCGTGGGTGGACTGCATCGTGATGCAATACGACGTCGTAGATTCGGACCAGCCACCCGCCTGAGCTGCGACGAGTCCGCCCAGGAACAAAACGGACCGAGGTCCGTTTGGTAGTATCATGTCCGTGACCCGCATGCCTTCCCTGTTTCTGAGCCATGGCGCTCCCCCACTGGTGGACGATGCCCGCTGGGTCGGGGAGCTCGAGCAGTGGTCGGCGGACCTGCCCACGCCCACCGCGATCTTGATGGTGTCCGCCCACTGGGAGTCGGCGCCACTGACCATCGGCGCCACCGATTCCACGGTGCCGCTGACCTACGACTTCGGGGGCTTCCCCGAGCATTACTACCGCGTGCGCTACGACGCCCCGGGTGCCGTCGACCTCGCCGCCCGAATCGAGGCGTTGATGCCCGACAAGCAGGCCGTACGCCACGATCGGGGTCGTCGCCTCGATCACGGTGCCTATGTCCCGCTGACCGTGATGTACCCGGAAGCACAGATCCCGGTCTTACAGATCTCCCTGCCGACCCTCGATCCGCAACAGCTCCTCGACCTCGGACGGCGGCTCAAGCCGCTGCGCGATGAGGGCGTGCTGATCATCGGTTCCGGTTTCACCACCCACGGTCTGCCGTTCCTGCGCGACATGCGACCCGAGGCCATCGCGCCGACGTGGTCCAAAGAGTTCGACGCCTGGGCCGGCGAACGTTTTGCCGCCGGCGATGTGGAGTCACTGGTTCGATTCCGCGAGCTGGCACCCGGTATGCCGTATGCGCATCCGACGGTCGAGCACTGGTCACCGCTGTTTGTTGCGCTCGGTGCCAGTGACAACCCGGAACAGAAAGGCGATCAGGTGGTCGACGGTTTCTGGATGGGCCTGAGCAAGCGGAGCCTACAGCTGGCCTGAGGCGACAACGGTCACGTCGAGGGCGGGTCGTTCGGTGTGACCAGGTGTGGCTCGGCCTCCAGATTGACCAGGCCGTTCCAGCACAGATTGACCAGATGCGCGGCAACGACCTCCTTGGAGGGCTCCCGCACACCGAGCCACCACTGAGCAGTGGACGTGACCATCCCGACCAGCGCCTGCGCATACAGGGGCGCCAGCGCCGGATCACGGCCACCTCGTTCGAAATCCTCACCGAGAATGTGCTCGACCTGGCTGATGGCGTCGTTCAGCAGACTCGAATACTTGCCGGAGTCGCCTGCCGTCGACGAACCGCGCATCAAGATCTGAAAGCCGTCGGTGCGGTCTTCCATATAGGTCAGCAACGCCAGCGCCACCTGTTGCACGCGGTACCGTGACCGGTTTTTGCTGAGCGACGACGTGATCATCTCGAGCAGGGTTTCCATCTCGCGGTCGACGATCACCGCATACAGACCCTCTTTGCCACCGAAGTGTTCATACACAACAGGTTTGGAGACACCTGCGCGCTGTGCGATCTCCTCGACAGCGGTTGCCTCGAAGCCCCGTTCGGCGAACAGTCCCCTGGCGACCTCGATCAGCTGATGACGCCGCTGTGGACCGGTCATCCGCGCTCGCGGTACCCGTTGGACCTGATCTGCCTTGGTGGTCGGGCGATCGACTGTCATCGTCGCCTTCCCCTCACAAAAATGGACATCGAGTCCAACTATATGCGGCCACGTTTCAAATCAGTTAGATCCCGGCGCGGTCGGGCCTGCCTCGCCGACCGGACGGATAGATTCGTGCGATGGCATTTGGGCAGAACAAGAACGACAAGATTCGTACCGCTGCACGCGAAGCACGGCACAACAACGAAGTGATCTTCACGCCAGAACTCGGCGGGAACGCGAAGAAGTGGGCCGAGCTGATCACAGCAATCGAGTCCGAGGGCTGGAAACTCGAACACTGGGCGGTGGGACCAACCGGAACGATCGCCTCGATCGAGGCCTACCCACTGTTCCGCGCGCGGTAGTCACCCGGTCAATACGTTGCTCCGCCACCAGGACTCGAACCTGGAATACCTGAACCAAAATCAGGAGTGTTGCCGATTACACCATGGCGGATTGCGCTCACGATTGTGCCATGAGACTCACCGGAACCCACAACCGGCTCGCGGTGCCCGACAACCACCTCGCAGACGCTCCGGGTTTACGAAGACGCTCCACATATTTGTGGAGCGTCTTCGTAGAGGTGGAGCGTCTGGCGGTCGATCAGTCGCGGGGACCGCCTGCGACGTAGATGACCTGGCCGGTGACAAATCCGGCACCCTCGCTGGCCAGGAATGACACGGTGTGTGCGATGTCCTCGGGTTGGCCGACCCGGGCAACCGGGATCTGGGATGCCGCTGCGGCCTTGTAATCCTCGAATGGAACACCGACGCGTTCGGCGGTCGCGGCGGTCATCTCGGTCTCGATGAAACCCGGTCCGATGGCATTGGCCGTCACGCCGAACTTGCCGAGCTCGATCGAAAGGGTCTTGGTGAATCCCTGCATCCCGGCCTTGGCCGCGGAGTAGTTCGCCTGACCACGGTTACCGAGCGCCGACACACTCGACAGGTTGACGACCCGGCCGAACTTGGCCGCGACCATGTGCTGCTGCACAGCCCGCGACATCAGGAACGCACCACGCAGGTGGACGTTCATGACCGAATCCCAGTCGTCGACCGACATTTTGAACAACATGTTGTCGCGGGTGATACCGGCGTTGTTGACGAGGATGGTCGGCGCGCCCAGCTCGGCGGCGACTTTCTCGACGGCCGCGGCGACGGCAGCCTCGTCGGCGACGTTGGCGCCGACGGCGATCGCTTTGCCGCCTGCGTCGGTGATCGCTTTGACGGTGTCGCCGCAACTCGTCTCGTCGAGATCCAGGACCGCCACGGCATATCCATCGGCCGACAGGCGTTTCGCAACCGCTGCCCCGATCCCACGTGCCGCGCCGGTGACGATCGCTGTTCTCTGCTCGCTCACAACAACTCCCTTGTCGAAGAACTACGGATGACGATCGCCAGGTGACCGGTCAACAACGGTCCGAGCGGCCTGCCGATGGTCCACCAGTTGTATCAAGTGCCCCCGAAAGGTGCGTAGGATCGGGCCGTTCCCCGCCTCCAACCGCCAAGGGAGTCCTATGTCCGTGGCACCTGAATCCGCGCGCTCGGCCCCCGGGCCAACCGCCGTCCTGATCCTCGCCGCGGGCGCAGGCACCCGCATGAAGTCGGCCACCCCGAAGGTCCTACACGCGATCGGTGGGCGCTCGCTGCTGTCCCATGCTCTGCACGCCGCAGCCGGCATCGCGCCTGATCACCTGGTTGTCGTGGTCGGTCACGATCGCGAGAAGGTCAGCAGCGCCTGCGATGACATCGCCGCCACCCTCGGCCGCGACGTCCACACCGCGGTTCAGGAGCAGCAGAACGGCACCGGCGACGCCGTCCGGGCCGGGCTGGCGGCACTGCCCGACGACTTCGACGGCACCGTTCTCGTCACCGCCGCCGACGTCCCACTTCTCGACGGCCCGACGCTGAGTGATCTCATCGCAGACCACACCAGCGCCCCCGCCGCATCAGTGACAGTTCTCACGTCAACCGCGCCCGATCCGACGGGATATGGGCGCGTTTTGCGTACCCAGGACGGAGCCGTCACGGCGATCGTCGAGCAGAAGGACGCGACGCCGGAGCAGCGCCGCATCACCGAGGTCAACTCCGGCGTCTACGCCTTCGACGCCACCACATTGCGGAGTGCACTGGCAGAACTGTCCCCCGACAATGCGCAGCACGAGCTGTACCTGACCGACGTCATAGAGATCGCCAACCGGCATTCAGAAGTGGTGCGCGCCAAGCACATCGACGATGCCGCCCTCGTTGCCGGGTGCAACGACCGACTGCAGTTGGCCACCCTTGGAGCCGAGCTGAACCGGCGAATCCTGGCGGGCCACATGCTCGGCGGTGTCACGATCATCGATCCGGCCACCACCTGGGTTGATGTCGACGTCACGATCGGCCCCGACGTCACCATCGCGCCCGGGACCCAGCTGTTGGGGCGGACCAGTGTTGCCACCGGCGCCGAGATCGGCCCCGACACCACCCTGTCCGACGTCACCGTCGGCGCAGGCGCATCGATCATCCGGACCCACGGATCGGAATCGATCATCGGCGCAAACACGCAGGTCGGACCTTTCGCGTACTTGCGTCCGGGCTCAGTTCTCGGTGAGGCGGGCAAGATCGGGACGTTCGTCGAAACGAAGAACGCGAACATCGGCAAGGGCGCCAAGGTGCCTCATCTGACGTACGTCGGCGACGCCACCATCGGCGAGGGCACCAACATCGGCGCCTCGAGCGTTTTCGTGAACTACGACGGCGTGAACAAGAGCCGTACCACAATTGGGGCACATTGCCGAACCGGTTCGGACACCATGTTTGTTGCACCCCTCAATGTCGGTGATGGCGTCTACACCGGAGCAGGTACCGTCTTGACGCAGGATGTGCCCCCCGGAGCCCTCGCGGTCTCTGGTGGGAAACAGAGAAATATCGACGGTTGGGTGCAGGCCAAGCGGCCTGGAACGCCATCGGCACAAGCTGCTGCCGATGCACTCTCCGACACCGAGAACGTGCAACAAGAAAGTGACCCGCTGTGACCTGGACCACCACCCACAATCAGAAGAACCTCATGCTGTTCTCTGGTCGTGCACATCCCGAGCTGGCCGAAGCGGTCGCAAAAGAGCTCGACATCGAGGTGACCCCCCAAACCGCCCGCGACTTCGCCAACGGGGAGATCTTCGTACGCTTCGAGGAGTCGGTCCGCGGCTCGGACGCTTTCGTGCTGCAGAGCTGCCCGTTCCCGCTCAACCAGCACCTGATGGAACAGCTGATCATGATCGACGCGCTCAAGCGCGGATCGGCCAAGCGCATCACGGCTGTCCTGCCGTTCTACCCCTACGCCCGCCAGGACAAGAAGCACCGCGGACGCGAGCCCATCTCCGCCCGCCTGGTGGCCGACCTCCTCAAGACCGCAGGCGCCGACCGCATCATCACCGTCGACCTGCACACCGATCAGATCCAGGGCTTCTTCGACGGACCCGTCGACCATATGCACGCCCAGGGCCAGCTGTCCGAGTACGTCAAGGGCAAGTACGGCACCGCCAACATCACCATCGTCTCGCCGGACTCCGGCCGCGTGCGTGTTGCAGAGAAGTGGGCCGACTCATTTGACGGCGCACCGTTGGCGTTCATCCACAAGACCCGCGATCCGCTGGTGCCGAACCAGGTGAAGTCGAACCGGGTTGTCGGTGACGTCGCCGGCCGCACCTGCGTGCTGATCGACGACATGATCGACACCGGCGGCACCATCGCAGGCGCGGTGCAGGTCCTGCGGGATGCCGGTGCGGGCGACGTTGTCATCGCCACCACCCATGGCGTCTTCTCAGATCCGGCAGCCGAGCGGCTGGCCAACTGTGGCGCCCGCGAGGTCATCGCCACCGATACCCTCCCGATCGGACCGGAGAAGCGGTTCGACAACCTCACCGTGCTCTCCATCGCACCGCTACTTGGCCGTACAATCCGCGAGGTCTTCGAAAACGGATCGGTGACAAGTCTTTTCAACGGAAGCGCATAGGAGTACAGACGCGATGGCGGCTACGATCTATCACAATCCCAAATGTTCGACGTCACGAAAGACGTTGCAGCACTTGCGTGATGCCGGGGTTGAACCAACCATCGTGAAGTACCTCGAGGAGCCGCCGACGCGGTCCGAACTCGAGAAGATGATCTCCGACGCCGGTATCGAGGTTTCCGCAGCGGTGCGCAAGCGCGAGTCGCTGTACAAGGAACTCGACCTCGCCGGGGCCACCGACGATCAGCTTCTCGATGCGATGGCCGCCAATCCGATCCTGATCGAGCGGCCGTTCGTGGTGACCGACAAGGGCACCCGGCTGACCCGTCCGGTCGAATCCGTCGACGAGATCCTCTAGTCACAACAAAAAGCACACCGTCCGGTCAAAGGCACACGTTGCAACGTGTGCCTTTGACCGGACGGTGTGCTTTTGTCTGTGCAGCCTAGGTTTCCGTCGGCTTCGGCAGCGGCTTCTGGATCCGCGGAAACGCGATCGCCACCAGTCCGCGCACCGACCCCTTGATGAAGTCGACCAGGTCGAAGTAGTCACGCCACACCGTGATCAGGCCGTTCTCGACCTCGAATCGGCCACAGACCCAGAACTGCATCCGGAGTCTGCCGAACGCGATTTCGTCGACCCGCTCGGTGATCACAACCGATCCGTTGGCCGTGATGTTGACCCACTTGACGCTGAATCCCATGCGCGTTTTGTGCATCACCTGAAAAAGTCTGGCCAGTCGCTTCTTGCCGCGCATGAAGCTGTAGCCGACATTCGCGTATTCGATCTCCGGATCGACCAGCGCCAACGTCGACACGTGGTCGCCCAGCGCAAGCGCGTCGAGAAACCTCCGGGCCGTGTCCGACGGTGTGGTTGCCACCGGAACGCTCCCCGCCTGCGTGATCTCTGATTCTGTGTTCCCCGTCATGCCGCCCGAGACTACGCCAACAGCCGTGAGAGCGCCGGGGAAACCGCAGGTAGATGAGGCGAAGTGGGATTTGGGGGGAGCTACCGGTATAGTTTGCGCCGTTGTCTCGGCGAGGGTGATCCATGGTCACCGTAATCGGCGCGGCGTGGTTCTCCCTCCAGGGTGCACTGTGGCTGTCATCGATTTCTTGTCGGGCCCGAATCCAGCACCCGATCGAGGAGTCATCTCATGGCAACCGCCAATACCGCCAGCAAGCTCGCCGTCACCCTTCGCACCGAAAAGGGCAAGGGCGCCGCTCGCCGCGCACGTCGCGCCGGTAACGTCCCCGCCGTCCTGTACGGCCACGGCACCGACCCCAAGCACCTGACCGTCCCGGCCCGCGACTTCGCAGCCATCCTGCGTAACAACGGCCTCAACGCCATCATCGAACTCGACATCGAGGGCGAGCTGCAGCTGGCTCTGCCCAAGCAGGTCGACGTTCACCCGATCCGTAACTACATCGAGCACACCGACTTCGTCGTCATCCGCAAGGGCGAGAAGGTCACCGTCGAGGTCGCGATCCTCGTCGAGGGCGACGCCATCCCCGGCAGCCTCGTCACCAACGACGCCAGCAGCATCGAGATCGAGGCCGACGCACTGTCGATCCCCGAGCACCTCGTCATCTCGGTCGAGGGCCTGGGCGCCGGCAGCACCATCACCGCCGCCGACATCGAGCTGCCCGAGGGTGTCACCCTGGTCTCCGATCCCGAGACGCTGATCGTTGCCGTCAACGAGGCACAGACCGCCGACACCACGACGGACGCCGAGGATGCCGCTGAAGCAGCCGCCGAGGTAGCTCCCGCCGCCGAGTAGGGATCACTCCCGCCGCCCGGTCTGCGACAGCTCCGGCGCGCTCTGCAACTTCTCCGGCCCGCACACTTCGGTGTTGCGGGCCGGAGTTTTTTCTCCTGCCCGCTTCTGGCCTGATGCCTTCTTGCCCGATGTACCGAGCAGTTTGATCGCCACCCCGACCACGCTGACCACCACTCCGACGATCTCCCATTGCCCGAGCGCATCACCGAACATCGGCCAGGCGATCAACATCGTCGCGGGCGGAACCAGCAACAGCAGGGTGCTCGAGAGCACCGGGCCGGCCTCGCGGGTGACCCACAGGTAGGCGCCCCAACCGCCGAACGTCGACAATGCGACAACCCAGACCACCGACCCGGCGAACTCTATGGTGACCGGCGGAATCACGTCGCCCACAACCACATTCACCGACCAGAACAAAACCGCGCCAACCGTGCACTGAACGGCCAGTGCCACCGCCATCGGCTCAGGCGCGTTCAACACTCGTTGCACCAGCGTGCCACCGGTCAGCGCCAACATCCCGAGAACACAGAGCAGGAATGCCCACCACGGCGCTCCGCCGGTGTTCAGCTTTCCGCCGACAACCAGACCGACGCCGACGATGCCGACCACAAGGCCGAACCAATCCCGCCGCCCGATCCGCACCCCGAGAACCGGGAAGGCACAGGCCGCGACCACCAGAGGTTGCAGCGAACAGATCAGGGCGGTGATCCCGGCGCTGAGCCCGGCCTGGACGGCAGCACCGATCGCGCTGAGATACATCCCCTGCATGACCACACCCAGCGCCACCTGCCGGGCCACTCCCCTTCGAGTCACCCGCCACGGGTCGAGCTCCGCTGCGCTTCGTCTCCGCAACGGGTCGAGCTCCGCTCCGCTTCGTCTCCGTAAGTCCCGAACGACGCAGAACCCGATCAGCAGCACCGCGGCGAGTACGAAACGGCAGGCGAGCAACATATGCCACGACGAGTACCTGGCACCGAGTTCAGCGCCGAGATATCCAGAACTCCACATGAGCACGAGCAGGATGGATGCTTTGACCATGCAGGCAGGTAAACACACCGGTCGGTATACTTGCAGTGGATATGTGAGCCACATCTCGTCCCGCTCGGTTCGGAGGAACCCGATGACCACCCTCGCCGCACTGCAACTGCCGACCGAGGCGCCGATGACACCGGCCGCCGACCGGATCCTGACCGCCGCCGGGACCCTGTTCTACAGCCGCGGAATCCACGCGGTGGGGGTCGAATCGATCGCGGAGGCCGCCGGCACCACCAAGAAGACGATCTACGACCGGTTCGGGTCCAAGGACGGGCTGATCGTCGCGTACCTGCGTCGCCGGAGCCTGCACTGGCGGTCCCTGGTGCTCGATGTCATCGCCGAACAGTCTCCCGGTCGCGACCAGGCGCTCGCGGTGTTCGACGCCACCGACCAGTGGATGGGCACCTGGGTCCGCGGCTGCGGTTTCATCAACGCCTACGCGGAACTCGGCGGCACCGAACATCCCGGCGTCGCGGTGATCGTCGAGGAGAAGACGTGGGTGCGCGATCTGTTCGAATACACCTGCACTGCAGGCGGATACGCCGAGCCAGCCGTCCTCGCCGGCCAACTGACACTGCTCCATGAGGGCAGCATCGTCTCTCGCACCGCCGGGGCCCAGAGTGATGCCTGCGAGCTCGCACGCCGGACCGCCGAGGTCCTTCTGACACCGGATGACAGAATGAGCCGGTGACAGATCCCATCGTGATTGTCGGTCTGGGCAATCCCGGCAGCCGCTATGAGAAGACGCGGCACAATGTGGGCGCGATGGCCATCGACCATCTGGCAGGCAAGCTCGGCGAGAAGTTCAAGGTCCACAAGAAGTCCGGTGCCGCCGTGGCTGTGGGCCGGCTGGCCGGGCAACAAGTGGTGCTGGCCAAACCCACCTGCTTCATGAACGAATCCGGGCGTCAGGTCGGACCGCTGGCAGCCTTCTATTCGGCCCCACCACAATCACTGATCGTGGTGCACGACGAACTCGACATCGACTTCGGTGCGGTCCGCCTCAAACGTGGCGGTGGCGAGGGTGGCCACAACGGCTTGCGATCGATCTCGCAGGTCCTGGGAACCAAAGATTACCTGCGGGTACGTCTGGGTGTCGGTCGTCCACCGGGCCGGCAGGATCCCGCCGACTTTGTTCTCAAACCGTTCTCCACCACAGAACGCGCCGAAGTGCCCCTCCTGCTGGAAAATGCCGCCGACGCGATCGAGTTGCTGATTGAGTACAGCCTGGAAGACGCACAGAACCGCGTCCACGCGTGGTGAGGCGGCCTCGATCATCGACATGAACCTGATCTAGCCTGTTACAAGCAGCATGCGCCGGCCGAGACACAGATCGGGCCCGCAACGAAAAGAAGGAAACGTATGCCAGTCATCGCTGACCAGACCGGAATCAACAACGTCGGGATTCTCGGTATCGGCGCCTATCGACCTGATCGTGTGGTCACCAACGAGGAGATCTGCGAACACATCGATTCCAGCGATGAGTGGATCTACACCCGCACCGGCATCAAAACCCGACGTTTCTGCGCTCCCGGCGAATCCGCGACCACGATGGCCATCGACTCCGGTCGCAAGGCCATCGCCAACGCACTGCTCAGCGGGTCCGACATCGACGCCGTGATCGTTGCGACCAACACCCACCTGCTGCTGACCCCGGGCGCGGCCACTGCCGTCGCCACCGCTCTGGGCGCCAACGGCGTCCCGGCCTTCGACGTGACCGTCGGCTGTGCCGGCTTCGGGTACGCCATGGGCATCGGCGCCGACATGATCCGTGCCGGTAGTGCCACGAGCGTTCTCGTCATCGGCTCGGAGCAACTCTCGGTCGCTCTCGACATGACCGACCGCGGCAACTGCTTCATCTTCGGCGATGGCGCCGGTGCCGTTGTCCTCGGTGCCACCAAGGAACAGGGCGTCGGCCCGGTGATCTGGGGTAGCGACGGTTCGCAGTACGACGCCATCCGTCAGGACATCGACTGGCTGACCTTCCTCGAAGGCGACCGCGTGCAGCGTCCGTACCTGCGCATGGAGGGCACCAGCGTCTTCCGCTGGGCCGCGTTCGAAATGGGCAAGGTCGCCCAGCGCGCCCTCGAGGCCGCCAAGATCGACGCGCAGGATCTCGACGTGTTCGTCCCGCACCAGGCCAACTCCCGGATCAACGACCTGCTCGCCCGCGGCCTCAAGCTGCGCGAGGGCGCTGTGGTCGCCAACGACATCGAGCACACCGGCAACACCTCGGCAGCCTCGATCCCGCTGGCGATGGAAGATCTGCTGTCCACCGGCAAGGCCAAGCCCGGCGACACCGCACTGCTCCTCGGTTACGGCGCCGGCCTGAGCTACGCCGCCCAGGTGGTCAAACTCCCGCCCGTCCCCTTCGAATAACCGCGAACGCCTCGTCGACCGCGGCGCGTTTCAGCACGGTCGACGAGGGGTTTGCCGGATGTGGCGATTGGTCCTGCATAGGGCGAGGTCTGTAGCCTTTCCTCGTGAGTTCTGAAGTCAGCACGTCGTCCGGTACCGGTTCTGCACCCAGTCGGGCCGCAGTGGCCCGCGAGGTGGCGCGTCGCCGCACTTTCGCCATCATCTCCCACCCCGACGCCGGTAAGTCGACGATGACCGAGGCGTTGGCGCTGCATGCCCGGATGATCAGCGAGGCCGGTGCTGTCCACGGCAAGGCCGGCCGCCGTTCCACGGTCTCCGACTGGATGGAGATGGAAAAACAGCGCGGCATCTCGGTCAGTTCGACTGCATTGCAGTTCAACTATCGCCTCGAAGGTGCCGACGTCGACGAGGTCAACGTCATCAACCTGGTCGACACCCCCGGTCACGCCGACTTCTCCGAGGACACCTACCGCGTACTGACCGCCGTCGACGCCGCGGTCATGTTGATCGACGCCGCCAAGGGCCTCGAGCCGCAGACCCTCAAACTGTTCCAGGTCTGTCGCCACCGTGGCATCCCCATCATCACGATCATCAACAAGTGGGACCGTCCGGGCCAGACGCCACTCGAACTCATCGACGAGATCACCGAGCGCATCGGCCTGACTCCCACACCGCTGTATTTCCCGGTGGGTATCGCCGGAGATTTCCGTGGCCTGCTCGACCGGCGCACCGGCGAGTACATCCGTTTCACCCGGACCGCAGGCGGCGCCACCATCGCCCCCGAGGAGCATCTGGACGCCGACGCCGCGTTGGCCAAAGAGGGCGACGATTGGACCGCCGCCGTCGAGGAGAGCGAACTGCTCACCGCGATGGGTCAGGACCACGACCAGGAACTGTTCCTGGCCGGACAGACCTCACCGATGATCTTTTCCTCCGCGATGCTCAACTTCGGTGTGCGGCAGCTACTTCAGACCTTGGTCGAGCTCGCTCCCCCACCCGAGGGCCGGGCCGCGATCGACGGCACCGTCCGCGAGGTCACCGATCCGTTCAGCGCCGTTGTCTTCAAGGTGCAGGCCGGCATGGACTCGTCGCACCGAGATCGCCTGGCCTACATGCGAATCGTGTCCGGCGTGTTCGAACGCGGGATGGTTGTCACCCACGCGCAGACCGGTAAACCCTTTGCCACCAAGTACGCCCAGGCCGTGTTCGGCCGCGACCGCTCGACGGTCGACACCGCATACCCGGGCGATGTGGTCGGATTGGTCAACGCCATGGCGCTGGCACCCGGCGACACCCTGTACACCGACGCGAAGGTGCAGTACCCGCCGATCCCGTCGTTTGCTCCGGAACACTTCTCGATCTGCCGGGCCGAGTCGGCAGGCAAGTACAAGCAGTTCCGCAAGGCGATCGACCAGCTCGATTCCGAAGGTGTGGTCCAGGTGCTGCGCAACGAGATTCGCGGCGACGCGGCTCCGGTACTCGCGGCCGTCGGACCCATGCAGTTCGAGGTCGTCGCTGCCCGGATGAAGACCGAGTTCGGTATCGAGGCACGCTTCGAGCCACTGCCGTATACGCTGGCCCGCCGCACCGACGAGGCCAGCGTCGACGAACTGAACCGCCAGCGCGGCCTCGAGGTCTTCACCCGTAGCGACGGCGCCCTACTCGCTCTGGTCAGCGACAAGTGGCGTCTGCAGTACATCGAGAAAGAGCACGCCGACCTCACCCTGGAACCGTTGGTGGCGGCGGCAGACTGATGCGACGGTCGGCTTCTGTCCTGGCCGCCTGGGTTGTCACCGGCGCGGCGATCCTGACCGGCTGCAGTGACGGGTCCAAACCCTCCGACGCCACCGCGACGTCGTCATCGACCACTTCGATGATCGCGTCGTCACATGCTGACGCCGAAGTGGCGCCTGCTCGGTGTCAGGAGACGTCGCCAAGCGGACCTGTCGATCACACGCTGGAGGGCTTTGCCTTCGATTCGGGCTCGGCCACGGTGTCACTGACCGTGCCGGGGCAAAGCGCCCGTTGCTACAGCTATCCCCGATGGGGCAACGCCGATCCGGCTGTCCCCATCGACAGTCTGCTGTTCCTCTTCAAAGGTCCCGGTTCGGACGGCGTGACCATCGACATGCTCGTCGGTGACCTCACCCAGCGGACCAAGGTCGTCGCCAAGGTGGCGGTGGCGATCGACGGCACCACCTACCAGGGTGACAACTGCTCCATGGACCTCACCGCGCTGACGAGTGCCGGGGTCGCCGGCTCGTTCTCCTGTCCCACAGTCACCGCGGTGTTCGGCAATCCCCTTGCCCCACTCGATGACCCCGAACCCGAACCGTCGACGTCGGCCCCCCTGCCCACCGCCGCGGTCTCGGGATGGTTCACCGTCGAACCATAGAGTTGCCGACCCGGAAAAGACGTTGCGACTCAGACACCTACGTCGAACGCGGTGGATGTACCCGTGAAGCCGTGGATCTTTCCGGCGCCGGTGCGATGATCGCCGTAGTACCGGATCCGGTACCGACCCGACGTTCCCCCATCGGTGTTCCACAAGATGGTGATCACCGAGGCATCCAGACTTCCCGGTGGCCGCGACCAATGTAATTCCGTCGACCACGCGTTGTCGTCGAGTGTTCGTTGCCACTGCCCGTCGACCCACTCTTCCACCGCCAGATAGGTGTCGGTGCGGCGCAGGTTGTTGTTCGGGTGCGCCCCGACAAACTCGACCGAGACCGTCTCACCCGCACGGTATCCCGACTTCGGCGCTGTGAGCACGTCCCCGTATCTGCGGCCTGCGATTGGTACATCCGGTGGGGGCGTCGGTACCAGGTCCGGCTGGAATCCCGACTTGTTCAGCGGCGCCGGACCACCCGGCGGTCGCCTGCCGGCGGCAAGCGCACCGGCCAGCTTGTCGAAACTCTGCATGTATGCCGGCAACGTCCACCGGCCGAACTGCGTTTCACCACCCTCATACTGTTGCGCCACATACTCTTCGGGTGTTGTCACGTATTGGCTGTATCCATTGGCATAGCCCTGCAGCAGAACATTGTCGATCGAGACCCGCAGCGCACCGGCAACGATCTGCCGGACTCGCAGCCCCGAGACGATCGTGAACTCGGCGGGCGCTGCGGCCAGCACCAGATCACCGATGCGCATGATCTGGATCGGCATCACCTGCGGAATCCACGGCGCGGGCGGGAGTAACCCCAGGGGTGCAGCGATCAGCTTGGGCGCCTGAACATCCCGAATCCACGGCGAGATCGGGGCATCGAGGCCACCGACTGCCGCGACCAGCGGATTGACCTGCCCCTCGAAGAAGAACGGCAGCGGTTGCTCGTAGTTGTCCTCGGTGCTGGTGGCCACCGCTCCGGCACCCATCATCGCAGGCGAGGTCCGGGCGGACCTGCCGTCCGGTGTGTACGAACCGTCGATGGCGACATCGGAGAAGTCGACGTACTGGATCACCGAATCAACACCGGTCCTGGTCATTCCGGAGGCGCCCGCGTGGGCCTGCCGTCCGGCTTGATACTGACGTTCGCCGATGATCGCGCAGTTGGCCCGATTGTCCTTGGTCGGTCCCGACGGCGAAAACGGCACCAGATTCAGGTTGGGCGTCATGTCCCCGGCGTTGGTCTGGGGAAATGCTGCCACCACACCAGGATCGTCCGACTCCCACCGATGGCTGGCGTAACCCTTGTTGTCGACGGTGATCAACTTGTTGTGATCGGCCATCGATGTGCCATGGGTGGAGAACCACGTGATGACACCGATATCGTTGCCGCCCTGGGCCAGACGCAGCACGGTGACCGCCGGATCGATCCCCTCCGGGAACACCCGTTTGTCGGGGTCGGGGTTCAGGTCGAAGGCAGGTCTGGACCGCTGCGCGCTGGCGTTGTGGAGTTCACCGCGACCGAGCCGGATCGTCCCCGGTGCCAACGAATCGTGGGCTCGGCAGATCGAATCGTAGATACCGTCGACCTCGGCCTGGTACGAGTTCTTCTTGAATCCGAAAGCCGCGAGAGAGTAGGCATAGTCCCACGCCGTGCCGCCACACGAGTTGTGGTTGTGTGTGGCATTGAGGTTGACGTTCGTCTCGGTGTAGAGCGAACCGAACCGCGACTTCAGCTTCGCCAATACACCGAAGTGGATCGATTCGAACAGGCACGCCGAATCCGCGGTGACAAAAACGATCCGGTTACCCGTCGCGTTGTCGACGATGATGTAGGCCCGCGCCCAGTACCGCATGTGCAGGCCTTCGGCGACCTGCGCCGGTTGCGAATAGCCCATCATCCCTTGCCCGGCAACGGCACCGGTCATGTCGGCGCGACCGGCCCCGACCAGATATCCGCCTGCCGGATCGGCTCCGGCCATACTTGCGCCGAACGAACCGCTCGCCCCCGCGACCACCGTGCCCGCGGCCATGGTGCCGAGCATCTGACGCCTCGACAGTCGTGGTCCAACACCGTTCATACATCCACCCCTATTCGCTGTTGATCACCCGTCGAGTACCGACTCCAGATACGGATTCACAAAGACTCCATCTGGGTCGAGTTCTCTTCGTACCGACCGGAACTCACCAAATCTCGGATACACCGAGCGGAGATATGCACTGCTCTGCGTGTGCATCTTTCCCCAATGCGGCCGACCGCCATGGGCGACCATGATCTGTTCGACGTCGTCGAAGTATTCGTCCTGCGGGTCACCGTGATAGCGGTGGACGGCAATGTAGCCGCTCTTTCGCCCGGACGCGGTGGACAGCATCAGATCGTCTGCGGCTGCCGCGCGGACCTCGAGCGGGAAGCTGACCCGATAGCGGCGGGCGTCGATCAGCCGGCGAATCTCGCACAGTGACTGCGGAACCCGCTCGAGCGGTATCGCATACTCCATCTCCCGGAACCGAACAGTACGCGCGGAGACGAACACCTTTGTCGAGATGTCGGTGTATGTACGGGACGACAGGACGTTGCCCGCCAGTGAGTTGAGTTTCGGCACCACCGCCGGGTACCTGGCGCCGAGCGCACACATGCCCCGGAACAGTTGATTGCTGACCAGGTCGTCGTCGATGTGACGCCGCAGCTTTCCCGGACCTGACCGCGGGGTGTCGATCGGTACCCTGGTGTTGGTCTTGGTCAGCGCGAATCCGGTGTGCGGAAACCAGAAGAACTCGTGGTGGTCATATGTTTCGACGTTGTCGAGGAACGAGTCGATGACCTTGTCCACCGACTCGGGCCGTTCGGTCGCCCGCAATGCAAACGCTGGAACGCACTGCAGTGTGATCTCGGTGATCACCCCCAGCGCACCGAGGCCCAGTGCTGCCGCCTGAAGAAGTCGGGGATCATCGGAGCCCACCGTGCGCACGTCGCCGGTGCCGGTCACCAGCGTCAGCCCGACGATCTGGGTGCTGATCCCGCCGAATCCCAGTCCGGTTCCGTGCGTTCCGGTGGAGGTGGCCCCAGAGATCGTCTGGGCATCGACATCCCCGAGATTCGGCATTGCCAACCCATGCGGCGCAAGCAGAGCCGGGATCTGCTGCAGTGTTGTCCCGGCCCGCAGCGACACCTGCATCGCATCGGTGTCCACGTCGACCAGGCCACTCATCGCCGACATGTCCAGCTGAATGCCCGGTGCCACCGCGACCGCGCTGAAGCTGTGACCCGACCCGACCGGTTTGACCGTCGATCCGCTCGCGCGCGCCTTCGCGATCACCGCGGCGATCTCCTCCGGGCCGCGAGGCCGGACAACCTGTTCGGGAATCACCGATTCCGTACCGCCCCAATTGCGCCAGACCCGGGGGCCGCTCACAGAAACGCTTTCCCTTCGCCGCGATAGCTCGGCAGTTCGCCGACGACCACCCCGTGGTCGACCACCAGAATGGTGTTCACATGTTCACAGAGTTCACCGGACTTCGTGTGCCGCAACCACACCCGATCTCCTACCGACAAGGAATGCGCAGCTTTTCCGCGTAACGGTGTCTGCACCTCACCGGCCGCCTCCTGGCCGAGGTAGCTCAGTCCCGGTGGCCACGTGGGCAGCGGAAGCCGATCGCTTCCCGGCGGTCCCGAGGCGATCCATCCGCCGCCGAGGCAGGTCACCATGCCGCGGGTGGGCATCCGGACCACCGCCAGACCGAACGCCATCGCCGGTGCCGGTTTGAAATGCGAATAGGTGTCGAAGAGATGCCCACCGAAGAAGCCGCTACCGGCAGCGATATCCGTCACCGAGGGATCGGCAGCGGTGGCTTCGATCGAGCCTGTGCCCCCGGCGTTCACGAACTCGAGGTCGGCGATCTGCCTGACCGCTGCGACCACCTGGCATCGGCGGCCGATCAGCTCTTCCATCGAACGACGCTGAAGATCGCTGATGAGGTTGTTACGCAGTCGCTTTCCGGCGATCTCATCGCCGATGCCTGCCACCTGCGCCTCATAGGACATCAGGCCGACAAGCCTCATCCCGGCGCGGTTGACGACTTCGGTGGCCAGGTCGACCGCCTCGGTGACGGTCCGGACCGGAGACCTGCGAACGCCGACGTGCCCGATCAAGGGTGCTTTGTACGAGGCGTCGAGGTCGATGGCGATCCGCAGTGGGCCGGCGGCCCCGGGCAGACCCGATCGGGTTCTGGCCGCTTCGATGAGGTCGAGCTGCGCCACCGAATCGACCAGCAGCGTGACCCGCTCCGCGGCGACCGGATCGGCCGCCAGGCGCGAGATCGCATGCCGACTGCTACTGGGATATCCGACGAGAACATCACCGACGTCACCGGCCGTTGCCAGCCGATGCGCTTCTGCCACATCGTAGGCCAGCACACCGGAAAATCCGTCCGCCGCCAGGACCTGCTCGATGACCGACCTGATCCGCAGTGATTTGGAGGCCACCCGAATCGGCACACCGCCGGCCCGCGACCGCAGATCAGCCAGGTTGTGCCGCAGCGCCGTCAGCTCCAGCACCGCGACCGGGCCATCCGGGTCGCCGTAGTCTCGGACCGCCGTATCGATTGCACCCCAATATGATTCGGGGTCGGCCGCCCATGGCCAATCGGGGCGCATGGTCGACGAGGCCAGATCGAGATCAGGCACGCCCAGATCGATACTCATGACGCAGGCGAATCTGCCAGGTGCCCCAGTAGTGAGGCCACGGTGGCGTCGATGATGCGCTCGGCGACCTCACGGTCGCCGGTGTTGAGATAGGCCAACGTCAAGCCGTCGGTCGCCGCCACCACCAGCGGTGCCAGATACTCCGGATCGGTGGTCCAGGTGGCACCCATCGCGGCAGCCGCCGCCTCCAGCGAGACCTGAGCGATTTCGTAGTACCGGGTGTACAGGCGGGTGGCGAAGTGCTCGAGGCCTTCGGTGCGGCGTGCGTACTGGGCGAGCGTGATCATTGCCGCCTCCCGACCCGGGTCGGAGACCACACTCTCCAGATACGACATCAGACCGGCCTTGATCAACGCGCCGATATCGTCCGGGAGTTTCCATTCACCGGAGTCGACGGCCGCGGACGTTTCCGGTGGCGCCAGGGGTGCGGTGATCGATGCCAGTTCGTCGGATGTACCCCTGGCGACCAGCTCGGCCAGCAGTTCGTCCCTGGAATCGAAGGCGTAGTGGAAGCTGGCCAGCGACATACCCGCCTCGGCACTGATCCGGCGGGTGGTCGCCGCCTCCACACCATGATCGGCGATGACCCGGAACGCAGCGCGCACCAGCAGGTCCCGCCGCACCTCCACAGACATCCGTGCCACGCAGTCCCCCGCCTGCCTCATGTGGGTCAAACGACCCACTGTTTCGTGCGAGGGTAGGCGAATACGACCGAACCCGCTACTGCGGAACCACAAACGCTCCGCCTGTTCGAAGTTGCTCCACGTGCATGCGGAGCGTATTCGTACAGGCGGAGCGTTTGTGGTCGTCCACTGCTCAGACGGTCAGCCGACCGCCGGTGGTTCTCAGTAAGCGGAGTTGACGTTGTCCATCGAGCCGTACTTGTGCGCGGCATAGTTGCAGGCGGCGACGATGTTGGAGACCGGATCCCAGATGTCGTAAGAGGTGCCTTCGACGTGGTAGGCCGCGTAGGTCGGGTCGATCACCTGGAGCAGGCCCTTGGACGGGATGCCGGCTGCGGCATTCGAGTCGTACAGGTTGATGGCCTGCGGATTGCCGGTCGACTCCCGCATGATGTTGCGCATGATCCCGTCATAGCTCGCCGGGATGTTGTTCGCGGCCAGGATGTCGAGTGACTGACGAATCCAGCCGTCGAGGTTGTTTTCGTAGACCGGGGCAGGCGGCGGCGGGGCCACGACCGGCTCGGGCGCGACTTCCTCGACCACGGGTGCGGGTGCTGCTTCGACCTCCACCGGCGTCTCGGGAGCCGGGGCCGGAGCTTCGGTCTCGGGCGACGACTCGACAACAGCCGAGTGGGTTGCAGACTTTGTGACCGCGGCCGTATCGGCACCGGCGGGCTCATTCGTGATGAACGCCCCGGCGGTCAGCGTCGCGGCGATCGCCAGTGTGGCGGCACCCCCGACGTAGCGGGCGTGCGTGTGTGATGCGCCGCTCCGGGCGTCCTGGAGCAACTTCGAGAAAACGGACATGTAACTGATTCCTAGATGTGATTCGGCCGACTGACGGCAGGCAGCAGACAACCTCGCCAGGTGCCGTGGCACTCCTGGCGATGTGGGGTCATCGCTGTCGATGGATTTGTGAAACAAGGGACGTTGCCGCCCCGGCGCATGCCGCAACCGACCCGTTTGGCTCAGGGTCCAGGCGAGATCCGCTCAGGCGGCCCCAGGTGGCGGTATCAGCCCCCGGTAACCGCAGCGAGACCACGGATTGCGCATGCGGGAAGAATCCGCATGAACTACCAACCTTCTCGTGCTGCAGACGTTGCATCTGCGTTACTGGTTGATAACAGATTGATATACAAACCTGAGAATGTCCAGCAGAAACCGGGCCTAGTGAGGCTAGCAAAGCACTTTTTGCGGCTGTCCAACTATCCAAAACGTGCTATGCGCTGCAGATTTGCTCCCCTACGCTACCGTGACCGGTTTCACAAGGTTCGTTGACAAAAACGCGCCCGAAGACGCCAAAATGTTACGAAGTGGGTACTTGGGTACGAAGCCGGCGTCAGTCGAGAGCATCGTTTCGGACGATGATCGCCGCGCCGGGCGTTGGTTCACACCACAGGGCGTTGGTTCATACCACAGCGAGAATGGCGCCGCTGGAACGGGGACCGAAGTCCTTGCCACCGTCAATACCACGTGTAGATATGGCAAATATCACGATACTGCCAGGCGATTCGGTCCGATCGGAGTCCATCGCGGCCCGGTTCGGGGTTATCGAGCCGGTCGGCGCCACATCACCCGATGATGCGGGTGATGAGCTCCAGATCCACATCGGCCAATGCGGCCGGACTGAACGTGGGATTGCGGTCCTTGTCCACCAACACCGCCCGAACGCCTTCGGCGAAGTCGGGGGTCCGCGTGATCTGCTCGGCCGCGTGCAGCTCGCGCTCGAGGCACTCGTCGAGTGTCGAACGCGCACCGAGTTCGAGCAGTGCAGCGGTCACCACCAGGCTCGTCGGTGATGCCGCATCGAGCGCAGCGACCGTCTCGGCCGCCCAGTCGTCACCGACCGCACCCCGCAGGCCGCCGACGATGGCCGCCACCGGATCGTCACTGAAGTATTCGGCGATCTTCGCCAGCGGCAGGTCCGTCGAAGAAACCTTCTCGGTCCGTCCCGACAACGCCTGTGCCAGTGGCATTCCCGACCGGATATCATCGGCGAGCTCGCCGAACTTGGCGCTGGGCACGTAGTGGGTCGCGAGACCGACGGCCACCGCATCCGCACCATGTACGCGGGCGCCGGTCAAGCCCATCCACAGGCCGACACCTGACGGCAACCTCGGCAGAAAATATGTCGAGCCGACATCCGGCATGAATCCGATTGCCGTTTCCGGCATCGCGATCATCGCTTTCTCGCTGACCACCCGGACCTCGCCGTGCACGCTGATGCCCAGACCGCCGCCGAGCGCAGGCCCGTCGATCAGTGCCACGTACGGCTTCGGAAAGTCCGCAACCAGCTGATCGAGTTCGTACTCTGCGCTGAAATATCTTGTCACGCCGGCGAAGTCGCCTGCCAGCACCGCATCACGGATGGCCCGAATGTCACCGCCTGCACAGAACGCGCGATCACTCGACGAGGTGACCAGCACCGTCTCGACCTCGGGATTGTCAGCCCAGTCCGAAAGGGCCACGAACATGTCGTCGACCATGGTCTGGTCGAGCGCATTGAGGGCCCGCCCGCGATCCAAGATGATCTCGCCGACACCGTTGCCGACCTGTGTACGGATGAACGACACCGAATATTCCCCTCGTCAGCCGATCGCTTCGGCGAGTTCCATCCACGACTCTTCAGCCGCTTCACGTTGCGCCACAACCGATTTAAGTTCGGTACCCAGAGCAATGAGCTGATCCGGTGTGGTGGCCGCGTCAGCGAGCTTGCTGTGCAACTCGGTCTCCTGTTTGACCAGACGCTGCACCTGACGTTCGACCTTCTTCAGGGCCTTTTCCATGTCACGCTCGGCGCCAGAGCCTTTGGCGGGTCCGCCACCTGCCGCACCGGCAGCCTTCGCCGGACCCGACGACTGGACGGCCGACGCCGCGGCGGGTCCGTTGGCCAGCTTCGTCAGATACTGCTCGATGCCACCGGGCAGATTGGTGAGCTTGCCGTCGCCGAACAGCGCCCAGGTGCTCTCACAGATCCGCTCGATCAAGAACCTGTCGTGACTGATCACCACCAGGGTGCCGGCCCAGTTGTCGAGGAGATCCTCGAGCTGTTGGAGCGTGTCGATGTCGAGGTCGTTGGTTGGCTCGTCGAGCAACAGCACGTTCGGTTGCGCCATCAGTACACGCGTCAGCTGCAGCCGGCGACGCTCACCACCGGAGAGATCACCGACCGGTGTGCGCTGCCGGGCCGGGCTGAATCCGAGACGCTCGGCCAGCTGTCCGGCCGACACGTCCTTGCCACCCAGTTCGATATGTCCGGCAACGTCTTCGACGGCCTCGATCACCCGCATGTCGACCGGCAGGTCGTCGAGTTCCTGACGCAGCCAGCCGATGGAGACCGTCTTGCCTTCGATGCGCCGGCCCGCCGCGGGCGGCAATTCGCCGGCCAGCGTCCGCAACAACGTCGACTTGCCCGAGCCGTTGACACCGACGAGGCCGATGCGCTCACCGGGGGCCAGACGCCAGGTCAGATCGTCGATCAGCACGCGGCCATCGGGGGTGGTGAGCTTGGCGTCTTCGAGTTCGATGACCACCTTGCCGAGGCGACGCTTGGCAAAACTGGCCAGTGCCACCGAATCTCGCGGCGGCGGCACGTCGGCGATGAGCTTTTCCGCAGCCTGAATCCGATACTTCGGCTTCGAGGTCCGTGCCGGCGGGCCACGCCGCAGCCAGGCGAGTTCTTTACGTGCCAGGTTCTGTCGGCGTTCCTCGGCGGCGTCGGACAACCGGGTCCGCTCCGCGCGAGCGTAAACCCAGTCGTTGTAGCCGCCCTCGTAGGTCTCGACCTTGCCGTTCTGCACTTCCCAGGTGGTGGTCGCGACCGTGTCGAGGAACCAGCGATCGTGTGTGACCACGACCAGGGCGCTGCGCCGGTTGACCAGATGATTGCCGAGCCAGGCGATGCCTTCGAGGTCAAGATGGTTGGTCGGCTCGTCGAGGATCAACAGATCCAGGTCCTGCACGAGCGCCGCAGCCAGTGCCACCCGGCGCCTCTGTCCACCGGACAACGACGTGACCGGGGTGTCCAGACCGAGCTCCCCGATACCGATACCGGCCAGCACCGACCGGATCCGGGCGTCGCCCGCCCATTCGTGTTCGGCCACACCGAGCGGTCCCAGGACGATCTGACCGATGGTCTGCTCGGGAGGCAGGTGGCCACGCTGGGTCACCACTGCCATCCGCATCCCGGTGGCGCGGGCCACACGGCCTTCGTCGGGTGGCTCGATCCCGGCCAGGATCTCGAGCATCGTCGTCTTGCCGCCGCCGTTGAGCCCGACGACTCCGATGCGGTCGCCCTCTTGGACACCGAGACTGACCGATTCGAGCAGCGGCTTGATGCCGAACGACTTGCTGATCTTCTCGACGGAGATGAGGTTGTTGCCCTGACGCTTTCCCGGTGCGGTCACAGCGCTGCCTCGATCACGCGTGCGCCGCCCACCGGACCGGAAGCGGTCCGGACGGCGCGGCACACACCCGCGCCCGACAACTCGGCAGCGGTAGCCACCGCGGCGGCCTCATCGGCGCATAGGAATGCGCACGTCGGTCCCGACCCGGAAATGATTCCGGACAGGGCGCCGGCGTCGACTCCGGCGCGCAGTGTTCGGCGCAGGGCCGGGCGCATGGACAGCGCTGCCGGTTGCATGTCGTTGTGTAGCAATGTTGCAACTCTCTGTGGGTCACCCGATGCAAGCGCCTGCAGGAGCTCGTCGGGAGATTCGGTGTAGGTGCCGGTGTCGTCCGCGGACGCGTTCGTCTCGCGCAACCGGTCCAGTTCGCGATACACCTGCGCGGTACTGAGACCTTCTTTGGCAACGGCCAGCACCCAGTGGTACTCGCCGCGGGACAGGACTGTGTTGAGCTTCTCACCGCGACCGGTGCCGAGCGCGGTGCCTCCGCGCAGCGAAAACGGTACGTCGCTTCCCAATTCGGCGGCGAGGGCGAGCATGGTGGCGCGGTCGATCTCGAGGCGCCACAGTCGTGACAGCGCCAGCAGGGTACCGGCGGCATCGGCCGAACCGCCTGCCATACCGCCTGCGACCGGGATGCCCTTGTTGATGGTGATCGCCACCTCGGGCGGGCGGCCCGCCGCCCGCGATATCACTTCGGCTGCCCGCCACGCCAGGTTGGTGGAGTCGAGCGGGACCTCGCCTGCGTTGTCGCCGGTGACGACGATCGACAGGTTGTCGGCCGGGGCCACCGAGACGGTGTCGGACAATGAAAGCGCCTGGAACACGGTCGTCAATTCGTGATAGCCGTCACGGCGGGGCAGACCGACGCCCAGGTGCAAGTTCACCTTGGCGGGTACCCGAACCGTGACGGGACGTGGGACAACAGACAGCACGATCGCCAATTCTATGCGGACCGACTAATCGAGCTGCGCGGCCAGCGCCACGTAGTCCTCGATGGCCAGGCGCTCACCCCGGAGTTTGGGGTCGATGCCTGCGGCGGTGAGCAGTTCTTCGGCCGCCGGAGCCGAACCGGCCAGGCCGGACAGAGCCGCTCGTAACGTCTTGCGGCGCTGGGCAAAAGCCGCATCGATCACCGAGAAGACTCGGCGACGATGGGTTTCGTCGATCGGCCAGCGTGGCTGTGGGTACCGATTGATCCGGACGAGCCCGGATTCGACCTTGGGTTCGGGCCAGAACACATGACGCCCCACCGAGCCTGCCTGGGAAACCTCGCCGAAGAACCGCGCCTTGACGCTGGGAACCCCGTAGATGCGTCCGCCGGGTCCGGCCGCGAGCCTCTGGGCGACCTCCAGCTGCACCATCACCAACGCCGTGCGAATGGTGGGGAACTGCGACATCAGGTGCAGCAACACCGGCACCGCGACGTTGTACGGCAGATTTGCCACCAGTGCCGTCGGCGCGGCAGGCAGATCTTCCACGGTGACGCGCAACGCGTCCTTGGTGACCACGGTCAGTGCATCGGCCTGGTCGGGAGCACGCTCCGCGACGGTCGTGGGCAGCCGTCCGGCAAGTCGGGGATCGATCTCGACGGCGATCACCTCTTTGGCAACCGCGAGCAGTCCCAGGGTCAGTGAGCCGAGTCCGGGCCCGACCTCGACCACCACATCGTCCGGACCGATACCGGAGGCCGTGACGATGCGCCGCACCGTGTTGGCGTCGTGCACGAAGTTCTGGCCGAGGGTCTTGGTGGGACGGATGTCGAGTTCGGCGGCGAGCTCACGGATCTCCGCCGGACCGAGGAGTGCAGGCACGTTACTCAGCGCAGCATCCGCCCACGAGTGCAGGCGTGCTGCGGTCGATCAACGAAGTCCGAGTTTGGACGAGCAAGAAGGCCATGCGCCCCATCCTTGCGCGGCCTGGGTCTTGGTTGCAATTGCGATCTGTTCCTCGCGGGTCGCGAGGTCGGCGCGAGGCGCGTATTCCTGGCCACCCCAGCGATTCCAGGTGTTCTGATCGAACTGCACGCCACCGTAGAAACCGTTGCCGTTGTTGATGGCCCAGTTGCCGGTTGCCTCACACTGCGCGAGCTGGTCCCAGACCGAGCCCGGCGCCACATACGGTGCACCCGGCTTGGTACCGACCGAAACGGTCGCCGGTTTCGGTTCGACCTTCACCACGGAATCGAGTTTCTTCTTCTCGGTTTCCTCGCCGTTGACGGTTGTCACCTCATAGGTGACCTCGGCGGAGCCCGGCTGCCCGGGGTTCTTGACCTCGGTGCGACCGGTGGTCAGTGCCGGGTCGTCGACCCTGTTCTCCGGTGGTGCGACCGGTTCGGTCAACGTCACGGTCTCGGTACGGATCCGGGTGACGGTGATGTCCATGTCGTTGGTCACCTTGGCGTCGGCGGCAGGGGTGACCTGATCGGTCGGCGCCAGCGGGTTACCTGTCTCGTCGAGCAGTTCGGCGACCGTCTTCGCGGCGATCTGCGGCGTGGACGTGTGTGGACCGTCGGTGAGTTTGACCTTCTTCGGGAGCACCACGTTCACGGTGCCGCCGGAAACCGGCAGCGCCTCGGTGGTGGGACCCTCGATGTCGTTGGCCGCCGAGTCGAGATCGATCTGCGCCAGCGCCTGCTGGACGGTGGTCGCGGTGGTCTTGACCTCACGGGGTTCTCCGTCGACGTTGACCGTCAGGGTCTTGAGCCGATGCAGCGTGATGGTCTCGCCCTCGCCGACCCGATCATCGGGTGACGGTGACACCAGGTCGCCGTCGGCCGGGTCGTAACCCTGTTCCTCGAGGATGGCGTCGACCGAGCTACGCATGGTGGCGACGTTGACCACCTCGCCATCGACGTCGATCGTGACGTTTTTGTGGGCGACGATCCCCATCACACCACCGGCGACGAGTACTGCGAGCAGTAACGCAATTGCGATGCGTGGGGTACGGGAGGTCGATTCGTTGATACGAGCAAGCACAGACATGATCACAACAAAGTAACGACATGGTGTGGATTGTGCAAAGCTATCGCTAAACGTGCAGGTCCAAGCCGTAAGCGCGGATCGCGTTTTCGGTAACAGCTTGGGCGAGGCGCGCCGGATCCTGCCCCCGCACCTCGGCAAGCGCCCGGGCCGTGTACGGCAGGACGTACGACTGGTTCGGCTGGCCGCGATACGGGTGCGGTGTCAGGAAGGGCGCATCCGTCTCGATCAAGAGCTGATCGTCGGGCACCAGGGCGGCCGCGGCCTGCAAGGTGGTGGAGTTCTTGAAGCTCACCGTCCCGGCAAAACTGAGCAGATACCCGCGCTCGACACACTCCGCGGCGACGCGTTCGTCGCCGGAGAAGCAGTGCATGATCACCGTCTGTGGCGCACCTTCCCGTTCGAGGACGTCGAGGAGGTCGCGGTCGGCCTCACGGTTGTGGATCATCAACGGTTTACCGACCCGCTTGGCGAGATCGATATGCCAGGCAAACGCCTCATGCTGCTGCGGGACGGTCGCGCAGTCGTCCGACTTGCCGGGCCAGTAGTAGTCCAGGCCGGTCTCCCCGACCGACACCACCCGCGGATCGGTCAGCATCTCTTCGAGTTCGGCCTTTGTGGCGTCGTCGAGTTGATGCGCGTGCGTTGGGTGCAGCGCCACGGCGGCATACGCCCGAGAATCCCACCGCGCCGCATCCACGGCCCAGCGCGCGTCGACGATGTCGTCGGCGACGGTCACCACTGCCAGGACGCCCACCGACTCGGCATGGTCGAGGATCTGCCGCACCGACTCGGCATCACGCCCACCACAGGCGGCCAGATGGGTGTGGGAGTCGATCAGTGGTGTCAACGGCTGCGGATCCGGTGGCGGAGTCCGCCGACGCTCCTTCTTGAGCTCCTTGTTGCTCTTCTCCTGGCCCAGGGGCCCCTGGGTCACCTGATCGGTCATGTCAGAGATCGACCTCGCCGGCGATGACCGTCACACTGCGGCCACCGACCCAGATGTCGGTGTCGTCGTCGTTGATCACGACACGTCCGGACCGGCCCAGCGCCGCCCCCTGCGCCGCGACATAGGACGCGGGCGCGATCTCCAGCCCGCGCAACCAGCACGCGAGACCGGCGTTGAGACTGCCGGTCACCGGGTCCTCCGGCACGCCGCTTCCGGGAGCAAAGGCGCGAACCTCGTAATCCGGGCGATCCTGTGGTCCCGTATCGCCGAGGTAGGGGCCGATGAGGCCGACGTCGAATGACCCGAGCGCGGCAAAATCCGGCTCGACCTCGAGTACCTGTTGGGCCGAGATCAGCAACAGGCCGATCCACCCCGGTCCGTTGTCCACCCAGTTCGCGGCGACGACATCCGAGGGGCGCAGGCCAAGAGCTTGCCGGATCACATCGAGGTCGGCGGCGTCGACAGTGCCGGATCGAATCAGCGGCGGGGCCGCAAAAGCGAGCGCATCGCCGACGGTCCGGATCTTGACCAGTCCGACACCGCACTCCTGAATGATCTTCTCGCCCTTGGGTTCACCACCTGCCTGCAGCCAGGCATGTGCTGAACCGAGTGTCGGGTGGCCGGCGAAAGGCAATTCCCCAGCCGGCGTGAAGATCCGTAGAAGGTAGTCCGCCGCCGGATCCCGCGGCGTGCACAGGAACGTCGTCTCTGACAGATTCGTCCACTGCGCAAACCTGCGCATCTGGTCGTCGGTGAGGTCGTCGGCGTCGAACACCACGGCTACGGGGTTGCCGGTCAGAGGTCCGGACACGAACACGTCGACTTGCTGGAAGCGGCGCAATGACATGTGTGGATTGTGCCTGTCCGTCCCTGCGGTTGGCGAATGGAATTCGCCGAGTGTCGTCGGCAGGTGCACTAAAGTGCGCGATGTGACCGACATCAACCACCGGGTGGGCACCAAGCAGGTCGGCGACATCACGATCGCCTACGAAGACATGGGCAATCCCAACGACCCGGCCGTGCTGCTGATCATGGGCCTGAGCGCCCAGCTGACGTTCTGGCAGACCGAGTTCTGCATGAAGATCGCCGATCAGGGCTACCGCGTCATCCGCTTCGACAACCGCGACATCGGTCTTTCGACCCACCTCGACGGCGTGAGGGTCGGCGGTTCACTGCTCAAACGGCTCGCCAACTACGAACTCGGCAAGTCCAGCGAGGTTCCGTACACCCTGGTCGATATGGCCGCGGACGCGATCGGTCTCCTCGACGCCCTCGAGATTCGGCAGGCGCACGTCGTCGGCGGCTCGATGGGCGGCATGATCGCGCAGATCGTTGCGGGCAAATACGCCGACCGCGTGTTGTCGGTTGGCATCATGTTCTCCAGCACCAACCAGGCGTTCCTGCCGCCGCCGGATCCCCGCAAACTCAAGGCTTTGCTGGTGGGGCCGGGTAAGAATGCCACCCGCGAGCAGTACATCGAGAACGCCGCTGCGGCCACCCGCACCATCGGCAGTGCGAAATATGCACTGCCGTGGGAGGAGTCCCTGCGCCGTGCGACCCTCGCCTATGACCGCGCCCACGACCCCGCGGGCATCGTGCGACAGTCCGCCGCGGTGATGGGCAGCGGCAGTCTGCTCCCCTACACCCGCGCGATCTCCGCACCGACCGTCGTCATCCACGGCACCGCGGATGGTCTGATGCGCCCGTCGGGCGGCAAGGCGATCGCCAAGGCGGTCAAGGGGTCGAAGTTCGTGCTGCTCAAGGACATGGCCCACGACATCCCCGAACCCCTGTGGCCGCGGATCATCCTGGAACTGACCCAGAACTTCGCTCGCGCCGCCTAGTCTCGCGCCCGGGTTCCTGGTCTGGCGCTGCCTGGTCAGGCCCGGTCCGATGCGCTCCACCCCGACCACCGGGTCACGTCCACTGCGATGACCGGGCCGTCGAGTGGCACGGTCGCGTACTGGGGATATTTGGCACGCAAGAGCGCATACGCCCGGTCCACCTCGGGGCCTTCGGTGTGGATCGAGGCGTGACCGTCGGCCCGCACCCACCACAACTGTTCCCAGGTCTCGGAGTACTCGTCGACCAGGAGGCAGACCTGGGGATTGCGCTCGATGTTCGCCAGCCGCCGCAGTCGCTGGGTCGATTTCGGTTTGCCGTCGACGGCCATGTGGATCGTCTGCTCGGCGACGGCGAAGACGACCGGGACCAGGTGCGGACCACCGGTGGCCGAGACGGTCGCCAGCCGCGCCGACCGGGCGGCGGCAAATCGCTCGACATGCACTCGCGTGCCGGTGGGGTCACCCATACCGCGTAACTGTAGTGGCCGAATCCGCGCAGGCTCGGCCTGCCGATAAGCTGTCGTCACCATGGCTTCTGCAACAAAACCGCCGTTCTACCTGACAACGGCCATCGCATACCCCAACGGGGCACCGCATATCGGGCACGCCTACGAGTACATCGCCGCCGACACGCTGGCACGATTCAAGCGGCTCGACGGCCACGAGGTGCTGTTCGTCACCGGCACCGACGAGCACGGCCAGAAGATGCAGCAGACCGCCGAGAACGAGGGCGTGCAGACCCGTGCGCTGGCCGATCGCAACTCGGCCGCGTTCCGTGAGCTCCAGGAGATGCTGGGTAGCAGCTTCGACCGGTTCATCCGCACCACCGACGCCGACCACCATGTCGCATCGCGCGCCATCTGGGAGCGGATGAACGCCAACGGCGACATCTACCTGGACAAGTTCTCCGGCTGGTACTCCGTCCGCGACGAAGCCTTCTATAGCGATTCCGAACTGACCGTGCTCGAGGACGGCAGCCGCATCGCCACCGAGTCGGGAACCCCTGTCGAGTGGACCGAAGAGGCCTCGTACTTCTTCCGGCTCTCGGCATATCAGGACAAGCTGCTCGCGCTCTACGACGAGCATCCCGAGTTCGTCGGACCCACCACGCGCCGCAACGAGGTGGCCAGCTTCGTCCGCGGCGGCCTCCGGGACCTGTCGATCTCCCGCACCACCTTCGACTGGGGTGTGAAGGTGCCGGGCGACGACGACCACGTCATGTACGTGTGGGTCGACGCACTGACGAACTACATCACCGCCGCGGGCTTCCCCGACACCGAGTCGGAGTCCTGGAAGAAGTTCTGGCCCGCCGATCTGCACATCATCGGCAAAGACATCATCCGGTTCCACTGTGTGTACTGGCCCGCGTTCCTCATGAGCGCCGGGATCGAGCTGCCGAAACGGGTGTTCGCACACGGTTTCCTGCTCAACAGCGGCGAGAAGATGAGCAAGTCGGTCGGCAATGTTGTCGACCCCGCCACGCTGATCGGCGAGTTCGGTCTCGATCCGATCCGGTTCTTCTGTCTGCGCGAGGTGCCGTTCGGTCAGGACGGCTCGTACAGCCACGAGGCGATCGTCGCCCGGGTCAATGCCGACCTGTCCAACGAACTCGGCAACCTCGCCCAGCGGACGCTGTCGATGGTCGGCAAATACTTCGACGGTGTGCTCCCGGCCCCGGTGAATCTCACCGACGCCGACAATGCGCTGCTGGCCAAGGCCGACGGACTATTGGACCGCGTTCGCATCGAATTCGACCAGCAGGCAATCCATACCGCACTCGAGGCGATCTGGGAAGTTCTCGGCGACACGAACAAGTACATCACGGTCGCGGAGCCGTGGAAGCTCGCGAAGACCGATCTCGAACGCACCGGCACCGTGCTCTACATCTGTGCCGAGGTGGTCCGGATCGCGGCATTGCTCACCCAGCCGGCCATGCCGGATTCGTCGGCGCGCCTGCTGGATCAACTTGTGGTCAAGCCTGATTCACGCGACTTCGATGCCATCGCGCAGCGGCTCACCGCCGGGACCTCCCTCCCGAAGCCCACACCGATCTTCCCCCGTTACGAAGCACCGAAGAACTGACCTCATGCCGGTCATGTCGCGAATCGAGCGGATCTTCTGCCAGAGCGCGATATGGCGACCGGTGGCAACGGCACTGGTGGGCTGGAGCAGTTCTGATCAGCCCCTGGGTGACAACGTTTTGGAAATCGGCTCGGGCAGCGGCGAAATGGCCGCCCGGCTACTGACCGAACATCCGGACATCACGGTGACGGCGACCGACATCGATCCGATCATGGTCGACGACGCCCGAACCCGGCTCTCCGAGTTCGGCGAACGCGCCCACACGCAGATCGCCGACGTCACAGCATTACCCTTCGACGACAACAGTTTCGACACCGTGCTCAGTTTCCTGATGCTGCATCATGTCATCGAATGGCCTGCGGCCCTGAGCGAAATCGCACGCGTATTGCGTCCCGGCGGCAGCCTCCTCGGCTACGACCTGGTACGCGCACCGGTGACGTCGTTCATCCACCGCTACGACGGATCGCCCCACCGATTGATCACCGTTGACGAACTCCGAGACGGATTCACCGATGCCGGTCTGAGCCAGGTGACCGTCTCGCCGGCAATCCTCGGGCAAGGCATGCGATTCATTGCGCAGCGTTGAACTGGGCAGCGCCGGCGCCCCGGATGTGGTGCGGGCACTCGATTTTCACACCCGACGGCTGGGCCTACCAGGTCCGGCGGCACTGATCGGGGATTGGCTGGGGTTCGATGCCGTCATCGCGCCGTCGATCACGCTGACCGAGGGCACCACGGTTCCGGACCACCCGGATCGATTCTGGTTCGGGTATCTGGGTTTTCCGGATCGCGCCGACGACGGCCCGCTGCCGGCAACGGCGGGTGGGTCGACGGACGCGATCTTGACTCAGGACCGCCTGGGCACCTGGTGGTGGACGTCGGTCACCGATCAGCCATGTCCCGATTGGGTTCTCACCGCCCTCACCGAGCAGCACCGGGACAACTGGTCCGTGCAGTGGTCTCTGCCCCCGAAGCAGCCGCATGTGACGGCAATCGAGCACTGCCTCGACGCCATCGCAGCCGGCGAGGTGTACCAGGCCTGCATCTGCACGCAGTTCACCGGACAGGTCGACGGGTCGGTGGCAAACTACTTCTCCGATGGAGTCGCGCTCACCCGCCCCAGGAAATCAGCATTCCTGCAAGGCGATTGGGGTTCGGTGGTGTCGTTCTCCCCCGAAACCTATCTGCGGCGCCACGGTTCGGTGGTCTGTTCGAGTCCCATCAAGGGAACACTCCCGATCGACCTCGACCCGCAACAACTGCTCGACTCCGCCAAGGACGTCGCCGAGAACATCATGATCGTCGACCTGGTCCGCAACGACCTGGGCCGCGTCGCCGTCCCGGGTACGGTCACGGTCACCGAGTTGCTGCAGGTCCATCCCGCCCCCGGCGTCTGGCATCTGGTGTCGACGGTGCAGGCCACGCTCGGCCAGACGGTCACCAACGGCGACCTCATCGACGCAACATTCCCACCGGCTTCGGTCACCGGAACCCCCAAAATCCGTGCGCGCGAACTACTCACGAACTGGGAGCAGCATCCCCGCGGGCTCTACTGCGGCGCCATCGGGGTGGCCTCCCCCGGTGGCGATCTCGACCTCAACGTCGCGATCCGGACGGTCGAGGTCTCACCCGACGGGTCGGCCCACCTCGGTGTCGGCGGTGGCATCACCATCGACTCCGACCCGGCAAGCGAGTGGCAGGAGTGCCTCGCCAAGGCTGCCGCGATCATCGGCCTGAGACACGGACCCCATCAAGACCGACGCAGCAGCTGACCAACGCAGGCGACTGACCGGGGCCGAACTCCGGCCCGGGTCACTACTCCTCTGCGCGGGCAGCCAGTACCGCTTCGTAGAGCTCACGTTTCGACGCACCCGACGACGTCGCCAACTGCGCGCAGGCTTCTTTCAGACGGATACCCGACGCCACGAGCTCTTCGGCCTGCGCCACCAGATCGTCGATGTCGGGTTCCCCGGCGACGGCACCCTCGAGCACCACCGTGATCTCACCGCGCACACCGTCGGCGGCCCACAGCGACAACTCCGACAGCGTCCCGCGGCGCACCTCCTCGTACGTCTTCGTCAGTTCCCGGCACACCGCTGCGCGGCGGTCGGGTCCGAGCACCTCCACCGCATCGCGCAGGCATTCGGCAAGACGATGTGGCGCCTCGAAGAACACGGCGGTACGCGGCTCCGCCACATAGGCCGACAACCACTTCTTGCGCTGTCCCGGCTTACGCGGAGCGAATCCGTCGAAGCAGAACCGCTCGACCGGTAGCCCCGAGACCGCGAGCGCGGTGGTGACCGCGGACGGACCCGGCAGGCAGGTGATGGGCAGCGCAGCCTCCACGCAGGCCACCACGAGTCGGTAACCGGGGTCGGACACCGACGGCATCCCTGCGTCGGTGATCAGCAACACAGTCGCGCCGGACCGTACCTCCTCGACCAGAGCCGGCGTCCGCTGCGCCTCCACCTGGTCGTAGTAGCTCACGACCCGCCCGGTGATGGTCACACCGAGCCCCGCGGCCAGGGCCCGCGCGCGGCGGGTGTCTTCGGCCGCGACCACATCGGCGCTGGCCATCGCCTGCCGCAGTCGGGGTGAAGCGTCGTCGAGGTGACCCATCGGGGTCGCTGCGAGTACGAGTTGGCCGTGCGGTTCCGGAGAGTTCATCACTGCACAGCCTACGATTGGCCCCGTGACGTTCTCCCCGCCGCTCGAGATCTCCACGCCGGAGGACTCGATCAACACCCGCAGGCTCCCGGGAGAACTGCCCGGCACACATGCCGAAGACCTCGGCAACACCCCGAATGATGCCCGCGATGTACCCGCACCGATCTTCGGTGCCACCGACCGCAGGCGCGGTTGGATCGTCACTCTGATCCTGACCGCCATCGGGGCGGCGACCCGCTTCATCAACCTCGGCTCACCCACCGACAAGGGCACCCCGGTCTTCGACGAGAAGCACTACGTCCCCCAGGCCTGGCAGGTCCTCACCGGTGACAACTGGCTCGAGGACAACCCCGCCTACGGCCTCGTGGTGCATCCCCCGGTCGGCAAATGGATGATCGCCATCGGCGAGTGGATCTTCGGCTACGACGCGTGGGGCTGGCGTTTCATGTCCGCGGTCTGCGGGACCCTGATGATCCTCATAGTCATCCGGCTGGTCCGGCGGTTGACCCGGTCAACTCTGGTCGGCGCGATCGCCGGGGTGTTGCTGATCTGCGACGGGGTGAGTTTTGTCGCCTCCCGCACCGGACTGCTCGACATCTTCCAGATCTTCTTCGTGGTCGCCGCGCTCTCCTGCATCGTCTGCGACCGCGATCAGATGCGCGCCCGCATGCACAGGGTCCACCTCGAAGGGCGGATGGCCGATTCCGTCTACGGCCCCCGCCTCGGCTTCCGGTGGTGGCGATTCGGCGCGGCCATCCTCCTGGGCCTGGCCTGCGGCACCAAGTGGTCCGGTATCTACTTCGTCGCCTTCTTCGTGGTGCTGTCGCTCGGTTTCGACGTCGCCACCCGGCGCGCATACAAGGTGCGGCGGCCGTGGCGCGGAGTCCTGGTTCGCGATCTGATCCCCACCGGATTCTCACTGGGCGTCACACCGATCCTGGTGTACCTCGCGACTTTTGCGCCGTGGTTCGCATCTGAGACGGCGGTGTACCGATACGAGGTCGGCAAGCAGATCGGCACCGATGGGCCGTTCGCCTGGGTGCCCGACGCCCTGCGCTCGCTCTGGTACTACGAGTCCGGTGTGCTCGATTTCCACTCGACCCTGACCAACTCCGCAGGCAACCACCATCCCTGGGAATCCAAACCCTGGACGTGGCCGATGAGCCTGCGCCCGATGCTCTACTACATCGAATACGGGCCCGATAAGTGTGGCGAGTCCGAATGCGTGCGCGCCATGATGTTCATCGGAACGCCGATCCTGTGGTGGCTGGCACTGCCCATGCTCGCGTGGGCCCTGTGGCGGATGTTCATCCGGCGCGACTGGCGGTACGCGGTGGTCCTGGTCGGCTACGGCGCGGCATACCTGCCCTGGTTCGCCAACCTCGACCGGCAGATGTACTTCTTCTACGGAACCGCGATGGCGCCGTTCCTGATCATGGGGTTGGCCCTCTGTGTCGGCGACATCCTGTCGGCCAGCCGAAGAAAACGTAAGAACGCCTACGAGTGGCGGCTCGTCGGTGCGGTCGGGGTCAGCGTCTACATCGGGCTCGTGGTCCTCAACTTCATGTGGATGTGGCCGATCCTCACCGGATCCCCGATCAGCCGTGAGCTGTGGAACCTACAGATCTGGCTACCGAGCTGGGCCTGACCCCCGCCACCCGGTCGGGCGGGCGGTGGTCAGTCGTCGAATTTGTCCGGAGTGATTGCGGGAAACTTGTCGGACGGCATGACATCGCTGGAATCGTCCTCGGCGGCAATGATGTTCGCCTTGACGCGCAGTTTCCGATCGATTTCGCCCTTGTAGGTGCGCTGCGCCACGATCAACGGGTCTCGTCGCAGGTCCAGATAGAGCGACACACACATCCCGAGCATCACGATCACGAACGGCAGTGCTGCGATGATGGCCATCGTCTTGATGCCTTCGAGTGCATCGTCGCCACTGAGCCACAACAGCAGCGCAGCGACCGCACCGGTCAGTGTTCCCCAGAAGATCGTGACGGCTTTGCTCGGGTTCTGCGCGCCCTTCTCCGACAGCGTCCCCATCACCAGCGACGCGGCATCGGCTCCCGACACGAAGAAGATCGCCACCAGGACCATCACCAGCACCGACGCGATACCGGTCAATGGCAGGTTCCCGAGCATGTCGAAGAGCAGGCTCTCCTCCGAACCGGCCTCGTCGAGGTTCTTGCCCTGCATCTGCTGCCGGATCGCGGTACCGCCGAAGATCGCGAACCACACCAGCGACACGATCGTGGGTACCAGCATCACACCGATGACGAACTCCCGAATTGTCCTGCCGCGGCTGATCTTGGCCAGGAACATGCCGACAAACGGTGTCCACGAGACCCACCATGCCCAGTAGAAGATCGTCCAGCCGGCGAGCCATTCTTCACCGGCACTGTCCACCGTGGCACCCGATCGCGCCGAGAACGCGGTGAGGTCGTTGAGATATGTGCCGATAGTTGTCGGCAGCACGTTGAGGATGAACACGGTCGGACCCACAACAAACACGAACACCGCGAGGATCAGGGCAAGCACCATGTTCGTGTTCGACAGCCATTGGATCCCCTTGGCCACGCCTGAAACCGCCGAGGCGACAAACGCGGCGGTCAACACTGCGATGATCGCCACCAGCAACAGCTTTGACGGCTCGTTGAGCCATCCGATCTCGACCATGCCCGAGCCGATCTGTGCCGCACCGAGCCCGAGTGAGGCGACGGTGCCGAACAGTGTGGCGAAGATGGCGAGGATGTCGATGAGCTTTCCGCCCCAGCCGTTGGCGCGGTGCCCGAGGATCGGAGCGAATACCGCGCTGACCAACTGACCGCGGCCGCAGCGATAGGTACTGTACGCAATCGCAAGTCCCACAACGGCATACATCGCCCACGGGTGAAATCCCCAGTGGAACATAGTTGTTGCCATCGCAACGCCGAGATCTTCACTGTCGGTCCCGGGCGGGGCATCGACGTAGTGGGCCAACGGTTCCGCGGCGCCGAAGAACATCAGGCCGATACCCATACCTGCGCTGAACATCATCGCGATCCAGCTGATCGTCCGATACTCCGGCTTCTCACCGTCGCGCCCGAGCGGGATCTTGCCGTACTTGCTGATCGCAAGATACAGCGCAAAAAGCACAAAGAAGGTGGCGGACAGGAGGTAAATCCAACCCAGGTTGTCGGTTATCCAGGCGAGCATGTCGTCGGTGATCGACCGCAGTTGCGATCCGTCGACCAGACCCCACACCACGAACGCGATCACAGCCGCCGCGGTCACACCGAAAACCACCAGATCGAGTCGAGGCTTTCCGTTTCCGGAGTCAGGTGGCGGAACTGCGTCAGAACGTTCAGTCGTCAGTACCATGTAGTCCACCAAAGCAGCATCAACCCTGATTGATCAACTTACGCGACCAATTTGCTATCTACGGGTAAGCATGCAGCTGACATCGAACTGGACGCGTCGACTCACGCGATTCACCTGCGCAAAGCCTTGTCCAGCAGCAGTTTGATACGGTCATCGTCGATGCCGAGCTGACGCAGAGCCGAAACATGCTCCACGGTCAGTTCTCCCGCGCGCTGCAGTGTGGAATCTGCATGCGCCTTCACAAAAGAGCCCTTGCGGCCGCGGGTTTCGATGATGTCTTCGGTCTCGAGCTCGCGATACGAACGGGCAACTGTGTTCGGTGCGAGATCGAGTTCCGATGCCAGTGCCCGGACGGTGGGGATCCGGCTACCGGCCAGCAGCTCACCGGAGTTGACCAGTTCGATGACGCCACGGCGCACCTGTTCATACGGCGCCACGTCGGAATCCGGGTCGATCACGATGCCCAAGCTGATGTCGAAAGACATGACTACAACCGATCCCGTGAGACCGGGCACGACATACAGCGAGGTCCACCGCGGCCCGACCCCAGCTCGCTCCCGGCGATCCTGAGCACTTCGATGCCCGAATCCTCAAGCCGCCGATTGGTTTCGACGTTACGGTCGTACGCGACCACGACTCCGGGCGACAGGGCCAGGGTGTTGTTCCCGTCGTCCCATTGCTCGCGTTCGGCGGTGACCGCATCGAGTCCGGTGTCGATCACCCGGAGCTTGTCGATGCCCATCGCCGTGGCAGCCGCATCGACGAACGGTTCCGGCCCGGTGATCGACACGGTCTCGCCGCTGCGAATAGTGAACGCGGACAGCGAATCCTGGATGGCCGCGTACATCACCACCGCATCGGTGTCGACCATGGTGCAGACGGTATCGAGGTGCATCGAGGCTCGACGTTGCTCGATCGGCACCGCCAGGACCGTATGCGCGAGATCGTCATCGAACAGGCTGCGCGCCAGAGCTTCCGCGCCTGCCGGTGTGGTGCGCTCCCCCACCCCGACCGCCACCACGCCCGGAGCGAGCAGCAGCACGTCGCCGCCCTCGACCGGGGCCGTGTGCGATTCGTATGCCCGGCGGACCCCAAGGAACCGCGGATGGTGCGCGTAGATGAGATCTGTGAGGGACGTCTCGCGGACCCGGGCAGGCAATGCCAGGGACGTGATCGCGAACCTGTCACCGATCCAGAACGAACTGTCACGGGTGAACAACAGGTTCGGTAACGGCTCGATCGCGAACTCGGAACCATGGTGCATCCGCCACACCAGCGAGGACCGCACTGTCGCCGCCGATTCGGGCAATTCGTCGAATGTCATACCGGCCATCAGGACCCGTGCCAGGTCACCGGCAGGCAGACGCCGCAGTTCGGCGGACAGATCTTGGGCCAGATGGTGCCCGAGCCGACGTGGACTGACCGCGGCCGCGATCCCCTGCATCCGCGCCGCACCGCTGGTCTGAACGGTTTCGGTCAGCAGATCGCCGAGCAACAGCACCTCGACCCCACGGTCACGCAGCACGTCCGCAAACGCGTCGTGCTCCTCCTGCGCCCGGTCCACCCAGGGCAGGCCGTCGAACAACAACTGGTCACTGTTCCGTGGCGTGAGCCTGCGCAGTTCGTCACCCGGCCGATGCAGCATCACCGTGCGCAATCGGCCGACCTCGGAGTCCGAACCCAGAACCGGTTGCTCAGCACTTGCCATGTGTGACATGCAGTCAACGGTAATGCGGTCAGGCCTCGTTCGCCTGTAGGTTGTCGGCGATGCGCTTGGGCAAGGTCTCCCGCGCCGCGATCCAGAAGATCGTCGCGATAAACGCCACCGCGGCCGTGACCAGGAATGCCGGACCGAAACCCCATTGCTGTGCGATGAAACCGGCAACGATCGGCCCGCTGATGGCTCCGACGTCCGCGGTCATCTGATAGGTCGCCAGAGCCGGGCCGCCCTGCCCCCGACCGGCGAGGACGTCGGCAAGTGCAGCTTGATGCGTCGGGGCGAAAAGTCCCGAACCGATACCCGCCACAAAGGTCAGTGCGGCCGCGATCCAGATGTTGCCGCTGTACCCGAGAAATGCGGTCGACGTCCCCATCAGCAACAGCCCGGGGAGCATGATCGGGCGTCGCCCGAGAGTGTCCGAAAGCCGGCCCGCGACGATGATCGCGAGCACGTTGCCCGCGGCGTACACCGCCAGCACCACGCCGGTCATGGCGTCCGACTGATCGAGATCCTCCACGATGAACAGCGGGACCAGTGCGACGCGGACGCCCATCGACGCCCAGCCCTGCGTGAAACTCGATGCCAGGATTGCGCGGTATGCGCTGTCGCGTAGGGCGTCCTTCATGGGCATCGAGACGTGGTCGTCGTCGCCGCCGCCGGGCAACGGGCGCCCGCCCACCGATCGAAGCTGCGTGGCAACAACTATGGAGGCCACGATGAGAGCGATGGAATACACCACGAACGGCATCCGCAGCCCGAATCCGATCAGCGCACTGCCGAGCAATGGGCCGGTGATGTTGCCGACGAGGAATCCGGCGCTGAAGAAGCCCGAAACCCGTCCGCGGAGATCGGGCGGGGCCAAGCGGATCATCAACGCTGTCGCCGAGATCGAGAACATCGTCGACCCGATGCCACCGAGTCCGCGGAAGATCAACAGCTGCCAATAGTTCTGCGCAAAAGCGCATGCCAGGGTCGAGGCCGCCACGATCAGCAAACCGGTCAGGTAGATCCGGCGTTCGCCAAGCAATCGCACGAGCCGTCCGCCGACGGGGGCGAACAGCAGCCGCATCACCGAGAAGGCCGAGATGACCACGGATGCCGCGGTGATGCCCACGTTGAAACTGCGCGCGAACATCGGCAGCGCCGGGGCGATCAGGCCGAAACCGAGCGCGATCACGACATTGGCTATGAGCAGAACCCATATCTCGCGGGGTATCTGCTTCACGGGATAAAACTACCGTCGCGCCCGCAGACCGGTCACATCGGACCCACGGATCAGTCGGTGCGATCGACGGAGTCCACCGGCCGACGCTGAATGGAGTTATCATCTGGAAACCGATGTGTGCACATTGCGGTGCACCCGGCCCAGGAGTGCGTGATGCCGAGAAAACCCCGTAGAACCCTGGATCTCATCACCTCGTTGGGCAGCACGATGGCTGCAGCCAACGTGATCATGCAGCTCGCCGCGCCCGGTGTCGGCCATGGTGTCCTCGAGAGCCCCGTCGAACGCGGCAATACGTTCAAACACCCGATCAAGCGAGCGCGCACCACCGGCCAATATCTGGCCGTGGCGATCAGTGGCACCGACGACGACGTCGCCTACGTCCGAGAGCAGCTACGACAGGTCCACAGTCAGGTCACGTCGAGACCTGGTGCCGAAGTCGCCTACAGCGCCAACAGTCCCGATCTGCAGCTGTGGGTGGCTGCCTGCCTGTACCGCTTCTACCTCGACCAGTACGAGTTCCTCTATGGTCCACTCGACTCCGATACCGCCGACGCCATCTACGCCGACGCCGCCCGGCTGGGTACCACCCTGAACGTGCGCCCGACGATGTGGCCGGTCGATCGCGCCGCGTTCGAGATCTACTGGGACAAACAGGTCGCAGACATCCACATCGATCCACCGGTCCGGGAGATGCTGACCTCACTGGCCGATCTCAGCTTCCTCACCGAGCCGCTGGGGGTCGGCGGAAAAGTCCTGCACAAGGCATTCGGCGAATCACAGCTGTTCATGACCAAAGGTGCGCTGCCCGAGCCGTTCCGTGAGGCGATGGGCTGGTCCTGGACTGCCGCGGACGACCGGCGGTACCACCGGGTGCTCACGGCATACCGCCAGACCGACTGGGCGGTGGCACGCCTGATCAAGGGCCTCAACGACGTCATGCTCGCCGACCTGAGAATCCGTCGGAGGTTCGGAATTGCTGTTTTCTGACACCGCGACCAGGCCTACACTCACCACGTATGCCGTCCAGCCATAGCGTCTGCAACCTATGTGAGGCCATCTGCGGTCTGCAGGTGACCCTCGAGGACAACCGCGTCGTCGACATCCGCGGTGACCGCAACGATCCCCTGTCCCGTGGCCACATCTGCCCCAAGGGCACGGCCCTTGCCGACCTGCACGCCGATCCGGACCGGTTGCGGACGCCGCTGCGCAAGACACCCGGAGGCGGATGGGAGTCCATCAGCTGGCAGGCGGCGATCGAATTGGTCACCGCCAAGATCGTGGAGACGCAACAACGACACGGCCGCAACGCAGTTGGACTCTATCTGGGCAATCCCAATGCGCACAGTCTCGGATTTTTCACACATGGTCTGCCGTTTGTGAAGGCGATCGGTACCCGCAATGTCTTCTCGGCAACCTCCGCGGATCAACTTCCGATACAACTCGCGGCGCACCTGATGTACGGGCACCAGCTACAGATCCCGGTCCCCGATCTCGACCACACCGACCATCTGGTGATCATCGGCGCCAACCCCGTGGTGTCCAACGGATCGATGATGACCTCCCCGGACTTTCGCAACCGGATGCGCGAACTACGCCGTCGCGGTGGACAACTCGTGGTGATCGACCCCCGCCGCACCGAGACCGCCGCAATCGCGGACAAACACCATTTCATCCGGCCCGGCACCGATGCGGCACTACTGATGGCCGTGCTGCACGTGCTCGTTCACGAGCGTGGGATCTCGCCCGAACGCATCGGGCACCTCCCGCTGTCCGGCCTCGATGAGGTCCGGGCCGTGTCCACGACGACGACCCCGGAATGGGCCGCGCCGATCACCGGAATGGACATCACCGACATCCGTTCGATCGCAACCTATTTCGGCGCGGCCCCGCGCGCGGTGATCTATGGGCGCACGGGTGTGTCGACCCAACGTTTCGGGACGTTGTGCCAGTGGGCGATCCAGGTGATCAATGCGGTGACCGGCAACCTCGACCGGGTCGGGGGCGCGATCTTGCCAGACCCCGAGATCGATCTGGTGGGCCGGAAACTCAGTGGTCGAGGCCATTTCGACAAGTGGCGCAGCCGGGTCCGGGAGCTGCCGGAATTCGCGGGGGAACTGCCCGTCGCCACGCTCATCGACGAGATCGTCACCGCGGGCACCGGCCAGATCCGGACCTTGATCACGGTCGCAGGCAATCCGGTCTCCTCGGCGCCCGGAGGTGGTCATCTGGGGCCGGCCCTCGACGGACTCGACTTCATGGTGTCGGTCGACTTCTACGTCAACGAGACCACCCGCCACGCCGATGTGATCCTGCCGCCGACGATGATCTTCGAACGCGATCACTACGATCTCGTCTTCCACCAACTCGCGGTTCGCAACACCGCCCGATTCTCACCGGCCATCGTCGCCAAATCACCCGATGCCAAACATGACTGGGAGATCTTCGGAGAGCTCACCCGGGGTCTGACACGTACCCGCTCCGCAGACCGGGGAGCGCTCGATCGCCTCCGGCGGTTGCCGAAACAACTGGTTCCGACCGTACGCTCGCTGGCCAGTCCACGACTGTTGCTGAATCTGCTACTGCACACCGGTCCGGGTTCTCTGACGGTGCGCAAACTCCTCGCCACCCCATCCGGTCACGATCTCGGGGTACTGCGTCCCGGGCTGAAACGCAAACTCGTGGCCGCATCGGGTGTGGTCGACCTGGCACCGCCGCTGATCACCGCGGACCTGGACCGGATGCACACAGACCTGGTGGCGACCGCCGAGAATGAGCTGTTGCTGATCGGCCGACGACACCTGCGGTCGAACAACTCCTGGATGAACAATTCACCCCGCTTGTCCAAAGGTCACCCGCGCCATCACCTGTTGATGCATCCAGAAGATCTGGCCTCCGGCGGGCTGTGTTCCGGAGACCGGGCGTTGGTGCGGTCAGCGGCAGGCAGCGTGGAGGTGACCGTTGCCGAAAGCGACAGCGTCATGCCCGGTGTGGTGAGTTTGCCCCATGGTTTCGGCCAGAATCAGGATGGCGTTCAGCTGTCGGTGGCCGCGCTCATCGATGCCCCGAGTGTCAACGACGTCACCGATCCCCTTCGCCTCGACGAGATCTCCGGGAATGCGGTGCTGAACGGAGTGCCGGTGACGGTGAGTGCGGCCGTGCCCGGCTGACCCCCGTACATCGAGCCCTCAGCAGCCCTCGATCTCGATGATCGGCGACCGGTCTTCGCGGGCAAACCGCGACACCGCCAGATTGCACAACCCCTGCAGCCGACACAACCATCGGTCGGCTCCGTCCCACCGCGGCGCGAATGAACTACGACCGTGGATGGCCCGACTGTTGTCGATGATGAACAAATCGCCTGGGCGCAGGACGATTTCGTCATGGTGCGCCTGCCACACCGACTTCACCGCGGCCAGGGCGGCGGCGTGTTCGTCGTCATCCGCGGACATCAGGTCTTCGTCGTAGGTGATCACCGGGTCATCCCACGAACCGCTGAGCACCGGGATGGGCCCACGGGTCTCGTCGGGAACTCCACCGTCGACAAATGATCCGTCCACCCGCGTGTGGAACACCGGATCACGAAGCAGGACGGCGGTCTCGGCGGGAAGCAGATTCTGCAACTTCCGGGCCGAGAGCAGGTAGGTCGCCGCCGTCGGGTCCCCTCGCAGACATCCGAGAGCGATGAAATCGGGGCGCGTCCGCAGATTGTGGCACTGCTCGGTATGGCTTTCGAGGTTCACCGCACTGCCTGTCGACATCTGCCGCCGCTGATGGCTGCGGATCGGCACCAATGTCTGAACGAGTTCGCCGCGGCATTCCGGGCGGTAGCCGACCAGGTGCACGATGCTCGAGAGCAGCAACGCAGATTGCCCGGCGATGCTGGTGTGGCGAGTGGGTGCACCGACCGCGGCGGGCGGGGTTTCACCGATCTCACCGACGTCGAGCCCTCGCAGCAGCAATCCGCCGTCACCCTCGACGAGGAAATCGAGCAGCAGTTCCCGAATCGGCGCGGGCAGCAGCGCAGCAGCAAGTCGGGCCTGCCTGCTGAAATCTTGCGGATCCGTCAACGAATCTGCTGACACGTTTTGAGCGAGCATGCTGATGACCTGCGCATACTCGCTGATGTCTGCCGTCTGAACTGTCGGCCAGAGCGACCCATGCGGCCCGGGAAGCGATTGTGCACTCATTTTGCTCACCCTCCGATCCATGCCGAGGCGGTATCAACAGGGTAATCCGCGCCACCGGATCTCACAGTGCGAGAAGTGCCGCGAAACGATGGCAACGCGATCACGATTCGGACCTCATCGCGGCCCGGCTCGCACCAGCGGCGGCATGTGCGGTGAGTTTCCGGTCGCCGTGCAGTCGATATCTGTGTAGGCAGTCACGTCTGCTCGCCTGTCGAAACCGAAAGGACTTCCACATGCCCGCCATCGTCCCCTCGCTCTGGTTCAACCAGAACATCGAAGAAGCCATGAAGCTCTACACCGCGACTTTTCCCGACTCGACCGTCGACCAGATCTTGTACGTCGGCGAAGACGGGCCGGGACCGGAAGGAAGCATCCTTGCCGCCACATTCACCCTGTCCGGCAACACGTTCGAAGGTATCAATGCCGGCCCGGAATTCCATTTCAGCGAAGCGGTGTCGTTTGTGGTCCGCTGCGAGTCACAGGAGGAGATCGACTATTACTGGAATGCACTGACGGCCAACGGTGGCACCGAATCGGAATGTGGCTGGCTGAAGGATCCGTTCGGTCTCAGCTGGCAGATCGTGCCGACCCGATTGTATGAACTATTGACCGATCCGGATCGGGCCCGTGCCCGGGGTGCCACCGAGGCGATGATGAAAACCCACGGCAAGCTGGTGATCGCCGACCTGGAGGCGGGCGCCGACTCAGCCGGCTGAATCGATCGAGCCGACTGAGTCGATCGAGCCGCCGGGTCCGGCCGGACCGCCTCGACCGGCCGGACTCCGTGTGGGTTTGGCGCACCCCGCGGACTCGTGACCTTCGAGCTTCTCCTCGCACTCCTGCGTGAGCAACCGGTTGGTTCCGACGCCCTGCTGTGCGAACACGTCACCGGGATTGAGGAGCAGACAGGCCTTCATCGACAAACAGCCGCAGCCGACGCAGCCGTCCATCAGGTCTCTCATCCGCTGCAGCAGCGCGATCCGTTCATCCAGATCCTCCATCCACTGCACCGATGCCTTGTGCCACATCGCCTTGGTAGGCGACTCGTGTTCGCCGAGGACCGCCAGGACCGACCCGATGGTCGCCAGTGGGATCCCGACGGCCTGCGAGGCTCTGATGAACGCGACCCGCCGCAACATCGCCCGGTGATAGCGCCGCTGATTGCCGGAGGTACGGCGGCTGAAGATCAGTCCGCGATCTTCGTAATACCGCACGGCCGACGGCGCCACGCCGGCCCGGATGGCCAACTCCCCTACCGTCAATTCCAACTTTTTGACTGCCATTTTCGCATCGTACCTTGACTTCAAGCGCGCTTGAACTTGAAGACTGGGACCATGCAACCAACACACCTCGAGTTCGCCCTGATCATCGCCAGCGTGCGCCCCGGTCGCATCGGCCCCAGTGTGGCCGATTGGTTTGTCGACCAAGTCAATCCGTATGGGCTCGACATCGCGGTCATCGACCTCGCCGAGCCCTTTGGACCTGACACCACAGATCTGCTGGCGGCAGCCGACGGATTCATCGTTGTCACACCGGAATACAACCACTCCTACCCGGGGGAGCTGAAGATCCTCATCGATGCCCACCGGTCCGAGTGGAAACACAAGCCGGTGACGTTTGTGTCCTATGGCGGCATGTCGGGAGGACTACGCGCGGTGGAACATCTGCGCGCGGTGTTTGCCGAGCTGTATTCGGTCGGCACCCGAAACGGGGTGGTCCTCCACGCGCCCTGGGAGCACCTCACCGACGACCGACTCACACTCGACGAGACCGCGATCATCTCGGCCCGCAGCGCCATGGACGAATTGGTCTGGTGGGCCGAACTGCTCAAACCCGAACGCAAGCACCGAGATCGAGGCGCAGCCTGACCATGGACCTGCGTACGAAGAAAGTCGCGGCCGTACTGGCGCTGGGCACGCTGATGGTGATGCTCGACGTCACCGTCACCGTGGTCGCGATCCCGCGACTGGCCGAATCATTCGACACCAACCTCGCCACGGTCCAGTGGGTGACCACCGCCTACGCCCTCGCATTGGTCGCGGTGATGCCCACCGCGGCATGGGCAATACGCCGGTTCGGCGCCAAGCGAGTCTACCTCACCGCCCTCGTCCTGTTCGTCGGCGGCTCGGCACTGGCCGGTCTGGCCTGGAACATCGAGAGTCTCATCGCGTTTCGAGCCGTCCAAGGCCTCGGCGGCGGGTACCTGCAGCCTGTCGGGATGACCATCGCGTTGCAGATGGTCGACGAACGTCATCGCGGCAAACTGATGGGCTGGCTCGGACTTCCCCTGTTGATCGGGCCCGTTCTCGGGCCGGTTACCGGCGGACTGCTGGTCGATGGCATCGGATGGCGGGCGCTGTTCCTGATCAACGTCCCGATCGGGATCGCGGCCATCACGTTGGCCACCAGGATCTTTCCGCAACAGGCGGGCACCGATCGCGGTCGACTCGACTGGATCGCCCTGGCCACACTGGCTCCCGGCGGCGCATTGCTCGTCTTCGGATTGGCGCAGGCCGGCGATAGCGGTGAGCCGATGTCGGCCCGAGTTCTGATTCCGGCGGGCTGCGGCCTCACACTACTGGCCCTGTTCATCGCCCGCACCCTTCGGTCGCCGCACCCCCTGCTCGATCTACGACTGCTCAAACAACGGTCGCTGGCCGTCGGATCAGGCAGCCTGTTCCTGGTCGCGGGGGCCTATTTCGGGTCGATGATGCTCGGGCCCATCTACATCCAGGCAGTCCGGGGTGACAGCGCCACCACCGCCGGACTGATCGTGATCGGGCAGGCCGTGACCACCGGCCTGGTGGTCCAGATCGCCAGCCGTCTCACCGACCGTGTCGATCCTCGCCGGGTGGTCTGGTTCGGCATCAGTGCCACCGTGGTCGCGATGATCCTGATGACCACGACACTCGACGAGAACACCTCGTACCCAACGCTCGTAGGCATCGGAGTGGTCATGGGTATGGGCATCGGCGCCACGCTGATGCCGCTGATGGCGGCGTCACTGCGCGGAATACAGGGGCCGGCGATCTCTTCGGGTACAACCATTCTCACCACCGGCAACCAATTTGCGGCTGCTGTCGGCGCCGCGCTCAGTGCCACTGTCCTGACCACCCTGTTCAACAACCGCGCCGAGTTGCTCGGCGACACCGGCATGGCCGGGGCCCTTCGGCTCAGCGCCGACGAACAGTCCGTGGCGGCACCGGATCTGGCGAGCGCCGTGGCAGACACCTACCTGTTGACACTCGGTCTACTGATCGCCGCCCTGGTGATCGCCGCATTCCTGCCGAAGTCGTCGCCGCCACCAGAATCAACAACGCCGGCGCCCGCTGAGCGGACACCGGCGCGCAGTGTGGACGAAAAAGTAGTGCAGGAACAGGAACTTTCAGCTGAGCCCAGCTGAAAGTCGTGTCAGCTCTCGGCTGACGGCTTCACCACCAGGACCGGGCACCGCGCCCTGTGCAGGACCGCCTGGCTGGTGGAGCCGAGCAGCAGACCCCGGAATCCACCACGACCACGGCTGCCGACGACCAGAAGTTGGGCATCCTTGGCATGTTCGAGAAGCTGATGCGCCGGACCGTCGGGAACGATCACACGCTTGACCTCGACATCGGGATAGTCGGCACCGAAACCGGCTATCCGCTCGGCGACGACCTCATGGGCGTCATCGGACAGTTGCTGAAGCTGATCGGGCTCGAGGCCGTAACCGTGAAGCGCATCGGCGGCCAGGTCGGTCCAGGTGTGGACCACGAGCAACCCGGTTTTCAGCAGTGACGCCTGTTCGAATGCAGCAGCAACCGCGCCCTCGCTCAACGCTGAACCGTCGAGGCCGACAACAACCGGTCCTGTTCCGCCCGGACCCGCGTAGACAAGCACCGGGCAGGAGGCATGTGCGGCGACGTCCACGCCCACCGAGCCGAGGAACATCCCCTTGACACCACCGAGTCCGCGGCTGCCGACCACGACCAGCGACGCGTGGTGCGATTCTTCGATCAGCAGCGTCCCGGCGCGCCCTTCGGCGACTTTGGATTTCACCTCGACCCCGGGAGTGATGTCCCGGACCCGTGCGGCGGCCTTGTCGACGTTGGCATGCGCTTCTTGCCGGATGATGTCGATGACATCCTGCGGAATGACCAGCGCCGGCGCGTACAGCGCCCCCTGGGTTTCGTACGCACCCAGTATCGACAAAGATTTGCCTTGCCGCTCAGCGGCTTTCGCCGCCCACTCCACAGCTTCCAGGGATGAGTCCGAACCGTCGACTCCAACAACAATCGTGGTGCTCATGTGTGAACCTCCTTGCTATTCGTCGTGTTCAATACAATCGCGCCGGGCCTGCGCAGTCAACGCGCAGGGCCCGGTCTACTGCACCACAATTCACCGCGCCGACGTAGGGCACTTGTGCCCAATGCAACCGGTTCCACCGAATTGCCCGTACACTAGGTCTTGTCGGATACATCCACCACCGGCAACCTTCGTCGAACTTCCTCGAATCCGATATCCCGGAACCTTGCGAATCGCCGATAGCCGGTTGACGTTTGATCACCAATTTTCCTGGCACCGTGGGAAACCTTGAAGAGGTTCTCGAGTGAGTCCTTTCCAGACCGCGGTCGTCGGCGACACCCGGCAGCTCTTGCGCAGATCCCGTGCAGTGCACGACAACACAAGAGCCGCACCACATCGAAGAAAGTAGCCACACATGCCCGAAACCGAACTGTTCTCGCACCGCGAGTCGATCCGTTCAGAACCCACCGCACAGAGCTCCAAGGACGCGCCGCGGATCCCGCAGCCGGTCTTCTCCGACCAGGTGGTCGATCCCGCGGTACAACGCGCACAACAACGCGCACCGCGCTGAGCGACCCAGCTCGCCGCAGGTAAATCTCCGGATACGACAATGGCCCGCCGATGATCGGCGGGCCATTGTTGTGTGTGATCGGTCACAGTCGCGTGCGTCGTTGACGGTTACCCCGGGTCGATCAGCGCTTACGGAGCAGGAAGCGTTGAACCTTGCCGCTGGGCGTCTTCGGTAGCGAGTCGATGAAGTGAACCTTGCGGGGGTAGGCGTGAGCCGCGAACTTCATCTTGACCAGCTGCTGGAGTTCGGTTTCGAGTTCTGGCGACGCGTCCGACGGATCCCGGAGCACCACATACGCTTCGAGCACCTCACCACGCAGCTCATCGGCCTTGCCCACCACCGCGGCCTCGACCACGGCCTCGTGCATGACCAGCACGCTTTCGACGTCGAAAGGGCCGATGCGGTAGCCGGCCATGATGATCACATCGTCATCGCGGGACGAGAAGGTGAAGAAGCCGTTCTCGTCCACCGATCCGGAGTCTCCGGTGACGTACCAGCGGCCGTCTTCGGTGTACCGGCCTGCGGTCTTCTCCGGCGCGTTCACGTATCCGGTGAACCAGAGCAGGTCGCTGGCGGTGGTGTCGATCGCAACCCTGCCGACGGTGCCGACCGGGGCCACCGAGTCGGACTCCTCTTCGAGCACCGCGCAGGACCAGCCCGGCAACGGCCGTCCCATCGAGCCCGCGGGCACGTCGGCGCGCAGATCGTCGTGCCAGGCGTTGACGATGAACATGCCGTGCTCGGTCTGGCCGTACTGGTCGCGCACAGACACCCCGAGGACATCCTTCGACCAGCCGACGACGTCGGGCGTCAGCGGTTCACCCGCGGACGACGCGCGGCGCAGATTGATCGACTCCGGAACCGGTCCGTCGTCGGCCCGCAGTGCGCGGTACACGGTCGGTGCCGCAGCGAAGTTGGTGACGCCGAACTGCTCGAGCACCTTCCACGTCAACGCGGGCGAGAATCCGGCGTGCAGCAGCAGGCTCCGCGTGCCGGTCGCCAGCGGGCCGAGCAGCGAATAGTAGAGGCCGTAGGCCCAGCCGGGATCGGCCGCATTCCAGAACACGTCCTCGGGGCGCACGTCGAGCCCGAACTCCTGGTACGCGTGGAACGATGCCAGCGCCCGAACCGGAACCGGGACACCCTTGGGTCTGCCCGTCGTTCCGCTGGTGAACAGCTCGACGAGCAACCCGTCGCCTCCGACCGCAACAGGTTGGCCGCCCGGTTCGTCGGCGTCGTGGGCCTCGATCAAATCAGCCAGTTGCAGTTCGTGATCCGCAGACTCACCGGCCGCGATGACCTGCCACGTCGCATCGGCCGGGATGTCCTCGCCGGGGGCCAGCTTGTGCAGCTGATCGAGGTCGGAGATCACGAATTTGGCGCCGCTGTTGGTCAGGCGGAACGCGATGGCCGGGGGCGCGAACGCCGTGAAGAGTGGAACGTACACGGCTCCGCGCCGCCAGACGCCCAACGCCGCGACCACCAGTTCGGCCGATTTGCTCATCAGGCTCGCGACACGGTCGCCCGGCTCGACGCCGAGCGCGGCAAGGGCAGCCGCGAACTTCGACGATTTCTCCCGTAGCTCCCCGTAGGTCAGATCGACGGAAACCAGTTCCCCGGTGTCGTCGGTCTCGATCACCGTGAACGCCACTGCATCGGCTGGGTGTCGATCACACAGCAGGTCAGCGGCACACGCATCGGGACGATCGTACTGAGCCAGCATCTCACTGACCCGCTCGGTTGTGGCAAACATATTCGCTTGAATCCTCACTGATCAGGACACTTCTACTCGGGAGTAGGATCCACGTCTACTCGGGAGTAGGATCCACGTCACAGTAACCCACCCGCTACCCCCGAAAAGGGCTGACTGACCGATGACAGGCCGGCATCCACTGCTGCGACCGCGCGATACTGACGCTCTCCGAGACGAGATGCGGGCACTGGCGATGGCGTCACAGACCCCTGTCGTGTTCGGCGGCGAGGTTCATGCAGGCACCTTGCTGCTCACCGAATTCGTCGGCGTGCGCACCAACGGCCTGCGTGGACTGAATGTGAATCCCGCGGCCGGTCTCGGTGGCCGCGTGGTGCAGCGCCGGCAACCGGCGTCGGTGTCCGACTACCGCACCGCGTCCGCGATCACCCACGACTACGACGGGCCGGTCCTGGGCGAGGGCCTGCGGTCGGTCCTGGCGGTACCCGTCGTGGTCGACTCGAGCACCCGGGCAGTGATCTACGCGGCCCGCCGTGACGCGGCCCCGATCGGCAGTCGTACCTCCGAGTCGGTGATCGCGGCGTGCCGGCGGTTGGCAACGGAGATCGCGATACGCGATGAGGTGGACCGGCGAACCCGAATGCTTGCCTCCACGTCCGGGGACACCGCAGAGCGCCCCGACTCGGCGACGCTCGAGGAGTTGCGCAGCATTCACGCCGGGCTCCGGGACCTTGCCGGACGGATCGACCCGGCGCACGGTCGTCGGGCCCGTGAACTGTCCGACCGGCTCGCCCGCGTCGTCGGCGGCGAGCCTGCCGAACCGGCACCCGAGGTGGATCTGTCCCGGCGGGAAATCGACGTCCTCGCCGTGGTGGCGCTCGGTTGCTCCAATTCCGAAGTCGCCAAGACACTCTCGGTGAAGCCAGAGACCGTGAAGAGTTATCTGCGCAGCGCGATGCACAAGCTGGGCGTCCACAACCGGCACGAAGCCGTGGTCACGGCTCGGCGAATGAACCTGCTCCCCTAGCCCGATGATGTGGCCTTCTGGCGGTACCCACCTGGGCTTTTAGTCGCCAAAGGGGCACACCATCGGAAGGATCTAGCGACCAGCTCGAATCATGATGTCCCAGTGAGCATGTAGAGCGTTGGTGTCGAGGACATCGCAGCTGAGCAACACCGGATCGATGCGTCCTTGCGCGGCTTCGATGGCAGCAACGGTCATGGTGGCCGTGATCTCGGACTGGTTGCGGCCCTCGGTGTACAGCCATCGACCGGTGTTCCGGTTACGGACCAGCACCGACCACTCTTCGCTTCCGGGCATGTGGATCTTCCTCAGCATGGGCCGGCCCAGAACCGGCATCAGCGCCGCAGCCCGCAACGCCAGCGTCGCCGTGACCGAACTCAGGGTCAGGTAGTTCGCCACGTGAGGTCCATCCGACCCGATCGCCAGATAGTCGGGAAAGTCTGCTCGCACATACCGCTTTCGGGTGTCGTGGGGGCCTTCGAGAATCCGTGACCGGACCATGTTCCGAATCGCCTCCCCCGAGACATAGTCGGTGAACGATGTACCGAGAAGATCGACCGTCCATTCGACAGCGGCCTTGCCATGACGCTCACCCGCCCCGAGCATCAACCCGATGTCGACGCCGTCGGATGAATCGGCGGCAAGCGCGGTGGCCATGATGGTCGTCAGGCCGGGCGCCAACCCCACGCAGGTGAGCACCCCACCTGCGGCCGGGGCGGCCATGATCGCCTCGAGATACCTGGGGGTGGCGCTGATGTCGACGAATCTCGCTGCCCCGGCTTCTTTCGCGAGGGCGGGATCCTCGATGCCGGAGGCGTTGACGACCACATCCATGCCATCAACCGCCGCGCGATACGCTTCCCCACCGGACGCCGCAAGGTCGACGACCACGTCGCTTGCCTCTGCTCTGCGACCGACCCGGACCACGTGGTGGCCGTCGTCGTGCAATTTGCGGACGACCCTCGTCCCGACCTCGCCATTGGCACCGAGCACCGCGATATTCATATGACATCTCCGCCCCGTTTGCGTTCGTGACAGTTCACAAACATTCTCCCACCCGATTTTCGGCTACAACATGTCTTCGGTCGTCATCTGTTCCGGGTTAATTCGGCGGGCGGCGTTGGCGCGTCGCGACTGCGAGTGCGGTTGCAGTCCTCCTACCCTGATGACATGTCCCGCCCCGACAATCACGATCCAGCCACCCTCGCCTTCGACAGCCGCGCGGTTCATGCAGGCAACAGCATCGACAAGGGATCCGGAGCGATCCGAACACCGATCGTGATGGCCAATTCGTATGCGCTACCCGATGATCCGTCGCAGGTCAGCTGGTCGGGCACGGAGATTCCGCTCTACACCCGCAACTCCGGGGCCAATCAGATTGCGTTGCAGCACAAATTGGCCTCACTCGAAGGTGCCGAGGACGCAGTCGTATTGGCTTCGGGGGTCGCAGCGCTGCATGCGGTGTTCTTCACCCATCTCGAATCCGGGGACCATGTGCTGATCGCCGACGTCACCTACGAGGCGACGTTTCGGTTGTTCACCGAACTCCTGCCGCGCAAATACGGTATCGAGGCAACGTTCGTCGATGCATCGGACCTCGATTCCATCCGGGCCGCACTGCGGCCCAACACCCGCCTGGTTCACATCGAAGCGATCGCCAACCCGACCACCAAGGTCACCGATATCGGTGCCGTCGCCGAGATCGCGCACGCGGCAGGCGCGCTGGTGGTGGTCGACTCGACCTTCACCCCACCACCGCTGTACCGACCACTCGCCGACGGTGCAGATCTGGTGGTGCACTCTCTGACGAAGTACTACAACGGCCACGGCGACGCCATGGGCGGCGTGGTCCTCGGCGCCAAGGCACTGATCGACCCCATCAAGACCGACGCCATGGTTGATGTCGGCGGCGTGATCTCGCCGTTCAATGCCTGGCTCATCAGTCGGGGGTCCGTCACTCTGCCGCTGCGAATGGCGCGCCACCTCGAGTCCGCCGCGCAGGTCGCCGAGTTCCTCGAAAGCGATGCGCGCGTGGCCTATGTCGCCTACCCGGGCCTGCAGTCACATCCTCAGCACGCACTGGCGACGACCCAATTCGGTGGACGCGGCTACGGTGCGATGATGGCGTTTGCGGTCAGAGGTGATCCCGACACCCAGAACCGGTTCGTCTCGAATCTGCGGATGATCACCTCGGCCGTATCGCTCGGTCACGACGAGACACTGATCGTCCACGTCGGCACGAATGGGCCACGGGTGCAGCACTATCCGGAAGAGTTCCGTACCTGGGGACATCTCCGGTTCTCCATCGGACTCGAAGACCCCTCCGACATCATCGCCGATCTCGCAGCGGCGCTGGACGCCACGTTCAGCTGATCGACTCGCGGGGCCGCAGCAGCAAACTGATAAACGCACCTACCGCCAGAACTATGATCACGATGGAGAACACCACACTCGCGGTCCTCAGGCCCCAGGCCTGTTCGGCAAACCCGGTGGCGATGATCGGCACCGAAATCGCCACATAGGCGACCACAAAGTATGCCGACGTCGCGTCCGCCTTACGGTCGGGTTCGATGCGTGCGGCAATCGCCGCGATGCCCTTGGCGAACAAAACACCCTGGCTCGCACCCGAGATCACTGCCGCGACGATCAACGCGATCAGCGATTCCATGAGCAGGCTGACGATCAGCACACCCATGCTCACCGTCAAAGCCACATATCCGTACAGCAAGGACGGCCGAATGGGCGCTTTGGACAACACGATCTGGGTGATCGCCGACGAAGCGAACAGCACGAACACCACCACACCGGAAACTATCGGCGACTTCTCGTTCAGAACATCAGCAAGGAAGTCCGGCGCCACCGCACTGAAGAGACCAAAGACCGCAAATCCGGCAATCGCACCCACAGCAGCCTGTGTGAAAACGCCACGCACAGAAGGCGGAACACTGACCCGCTGCAATTTCGGGCGAGCGCCCTTGCGTACGTCGACCGTTTCCGGAACCGTGAGCAGACCCAAGCCCGCAATCGCCACCAGCACCGCTTGAACCACAAACACCGTGTGGGTCGGGTCGGAGGCCAGATCGGCGACAACACCGGCCAGCAGAGTTCCGAGGCCGAGGCCACCGATGTTGGCACCCGTGGCGACCGACTGCGCCATCCCCCGGCGACTCTTCGGCGCCGCTTCGATCACCGCGACCGTGGCCGTGCTTGTGAAGATTCCAGCCGAGAACCCCGAGATCACCCGGCCTATGAAGAGCATCTCCAAGCTGCCGCCGATGATGAAGAACACGGCGCTCAGCAACGACAGCGCGACGCCGGCATAGAGCATCGGCCGGCGCCCGATGGTGTCGGAGAACCTACCGACGCCGAGCAGCGCAGCGAGCACGCCAAGTGCGTAGACGGCGAAGATCACCGTGGTCATCAAGGTGCCGAACCCGAACTCCTTGGCGAACTCGGGGTACAGCGGCGTCGGCAGTGTGGTCCCCATCATCACCACCGTGAACGCATAGACCACCGCCGCGAACGCGATCATCTGCGTTCGGTTCCGCGCTGGGGCGGTTGCTTCCTCCGGTGATTCGGAGGGGTCCACGGAAGTCACATCCTCGATCCGGTCCCGGTAGAGAAACGGTGGCTAAGGTCGATCAGCATCCAATGAGTCACGATAGCTCTAACGAGAACCCGCATTCGTGCGTTCGGCAATGATGCTCGGCGGCGCACCATTTGCCTGATCAGATGGCGCTACGCGGCCGCAGGAGCAAGCCGATCAACGTCCCGACCGCGATCACCGCGATCACACCGGAGAAGACCACGCTGGCGGTGGTCAGACCCCACGCCTGGGAAGCAATGCCCACCGCGATGATCGGAACCGAGATCGCCAGGTAGGCAACGACGAAGTAGGCAGATGTCGCTTCGGCCTTACGGTCGGGCTCCACCTTGGCGGCGATAGCCGCAATGCCCTTGGCGAACAACACACCCTGACTGGCACCTGAGATGGCCGAGGCGACAAGCAACCCCGGCAGCGACTCGGTAACCAGGCTCACGATCAGAATCACCATGCTGACCGCCAACGCGAGGTAGCCGCACAGCAGTGCCGGACGCACGGACGCCTTCATGAAGACGATCTGGGCCACGGCCGAGGATCCGAAGGTCACGAACACAACGAGTCCGGCGATCGCCGGCGATGATTCGTCGAGGACGTGGGCCAGGAAGTTGGGTCCGACGGCGCTGAACAGACCCGACACCGCAAAGCCGGCCATGGCCCCGACTGCAGCCAGGGCAAAAACACCGCGGACCGACGCTGGGACGCTGACACGTTGCAGCCTTGGCCGCGCGCCGGCGAGCACCTTCACCGTTTCCGGAACGGTGAGAAGTCCGAGTCCGGCGATCACCAGGAGCACCGCATGGACCACGAACACCGTGCGTGTCGGATCAGGTGCGAACTCTGCGACAAGACCCGCCAGCAGCGTTCCGAGTCCGAGACCACCGATGTTGGCCGCGGTGGCGACCGCCGTTGCCATTGTCCGGCGACCTTTGGGCGCTGATTCTATGACCGCAGCTGTGGCGGTACTGGTGAAGATGCCCGCCGAGAATCCCGAGATGACCCTGCCGACAAAGAGGATCGCCAGACTGCCACCGATGATGAACAAGACCGCGCTGAGCAACGACAATGCGAGTCCGGCATAGAGCATCGGACGACGACCGATGGTGTCCGAGAACCGGCCGACGCCAACCAGTGCCGCCATCACACCCAGCGCGTACGTCGCGAAGATGACCGTGGTCATCGCATTGCCGAACCCCAGTTCCCGCGAGTATTCGGGGTACAGCGGGGTGGGCAGGGTGGTCCCCATCATCACAACCGTGAAGGCGAACACCACCGCGGGAAATGCGATCACCTGTAGCGGACGGCGCCGCTCCTCGTCGACCTCTATGGCATCGGCGCGCAATTGAGCGCGGTTCACGGCAGTCACAAATCCTCGATCCGGGTTCACCTCGACGCAGCGGCCGCTGCGTCAATCAGTCAACACCGCGGCACCGTCACAACTTCCGTGTGCCCGCGAGGTCCGTTCGACTCCCGGTGTGCTGCCTGCTTTCTCACCTGGACCCGACCCGGAAGTGGTGGGTTCGGGTGAGGCCGACCAGCGGGTTTGCTCGCCAGAACCCACCAACTTCGGGCTCGGCGTCAGTGTGCGGCACCGATTTCGATGATCAGTACTCCCCCGGCTATCAAGGCGATGCCGGCACCCATCAGCCACGTGAGTGGGTCGTTGAACAGGATCCAGGCCACCACCGCGGTCAGTGCCACCCCGACCGCTGCCCAGATCCCGTACGCGATTCCCACGGGCATGCCCTCGGCAAGTGCCAACGCCAGCGCACCGAATGCGGTGAGGTATCCGAGCACGGTCGGGATGAGCCAGAGCATCTTCCGAAAGCCGTCCGACGCGCGCAGCGACATCGTCCCGATCAGTTCGGCTCCGATCGCGATGGCCAGATAAACCCATTGCATCCGCGCTACTCCGAACCGGATCGGGGCGACTGCTCGGCAGGATGGGAACCGAGCTCCACCAGCAGAACACCCGCGATCACAATCACGATGCCCAGGCCGATCACCCAGGTGAACGGCTCGTCGAACAGCACGGCGGCCAAGACCGCAGTCAAGGCCACACCGCAGGCAGCCCAAACGCCGTATGCCACGCCAATGGGCATGCCCTCACGCAGAACCTGTGCCAGGCACGCGAATGCCACGACGTATCCGGCCACGACCAGCGTCACCCAGGCCGCGTGATCCACTGCCGCCCGCAGCGCCAGCGTCGCACTGACCTCGGCAACGATGGCACCGGCCAACAGCGCCCACTGCTTCATCGGTGATCTGGTCACCTTCGGCAGTCATTTCTCACCGGGAGCCCGGCGATCCGATCCTTGAGATATTCCTCGACATCGCTGGTGTTCACGTCGACATGACCGGCAGCGGGTTGAAAGTTGACGGTGATCGGTCCACCGAGCTCGCAGGCCCGGCCGATTGCATCGCCGGTCCACCTCGGATCGTTGAATCGATCCCTGCCGCCGTAGAGAACGTAGAGCGGGGCGCTCAGACCTGCTCTGGGCAAAGCCATCTCCTGCAGCAGAGAACGCAATGTGTCGGTGGCCGCCGGAGTTGTCGGCCGGAAGTCCTGGGCCGAGACGCGACTGAGCGCCTGGCCACGTCCCGGCGACCGCCCGCAGTCGCTCAGCGCATTCCATTGCGCCGCCAGTGCCGGGCTGCGCAGCTCGTTCAGGTTCAGGGCGGGATGACGGCGCGCCAGCGACTCCTCCAACCACTGGAGAATTCCCTGCTGCTCGACGGTCAGGGCGCCGGCGACCGCAAGGTCGACCAGCGGAACCTTGGTTGTCGACGGCACGTGGGCAACCGCGCCGACCAGGTCGAGCTCCGGTGCGTATTGCCCGGCGATCTCGTCGGCAGCCCATGTCACGCCACCGCCCTGCGAAACCCCGTACGACACCCAGGTTTCCGATACGTCGGGATAGACATCGCCGATGGCACGCACCGAATCGATCATCGTTCGCGCTGCCGCGTACGAGTCGAGATAGGGATGCGGGCCACTGTTGGTGCCCAGCCCCGAGAAGTCTGGAAAGGTCACCGCGAATCCGGCATCCAGGTAGCGCCTCACCAGTCCGGAAAGACCGTACAGATTGTCGGTCAGTGACGGTGCGCAGTTGGCGTTGATCCCCGTTGAACCGTGTCCGACCGCCAGGACAGGCCACCCGCCCGCCGGAGCGACGCCCTCCGGTTTGAACACCGTCCCCGAGACGATCACGGCCTGATCGTCGACATCGGTTGAGCGGTAGAGGATCTTGCTGCCCGAGATCTGCCAAGCGGCGTTGGCCGACGAGGTCCAGTCCTCGGTCTGGACCACCTCACCGGGCATGGGAAGCTTCACCTTGGAATGGGTCTGTGGCACCGGTTGTGCCTGGTCGGCCATCGATGCCGAAACCGCATCGCCACAGCCGGCCAGAACAAATACGGCGCAGATGGCAGCCACACCTCGCCTCGGAAATCCCACTGCCGCAATTTACCAGCGATCGCCACCGGTGACAGCCAGGTTGGCTCCGACCGGCGAATGTTCACCGATACACCTGCCGCAGACCGATTCTGGCCCTGCACACCGCCGGATCCACCCGTACCAGAGTCGCCGTGTGGGCTTTACTACTGACATGACCGGTCGAGGAAAAGCGATACCCGCGGATAGCAGAACCCGTCCGGCGTATGGCGTAATGGTCGCGCTGACGTCGGCGATCTGCTTCGGGACGTCGGGTCCACTGGCCAAGTCGCTCATCGACAGTGGTTGGTCGTCGGCCGCAGTCACGGTCGTACGCCTCGGACTCGGCTCGTTGCTACTGGCCATTCCACTGATTGTGTTGCGCCGCCGACTGTTCGCGAATCTGCGCCGTGCCCCGGTGCTCGTGGTCGCCTACGGGATTCTTGGTGTGGCCGTCGTGCAGCTGAGCTTCTTCAATGCCGTCCGGTATCTCGACGTCCCGATCGCCCTGCTCTGTGAATACTCGGGCATCATCCTGGTCGTCGTCTACGACTGGCTCATCCGCAGGCGGCGCCAGAGCCTGCTCACCGGGCTCGGCTGCGTGGTCGCGCTCGGCGGCCTGTTCCTGGTCATCCTCGGCGGCGAAGGCATCGGAGACGTCGACCCCGTCGGTCTGCTGTGGGCGATCGGTGCGGCGGTTGGACTCGCCGCCTACTTCATCCTGGCGACCGACGACTTCACGAAGTCCGGCAACAGCGTCGACCCGCTGGCCTTGGCGGCAGGCGGTCTGATGGTGGGAACCGTGGTGATCGCGATCTCCGGCGCGATCGGTGTGCTTCCGATGTCCGCGGCCACCAACTCCCCGATCCTGGCCCACACAGAGATTCCCTGGTGGCTGGTGGCGCTGGCGGTGGCAGGCATCTCGACAAGTCTGGCGTACGTCACGGGTGTGCAGGCGGTTCGCCTGCTCGGCGCCACCCCGGCGTCGTTCATCGCCTTGGTCGAGGTCGTCGCCTCGGCCCTGTTCTCGTGGTGGCTGCTCGGCCAGACCATGGCGTTCGCCCAGCTCATCGGGGCGGGCGTATTGTTGACCGGGCTGGTGGCTGTCAACGCCGGCGGTCGTCGAGGAATACCAAGCGGCCCTATAGACCTTGAACCAGGAAGTGCCCTGCAGACACCGGGGTGAAACACCGACGCCGCAATCTACGCGCGAAGGAGCACACCGTGGCAGACATACTGTTCGTCCTGACCGGAGCCAAATATTGGACACTCGCCGACGGGACCAAGCATCCAACCGGCTTCTGGGCCGAAGAGTTCGTTGCGCCCTATGAGGAGTTCACCAACGCCGGCCACCATGTGGTTGTCGCCACGCCCGGCGGTGTGGTTCCGGTCGTCGACGAAGCCAGCCTGAGCCCTGATATGAACGGTGGCCAAGATGGCGCCGACGCCGTCACAGCCAAGGTGCGATCGAATCCCGCGCTGCAACAACCGATCCCACTCGACACAGTGAAGCTGGACGACTACGCGGCCGTGTTCTACCCAGGTGGACACGGACCGATGGAAGACCTCGCGGTAGACAAGGTGTCAGGCCAACTCCTCACAGAGGCAATCGATTCAGGCCGTCCACTCGGTGTTGTCTGCCACGCTCCGGCCGCATTCCTGGCCGCACGTCGGCCGGACGGCACCGCCACCTTCGCCGGCTACCGGGCCACCGGATTCTCCAACACCGAAGAAGAGCAGGTCGGTCTGGCGTCCAAGGCCAAATGGCTACTGCAGGACCGCCTCATCGAACTGGGTATCGATTACCAGGAGGGGCCACCCTGGGCGCCGAAGGTGGTCGTCGACCGAAATCTCTACACCGGCCAGAACCCGGCCTCCTCCGGACCGCTGGCGAAGGAGATCCTCTCCGCCCTCCCCTGACTGCGCAAACGAGCCACCCATACGAAGACGAGCCACTAGCATGTGGCTCGTCTTCGCATTTCCCGGCTGGTTTGCGAGGTCGGCGAGAGGACGACACCGATGTCGATGCTGATTCCGGACAACCAACGACGCAGAACCGACGAACTCGACGAACGCCTGGACCTTTCCGTCGGTGACAGCCGCGCCAAGCAATCAGCGTTCTGGGCGATGCTCGTGCTGTCGGGCGTGATCGCGACCGCAGGTGTCGCCTCGGACTCGACCGCGACCGTCATCGGCGCGATGATCGTCGCTCCGCTGTCCACCCCGATCCTGGGTGTCGGGCTGGGAATCGTCACCGGCAGAGGCGGTCTGGTGACCCGCAGTCTGCTCTACATACTCGCCGGAATATGCCTGGTGGTCGCAATAGGCTTCTTCGTCGCCCAACTACTGCCCAATCCGACAAACGTACTGAGCAACTCCCAGGTCCTCGGCCGCACGTCACCGACATTGATGGACCTGCTCGCCGCCCTCGCCACCGGATTGGTCGGCGCAATCGCGATCACCCGTCGCGACGTGGGCGATGTGCTGCCGGGTGTCGCAATCGCCATCTCGCTGGTACCCCCGCTCGCGGTCACCGGTGTCTGTCTGGGCTCACACGCGCCCGCACTTGCCGGCGGAGCATTCATCCTCTTCGCCTCCAACGTCATCGCGATGATCATCACGGCCTCTGTCGTCTTCGTCGTTGCCGGATACAACACGGTCGTCGACGAACGTCGGCGCAGGCACAGACGCGTCTACGTCCTCCTGACGGCGGCGTTGATCGTCGTGGCGGTGCCCATGGTCGTCAACTCGCTCTCCGCGTTGTGGGCCCGCCAGATCTTCACCGCCACCGAAGACTGGCTCGAAGGGAACCCCGGGGCGCAGGTGTCGAGCGTGACCTGGCACGGAAAGACCGCCACCATCACGGTATTGGCGCCACCACCGCTGCCGCCGGTATCCGAATTGCAGCAGTCGGTGTCTGATCTGGTGCCCTGGAATCCCACCGTGAAGGTGGTCCACGATGTCGGTTCCACGGTCAGCGCCGGCGGGTGATCTCCCGCCCAGTGGGAACCTGGTAGCAGAACTCGACAGAATCTGGTGATCTCTCCCGGTGACGACAACGAACAGCGGTCCCGCTGACCTGCGAATGAAGATCCTTCACACTGTCTCCCAGTATGTTTCACTCCTGGGAACCGGAACATCGGACGCGATCGCAGGTCTGTACGCACCGGACGCAACGCTCGAAGACCCGGTGGGTTCCGAGCCTCGCCGCGGCGTCGACAACATCCGGGCGTTCTACTCGAGGATGGACAGCACGAGCAGTACGGCAGAGCTGATCACCGTGCGGGTCGCAGGCAACTCGGCGGCGTTTCACTTTCGCGTCGCCACCACAACGGCAGATGCGGTGATCACCATCGAACCGATCGACGTCATGACATTCGACGACGAGGGACTCATCACCAGCATGCGTGCCTTCTGGTCACCGAACGACGTCCACACGGTTCCACTGTGACCACCGCCGGATCCGGCCCGATCGCTCTTCGCTGACCAGGCTCACTTCAGTACCCAACCAAGCACTTGCTAGGTTGGTCTGAGCAGAAGTCTGGCGGCCATGTCAGCAAGTGACCACCGGCACGCCCACGATGCTCTACGCGCTTAAGTTTCCGAAGGGACTCCCCATGCCAGAAGCAGTTATCGTCGCCACCGCCCGTTCACCGATCGGCCGGGCCGTCAAAGGTTCACTCAAAGACGTCCGCCCCGACGAACTGGCCCGCCAGATGGTCGAGACCGTGCTGAACAAGGTCCCCGAACTCGACCGCGCCGACATCGACGACCTGCACCTGGGATCCGGACAGCCCGCGGGCAAGGCCGGATTCAACATGGCCCGCGTCGTGGCCGTCCTCGCCGGACTCGATCAGGTCCCCGGCGTCACGGTCAACCGCTACTGCTCCTCGTCCTTGCAGACCACCCGCATGGCGCTGCACGCGATCCGCGCAGGCGAAGGCGATGTCTTCATCTCCGGCGGCGTCGAAAGCGTCTCCAACTTTGCTTTCGGTAGTGCCGACCGGTGGCCCGACACCAAGAACCCCGAGTTCGCCGTGGCCATGGAGCGCACCGCCAAGGCCGCAGAGGGTGGCACCACCTGGAGCGATCCCCGCGAGCAGGGACTGCTGCCCGACATCTACATCCCCATGGGTGAGACCGCCGAGAACGTCGCCTCCTTCTCGAAGGTCTCCCGCGAAGACCAGGACCACTGGGCAGTTCTCAGCCAGAACCGCGCCGAAGAAGCCATCAACTCCGGGTTCTTCGCCCGTGAGATCGACCCGATCACCCTGGCCGACGGCTCCCTCGTCACCACCGACGACGGCCCCCGCGCCGGCACCACCTACGAAAAACTCAGCCAGCTCAAGCCGGTGTTCCGTCCCGACGGCACCGTCACCGCCGGCAACGCCTGCCCCCTCAACGACGGCGCCGCCGCCCTGGTCATCATGAGCGACACCAAGGCCAAGGCCCTCGGCCTGACCCCGTTGGCCCGGATCGTCGCCACCGCAGCAACCGGCCTCTCCCCCGAGATCATGGGCCTGGGCCCCATCGAAGCGGTCCGCAAAGCCCTGCGCTTTGCCGGTATGGGCATCGACGACATCGACCTGTTCGAGATCAACGAAGCCTTCGCCGCACAGGTCCTCGGATCGGCCAACGAACTCGGCATCGACCACGACAAGCTCAACGTCTCCGGTGGCGCGATCGCACTGGGTCACCCGTTCGGCATGACCGGTGCCCGGATCACCACCACCCTGATCAACAACCTCAAGACCTACGACAAGACCTTCGGCGTCGAAACCATGTGCGTCGGCGGCGGACAGGGCATGGCGATGGTCCTCGAACGCCTCAGCTGAGCCATCGGTCGCCACCACCACAGGGAAGCTGCAGAGATATGCGCCTTGGCATTTCAACACCGGTCCTTGTCCAGCACCCGAGCACCCGTTCGGAGTGGGAAGCCACCGCAACCATCGACGACGTTGCGGAAATTGCGCAATGCGCTGATCGTCTGGGATTCCACCATCTCACCTGCAGTGAACATGTGGCGGTGCCGATCGATGTGGCGACCGAGCGTGGTGGGACGTACTGGGATCCACTGGCGACGTTCGGCTACCTGGCGGCGCGCACCCGGCAAATACGGTTGGCCACACAGGTTTTGGTGCTCGGTTACCATCATCCGCTCGAAATCGCGAAGCGGTACGGCACGCTCGACCGCATCAGTGGCGGCCGCCTGATCCTTGGCCTGGGTGTGGGAACCCTCAAAGAGGAGTTCGAGCTGATCGGCGCGCCGTTCGATGACCGCGGGGCTCGCGCCGATGACGCGCTTGCCGCAATTCGGACGTCTCTGTCGACATCGCAACCGGAGTACCACGGCCAGTTCTACGACTACGAAGGTTTTGTGGTCGAGCCACACGCCGCGGCGCAGCGGGTCCCGATCTGGATCGGCGGCCGCACCAAGCGGTCGCTGCGCCGGGCGTGTGAGCACGGCGATGGATGGGTTCCGTTCGGGCTCAGTATGTCCGAGCTGAAGTCGATGCTCGAAACGGCCACCTGCCCAACGCCCTTCGACGTCGTCCTGTCGGCAGGCTTTCCACTCGATCCGCTGGGTGATCCTGACAAGACCGTCCGGACACTGGCGCGCCTGCGCGATGCAGGGGCGACAATCGCCAGTACCTCACTCGCGGCACGAGCCGCCGAACACTACTGCGAACAGGTCGAAGAGCTTCATCGACTCGCGGCCGCCGAGGGTGTCGAGTTCACCATCTGATCTGATGAACTCGACACCCTCGTCGAGCCTGAATTGTCGCGGGTGTCAGAAGTGGACAACTCCGCGCAGGTTCTTGCCTGCGTGCATATCCGCGAAACCCTGGGCGATGTCGTCGAGCTTGTAGGTGTTGGTCACCAGCTTGTCGAGTTCGAGTTTGCCCGAGGTGTAGAGATCGATCATCCACGGAATATCGGCTGTGGGCGCGCAGGAACCGAACAACGAACCCTGCAAACGCTTTTGGTACAGGGTCAGTTCCATCGGGCTGATCGGAATACCGACGTCCGTCATCTTTCCGAGTCCGGTGACCACACAGGTTCCGGCCTTACGGATCGCCGAGAACGCGGCCGCGATGTGTTCACCGGTGGTGACGCCGACGGTGACGATCGCCGCGTCAGCGCCCTGTCCATTGGTGAACGACCTGGCGATCTCGGTGGCCTCTTCCATACCCGAAACAGCGTGGGTGGCACCGAACTCCAACGCACTCTGTCGTTTGAACTCGACAGGATCCACCGCGATGATGTGCGCGGCGCCGGCATGGGCGGCACCTTGGACGGCGTTGATCCCGATACCGCCGATGCCCTCGATGATGACCGTCTGCCCGGGGTAGACCTGAGCAGAATTGACCGCGGCACCCCAACCGGTCACCACACCGCAACCGAGCAGGCACAGCACTTCCAACGGCAGGTCCTTGTCGACGATCTTGACAGCCGAGTCCGTACTGACGGTGGTGTATTCACTGAAGGTGGAGAGCCCGCAGGTCTGCGCCACCGGCGCACCGTCGAGGCTGAGCCGGAAGCTGGTCGGATCGTCCGGCCGAGTGCCTGCCATGATCGCCGCGCCACGGTCGCAGAGATTTTGCAAACCCTTTGCACACCAACGGCATCGGCCACAGGCGGCGACGAAAGAGAACACGACGTGGTCGCCTTCGGCCCAGCCGTGGGTCTCCGGACCCACAGCCACCACGACACCGGCACCCTCGTGGCCACCGCAGATCGGATAGGAGGCCACCGCATGGTCACCGCAGGCGATGTGGTCGTCGGAGTGGCATAAACCCGAGGCGACCATCCGGACGGTGATCTCACCCCGCCGTGGTTCGTCGAGATCGAGTTCGGCGATCTCGTAAGTGCCGGGCGCCTGGCGGATGATCGCGCCGCGTGTCTTCATTCGGTTGTTTCCCTTCGGGGGTGCTGCGGCGACGTTCGAAACGACGCCGCGGGAGGTCAGGTGGTGTGAATGTTCAGGGCGTGATCTGAGCGGTCATCGCGGCGACAAAATGGTCGCCGTAGGGCGGCAACATCCCCCACTCGCCGCGGGGATCGGCGGCCGGTGCGATGAATACCGTTCGGGTGTGGCTGAATTCGAGAAAACCCTCGCGGCCGTTGTAGTGGCCGATACCCGAGGCACCTACCCCGCCGAACGGGGCGTCCATCATTGCCGGGTGCATCATGACGTTGTCGACGGTGACCCCACCGGAGCTGGTGCGATCGAGGACTGTCCGACGCTCGTCGTCATCTGCGCCGAAGTAGTAGAGCGCCAACGGTTTCGGTCCGTCATTGATCCCTTCGACGACGTCGTCGACATCGTCGTAGGGCAACACCACCATCGCCGACCCGAAGATCTCCTCGGTGCGGATACGCGAGTTCACCGGCGGGTCGACCACAATGCGAAGCGGCCGGCGACGGTCCGCCCCGGACAATTCCTCGTCGGGTGCGGTGACGACGCGGGCCCCTAGTTCGGCGGCCTCCTGCACGTATCCGTCGACCCGTTCGAGGTGGCGTTCGTTCACCGCGGCCACAACGTCCGCATTGCCGGAAATTGTCGGGTGTAGTTCCGCGAAAGCGCCTGCCGCAGCATCGATGAACACGTCCACATTCTCACGCGGGACATAGACGGTGTCTGGGCTGACGCAGATCTGCCCGCCGTTGGTGGCCTTGGCAATTGCGATCTTCGTCGCCGCGTCCTTCAGATCCGCCGACCGGCCCACGACGACCGGCGATTTTCCACCGAGTTCGAGTGTGACCGGAACCAGATTGCGCGCCGCGTTGGCCATCACAGCCCGGCCGACAGCTCCGCTACCGGTGACCACGATGTGATCGAAGGGCAGCGACGTCAGCGCCTCGGCAACCTCGACTCCCCCGGTGAACGCGGTGACCACTGCGGGGTCCAGCTCTGCTTCGACCGCCAGCGCGAACGCCTCGGCGGTGCGCCCGGTGATCTCCGACGGCTTGAGGACCGCACGGTTGCCTGCGGCGAGCACACCGGCCAACGGACTCAACAGCGTGAACAGGGGCGCGTTCCACGTGCCGATGATCAGAATCGATCCCTTGGCCTGGAACTGCACCTCGGCGCGGGCTCCGAGCGCGTCGTATGGCGCGAACGCCGGACGCTCCTCGGGCTGCATCCACTGCTCTAGGTGATCACGGGCGTGTTTGAGCACTCCGAGTGAACCGACAACGTCGTTCATGAGAGAGAACCCGGGATGGCGACCACCGAAGTCGGCATCCATCGCCTCCGCGAACTCTTCGTGGTGCCGAACCACGAGGTCGATGACGGCCTGAAGGTTGTCCCGGCGCTCGGCAGCCGTGGCGGGTCCACTTGCGCGATGCGCCCGTTGCTGCAGGTGAAGGGCTTCGTCAAAAGTGATCGTGGCTGTGCTGTTCGCGGTCATCGCACGAGACTAAGATCACTCCCAATGGCCGGACCCCACAGTCTCGGTGAGCGGGACCACGCTGATCAGACCGGCCGGCCCGCGCCCACCGGCGCATAATTCGCCGCTTCCAGCGGCTCGGCTCCACACCGGCGAAGTCCCGCTGACCGGGATTGATTGCAAAATTGGCGTTGTGCCGCATACGAATAGAATTGATTCTATTCTGGAGACCAGGTAGCCACACGTCTCCGACGCGGTCACCGAGGTTTCACCGATCCGACGGGCTCAGCGCGGAGGCATCGAGCACGAGGAGTGCAATGAGACTGCAAGGTAAGACAGCAATCATCACCGGCGGAGCCGGTGGAATCGGCGGGGCGATCACCCGCGTCTTCGTCGCGCAGGGAGCCAACGTCCTGTTCGTCGACATCGACGACGAACGCGGAGTCGCGCTGGAGAGCGAACTCGGCAGCGCATCAAAGTTTCTCAACATCAACATCTCGGAATCCGGTGCGGCAGAGAAGATACGTGACGCCGCGGTTGCGGCATTCGGATCAGTGGACATCCTGGTCAACAACGCCCACGCATCTCGCCAAGCCCTACTCGTCGATCACACGGCCGAAATGTTCGAATTGTCCTTCAACACCGGCTTCTATCCGACCGTGCATCTCATGCAGGCCTGTTACGAACAGCTGAAGGCATCGTCGGGTTCGGTGATCAACTTCGCTTCCGGTTCAGGTCTCGAGGGTATGCCGACCCAGACCTCCTATGCAGCTGCCAAAGAAGCCATCCGGGGAATGAGCCGAGTGGCCGCCAACGAATGGGCCGCTGATGGTATCCGGGTGAACATCATATGCCCGTTCGCTGCCACCGAGGGTGTTCTCGCATGGCAGAAGGCCTTTCCCGAGCGTGCGGCCGAGTCCGTGGCGAAGGTTCCGCTGCAGCGGATCGGAGATCCGGAGACCGATATCGCGCCCGTCGTGGTCTTCCTCGCGTCCGAGGACTCCAAGTACATGACCGGTCAGACCGTGATGGCCGACGGCGGCATCATCAAACTTCGCTAGATCCGAACAGAATCCAGGAGTAGACCATGACAGACGGTTTTGACGGACAGGTCGCACTGATCACCGGGGCTGCCCGCGGACAGGGTCGCAGCCACGCCCTCGCATTCGCCAAGCGTGGCGCCGATGTGGTCATCTGCGACAGATGCGAAGACAGCCCGGCGGTTGGCTATCCACTAGCGACAGAAGCCGATCTCGCCGAGACCGTTCGACTGGTCACGGAAACCGGTCGCAGGTGTATTGCCGTCAAGGCCAACACCGCCGATCGGGCTGCGATGGATGCACTTGTGGCACAAGCAGAATCCGAATTCGGCCGGATTGACATCGCCGTTGCCAATGCCGGCGTATCCGTCGCCGCACCGGTCCAGGCGATGACGCAGGCGCAGTGGTCCGAGGTCATCGCATCGAATCTGACCGGGGTCTTCAACACCGTCGGCGCAGTTTCCCCAGGCATGATCGAGCGCGGATTCGGTCGCATCGTCACCATCTCGTCCATGCTCGGCCGGGCAGGCAACACCAACATGGTCGGTTATGCGGCGGCCAAGTGGGGTGTCATCGGACTGACCAAGAGCGCAGCACTCGACCTTGCCGGCCATGGCATCACCGTCAATGCGATTGCGCCGGGCAACATCTCGACCCCGATGATCCACAACGCCCAGCTCTACGCGATGATGCGGCCCGACCTCGAATCGCCGACGATCGATGATGTGGCACCCATCTTCACTTCGCTGCACGCCCAGCCGGTGCCGTGGCTCGACGCCGAGGAGATCACCAGGGTGGTGCTGTTCCTCGCCGACAAGGCCAGCGCACACATCAGCGGAACGGTCATCCCCGTCGACGCGGGCAACGCCGCACGCGTCACCGGCTGACACCCTCATCCCCTTCATCCCGCTGTGGCCCCTGGTGATCCGATCACCGTTGGCCACAGCGGGTTCGTTGTCCCAGCGCCATGATGCCTCCATCAAGATGTTGCGCACTAACTGCGTACCGCGACAAACGGTCTGGGGCTCGCACCTAGTTTCCACTCACCGGGACTGAACCCCGTATGTGCTGTGCGTCACTGTATTTGTTTATTCACTCGGCGGTCACTTTCCGCTTCCGATACAGGTAAGGACACACAATGCTGAACGGCACAGCAATGGCCCAAGGGCTTCTGCTCCCACGGTGTTGCAGCGCGACGACCACGCCCATCGCAGGGCACCTTCTTGGAGGAATTCGATGACCACCATTCCCGATCCGGTTGCTCCCCCCAGGCCTCCGCTACCCACGAGCGGGCGCTACAACCGGCGTCGCTCAGCCGGGATCATCATCACCATCCTGGTGCTGGTCGAGATCATCAGCGCATTCGAGACCTCGATGGTGTTCGCCGCGATCCCGACCATCATCGCCGACTTCGGCAGCGACGCAGCCACAGTCGGATGGGCAGTGACGGCATTCCTTCTGGTCGCCGCCGCCTCGGCTGCGGTCTGTGGCCGCCTCGGTGACATGTTCGGACGTGAACGGGTCCTGGTGGTCATCCTCGCCATGGCCACGATCGGTTCGCTGGTCAGCGCGCTCGGAGACAGCATCACTGCGATCATCGTCGGACGCGCGATCCAGGGCGTGGCGGGCGCGATTCTCCCGTTGTGCCTCGGCCTCGCCCGTGAACACCTCGCCAAAGAGAAGGTTCCCGTTGCGATCGCGATCATCTCGGGCTCGGCAGTGGCCGCAGGCGCTGCGTCTGCGTACATCGCGGGCCTGATGATCGACAACTACAGCTGGCACATGATCTTCATCGTCGCGGCCGTCTACGCAGCGTTCGCACTGTTGCTGGTGCTGTTCGTACTTCCGTGGCGCCCGCCGGTCGGTACCACCCAGAAGGTCGACTACATCGGCACCATCGTATTTGCGCCCGCGATCGCAGCAATCTTGCTGGGTATCAACAAATCCAGCACCTGGGGTTGGTCTGACCCGAAGACCAGCGGCCTGATCGTTGCCGGCGTGGTGGCCCTGGGGCTGTGGGTGGTCTGGGAACTTCGGGTGACCGACCCGATCGCCAACGTGCGGCTGTTCACCAACCGCAAGGTGGCGCTGACGATGCTCGCGACTCTGGCCGCAGCTATCGGCCCCTTCGGAGTCGGTAACATGGTCACGCCCTTGGTGCTTCAGTCCCCCACCTCCGCGCCGTATGGCCTCGGAATGTCGCCAACCGATGCCGGCTTGATGGCCCTGATCGGCGCGTTGATCGGTTTCGCATTCACGCCGCTCAGCGGCCGCCTGACGCGCACCGTGGGTTCACGAGCATCGTTGATCGTCGGTGGTCTGCTCTACGTCGGGGTGGCGATCCTGCTGGTCACGGCGCATGATTCCAAGGGTGGGATGTTCGCCATGATCACCACGGCATCAATTGCGACCGCATTCGCGTACACCGCCCTTCCGAACCTCATCGTGGAGGCCGTCCCCGTCCACAACACCAGCGAGGCAACCGGATTGCAGACGGTTCTGCGCACGGCAGGACAGGGTATCGGCACCTCGGTCGCCACGACCGTGCTGGCCGCTTCGGCCGTGGCAGGCAGTGTTGCTCCCACCGTGTCGGGACTCAACGCCATCGCCGGCATCATCCTTGCCGGCGCCGTACTCACCGTCGGACTGGCGCTGATGCTCCGTCGTGGCAGCGTATACGCGCACTGACCTTCGGAAAACTCTGTAACGCAAAACAAATCGAGGTTGCATCGCTGCGGCGATGCAACCTCGATTGTTTGTTGTCACGGAACGCTGTGGAACCTCACCCCCAGCGCGACTGCCCACCATCGAGGGGAATCGTCGCACCGGTGAGATACCCGGCGTCGTCGCCGACCAGGAAGACAACCGCACGACCGATGTCGGTCTCGGGATCGCCGACTCGGCCAAGTGGGATACCGGCAACGAATGCGGCCGACTCCTCCGGGTTCCGCTCCATCCAGCCTTCGAGGGCCGGCGTCGCGGCATGCGGCGCAACCGACAGCACGCGGATCTTGTCTGCGCCCCACTCACACGCGGCCGCTCGCGTCAGCGATCGCATACCTTCTTTGATCGACCCGTAGGCGCCATAGTTGCTCGCGTCCCAACGCACCGCGGCCGAAGTCACCAGATTGATGATCACCCCGCCACCACGGGCTTTCATGTGTGGATGGCAGAGCTGCATCAAGCGCAACGTTGCCAACGGGCCGGTGGCGAACGACTTCATGTACTCGTCGTCGTCGATCGACAGGATCGGTCCGGGCTTGCAGTCATTCGCGTTGTTGACCAGGATGTCCACCGAGCCCAGCACCGACACCGTCTTCTCCACGGCGGCTGCGACATTGGCGCGATCACTGACATCGCACACGACGGGCTCGGCGACCGCACCCAGGTCCGACAGAATCGCGCAGGTGTCGAGCAGCTTGGACTCGGTTCGTCCCGCGACCGCGATCGCCGCACCCTCCTTCGCCAGCGCCACCGATATACCGCGACCGATTCCTTGACCCGCGCCGGTCACCAGGGCCACCTTGCCATCAACTGTTCCCATGATTGCGTCCTCTCATTGGGGGAATTTCCAACATCAGTGCGCCGCAGTGCATCTGGCCGGTGAGGACCGGGCCCATGCACGGGCATTTCACGCCATCGTCTGGCCCATGTCGATGACGATCTTCGACCCGGTCACCGCGCGCGACAGATCGGACGCGAGGTACACCACGGCGTCCGAGATGTCGTCGACGCTGGTGCGCTTCACCCCGGTCAGCGGCCACCGGTAAGAATCCATGTAGGCCGGGTACTTCGAGAGTATGCGCGCAACATTGGGGTCATTGCCCATTTCCGTGTCCACAGCGCCCGGATGAATGCTGTTGACGCGAATGTTGTGGGCGCCCAACTCGGTTGCCGCGGTCCGGGCCAAACCGACCAGTCCGTGCTTGGCAGCCGAATAGTGTGCGCAACCGGGGGCGGCGGCGACACCGGCAGCACTGCTGACGAGCACGATCGAACCCCCGCGACCACCGTCGAGCATGGCCGGAACCGCCGCGGCCAGGGTGCGCCACACACCGTTGAGGTTGATGTCCACCAGTGTCGTCCACTGTTCTTCCGACATCTCCCAGAAGCGGTTCCAGGTCGCGATCCCGGCGTTGGCAATCACGACATCGAGTCGCCCGAACTTCTCGACACCGGCTGCGACGGCGGCGCGGAGAGCGTCAAGATCGCGGACGTCGGCCACCACGGTGACGATGTCGCGCCCTTCGGCCCGGACCAGCCGAGCGGTTTCGTCGAGGTCTTCCACAGTGGCGGCCGCGTACCCGACATCGTCAGAAATCGGTGCACACACATCGATTGCGATCACGTCTGCGCCTTCACGCGCCAGACGCAGCGCGTGGTTACGGCCCTGACCCCGCGCCGCACCCGTGATCAGAACAACTTTCCCTGCCAGCAGATCTGTCATCTCCCGCACGGTACCCAAGTGTCATCGAGATCACACAGTTGTTCCCGTTCAACGAGATTCGAGCCTTCAGAACTCCACGTTCAGGTGGTCACTGAGCGGACGTGCCTGGCAGGCCAGGATGTAGCCGTCCGCGATGTCGTCGTCGTCGAGGATCGAGGCGTTGCCCATGTCAACTTTTCCATCGACCAATGTGCATGCGCACGAACCACATTCGCCTTCGCGACAGGAGAACGGTACGTCGATGCCCTTGGAAAGCAATACATCGACCAGCGTGGCCGAGCGCGGCCAGCTGTACTCGTGCGCTTCTCCGTCGAGTGTGACCGACACTGTTGCCGCGTCTCCGGCTTCTTCCTCGGAGATGTCAGGCAGGACCACGTCGGCGAACGGATCACCGGAGAGCGAGGTGAACACTTCTGCATGCACGCGGTTGCGTGGGATGCCCGCACGTGCCGCTGCATCATGCACTGTGTCCATGAACGGCTTCGGCCCACACATGAACACCCGGTGGCCGTTGAACGCGGAGGCGAGGCCGGCGAGTTGATCCGCAGACGGCAGACCCTGGACGCTCTCGAGCCAGTGGATCACCGACAACCGGTCACCGTGCAATGCGGTGATCTCCAACAACTCGCGCGCGAAGATCACCGACTTCTCGTCGCGATTGGCGTACACGAGAACTACCTTGCGGGTGCCCTGGCTCAGCGCCGACTTCAGAATCGAGATCACCGGGGTGACACCACTACCGGCGGCGAACAGCAGCAGGTCGTCGTCGAAGTGCGCGGGGGTAAAAACACCTGCGGGTGGCAACACCTCGATCACGTCGCCGACCACGACGTTGTCGCACAGCCAGTTGGAGGCATAGCCGTCCGCAGTCCGCTTGATGGTCACCTTCGGCAGATCGTCGGTGAACGGCGAACTGGCCAGCGAGTAGCACCGGGCGACCGAACCGGTCTGATCACTCGGCACACGCAGGGTCAGAAACTGTCCGGGCTTGTAGGTGAACTCGTCCACCCGGTCGCCGGGTACCTCGAAGACCAGTGACTTTGCATCGCTGGTCTCTTCGACGACCGCCGCGACGGTCACCTTTGCAGAACGCGAGCTGTTCGACATTTCAGCAGTTGTCATCGCGGGCGCTGCCTCTCCATACGTGTACCGGACTCGACGACACTAGGGCACCGACTGTGTCCGGGCACACTGACTTCTCGCTGAACGGGATTGGCAGGTCGCGCGATGGTCATCGCGCGTAGCCGGCACGGCCCCCGGAGATCGTCGGACTGCCATCCTTGACGAGCTCGAATGCCAGATCCGACGTGTCGCCCCACACGCGTAGACCTGCCGTCTCACCCGGGTGGATCGCCGCTGCGAAACGTCCCTCGAGCGTTGTCAGGTCGGCCGGATGCGCACCGGTCAGGCGTGCCAGCTCCACCGCTGCGACACCCAGCGTGCACAGTCCGTGCATGATCGGACGCGGCTGGTTGATCTTGGCCGCAGCCTCGGGATCGATGTGGATGTGATGGCGATCGCCGGTGAGGCGGTACAGCGCTGCCTGATTCTCTGTGGTGTGCACCACGCCTTCGAGAGCCGGATCGCCCTGCGGTCCGGCGGGGCGTGCCGGGCCGCGATCTCCCCCGAAGCCGCCTGCGCCCGGGGCGAAAATCGACCACGTGGCCACGAAGTATTCACTGCGGACCACCACCTCGAACACTGCGGCGGCGCCCTTGTCCCAGACCTCGCCGACCGAGGCCGACAAGGTCACCTCGCCACTACGCGGCAGCGGCGCCAGGACGGTCAGCTGCTGCGAACCGTGCAACGCCGTGGTCATGTCGAATGCGCCACGTGCACCCAGTTCGTCTGGCGCCCACTGTGCCAACGTCAGCGCAAACGTCGGCAGCACCCGCAACCGGTCCTCGAACACGAGGTCGAGTTCGGTTGCCTCGGCGCCTACGGCCAATGCGTAGAGGATGGCGTCGCGCTCGTCATAGGAGACGGTGCGGGTGCCAAGATCCTCACCGCGCCACTGCCCCGCGGTCTTGGTGGTTGTTCCGGCAATGCGGTCAGAGGTCACAGAGAAGTTCCTTGTCTCACGCGGCGCCGAGGATGAGGCCACTGGTGGGCACCGCGGTCCCTGCAGTGACGAGCACATTCTCCACACCATCGAGCTGATTCGTCGAGGTACCCCGCAGCAGGCGGACTGCTTCGGCAATGCCGTTCACGCCGTGCAGGTACGCCTCACCGATCTGACCACCATGGGTGTTCGACGGAAGCCGTCCACCGATCTCCAGGTTGCCGTCGCGGATGAAGTCTTTGGCCTCACCCGTGCCGCAGAAGCCGAGTTCTTCGAGCTGCGGCAACACAAGTGGGGTGAAGTGGTCGTAGAGGATCGCGGCGTTGATGTCGGCAGGCGACAGACCACTCTGACCGTAGAGCTGACGGCCGACCAATCCCATCTCCGGGATGCCCGCGATGTCGGGCCGGTAGTAGCTGGTCATCATGTGCTGGTCTTTGCCACTGCCCTGCGCGGCGCCCTTGATCAAAGCCGCGGTGCCGGTGAGGGTCTTGGCACGTTCGGCCGAGACGATCACGAGCGCCTGACCGCCGTCGGTCTCCTGGCAGCAATCGAGCAGATGCAGCGGCTCTGCGATCCACCGCGAGTTCTGGTGGTCTTCCAGCGTGATCGGCCGCTCGTAGAACCAGGCGGCGGGATTGTTCGCGGCATGCTTGCGGGCCACCACGGCCACTCGGCCGAAATCCTCACTCGTGGCGCCATATTGGTGCATGTACCGCCGGGCGAACATCGCCACCCACTGTGCGGGTGTCGACAGACCCTGCGGCGTCATCCAGGCGTATGCGGCCCGGTCGGCGGTGCTGTCCATCGGCCGGTCGTGCTGACCGAGGCCGTAACGCACGCCCGAACGCTCGTTGAAGGCGCGGTAACAGACCACAACATCCGCGACGCCGGTGGCCACCGCCATCGCAGCCTGCTGCACGGTCCCGCAGGCGGCACCGCCGCCATATCCGATGCGGGAGAAGAACTTCAGCTCGCCGAGCCCGCAGTTGCGAGCCACCAGCACTTCGCCGTTCGTCTCGGCGGTGTAGGTCGAGAGTCCATCGACCTCGGACGGATCGATACCGGCATCGGCCAGCGCGGCGATGATCGCTTCACACGCCAACTGGAGTTCGGTGCGTCCGGAGTTCTTGGAGAACTCGGTGGCACCGATGCCGACGATGGCGGCGGCGCCGGACAGTGGGCTGATCGCCATCTACAGACTTCCTTCCAGGTATGTGAACGTGACGGTGCCCTTGACGTGGTCACCGAGGCTGTTGCTGCCTCGAATCTGTACGGACACAAGTCCATCCTCGACACCTGTCACGGTGCCGGTCAGCGTCATGGTGTCCCCGGGATAGTTGGGCGCCCCGAGCCGGATCGCGACCTTGCGCAGCGATGCGCGTGGACCGGCCCAATCGGTGACAAAACGGCCGACGAGCCCGTTGGTGGTGAGGATGTTCATGAACACGTCTTTGGATCCGCGCTGCTCCGCGAGATCAGGATCGTGGTGCACGTCCTGGTAGTCACGGCTCGCGATGGCCGTGGCCACGATCATCGTGCGGGTCAACGGGATGGCGAGCTCGGGCAGGACCTGCCCCACCGCGACGTGATCCACGGCATTTTCGACGGTCATGACGCGACCCCGGAGGCGAGCTGCGCGCCGAGGCGGGTGAGGTCGGCACTCGAACCGCCGAGGGTCGCCGCGATCTGCTTGCCCCACAACAGGTGCCGGTGCACCGGGTAGTCGGTGTCCACGCCGATACCGCCGTGTACGTGCTGGGTGCGGTGCACCACACGCTGACCGCCGTCGGTGGCCCACCACTTGGCCACCAGCACTGCGGTTTTCGGATCATGATCGTTCGCGAGCAGCCAGGCTGCCTGCCACAGGGTGACCCGCATGGCCTCGAGATCGATGTAGCAGTCGGCCAACTGGTGGCTGACCGCCTGGAACGTCGACAGCGGGCGCCCGAATTGCTGGCGACCGTTGAGGTAGGTCACGGCCTGCGAGACCGCACCGGTGCCGACGCCGACCTGCAAGGCGGCCATGGCAACCTCGACGCGGTCGACGAGCCACTGCACCGACTGTCCTTCGGCGAGCAACTCGGCCGGTGCCGCGTCGAACGTCAGGTTCGATGCGATGGCGCGGGTTGTCGTCTCGTTGTTCTCCGAGGCCACGCCGGTACCTGCCGGGTCGACCAGGAAAAGGCCGGTACCCGACGGTGTCGCGGCCGAGACCACGACGCGCGTGGCAATGTGTGCGGCCGGGACAACGGCCTTGGCACCGGTGAGCGTCCAGGTTCCGTCGGCTCCGGCGTGCGCAGCCGTTGTCGGTGCGGTGGGGTCGGCGGGGCCGAACTCTTCGAGACCGACGGTCAGGAACATCTCGCCGGCAGCGACGGGAGGCACGTAGGCCTGCTTCTGTTCCGGCGAACCGAACTCCGCGATCGCCATCGCGGCCAGCGCGGTCTCCCACAGTGGCACCGGGGCGACATTGCGGCCCTGCTGTTCGAGCAGCACACACAGCTCGGTCAAACCCATTGCGCCGCCGTCGAACTCCTCGGGCAGTGCGATCCCGACGAGTCCGGCCTGGGCGAGCTCACGCCACAGCTCCCGGTCGATACGTTCATCGGTGGACTCGACGACCTTGACGCGGTCGATGCCCGACTTACCGGCGAAGATATCCGCGGCCAGGTCACCGATCGCGGTCTGCTCTTCGTTGAAGGTGAAATCCATCAGTTCTCCTCGGGTGCGGCCGGCCGGAACGCGGGAAGCGTCAGATCCGGGTCGGCGTCGATCCAGTCCAGTACCACCGGCATGTCGACCTTCACCTGATCCGGTTCGACACCGACCATGTTGGCGATCAGTCGGGTGCCCTCTTCGAGTTCGATGACGGCGACGATCAGCGGGTAGTCGAACGCGTCGATTTTGGGATGGTGGTTGACGACAAAGCTGTAGACGAACCCCTTGCCCGAAGCGTCCACGGTGTCCCAGTCCAGTGACCGGCAGTGTCCGCACATCGGTCCTGTCGGATGCCGCAGCGTTCCGCACGCGGTGCACCGTTGGATGACCAGGCGGTGTTCCTTGGCAGCGTCGAACCAGAAGGCGTTGTCCTGGTTGAGTGCCGGCCGGGGACGCAGGGCCCGGGGCGCAGACTTCTCTGCGGGACGGAAACGCAGTGTGCGCCAGCGCTGAGTGGCGACGACGTCACCGTCGGCATTGCGGTACGTCTTGAGTGTCGTCACAAAATGCCCGGTACCCAGGCCGGTCTTCTTCTCGGGAGAGATCGATTCGATGACCTCGGTGACGTTGATCAGGTCACCGGCACGCAGCTCGGTGAAGTATTCCTGTTCTGAGTCGGTGGCAACCACCGACGTGAAGCCGGCATCGGCCAGCAGTCCGAAGAGTTCGGTCGCCACGTCGGAACCCTTGCTGCCCGCGGCGGTTGCCGCGTAGCCCCGCATGGTCCAAGCCTGCACCATCGTCGGAGGGGCAATCGCACCCTCGCGTCCGGCACTGCGGGCCGCATCGTCGTCGAGGTAGATGGGGTTCTCGTCGGCCATTGCCTCCACCCAGTGCCGGATCATCGGTGTGTTCACCGGATCCTGCGCCCATGTGGTGGGCACCAGCTCCTGGCCGACCAGATCGGCGAGCGCCGCGTCTATCCCGCTCATTTTGTGCGTCCCATGCGGGCGGTGCCCAGGCCGATGGTCGCGACCATGTCCCGCAGCACCTCATTGACGCCACCACCGAAGGTGTTGACCACGCCCTGCCGGGAGATCTGCTCGATCTGACCGGCCAGGATCGCACCCGGGTTGTCGGGACGGATGCGTCCTGCGGCGCCGAGGATTCCGAGCAAGGTCCGGTAGACGTCGACGTGGGTCTCGGTGCCGAACACCTTGGTGGCACCGGCATCTGCACCCGAGAGCGTGTCGGCGGCGACCGCGGCGGTCATCTTCCAGTTCATCAGTCGCATGGCGACCAGCTTCGCGTGCGTACGAGCGAAATCCTGTTGGACCCAAGGGATGTCGATGGCCCCGGTCTCTTTGGCCCACTCCAGCACCTGATTCCACAGGCCCTCGGTGCGGCCACCGAGTGCGGCCAGCCCGATGCGCTCGTGATTGAGCTGCGCGGTGATCAGGCGCCAGCCGCCGTTGGCCTCACCGACCAGGGCTTCTGGCCCGACCCGGATGTCGGTGTAGTAGGTGGAGGTGACCATCAGTCCGCCCACGGTGGGGATCGGCGACCACGAGAAGCCGGGATCGTCGGTGGGGACGATCAGGATTGAAATGCCCTTGTGCTTGGGCGCTTCCGGATCGGTGCGGCAGGCCAGCCAGACGTAGTCGGCGGTGTTGGCACCCGAAGTGAAGATCTTGTTGCCGTCGACCACCCACTCGTCACCGTCGCGTACCGCCCGGGTCTTGAGCGATGCCAGATCGGTACCGGCATCGGGTTCGGTGTATCCGATCGCGAAAACGATGTCACCGGAGAGGATTCCGGGTAGGAACCGGGCCTTCTGCTCCTCGGTGCCGTACTTCTGCAGCGTCGGCCCGACGGTGTTCACCGTGACGAACGGGAATGGCAGACCAGCACGCTGAACCTCGTCGAAGAAAACGAATTGATCCTCGATCGAGCGTCCCTGCCCACCGAACTCGACCGGCCAACCGATGCCCAGCCAACCGTCCTTGCCGAGCATCTTGACGATCTCGCGGAAGCGGGGACCACCTACTCCCTGCTCGCCGGCGGCGCGGCGCTCGTCCTCGGGCAGCAGCGTGGAGAAATACGCGCGCAGTTCCCTCCTGAGCTCCTGCTGCTCGGGCGATTCAGTCAAATCCATCGTGGTTCTCCTATGACGTTTATGGCTATCGCTGCAATGTTCTGGACGCTAACTGCGCGCCACCGAGCGCGGTACCGAAGTCCCACCCAGCGGGAGGCCCGCGATGTCGAGGTCTCGACCACGCTGGAATGCGATCATGGAACCTTCTGATCGCCTTGCGGTGGCCGGTCTGGCGGCGCGATATGCGCAAGCTGTCGACCGCCGAAACATGCAGGTACTGGCCTCGCTGTTCACTCCCCAGATGACACTTGTGCTGCCGGCCCAGATGAACGGAACTGACGCGCCCAGCGAAGTGAAGGGCAGGCAGGCGGTGGCCCAGTCGGTGATCGATTCGCTATCACACCTGGTTGCCACCCGGCACGTCGTCGACCAACAGGTCCTCGAGACCGGCTCGTCCGACATCGTCCACGGTGAAACCTATTGCACCGCGCACCATATCTATTCGCGCGCAAAGGGATACCGGGACAATCGGTTCGCCATCCGGTACCAGGACACGTTTGCGCGCGCCGAAGGCCACTGGTTGTTCGCACGTCGCGAACTCGTTGTCGACTTCACCGAGGACGTCGAGGTGAGACGTGCAACAACAGCCTGATCAGCGCATGAAAGTCGGAATCAACCTACTCGGAGCCGAAGCCCTTTTCGACGGCGACGTACGTATGGTCCTCGACCTTGCGGCTCGGGCGGACCGTGCCGGTGTCGATCTGATCTCGACCGGTGATCATCTCGGCTTCACCGGAGATGCCCACGGACAGCGAGTGCGGGATCACAACTTTCTGTTTCCCCTTGAACACCCCTGGTACGAGCCGATCTCGCTGCTTTCGGGTATTGCGGCCGTCACCACTCGCGTGCAACTGGGGGTATCGGTACTGATCGCCAATATTCGGCCGGCGGCTCTGCTGGCCAAACAGCTTGCGACTCTCGATGCCCTGTCGCAGGGACGCGTCGTGATGGGATTCGGTGTGGGATGGCAAGAGGCGGAGTACACCGCGACCGGCATGCCGTTCGACGCCCGCTTCGGACGGATGGAAGAGGCTGTGCAGGCCTGTCGAGAGCTATGGACGAATGCTCCGGCCAGTTTCACCGGACGGGACTTCTCCTTCACGGACTTCCACAGCCTTCCGTTTCCGGTTCAGGATCGTGTCCCGATCCTGCTCGGATTCGGCCCGAGTCAACGCAACTTCGACCGGATCGCCCGCGTCGCAGATGGCTGGACCGTCAATCCGACCGACCTGTCGTTGTTCGCAGACAGCGTCGCTCTTCTCCGCAAGACATTTGCCGCGCACGGTCGTGATCCCCACTCTGTCCGCATCCAGGTTTCCGTCTCACCGGAGATGGGCGTCGACGGTAACGTCGATCTCGATGCCACCGCCCGGTCGGCGCAGCGATGGTACCGACAGGGTGCAACCGTGGTCGTCTTCCGTCCCGCGGCATTCGGCATCGACGCGACACAGCTTCCCGGGCTGCTCGATTGGATGACCGATCTTGCAGACCGAACGTAGAGAATGGAACGCGAAAATGGATGAAGCAATGCAGGAAATTCTACACAAACAGGCCATCTACGAAGTGGTGATGCGGTATTGCCGTGGCATCGACCGGCTCGACTTCGACCTGGTGCGCAGGTCTTACCACAGCGACGGAATCGATCACCACACCGGATTCGATGGCACCGTCGACGAGTTCATTGATTGGGTCCGCCCGAAGCTATCCCTCATCGGAGGCACCCAGCATCACGTCGGCAACCACCTCGTGGAGCTGTACGGTCATCAGGCGATCAGCGAATCCTATTTGATGGCAATGCATTGGGGCGGACCAGAGTCGGCCGGGATGATCAACTTCACCAGTGGCACCCGCTACATCGATCTCATGGAGCTCCGCGAAGGACGGTGGGCCATCACCGAGCGTTGGGCGGTGCGAGAGTGGACGCGTTCCGAAGCCGGTCGGCTGATCGATCCCATGGGGGCGGGCCCACGCGGTCAGCGCGATGCCTCCGACCCGCTGGTCCAGTTGCGGTCTCGGATCGTCTGAGTCACTCTCCCAGGAAAGGATTGGGGTGTCTGACTTTTCAGCCATGTCCGGGGCCACGATAGTCACCGGCGGAACCGGAGGAATAGGTCGAGCGGTTTGTCTCGCACTGGCTCAGGCGGGTTCACCGGTCGCGTTCACCTACCGGTCGAACTCCGCCGCGGCCGAACAGCTCAGCGGCGAACTCTCCGAGCACCATCAACCCGCGAACCATCAACCCGCAGTCCAACAACCCTGTACGGCAACCCGTCTCGACCTCGTCGATGCCGCCGCAACCGCCGAGTTCGTGGAACGCGTCGTCGATACCTATGGTTCGATTCACACCGTGGTCCATGCCGCGGGCCCGCACGTCCCCATGACGTACCTGTCGAATGTGACGCCGGCGATGATGGCCGAACAGGTCGACCAAGAGGTCACCGGGTTCTTCAATCTCGTTCATCCGGCGTTACCTCACCTCCGACGGTCTCAGGGATCGGTCGTGGCGGTCACAACAGCCGCCACCACGAGATTCCCGAAACGCGACGGGCTCTCCTCTGGGCCGAAGGCCGCCGTGGAGTCCCTGGTCAGGGCACTCGCCGGCGAGGAGGGGCGCTTCGGAGTGCGCCTGAACTGCGTAGGACCCGGCATGCTCAGTGACGGAATGGCGACACGTCTGATCGCGGACGGACAGCTCGACCAGGCCGCACTCGACATCACCCGCGCAAACATTCCCTTGGGACGCTTCGGAACAGCGGCCGACATCGCGGAGGCGGTGCTCTTCCTCGCCTCCCCCCGGGCCGGGTATATCAGCGGTCAGAAACTCGACGTCGACGGTGGGTACGGTATCTGACTGCGGGATTCGGATATCGTGTGCCACGATCTGATCCGATTGATACTCATCGGACCTCACTGCTCGGGAGTTGTCCCCGCAAAGCACGATCGATGGTGTCGTCGCCGCACACCGACCTCGCCAGGATCTCGAGGTCGGCCGCCCGGCGCAGATGATTGCCACCCTCGACCGGTAGCACGGTGCCCGTGACCCACGAGGATTCCGGGCCGGCAAGGTATCGCACGGCCTCCGCAATATCGTCGACCGTGCCCATTCGGGCCAGCGGCTTTTCGCGAAGTACCTGCTCCCGCTGCGTCTTGTCGGTGGCAAGGATCCCAGGCTTCTCCGCCTTGGTCGGGACGAGACCCGGCCGTATCGCGTTCACCCGAACGTCGAGTGCGCCGAGTTCATCGGCCGCCACCCGGACCAACGCCTCGAGCGCTGCCTTGGCAATGGAGTAAGAACCCATGTAGGGAAAGGAGAATCCGCCGGCAGTGGACGACGTACAGACGATGGAACCTCCGCCGTGGGTGACCATGGCGGCGGCACTGTGCCGGATCGCGAGCAGCGCACTGACCACATTGCGCTCGAAGTCACCGGTGACAACGTCGCGGCCCAATGCCATTGTGGGGGCCATCGTGCCCCCACCGACGGTGCACACGCAGATCCGCAGGGGTGTCCGGTCGGCCGTTTCAACTGCGCGGGCGACATCGTCCTCGTCAATGGAATCGCCCACGATCCAGTTCACCGCAGGGGCTTTCGGCACCGCCCGAGCGACTGACTCGGCCGCCGCGATCAGGGAAGATTCCGTACGCCCCATCAGCGTGACCGACGCTCCGTCCTGAGCGAGCCTTTGCGCCGCAGCTGCGCCGAAGCCACCTCCGCCACCTGTGATCAACGCACCGAAACCGGCCAGCGGTGAGTACTCCATGGTTGCCATCTCCCTCATCTTTCATTCGCGAGGCTCCGCGCGCAGGCGGTGCGTTCACTACAGAGCCATCGCGACTTGCCTGGCCGCAGAGGCCACCAGCGGTGCGGCCCGTTCGAGTTGGGCGGTACTTGCATCTGCACACACCGAGATGCCGGCGACCGGTCCGCCCTTGCCCCGGATGGCCGCTCCGACACATCCGACGCCGCGAAAGGATTCACCGCTTTCGAAGGCGAGCCCGCGGCGCTGGCGGATGGTGTTCAGTTCCCTGTGCAACAGCGAGACATCACCGATCGTGCGGTCGGTGCACCGGCGCAGCCGTTGCTCATACAGACTGTCCACCCTCTCCGGATCGAGCCAGGCGAGTATGGATTTGCCACATGCCGTCGAATAGGCCGGCCCACGTCCACCGACCCGAGATGGCAGTGCCGACGCATATCGCCCACCCACCTTGTCGAGGTAGATGGTTTCGCCCACGTCAAGGACCGCCAGATGAACGACCATCCCGGTTCGCACATGCAACTCCTGCAGAAAGGGTGCTGCAGCAAAACGGATCTCGCTGTGATCTCCGCCGAAGCCGCCCAATGCCAGAGCGCGTTGCCCAACACCGTATCCGGACGAGTTGTGGTCCACCCAGTTCAACCCGAGCAGCTGGTTCAAAATTCGATGAACCGTCGAGCGCGGCAACTGCGTACGAGCGGCCAACTCCTCGAGGGTCAAGCGTGAGGTTCCACCATCGAATGCGTCGAGAATCAGGGACATTCGTTCTATCAGGCCCGTGGTTGTTGTGCTACCCACCGTCACCGAATCCGCGTACCGCGTGGGATGGGAACAGGTATGGAATCCAACAACTTTCGGGTGTAGTCCTGCTGTGGGTCCCGGTAGATCGACTCCACCGTCCCCGTCTCGACGACCTTTCCACCCGCCATGACCATCACCCGGTCGGCGATCACCTCGATCAAAGCGAGGTCGTGACAAACGAAGAGATAGGCCAGACCCAATTCTTCCTGCAGGTCACGGAGCAGGTTGAGGACCTGCGAACGCACCGACACATCTAGGGCTGCAACGGGTTCGTCGCAGACGATCATCTTCGGTTCCAAGGTGAGCGCTCGTGCGATTGCCACCCGCTGCAACTGACCTCCGGACAATTCGCCTGGATATCGGGATAGGTGACGCGGACCGATACCAACCTTGTCGAGCAACGTGCGAACCCGTTCATCACGCGCCTTGCGATCCAGATCCGTATGCACGATCAACGGTTCGGTGACCGCGTCGAGGATGTTCATCCGTGGATCCAAGGAGCTGTGTGGGTCTTGGAAGATCATCTGCATCCCTCGGCGCATCGCGCGCAACCGGGCAGGTTTGGCGGCCCGGACGTCCTGGCCGTCGAACACGATGTCACCGGAGTCGGGTTCAATCAACCGCAACACGATTCGGCCCACCGTAGATTTTCCTGCCCCGGATTCACCCACCACGGCAAGACATTCGCCGGCCTCGAGCGTGAACGAGACATCGTGCACGGCATGCGTCCACCCCGAACGCCTGCCGATGAGGCTCCGCCTTGTCGAGAAAGACTTCGAAATGTTCGACACCTCCAGCAGACTCATCGGCCGCTCACTCCCTGTAGTTCGAGCTCGGCAGTACGCAGACACCGGGCACTGCCGCCTTCCCCGGTCGAGATCATCGCCGGATGAGTGGCGTCGCACAACCCTTCGCGAGCGTGCGGGCACCGCTCCCGGAACCGGCACCCGGCCGGCCACTCGCCTGCCGCAGGCACTCGGCCCTCGATCGCGCTCAGGCGCCGGTTCTCGCTGCGACCCGGCTGAGGTATCGACGCGAGAAGCCCTGCCGTATAGGGATGTTCCGGTGTGTAGAACAGCTTCTCCGCGCTCCCCTGTTCGATGACCTCGCCCGCGTACATGACCACCACGCGTTGACACAACTCCGCAACGACGGCGAGGTCGTGGGTGATGAACAGAAGTCCGATTCCGGTTTGCTCCTGCAGATCCCGCAGCAGTTGAAGAATTGTCTCCTGCACCGTGACGTCCAGCGCGGTGGTCGGTTCGTCTGCGATCAACAACCTGGGATTGCAGGCCATGACCATCGCGATCATCACTCGCTGGCACATTCCTCCGCTGAAGGCATGTGGATACTCTCGGACCCGTTCGGCAGCGCGGGGTACCTGGACCAACTCGAGCATCTCGATCGCGCGCGCCATCGCCGCGCGCCGATCGAGTCCGAGGTGTTTGCGGACCGTCTCGGCGATCTGGTCCCCGACCGTGAACGCCGGGTTCAGGCTACGAATGGGCTGCTGGAAGATCATGCCCATCCCAGTCCCGCGGAGTTTCCGCCATTCTCGCGGATGCAGCGACGTCAGGTCACGGCCCTCGAACTCGACCGAACCACCGGAGATCCGCCCGCCGGTATTCCCGGTCAGACCCATCACCGCGAGTGAGGACACAGTCTTCCCCGAACCGGATTCGCCAACCAAGGCAACGGATTCGCCTGCGCCCACATCGAACGAGGCGCCGTCGACGACGGTCACCCAATCACGTCGGCCTGCACGAAACTGGACAGTGAGATCCCGCACCCGCAACAGCTGCGAGGCATCGGCATCTGCGGTCGCCTGCGACCGCAGTGGTTCAGTTGTCACTACCATTGCGACTCCTGGTCAGAGCTCGGCGAACACCGTCGCCGAGGTAGGTGAAGGCGAGCACGGTCAGGAAGATCATCACACCGGGTGGCCAGACGAGATGCGGCGCGAGTTCCATGTTCGAGGCGGCCGTGCTGAGCATCGAGCCCCAGCTCGCCGTGGGGGCCTTTGCGCCGAGTCCCAAGAAACTCAGACTCGCCTCCGCCGCGACGGCCGTACCCAGCGACACCGAGATCACCAGGATGATCGGGGGCATCACGTTCGGCAGGATGTGCCGGACGATCGTCCGAGACGTCTTACAGCCCAACGCGACCGACGCCTCGATATACGTGTCGCCTCGGACATCCATGGTCGAGGCGCGCGCCACCCTGAAGAACCGCGGTGCCATCACCAGTCCCACAGCCAACATTGCATTGGTGATACCGGAACCGAGTACAGCGACGATCGTGATCGCCAGCACCAGCGACGGTGCACTCATCAGTGCGTCCATGATTCGAGTGAGCAAAGTACCGGTCCAGCCGCCGCGGTAACCGGCGATCACACCCAGCGGCAGGCCGAGTGCCAGGGCCAGCGCCACCGCCTGCAGCGACGCTGTCAACGATATGCGTGAGCCGAATATCAAGCGACTGAGCACATCCCGTCCGTAGTCGTCGGTTCCCAGCAAGTGCTGAGTACTCGGTGGCCGCAGTCGGTTCAAAAGGTCCTGAGTGTACGGATCGTAGGGTGCGATCCAGGAGGCGAACACCGCCATCAGCACGAGTAGGACAACGAACAGTCCGGCGATCGCGGTGACGGGCCTGCGGCGTATGAACCCCAGCACCTTGCGGCCCACACCGATGTGATCGCCGACCTCCCTCGTGCCGGCATTCTTGGTCGAGATCATGAGCGCACCTTCGGGTTGAAGTAACCGTACGAGACGTCGACGAGGAGATTGACGAGGACAACAACCACCGTGGTGAACAGAACGAATCCGAGAAGTACCGGCACATCATGGTTTTGGACGCTGTCGACTGCCAAACTCCCCAATCCCGGCATGTTGTAGATGATCTCGATGGTGACGGCGCCACCGAGAACCTCAGAGACCCGGAACCCGAGCACTGTCACCACCGGGATGCATGCGTTCTTGAGACCGTGTTTCAAGATCACCCGGGCCGGAGACAACCCACGCGCATTGGCGTTGAGTATGTAATCACTGTCCATGACGTTTCCGAGTGAAGTCCGCAGTTGCAATGTCACCTCGGCCGCGGGCAGCAACGCCAAGGCCACACCGGGCAAAACCAGGTGCTGGAACCACGGAACAAGCCCTTCAGACATCGGCACGTAACCGAACGCCGGAAAGATCTGGTTCGACACGGCAAAGAGCGACACCAGTACCAACCCGAACCAGAAGGCCGGTATGGCGATCGCCACCGACGCCAGAACGTTGATGCCCCGGTCGATCACGCCACCCGGTCGCAGTGAACCCAGCACACCGAGGACAACACCGACCACGACTGCCAACACCATCGCGAACGCCACCAGGGACAGGGTCGTCGCCATCCGCCGTAGCAGAAGTTCTGCCACGGATTGATCGGACAGCAACGACATGCCGAGATCTCCGCGCACGGCCGAGCTCACCCAGTCGAGGTATCGCAGGAAGACATTCTGGTCCAGGTTCAAGCTCGTGCGTAGTTCGCTCAGACGCTCGGGGGTCGAGTTCTCCCCCGCGAGAACGACTGCAGGATCACCCGGAGCCAAATCCATCAACAGAAATATCATCAACGGAACGAGCAACAGCAACGGAATCGCTGCCAACAACCGCTGACCACCGTAACGCAGCATAAGAGTGCCTCTCCTTCGAGCGAGCTACTTGGTCATACCGATGTGTCGAAGGTCGAAGATTCCGAGATCGGTCCAGGGGACCTCGTCCGCGCCGACGACCTTGTCGGTGAACACTGCAGCGTTGGTCTGGTTGCAGATCGGGACGAACATGGCTTCCTCGAGGGTGAGTTTCCAGATCTGCTGGTACAGCTCGGCCCGCTCCTCCTGCGGCAGCGTCGGATCAGCGGCGACCTTCGCGAGGTCCTTGATCTGCTGATCACCGTTCGCGAGATCGTATGAACCGAGTAGAAACGTATTCACCGTCTCCGCGGGATCAACCTTCGGGCTGAAGCTGTTGGCCACCATCGACTGGAAATCGCCTGCGGTATAACGGGGTTCGTTCTGCGTATTCGGCACCGGATTGAGTTCGGCATCGATTCCGGCATCCGAGAGCGTCGACTGGATGACGTTCGCGGTCTTTTCGGTGTTGGTACCCGCCCCGAAGGTCAAGGTGATCTTCGCGCCGCCGGCCGATTGCACGAGGCTCCGAGCCTTGTCCACATCGTATGGATATGGGTACTCGTATGTTTCGTCCACAGCCCAGCTTCCGGCTGGGTAGATCGACCGGCTCGGGGTGCATGTTCCGGAAAACAGCGCACTGACAGCCTCGGGATCGATCGCCGAGGCCACTGCCTGGCGAACCTCCGGCTTCGTGAGGTCTCCTTCGGGCCGCATGTAAAGGCCCAGAACATTGCGGAAGACCACTTCGTCGACACCCAGGGCACGTTTCTGCGCGAGTGACTGCGCCTCCATCACCTCGTTTGCCGAACTCACCCAACTCAGGTCGGTCATACCCGTCTTCAAGCCGTTCAGTCGGGTACTGGCGTCCGGAATCGCCTCGAATTCGATCCCAGCCAACCGGCCGGCGTCCGGATCCCAGTTGACAGCGTCCGACCGCACGAGCGACAGGCGTTCCTGCGGCACGTATGCACTGACCTCGTAAGCTCCCGAGCCGCTCGCGCCCGGTTGATTGCGAATGTCCGTACCTGCCGCAATGGTCTTCGGACTGATCATCATTCCGGCGTTGGTACTGAACACGCCGGGAAGGTCCACGCCGGTACCAGGAACCAACTGCAGGCGAACGGTGAAGTCGTCGATCACGTCGACTGCCGCCACGTTCTGCAGGGCGGCCTTGACCGTGCTGCCCTCCAATGTCTGACCTCTACCGATGTTCGCAACCACTGTGGCGGCGTCGAACCTCGTACCGTCGTGGAATGCGACGTCGTCGCGCAGCTCCAATTCCAGGTAAGAACCGTCGGGCGCGAACTCCCACGATGTCGCCAGTGCCGGAACGAGATTCCCCTCGGTGTCGACGGTGGTGAGGCGATCGAACACGGTGGTCAGGTAGCCCCAGCCCCCGTAGCTCGTCTGCAGGTATGGATCCAGATTTCTGGTCGGCGAGCTCGTGGTGACCCGAAGCACCGCGTCGCGGTCCAGGTCACCGCCCGCGCCACCGAATCCACCACCCATGGATCCCCCGCCACAGCCCGTCATACCCAGAGCCGCTGCAGCCATCACCACAAATATTTTCGGAACACGAAAACCAGTGCGCTTCAACATATTTCCTTTCGCGCGTGCAAAAACCATCGGGCCTGGCCGTCGATCAGCCCGAGGTCGATCAGCTACGGGGTCGAACTCAGGCAGAGGCGTGCTCTCTGGTCAGCGCCACCACGTCGCGGATCGCCTCCTCGGCGACACCACGGGCGTATCCGAGTGCTGCAGTCTCCGCGGCATCGGGTTCATAGGAGATGACGTTTCCGCGCCCCTGCACGATGAACGGGTCCGGAAGAAACGGGTGCTCTTCGTCGCGCTCTTCGAGCTGGATCGAACTTCCGGCAGCGTCGAAGATCGTCTGAAAGTACTGGCGATAAGTGAGATTGGCGTCTCCGACCAAGTACGCCTTGCCTGATTCCGCATTCTGCAATGCTCCCCAGACCGCCTCGGACAGCGACTGGACGGACATGTAGTTGGTGCCACCGGCCGGTGCGAAGTTCGGGATCTTCGGCATGTCGCCGTCGGCCCAGGCAAGCAGTTTCGTGAAAGTCCGCGCGGGCGCACCCAACTTGACCCCCACGATCGACGGAGGGTTCAAGGTTGAGACGTTGAAATCGGCATCGGCCAGCGCACGCGCACCTTCGTCCGCAAGGTGGCGGGCGCGAACGTACTCGTTTGTCTCGATCAGATCGGGCATCAACTGGTGGTAGTAACTGCCGATCTGCACCACACGGGCGACACCGGCCTCTTTTGCGCGGGCGACGAACCCGGGCACTCCGCCACTCTGGTTCTTGTCCCAGAACTCGGCCATGTCGGCGCCCTTGGGAACGTGGCGGATGTCGTTGCCGGCCGAGAAGACGATGGCTTCGAAAGGGGCCAGGTCGGCAGCGGAGAACTCATCGTTGCTGTAGTCGCGAAGAATGGTCGGGAACTCGCTTGCGAAAGTACCCGCAGCCGGCGCCGTACGTGCCGCGAGAGAAACTTCGCTGCCCTGCTCGCGCAAATGGTTTGCGATGTGCGTGCCGATCATGCCGGTTCCACCAACAATTAGCGTCTTCATTCTTCTCCTCTTATGGGAAATGCCAGATACAGGGCACCGTCGAGATGCCGCATTCGCAACGAACCAAACGCCGTTTGGTCTACGCAAGCAACTGCTTGCTTGGTACGTTAGATGGATCACAACCGAGCTGTCAACCAAGCGCCTGACATGCCACAATGGCGCAGTCCCGGAGCCGAACAGCAATCTAACGCTGGTTGGGTCGGACCCTTTGATGGAGAAAGTCCACTCGTGCCGACACCGAAATAGCCACCTTGAAGGCAAAACACTTTGCTCGTCACTTCAGTCCAGATGGTCATTGACATCCGGATTCACTCCACATTCATCGAAAGGACATTCATGTCCGCGCAAACGCATCCAAGTCCATCCGTGCCGGGCCCATTACTCACCGGCAAAACCGCCGTGGTGACCGGCGCGGCAAAAGGTATCGGTGCCGCCATCACCCGACTGTTCGCAACGCACGGTGCCGACGTTGTCGCGGTCGACATCGACGGCGAAGCCTGCATCCGCCTGGCAGACGAACTGACCGGGGTCAGATCCGTGATGGCCGATGTCACCGATCCTGTTGTGGCCCAGCAATTGTCTGAGTTCTGTCCGGATGTCCTGGTGAACAACGTTGGCGACTTCATCCGCCCGCCCACATCATTCGTCGACGCGGACACCAGTGAATGGGCTGCAATGGCCGACATCAACCTCCATCACGCCATGCTGGTCACCCACGCGGTATTGCCGGGAATGATCGAGCGCGGCCGCGGCGGATCGATCATCAATCTGACCACTGTCGAAGCACACCGCGGAATACCCGGGCACGTCGCATATTCGACGTACAAGGCCGCTTTACGCCATTTCACCCGCAGCCTCGCGCTCGAAGTGGGGCGCCACAGTATTCGGGTGAACGCGGTTGCCCCCGACCTCATCGAGACGCCCCAGGTGCCCTACGACCGCCTCGTACCCGACGCCGACCGCCATCGTTGGCCGCAGTGGGCACCACTGGGAGGTCCCGGGCGCGCCGACGACATTGCCGGCCCCGCACTGTTTCTCGCTTCGGAGATGTCGCGCTACGTGACCGGGACGACAATTCACGTCGACGGGGGCTCGCACGCGGCCGGCGGGTGGTTCGCCCGCGCCGACGGTTCGTGGACCAACCGGCCTGCCAACGCTTGACCCCCACCGGCCGGCAGCGGCGTATTGTGCTGCCGGTCGTCGAGGTCGATACATCGTCGGGTCGTGTAGCATCCGTTTTCGAGCAGCGCTTGATCACCCAGGACAAACGCGGTACCTCGGGGGGCGACGTCAGATGTCATCGACTCGGCGAGCGAGCATCCTGTTTCATGCGGCCCGGTTGTTCAGCAAACGCGGTGTAGCGCGCACAACTGTCCGGGACATCGCCGAAGAAGTCGGGATCCTCCCCGGCAGCCTCTACCATTACTTCGAGTCCAAGGAAGCGATCGTTTGCGAGATCGTCGTCGCATTCGTCGACGACTTGAACGAGAGATACAAAAACGCGGTCGTCCCGGGCGAGACGAGTCGCGAACGACTCGACCGAATGGTCGCCGTCTCTTTCGAAGCCGCGAAGGATCATCCGTTCGCGACAGAGATCTACCACAACGAGCGTGCCCTGTCGTCGGCGCCGGCAGATAGTCGTATCGCCACCACGGTGCGCGTGGCGAACAGTTACTGGGCGGACGCGATCGCCCGGGGCATCGAGGCCGGTGAGTTCCGAACCGACGTGGATCCGTTCCACTTCCACCAGCTGCTGCGTGAATCCGTGTGGTTCACAGTGCGTTTCCATCGCGCAACCCTCGTGGAGAAGTCCGCAGAGTACCAACAGAACCTGATCGCGATATTCCTTGATGGTTTCACGCTCCGCCCGGCCCAGCCGCCGCAAGCCGGCCCGGCCCGGCCATCGGAAGCCGACCCGGCCCAGCCACCACAAGCCGACCCGGCCCAGGCTGCACCTGCAGACCTTCGCACGGTGAACCATGCAGTGCTCACCGACCTGCAGCGCGATGTGCGAGAACTCAAAGAGATGGTCCGCGAACTCCGTTCGCCGCGCGACTGATCGCTGCGGACAGACTCAATGGGCGCCCGCGCCCCTGATGCAAAACGGCCCCGGGGCCGAAAACCCCGAGGCCGTTCGTAGGTGATCGTCAGTCAGATGGCCATCGCGTCGAATACGAAAGCCACAACGCTCACACGAATTCTGGAAGAAACCTCGCGCGACCATGAGCATGGAAGTCTTGTTCCAGCGCTTCCTTGCCTGCTTCGGTCAGCAATTCGTAGTTCGGCGCCCCTCGACCAACCCAGTGATACACCGGGTCATCGCAACGCCACAGCTGCGCCTGCAGATCCCGTTTGAGTACCTTGTTCGATCCGGTGACCGGCAAATTGGTCGAGACGCGCACAAACCGCGGCGCCGACTTGGTACCGAGATCATCCTGCTCACCGAGAAATCCTGCGAACTCGATCGGATCGAAGTCGGTCAGGGCCGCCACCTCGATTGCAGCCATCACCTGATCGCCCGAGCGCGGATCGGGGACCGCGTACACGCCGGTGGCGATGACCTTCGGGTGCCGGCGCACGATCCGCTCGATCATCAGAGCCGACGTGTTCTCCCCGTCTACTCGAATCCAATCACCCTTGCGGCCGGCGAAATAGATGAAGCCGTCCTCGTCGATGTATCCCAGATCGCCGGTCCAATACCAGCCATCTCGGATCTTCTCGGCCACTGCCGACTCGTTTTTGTAGTAGCCCTCGAAACGCTTCGCGCCACCCATGTCGACCATCTCACCGATCGCCTCGTCCGGGTTGAGAACCCGGCCGTGCCGGTCGAGTTTCGCCGGAAGGCAAACATCTTTCGTCTCCGGATTGACGACAGCGATCTCGTTGTGCGCGGGCCGTCCCAGTGCACCCTCGGGTGCGTTCGGATCGATCGCCACCGACCCGGCGCCCTCGGACGAACCGTAGCCTTCGAGTAGCTCGGCTCCGAATCGGCGGACGAACTCCGTCCTGTCCTCCGGCGAGGCCTCTGTGCCGAACCCGCGGACAAGTGTGTTGTCGATGTCGTCCGGTTGCTCCGGGGTCGCCATCAGGTAGCTCAGCGCCTTACCGACATACGTGAAGAAGGTTGCTCCGAAGAACCTCACGTCCGGCATGAACCCGGAGGCCGAGAACTTGCGGGGCAAGCAGACGGTGGCCCCGTTGACCAGGGCCGGCGCCCACAACGCCATCAGTGCATTGCCGTGGAACAGTGGCATGCAGCAGTAGTCCACATCCTCGCGAACGTGACCGTACTTTTTCGAGTTCGTGTAGGCGAGCCTGACGAGTCGACCCTGGCTGCAGCGCACTGCCTTCGACATACCGGTGGTACCCGATGTGAACAACAGCAAGAACAGAGTCGATTCGTCCACCGAAGGCGCTGCGACAGGATGTTCAACCCGGTGCGCTTCCACCCGATCGGGATAGGACGGTGCGTCGACAAGGATGAAACGATCTTCATCCAACCCGAGGTCGAGGTCACGCAATTTGTCCATGCCTGCAGCGTCGGTGACGATCATCTGGCAGTCGACATAACGGATCTCTGCTTCGAGTTCGGAGCCGCGACGCGTCGGATTGATTCCTACGATCGTTGCGCCGTCCAATGCCGCGCCGCCGAGCCAGAACAGGAACTCTGGGGTGTTCTCGAGCAATACGCCGATATGGTACGGACCGTCGACCCGCAGCGAGGCGGCCAGAGACCCGCGGGCCGCGCTCTCGCGCACCGTCTCATCCCATGTCCAATCCCGTTCACGGGTGCGCACACCCAAGTGTGTGTCTCCTAGGCGATCGAGCAATGCCTCCGCCATGGTTGCGCGTTCCAACTCAACTCCTGTCCTCGTATCGAAATCACATCTGGTCACGACGCCGGCACCGGTGGGTTCGGGGGCGTTCGGTCAAGCAGGCATTGGGTGCCTCCGTATATGGCGCACGTACATTCGTCGCCGTGATTCCACGAACCGGCCGACGGTGAAAGTCGCGGCCTGCCGAGATCTGGCGTCATCTTGAAATTTCCTCCCACTGCAATTCTTGGCCGAACGGTATCGTCGCCAACGTGTGCACAAGAGCCCAGTCTCGCTGAGTGGTAACCGTCACCATGGATACCGCGGGCCGTGAGATTTTGTGGTGTACATCGCAGTACGTAACGAAAGGCTTTTGATGTCTGCCTCCACCGATCCGCAGTTACACATCGCTGCGGTGATGACCCGCCTGACCGGCCCCGGCGGACCGTTCGAGCTGGTCGAAGAGGATGTACTCGGTGCATCCATGCAGGTGATGAAGAATCGCCTGCGCGCTGTGGCCGAGCACCTTCCGAACTCCCTGAACTGGGGCGATGCCGACTATCTCGTCACCACTGACCGCCGCATCTCGTACGCCGAGCATGCTCGGTCCGTCGCTGCGCTTGCCACGGCTCTGCGCGACAAATACGGGGTCGGCAAGGGCGATCGTGTGGGCATCCTCGCCGCCAACACCCCCGAATGGGTCATGACGTTCTGGGCCACCCAGGCTCTGGGTGCGATCACCGTCGGCCTCAACGGCTGGTGGGTGCCGCGTGAGGTCACCTACGGCCTCGAGCACAGTCGGCCCACAGTCCTCGTGGTCGACGCGAAGCGCGCCGCCTCACTCCCCGAGGTCCCCAGCACGGTCACCGTGTTGACCATGGAAGAAGACCTTCCCGCACTCATCGCCGAATACGACGGCGCCGATCTGCCACTCCCGGATGTCGATGAAGACGACCCGTCAGTCATCCTCTACACAAGCGGCACCAGTGGTCGCCCCAAGGGTGCATTGCACTCACAGCGCAATCTACTGGCGGTGGTCGACTACCAGCGTTACGGTGACGCATTCATGGCCGAACTCAGCGGCCAGACTTACGATCCCACCGCGCCAAGCCCGGCACGCCATCTGCTGACCTCGCCGCTGTTCCATATCGCGAGCCTGCACAATCTGGTGGTGCCGCGTCTGGCAACCGGCGGCGCGGTGATCATGAACCAGGGCGCGTTCGACGCCGACACCATCCTGGGTCTCATAGAGCGGGAACGGGTCACCAACTGGGGCGCGGTGCCGACCATGGCCACCCGGCTCCTCGAGCACGACAACGTCGAGAAGTACGACTTGTCGTCCCTGAAGTCCTTCGCGCTCGCCTCTGCACCCTCCTCCGTTGCGTTCAAAGAGAAACTGCAGGCCAAGTTCGCGTTCGCGCGTAACGCTCTGGTCGACAGCTACGGTCTCACCGAATGCAGCACGGCCATCGCCCTGGCGACCCCTGCGGACATCGAGCAGTTCCCCGGCACACTGGGCCGTCCCGTCGTCACCGTCAGCCTGGAGATCCGCGATCCGTTCGGTGAACCGCTCCCCGAAGGCACCGAGGGTGAGATCTGCGTGCGCAGCCCGTTCGTGATGATCGGTTACTGGGAGGACGAGGCCGCCACCGCAGCCGCGATCGCGCCCGGACGATGGTTGCGAACCGGCGACTTCGGCCGCGTGGACGGCGGACGGTTGCAGCTCACCGGACGACGCTCCGATCTGATCCTGCGCGGTGGCGAGAATGTCTACCCCACCGAGATCGAGCAGTGCCTCGACGAGCATCCGGATGTGGCCGAATGTGCCGTGGTCGGCGTGCCGCACCCCGACCTCGGTCAGGAAGTTGCTGCCGTCATCGTCACCCGGCCCGGATCATCAGTGACCGAAGACGAACTCCGCGCCTTCGCGACCGAGCGACTCTCGTACTACAAGGTCCCGACGCAGTGGCGGATCACCGAGCACCCGTTGCCCCGCAACGCGACCGGCAAGATGATGCGCCGCTCGATCACGGTCTGACGAACCAAGACCGGCCACCGTGGCGTCGGCGCCTGGCATGTCCGGGCGCCGACCCACGGTCGATCACACTGTGAAGTTGTCAAAGGTGCGTGCGCGGTCCCGACTTGATCTCGGGTGCGCTGTGGTGGCGAGTTGGTTCAATCAGGCGGCGAGGGTGAGGGTTCGCCGGTTGTAGGCCGGTAAAGGTTTTCGCTGCGGGTCGACGTCGGCCGGTGGGATCAGCCACGGATGTCCGTCGGAGCCCATCATCACGTCCCAATCAGTGTTGTGAACCGCCATATGGCAGGTGCGGCACAACAGACAACCGTTCTCCAACGTGGTCGGGCCGCCGTCGACGAAGTGCACGATGTGGTGGCAGTCCGACCAGCTGGCATGCCCCCCGCACTTCACACAGCAGGAATCGCGGATGATGATCGCCTTACGGACCAGGCCGGTGAACAATCGTTTCGGCGGTCTCAGATCGATCGGTACGTCCTGCCCGTCGAGGGTGATCGAGGTGATCGACGAATCACAGGCCAACATCGCAGCGGTCGTTTCGGTGACCGGACCCATCCACGGCAGCGTGGCAGCCTCGGGATGATCGGCGGGAACGGTCACCATTACCTCGGTTCGCGGCGCCGACACCAGTGTTTGACCGCCGCCGCCGCAATCCAACAGTTGATGTAACGCATCAGCGCGGCGCTGGGTCGGAGAACGCGGATCATCGGAGCCATCGGGTTCAGGACGCGCCCTTGACCAGAAGTCCAACGCGGAGAACAGCTTTTCCCCGATCACCGCATCAAGATCGAATGTGCCGACACAGCGGCCCTCGTGAACTTTGTATTCGAGACTGTTCAGCGACCGGTCCTCCGCCGGCGGCGGACCACCCGTGTCTTTCGCCACCTCGTTCCCCAGCGCTCGGGCTGACGCGCTGATCTCTGCGGGTGGCGCTCCGGAGATGGCGTGGTTCAACAATTTCCGTTCGAACTTGATCTGTTGCTCAGCGGTGATCGGATCCTCGGACCGCCCGACGACATGCGCGACGCCCTTGACCACCGCGTCGACGTGTTCGGAGGACAGGAACCCGTCCCGTGAATAGCCGGCGGTACGATCCAGGCCTGCGAGGCCCGGTCCGATGCGCAACCACCGATACGCCGATGCTGGTGCCGAACCATTGGCCTGCAACAACTTTGACGTGGTAGACCCCTCCTTACGGGCGATACCCGACTCGTCGATCACCGCGGCGCACACCGCGAGCTGATGCTCGGTGGCGTTGCGTAGGGTGATCAGATCCTTCGCCATGCCCAACGTGGCAGTTGGATCATCGGGTATGACCAGGTCGACCAGATCGTCGACCATCTCGAGAAGTCGCATAGCACAGCACCTTCCAAGGAGAGAGCAAACCGGGGGCGTCGACCGGAGTGTCTCTGCGGGGAAGGCGTCAGATACGTGATGCTTGTGGGCGACTGACTCCAGACTACCTGCTCGAACAGATGTTCGCAATGGATTCGTGAATCAATACCGTTCTGGCACAATATATTTCGATAGCCAGGCAAAATATCTCGTGTCTTCCCCGATGAAGGGCCGAACTGTCGAGGGGTGCAGGAACCACCCCGGACGGCCGCCATAGGCATCGATTCGCATACAGTCACGCGTGTCCCATCGGGAACCCACCCGGGACACTGCGTTGGTGTCAACAATCTGACGAAGGGGTCTGGGCGGTGGCTTCATCTGACTTGCTGGGTCTGACGGCATCGCTGACGTCGTCGACGCTTATCGTCGCGTTCGTTGCCGGACTCATGCCGCGGCTCGTCGGCAATGAACCGAATCCCGTTATGGGCATACGCACGAAGGCCACCATGGCGAGCCCCGAAGCGTGGCAGTTGGCCCATCAGATAGCGCGGCCGCTTCTGCGCCGGACTGTGTGGACAGCCGTTGCAGGATTATGCATGCAGGTCGCGATCGGTGTCGTGACAGGTTTCGGGTCCGTGGTGTCAGCTGTCGCTGCACTCGCCGTGTTTCTGGTAGTGCTCGTCGTCCTGCTGTACGCAGCGTTGAAGGGCAACAACGCGGCGAAATCGCTGCGTTCGTGCATGTAGCAACCGCGTGAAAGGACAATTGCCAGACGTGCCCTAGTAGTGATGTCCATGGACGTTGTTCTGCCCCCGCGCGAAATGACACCGTGCCGATTCAAGACGTATCTGTCCAGACCGCTCACCATTGAAGGCGTGTAGATTTTGGGGCATGTCGAGTCCCGAATCAGACAGGTCAGGGGTTGTTGGTCACACCGCCAGCCCCTTGAACCACTAGTTACGACGCCCACGATCTGTGTGGGCGTATCTCTGGCGTACCCGGGGCGCTGGCCGTGGTGACAAGAAGAACAATTTCTTGATCTCACACCTCGGAGTACTCGATGCCTTTTGCTCTCTACACGCTTGCCCTGGCGGTCTTCGTCATGGGCACTTCAGAATTCATGCTCGCGGGATTGCTCCCCGCGATCGCGACCGAACTTGACGTCTCGGTCGGCACTGCGGGCCTGCTGACCTCCGCATTCGCGGTCGGTATGGTCATCGGCGCGCCAGTTATGGCGGCATTCGCTCGCCGTTGGCCACCGCGGCCCACATTGATCGTCTGCTTTCTCGTGTTCGCGGGAAGCCACGTCATCGGAGCGATGACACCCGTGTTCTCTCTCCTGCTCGTCACCCGGGTGCTCAGCGCTCTCGCAAACGCAGGATTCCTCGCCGTAGCACTGAGCACGGCCACTACCCTCGTGCCAGCGAACCAGAAGGGACGTGCACTGTCGATCCTGCTCTCCGGCACGACGATCGCAACCGTAGTGGGCGTCCCCTCCGGGGCACTGCTCGGCACAGCGCTGGGCTGGCGGACGACGTTCTGGGCGATCGCCATCCTCTGTATTCCCGCGGCCGTTGGAGTCATTCGTGGAGTCACGAACAACGTTGGTCGGAGCGCGACTAGCGCGACCTCACCAAGGCTCCGTGCCGAGCTCAGCCAGTTGGCGACACCGCGGCTCATCTTGGCCATGGCACTCGGAGCGCTGATCAACGGAGGGACCTTTGCGGCATTCACCTTCCTGGCACCCGTCGTGACCAAGACCGCGGGCTTGACTGATGGGTGGGTGTCCGTCGCGCTGGTGATGTTCGGCATCGGATCATTCCTTGGCGTCACAATCGCAGGACGCCTATCAGATCAACGACCTGGCCTCGTGCTCGCAGTCGGCGGACCGCTATTGCTGACAGGCTGGATCGTGTTGGCAGTGGTCGCATCCCATCCCGTTGCGTTTATCGTCCTCGTCCTCATTCAGGGCTTCCTGTCGTTCGGCGTCGGCAGCACTCTGATCACGCGGGTGCTGTATGCAGCGTCGGGTGCGCCAACGATGGGCGGTTCGTACGCCACTGCGGCGCTGAACATCGGAGCTGCCGCGGGGCCGGTGCTTGGTGCCTTCGGACTCGCGACCGGGCTGGGGTTGCTCGCGCCGGTTTGGGTCGCCTCGGTGCTGACAGCGATCGCTCTCGTCATCATGCTTCTCACAGGGCGCGCGCTCACGAAGACCGCGGCGGAGACCAATTGATGACTCATCCGAACGCGCTTCTCACTCCTCGTACCCGTCTCCGGTTAGCTCGTCTGATTGTCGAAGACGGCTATCCGGCCACGATCGCCGCAAGATGTTCATGGTCTCCCCGATCACTGCCCGGAAATGGGCCGGTCGCTACAGGGAAGAAGGCGAATTTGGGATGCAGGATCGCTCCAGCAAGCCGCACCGGATCCCAAGCAGGACGCCCGAGCATGTCAAGAAGAAGATCATCACCTGCGCTGGCGGCTTCGACAGGGGCCGGCCCAGATCGCTGCGCGACTTGGTCTCTCGACGTCCACTGTTCACGCGGTCCTCGTCCGTTGCCGCGTGAACCGCCTCTCGCATATCGATCGTGTCACTGGCGAGCCCTTGCGGCGATATGAGCATCCTTATCCGGGATCGTTGATTCATGTCGATGTCACGAAGTTCGACAACATCCCCGACGGCGGTGGACATCGTTACGTAGGTCGGCAGCAAGGCGCACGGAACAAGCTCGCGACTCCGGGATTACCACGAGGAAAAGACCACAAGCCGCGCACCGGAACGGCGTTCGTTCACACAGTCATCGACGACCACTCCCGCGTCGCATACGCAGAAATCTGGTCGGACGAGCAGGCGAGCACCGCGGTGGGAGTTCTCGAACGCGCCGTGGCCTGGTTCGCCGAACGAGGCGTGACCGTCGAGCGAGTCCTATCCGACAACGGGTCGGCCTACAGATCCCACGTATGGAGGGACTTCTGCGCTCGGCTCGGCATCCGACACAAGCGGACACGCCCTACCGGCCGCAGACGAACGGGAAGATCGAGCGATTCCACCGCACGCTCGGGGACGGATGGGCCTATCCCAGGTTTTACGGTTCAGAAGCCGAACGACGCCTGGCACTGCCCGGCTGGCTCCACGTCTACAACCACCACCGACACCACTCTGCGGTTGGCGGCGCACCCTTCGACCGACTCAACAACGTCCCTGGACATCACACCTAGTCGACAGCAGGCGCCCATTGGACGCCGTTGATGTGGGCACCACCGTCGACGAAGAGGGTGTTGCCGGTCAGATACCGGCTGTCGTCGCTCGCCAGGAAGACAGCAACGGGACCGATGTCGTCGAGCGGATCACCGATCCGGCCCATCGGATTCTCCGCAGCCATGCCTGCGGCCATCTGGGGGTTGGCCTCGACCACCCGCTTGTAGGCCTCGCTCTGTGCGCCGGGACAGATCACGTTGCAGCACACCTGATGTGGCGCCCACTCCCGGGCCGCGGTCCGGGTCAGGCTGCGCAGGGCCTCTTTGGCAGCGTTGTACTGCACCGAGTACATGTGCGCGTTGACACCGTTGAGCGAGCACAGGTTGATGACGCGTCCGGTGCCGTTCTTCTGCAATTCCGGCAGGGCCCTTTGCATCGCCCAGAACGCCGCCATCACCGCCATGTCGAAACCGCCACGCAGCTGCTCATCGGTCATGTTCTCCAGGCGCGCATAGCCGGAGCCGCGCCAGGCGTTGTTGACCAAGATGTCGAGCCTGCCGAAACGCTCCACCGCCACGTCCACCATGGCCAGGACCTGAGCCTTGTCGGTGACGTCGGTGCGGACGAACTCCGCGGCAACACCCCAGTCGTCGCGCAACCATGCGGCGGTCTGTTCGCCTGCAGCAGTGTCGATCTCGGCGACGACAACCGAGGCGCCCTCGCGGGCAAACGCCCCGGCCATGCCTCGACCGATACCCATACCGGCTCCGGTGACCACAGCCACCCTGCCGTCCAACTTGGCCATGAAGTCTCCTTCGCCCGGTTCCCGCCTAGCGCGGGCGGGGCACCGTCTTGTCGATGAACAATGCCTCAACCGAGACACAGACCGTTCCGTCCGCGGTGCGGATGTCGCCAACGGTGGTGATCTTCTTGCCGTCTTCCGTCATCAACTGTCCGCGTATGGTCAGCGGCTCGAACAACGGTGTCGGCGCGTGATACCGCACATTGAGTTGTGCGGTGGCACCACTGCGACCGGCCCAGGCGTTGGCCACACCGAGTGTGTGATCGAGCAACATCGCCGACACGCCACCGTGGACATGGCCGGGTGGGCCCTGGTAGGGGAACGTCAAACTCACGACACCCTCGACATGGCCTTCATCTCGGCCGACCAACGTCAGCGGTGGTGCGATGGCGTTCTTGGGGCCGGTGACCGGGTCGTGGCCGGTGACACCCTCTCCACGCCACATGTCGATCAGCCGGACGGCGACCTCGGGTGCGTGTTCTTCGAGGTGCTCGGCGATGCTGTTCAATTCCTCGGTGACGCGGTCGAGGTTGGCGTTTGTCCGATCGGTACGCAGCAGCGCGTCCACCACGCGCCGCGCCGCAGCGGTGGCCCGATCCACAGGCTCCTCGCCCGGCATGGATGTGAGGACGATGCCATCCGGCGCGTTCCCGACAGTCGGATGCTCGTTTGAATCCAGGGTCATCGAATCTCCATCGTGGCGTGGGTGAGGATCGGCTGCTGATCGCGTTCAACGCAGACGGCCTGCAAGATCAACTGGTTGTCTTCGCGCCAGACGGAGGTCTCGATGGTCTCCCCCGGGCACAGCGATCCGGCGAATCGCACCGAATAGGACTGCACCACTGCGGGATCACCGTCGAGGACACCATCGATCACGGCCTTGCAGACGACGCCGTACGACGCCAGTCCGTGCAGGATCGGTTGTTCGAAACCGGCCATCTTCGCAAACGCCGGATCGGCATGCAACGGATTCATGTCGCCACTGAGCCGGTACACCAACGCCTGCTGCGCGGTGGTCGGGGAAACGAGGACCTTGTCCGGCTCCCGATCCGGGATCACTGTCACCGCATCAGGACCGGCCGGTCCCCCGAATCCGCCTTCGCCGCGGGCCCAGATCTGCATCGAACTGGTCCACAGCGGATTCCCGTCGACATCGGTGGCCGCCTGTTCGAGGACGATCACCGCCGCCTTGCCCTTGTCCCACACATCGGAAACGCGCGATGCGATCTGCGCGGTACCGGACACCGGGATGGGTGCATGCAGTTGCAGCGACTGTCCGCCGTGCAGGATCTTGCGCAGGTCGATGTCGATGCCCGGCAGGTTCATCCCCGGCGCTGCGATCGCACCGGCCGAAATACCCTGTCCGGCAACCATTGCGAAGGTCGGGACCACCCGCAGCTTCTTTTCGTACGCCCAGGCCAACTCGGCCGGATCCAGATTGTTCACACCCGCACCGAGGCCCAGGTGATAAAGCAGGACGTCTCGCTCGGTCCAGGACACGTCGCGGACGGTCGGCTCGGCGGACAATGCCACGTTCAGGTCGATACCCACGGCTAGGACTCCTTCGTAGTGGTCATGCCCGCGCCGACTTCACCGGTTCCGGGTCGCGGGGCAGGCCCAGGATCCGCTCACCGATGATGTTCAGCTGGACATTGGTGGTACCGCCGGCGATCGAGAGGCACTGGGAGTTGAGGAACTGTTGGGTGTGTGACCACCGATCCTGCTCACCCAGGAGCGAGGACGGGCCGGACCACTCCATCGCGACCTCCCACACCTGCTGGATGTGCTCGACACCGAGCAGCTTTGCGATCGACGACTCGGCGCCCGGTTGACCGCCGGTGAGCGACCGCAGCGTGGTCCGCAAGCCCATCAACCCACCGGTCTGCGCGTCGCACAACACCTTTCCCAGGACGGTCATCTGCTCGGCGTCGAGGCCACCGGGCACCGTTGCCGCCAGATCGAGCAGCGCTTCGCCACCGGAGCCCAGTGACGAGTCGTTGGACAGGGAGACACGTTCGTTGGCCAGGGTGGTGCGGGCCAGCTTCCACCCGTCACCGGGCTGCCCGACCAGGAACTCATCGGGCACGAACACGTCGTCGAAAAAGACCTCGTTGAACAGTGATTCGCCGGTGATCTCCCGCAGCGGCCGGATATCGAGGCCTTCACTGTTCCTGATGTCGATCAGGAAGTACGACAGGCCTTTGTGTTTGGCGACGTCACCGTCGGTGCGTGCCAGGCAGATGCCCCAGTGCGCATCGCGAGCCATCGAGGTCCACACCTTCTGGCCCTGCAGCTTCCAGCCACCGTCGACCTTGGTGGCCTTGGTGCTCAGTCCGGCCAGATCCGACCCCGCACCGGGTTCGGAGAACAGCTGGCACCAGACGATGTCGCCGCGGAGTGACGGCGGAAGGAACCGCTGCAGTTGCTCGTCACTGCCGTGGGCGATCAAGGTGGGAACCACCCAGTTGCCGATGATCATGTCGTGCGGCTCGAGCTCGGCGGCCCGCAGTTCGTCGGCGATGACCAACTGGGTGATGGCATCGGCACCCTTGCCCCACGGGGCGGCCAGATGTGGTGCCGTATAACCGTTGTCCGCCAAGAACGCCTTGCGTTCGGCATCGTCGAGCGCTACCGCACCGGCGAGTTCGGCCCGGATCTCGGCGCGAATCTGTTCGGCCTCCGGCGGGAGGTCGATGCCAAGGACACGACGCGCACCATCGATGGTGAGGGCGGCGACCCGACGACGCCAGGTGGCAGTCGAACCCAGCATGATTCGAAGCGTCTGCGCGCGACGCAGATACAGATGTGCGTCGTGTTCCCACGTGTAGCCGATACCACCGAGAATCTGGATGCAGTCCTTGGTGACGGTGAACGCGGCCTCAGGCGCAACCGAGCCGGCGACAGCCGCGGCCAGGGAAGCCTCGACAAGATCGGTGTCCGGTCCCATCGCGCGCGCGGCGTCCCAGGCCGTCACCCGCGCCTGTTCGGTCAGCCCGAGCATGCGCGCGGCCTTGTGCTTGACACCCTGGAACTGGCCGATGACCCGGCCGAATTGCTGCCGGACACGGGCATATTCGGCCGCGGTGGTGGTGGCCCAGTCGGCCAGACCAGCGGCTTCGGCGGAGAACAGCGTGGCCGCGATGTCGAGGACCCGCTGCGAATTCAGTCCGAGGACATCCGCGTCGGACAACTCGAGGCCGTCGACCGTGGCCTCGGCGTTGCGCCGAACGAGATCGTGGCCCGGCAGGTCGGTGAGGTCGAGACGCTCGCGGGATACCACGACATAGGCGAGGGCACCGTTGTCCTCGACGGCCAGCAGGAACAGGTCACCCACCTGGCCCCCGAGGATGTGACTGGAAGTCCCGGACAACGTCACCGTGCCGTTGTCACGTGTCAACCGCAGCGAACCGGGTTGCAGCGCAACCGCTCCGAACAGCGAGCCGTCGGCGAGCCCGGCGAGTTCGGCGGTCCGGCCGGCCTCGTGCAGAACCGTCGAGACGACAGCGGTCGGCAGGAACGGTCCGGGCACCATCGAGCGCCCGAGTTCCTCGGTGACGATGGCGAGCTCGACCAGTCCGACACCGGCACCACCGAATTCCTCAGGCAGGTGAAGTCCGAGCATGCCGAGTTCGGCCAACGACGACCAATAGCTCGGGCGCAGTTCGGTTTTGGCTTCCACCGCATCCCGGATCACGGTCGGGGTCGCGTGGCGCGCGGCCCATCCCCGCACGGAATCGCGCAGTTCGCGGTCGTCGTCAGTGAGTTCAATTCCCATGTCGTTCAATTCCCATGTTGTTCAGGCCGCTGTTGTTCAGGCCGCTGTCGGACTCGTGGTTTCGGACGGGGTGTCAGATGCGTTCGATGATGGTCGCGGTCGACAACGCACCGCCGGCGCACATCGTGATCAGCGCGGTCGACTTGTCGCTGCGTTCGAGTTCGTGCAGCGCGGTGGTGATCAGTCGCGATCCGGTCGAACCGACCGGGTGGCCGAGCGCGATGGCTCCACCGTTGACGTTGACCTTCGACATGTCGGCCTCGTAGACCTGCGCCCACGAAAGGACAACAGAGGCGAATGCCTCATTGATCTCGACGATGTCGATGTCGCCCAACGACATTCCGCTGCGCTCGAGCACCATCCGGGTCGAGTCGACCGGTCCGTCGAGGTGGTAGTACGGGTCGGAGCCGACCATTGCCGATGAGACGATGCGCGCGCGGGGACGCAGGCCTGCCTGAGCCGCCTTCTCCTCGCTCATCAGCAACACCGCGGCTGCGCCGTCGCTGACCTGCGATGAGTTGCCTGCGGTGTGCATGCCGTCCTCGATGACCGGCTTCAGCGCGGCCAACCCTTCGGCCGTGGTGTCGCGCAGGCCGCCGTCGCGCGTCACCGTGGCGATCTCGCCACTGGGCGTGCCTTCCTTGTCGACAACGGGTGCCTGCACGGGCACGATCTCGCGGTCGAAACGACCCTCGGCCCAGGCCGCAGCCGCGCGGAGCTGCGATTGCAGACCAAGCGCGTCGACGTCGCCACGCTTGATGCCGCGACGCTCTGCGATGCGTTCGGCCGAGGTGAACTGATCACGCATGTCGATGGTCCAGTCATCCGGATACGGATTCCCGGTACCGGGGGCGTTGGCCTGACCGAGGAACACCCGGCTCATCACCTCGACGCCACAACCGATGCCGGCGTCGATCTGGCCGGACGCGATCAGGCCGGCAACCATGTGCACGGCCTGCTGCGAGGAGCTACATGCGCAGTCGATCGTGGTCGCGGCCGTGGTGTAGGGCAGTCCGGCATGCAGCCAGGCCTGCCGCGTGACGTTGTTGGACTGCTCGCCTGCCTGGGTGACACAGCCACCGACCAGCTGTCCGACGTCGGATGCCGGCAGACCCGTGCGGTCGAGCACGGCCTGCTGGGCAGCACCCAGCAAGACGGCCGGGTGCAGGCCGGACAATGCTCCGCGGCGACGACCGATCGGTGTGCGCGCTGCTTCCACGATGACGACATTGTTCATGTTCGCTCCTTCGAATGGCGCGAGAAGTTCAGGCGCCCAGGGGGTATTTTTAGAATGTATTCTATTTATTGACGCCGAGCAATGTTCCGCAGCGGGTTTCGGTGTATCAGAAAGAATCAGACCGTACGGTCGACGACTTCCACACGCATAACCGCAATTTGGACACGCTCAGGGGCTTTTCTGGGTCCAGTCGACGGCCGTTTCGGCACGCTCGACAGAAATCGCAGGGCCAGCGAAGAGAACGTATTTCAGTCAGAAATGATTGTGCGACATCCGCGCCTGATCGCTGGGTGACATCCGCGCCAACAGGAGGTCACACGCGGAGCGGATATCTGATTCCGCGTCGGGGATGGAGATGCGTCCGTTCAGGCACGACTGGATCACTCCCAGCCACAGCTGCATCAACAGCCGGACGGCGGTGTGGTCGTCCTCGGTGGGATCCTCGATCCCGGCCGCCGACATCACGATCTCGTGGAACAGACGGTCGACTTTGCCCGCGTCGGGCACTGTCGCCGCGTTGGCGGTGCTGCTCGATTGGATGATCGCCGTCGACAGCGCCGGCCTGCGAAGAAGACCCCGCGTCGCCCGGACGAGTACCTCGTAGATGGCGTCCTTGCCGCCGTTCGCCGCCGGGGGCCGCTGCTCCAGATTCTCGTTGATCTGCTCGATCTGCTCGACCATGACGGCCACGAAAAGGTGCGTTTTCGAGGGGAAATACCGGTACAACGTACCGATCGCCACGCCCGCGCGTCTGGCCACTTCCTGCATCTGGACCCGCGCGAACTCTTTCTCGTTCGCCAACTCCGCTGCGGCCTCGAGTATCCGGACATGGCGGGCCCGCTGATGGTCGGAACTGGGTTCCGCAGCGTCTCGCGCCTCGGCGATTCTGGGCACCGTCCAACCTCCTGTTCATGCGCTGTCCTGCGATCTGGATATCTGACTGTCTCACCAGCCTAGGAAACGATCGTATTCTGCCCACTCAGTGGGATATCCGGCGTGTCCAAAGCCGGAATGCGCTTGCGTGGGACTCCGACTCGACCAGATGGAGGAATGACGATGCAGGACTGGACCATTCAATGCGACGTGCTAGTTGTGGGATCTGGCGGTGGCGCCCTGACCGGCGCGTATACAGCGGCAGCCAATGGCTTGGACACCATCGTGTTGGAAAAGACCGGTCTGTTCGGCGGTACGTCGTCGTATTCGGGTGCGTCGATCTGGTTGCCAGGGACCGCCGCGCAGGAACGCGCCGGCCTCGATGATTCGACGGAAAAGGCGCGAACCTATCTGCGGGCCGTTGTCGGTGACAACGAAATCGACCGCCAAGAGGCATACGTGACGACCGCCCCGGCGGTGGTCGAGTTCCTCGAACGTGATCCGCACATCGAGTTCGTTTACCAGGCATTTCCCGACTACTACAAGGCACCGGGACGGATGGATACGGGCCGCTCGATCAATCCCGTCGCCCTGCCCAGCGACGAGATCGGCGACCTTCGCGAACTGGTCCGGCCCGAACCGCACATCGACCGCGCCGGACAGAAGCATCCGGACACGACCCTCATCGCCGGACGCGCCCTCATCGGCCGCCTGCTGCTGGCGTTGCAGGGCACCGGCCACGCGGATCTGCGCACCAATACGTCCGCTCGGTGGATCCTGACCGAGGGTGACCGGGTCGTGGGTGTCGAGGCCGTGACAGCCGACGGCGAGATCCTGCGCATCCACGCCAAGCGTGGTGTTCTGCTGGCTGCGGGCGGTATCGAGGGCAGCACCGAACTGCGCTCGGTGAACCACACTCCCGGCCGCGCGGACTGGAGCATGGGCCCGAAGGGTGCCAACACCGGCGACCTGATCCGCGCAGCAGTCGAGATCGGCGCGGACACCGCGCTGCTCGACGAGGCCTGGTGGTGCCCGGGTGTCGAGTTGCCCGATGGTTCCGGCGCGTTCATGGTTGGTGTCCGCGGCGGCCTCCTGGTCGACTCGTCCGGCAACCGGTACCTCAACGAGTCGCTGCCCTACGACCAGTTCGGCCGGGCGATGATCGCTCGCGGTGCCGACTCCGCCATTCCGTCGTACCTGGTCTTCGACTCGGTCGAAGGCGGCCCGGTCCTGCCCGCGATCGTGATCCCCGAGGTCTCGGCGCAAGAACATCTCGACGCCGGAACGTGGGTGCGTGCGGACTCCATCGAGGAACTCGCCGAGAAGATCGGCGTGCCCGCCGAGGCGCTGCGACACACCGTTGACGGATTCAACGACGCAGCCAAGCGCGGAATCGACGACGATTTCCACCGCGGCGAAGACCCTTACGACGCATTCTTCTGCCGCCCGAGCGACGACCGGCCGAACGCCGCACTGCGACCGGTAACCACCGGTCCGTACTACGCGGCCCGCATCATCCTCAGCGATCTGGGCACCAAGGGCGGTGTCCGCACCGACGTCGACGCCCGGGTGCTGCGCAAAGACGACACCGTGATCGATGGTCTCTACGCGGCAGGCAACACGAGCGCGTCGCTCAGCGGCAAGTTCTACCCGGGTCCCGGGGTGCCGCTCGGGACCGCGATGGCGTTCTCCTACCGCGCCGTCCAGCACATGATGGGCTGACTCCCCAGGGGTCAGACGAGGTTGTCCTCGACCGTCAACCCGAACGCTCCCCGGCCGTACAAGGCCAGGGCGCGTTCGGGTTCGTTCGCGACGTGAACACTGCCCGCGTGGGCATCACGCCACGCCCGTTCGATCGGATTTCCCCGGGTCAGAGAGTTGCCGCCGGCCGTCTTGAACAACAGGTCGATGGCTTCGACTGACCGTTCCGCGGCCCGGACCTGATCCCGGCGGGCCCGCAACCGCATCCACATCGGCAGATCTTCGCCGGCCCGGGCCAGATTCCACATATCCCGGACGTTGCGATCCATCTGCAGGATCGCGGCATCGATCTCCGACGCCGCCCGGGCCACGGCCACCTGTGCGGACTGATCCTCAGCGAACCGGCCACCACCGAGGCTGAGCCGCACCCGCTCACGCATCGTCGTCAGATATGACTCATGACATCCGGCCACCACACCCACGATCGGTGCTGCGACGGCGGAGGTGAAGATCGTCGCAAAAGGCAGTCGGTACAGCGGCCCGGTGTTGATCTTCTGCCCGCGACCGCGAAGCTGAGCGGTCTCATAGTTCCTGATGGTGCGGTGTTCGGGCACAAACGCCTTCGTGACGGTGATTTCGTTGCTGGCCGTACCGCGCATCCCGACCACGTCCCACACGTCCTGGATGCTGTAGTCGCTCCGCGGCACCAGCACGGTCATGAAATCGACCGGCCTGCCGTCGGCTCCGAACACCAGCGCACCGAGCAGCGCCCACGATGCGTGTTCACAGCCAGAGGAGAACCTCCAATTCCCGGTGAGTTCGAATCCACCGTCGACCGGCGCGAGTTTGCCCACCGGCGCATAGGCCGACGACAGCAGCTCCGATTGGTTCTCGCCCCACACGTCGTCCTGGGCCCGCTGATCGAACAGCGCCAGGTGCCACGGATGAACCCCCAGCACCGACGCCACCCATCCGGTGGATCCGCAGGCCCCCGCGATGGCTCGGACGACCTCGTAGAACTCGACGGGATCACCTTCTGCCCCGCCATAGCGTTTGGGTTGCAACATCTTCAACACTCCGGCCTGCTGCAGGTCGGCGATCACCTCGGCCGGCACATGTCGCGATTCGTCGACCTCACGCGCCCGATCGGCGATCGTGGGCAGCAAGTTACGAACTGTATGCAGAACCTCGTTGGTCATCGTCAAAAAACTCCATCAGTGCGTTGCGGGCCGTTCTGGTGATGGTAGGCCGGTGTCGTCCACCGAATGGTCGGCGCGGTAGGTCTCGGTTAGTGGGACATGACCTTTGGATGTGTGCGCGATCACCTAGCGTTCTGGACAGCAGCTCTGCAGCCACACTCTCCATGGAAAGGACGGACGCATCGTGACCACACCGCAGTCCGAATCAGTCGAGATCCGCGAAATCGAGACCGGGACCCCGCCCGCACGTTTCGCCCGAGGCTGGCACTGCCTCGGCCTCTCCGATTCTTTCCGGGACGGCAAGCCGCATCCGGTCCACGCCTTCGACACCAAGTTGGTGGTGTTCGCCAACAGCGACGGAGAGCTGGCGATCCTCGACGCGTTCTGCCGCCACATGGGCGGTGACCTGAGCCAGGGCACCATCAAGGGTGACGAGGTGGCCTGCCCGTTCCACGATTGGCGTTGGGGCGCCAACGGCCGCTGCAAGAACATCCCGTACGCGCGCCGGGTCCCTCCCGTGGCGAAGACACGGTCGTGGAAGGTGCTCGACCAGGACGGCATGCTGTTCGTCTGGCACGATCCCGAGGGCAATCCCCCGCCCGCTGATGTCACCATCCCCCGCATCGAGGGTGCGCTCAGCGACGAGTGGTCGGACTGGGTCTGGTACCGGATCGAGGTCGACACCAACTGCCGCGAGGTCGTCGACAACATCGTCGACATGGCGCACTTCTTCTACGTGCACTACTCGTTCCCGACGTTCTTCAAGAACGTCTTCGAGGGTCACGTCGCCAGCCAGTTCATGCGCGGCCAGGCCCGTGAGGACATGCGCCCGCACGCCACCGGTCAGCCCCGCATGCTGGGAAGCCGCTCGGAGGCAACATACTTCGGACCCTCCTTCATGGTCGATGACCTGGTGTACCAGTACGAGGATCACGACGTCGAGTCGGTCCTGATCAACTGCCACTACCCGGTCAGCGCCGACAAGTTCGTGTTGCAGTACGGCATGATCGTCAAGAAGTCGAGCCACCTCGAGGGCGACGCCGCCGACGAGATGGCCAAGAACTTCGGCGTCTTCATCGCCAAGGGTTTCGAGCAGGACATCGAGATCTGGAAGAACAAGACGCGCATCGAGAACCCGTTGCTCTGTGAAGAAGACGGACCCGTCTACCAGCTCCGCCGGTGGTACGACCAGTTCTACGTCGATATCGCCGACGTGACACCCGAGATGACCGAACGCTTCGAGTTCGAACTCGACACGACCCGTGCGGTCGAGTCGTGGAAGAAGGAAGTGGCAGCAAACCTCGAACGAAACGCAGCAGGCACCGATGCAGCCGTTGCAGTGCACTGAGTGCGCAGCCGAGGTCCTGGTCGAGAAGAACAGTTGGGAACACACCTCGGTGCAGTGGAACCCCGCCGCCCGCAGTGCATGCCGGGATTTCTCCGGTGAACAGACCGGCGCAGCCCGCCGGTCCGGCGCTCCGCGCGAACGGTGCCGCTTCCTGACCGAGGCGATCGAAGCCGGCGCGCGCGCAGGTTCGGTTTCGATTCTCGACACCACACCGGTTCGGCCACTCGGTTCGTTGCACTGAACAATTCGCCGGGACGCGAGAGTTTGCCCGGCAACGCAGATTTTGAAGGAGCATGTCTTGATCGACAAGAGCTATTACGGTCCGTGGGCGGTGATCGCCGGCGGTTCCGAAGGTGTCGGCGCATCGTTCGCCGACGAACTGAGCAAGGCGGGTATCAATCTGGTGCTGATCGCCCGGAAGCCCGGTCCCCTCGAGGAAACCGCTCAGCACGCGCGTTCCAATGGGGTCGAGGTCCGTACCCTGGCCCTCGATCTCCTGGCCCCCGACGCCTTCGATCAGATCCGTGCGGCAACCGATGACGTCGAGGTCGGGCTGTTGATCTTCAACGCCGGAGCCAACAGCTACGGCCACGAGTTCGTCACCGGTGATCTGGCCGGCTTCCAGGGCGTGATCGACCTGAACGTCACCTCGCAGCTGACCCTGTCGCATCATTTCGGCGCCAAGATGAAAGACCGTGGGCGCGGCGGCATCATGCTGCTGGGTTCGCTGTCGGGCTACATGGGTGCCGAACATCAGAGCATCTACGCTGCCTCGAAGGCCTTCGGCCGCATCTTCGCCGAGAGTCTGTGGCTCGAACTCGAACCGTTCGGCGTGCACGTGGTCGAACTCGTCCTGGGTGTCACCCGGACCCCTGCCATGGTTCGGGCCGGACTCAACTTCGACATCCCCGGCATGAACGTCGCCGAGCCTGAAGATGTTGCGCGTGAAGGACTCGAACACCTCACCGACGGTCCCCTGTGGGTTGCAGGCGGCAACTACGAGGCCGCTCAGAAACGCAACGGCTTCCCTCGCGCCAAGCTTGTCAAGGGCGCCGCTGAGAGTATGCGTAAGCTGCTCGGTCGCTGACACTTTCGGCCCGTACATCACGTGGTCCTGCCCGGCTCGTCTGACGACGAGTCGGGCAGACCTGTTTCTGGAGCATGATGGATGCATGCGGACACCAACACGCGAGGAACTCGTCTCCGGTCTGAACCAGGCGCACGGCGAGTTGCTGGCCGAGCTCACGGCCGCCGACGACGATCCGTTGTGGTCGATGGTGGCGATCGACCAGTGGACTGTGAAAGACGTTCTGGCCGTCCGTACCTGGTGGACCGAATCAGTCTTGGAGTGGATCAGGGCCGGCGTCGCACACGAACATCCGACGACACCGGCGCCAGGGTTCACGTGGAATCAAACACCCGCGCTGAACGCCCAGACAGTCGAGGCAGAGCGAAGTACCGCCCCCAACGTGCTCGTCGCTCGACTGAACACGGCCGTCGACGGCCTGCATTCGACGATCGATGATCTGGGCGAGCCTGCACTCGTCGAACCTGGCCAGTTCTCATGGACACGAACGTGGCCGATTTCGCGCTGGATCTCGGTCAACAGCATCACGCAATACCGCACGCTTTCGGCGATGATCCGTAGGGCACGGAAGGTGGCCGGTCCGGTCTGAGGTACCAACAGACCTCAGAAGCTGAGTTCCCTTGATACGCAAAAGTGGCCGGAGATCGCAAGGTTGTTCACCCGCGATCTCCGGCCACCTGTGTCTGTCCGTGCGCCGATCAGCCCTTCGCCGGTGGCATGAATGCTGCCAGCGGTTCGGATCCGGACCAGTCGTGGCCCCAGTAGCTGTCGGCAGTGATTTCTTCTGCCGTGTAATAACTTTCGTCGACGAGCATGCCCTCGGTGCCGAACTCGATGTCCCAGCCGCCGGGTGCGCGCACGTAGAACGAGACCATCTTGTCGTTCGTGTGGCGGCCGAGCGTCGAGGACAGGCTGAAGCCGAGCTTGTTGATCCGATCGAGGGCCTGACCGACCGCATCGAGGGTGTCGACCTCGACCATCAGGTGCACCATGCCGGGATCCTGGCTCGCCGGCGCCGGGCACAGCGCGAGGCTGTGGTGACGCTGGTTGACGCCGAGGAACCGCACGCGACGGGCCGGGCCGGGTGCGTCGGGGCCACCGAGCCGGATGGCGCCCCGCGGCAGAAATCCGAGAACCTCGGTGTAGAAAGCATAGGTCTCGTCAAACGCCGGTGTGGGAAGCACCGCATGTCCGAGACCCTCTGTACCCGTCACGAATCGGCCGCCGTGTGGCGTGACGACCGGGCTGTGGTCGAGCACGGCGCCGAAGAAGATCTCCGTCCGCGTTCCGCTCGGGTCGTCGAATGCGATGACCTGCTCGGCATCGCGGTACCGCGACTCCTCCTCTGAGAGGGTCTCGACCGCGATTCCGGACTTCTCGACCGCTTCGCGCACACGCTGCAGTGCGAACTGGTCACGTACCTCCCAGCCGATGGCCAGAGCTTTGTCGCTCTCGCCCGGCAACACGATGATGCGGGCGCGCCGTTCATCGAGCCGCAGATAGAGGCCGTCTGGTTCGGGACCCGAACCGATCGACATGCCCAGACCATCGACGGTGAGTTCGCGCCAGCGGTCGATGTCGCAGGTCTGGACCCGGAGGTATCCGAGTGCACGGATGTCAGTCATGGAAGAACCTTTCGGTGGTGCGGCACTAGATCATCGAACGTTGGGCGCCCTGGGGTTCGCCGCCCATCTGGGTCAACGCCGAGGCGTGGTAGATCGAGCCCGGCACGTGGATGGCGTGCGCCAGACCGGCATGGGCATCGCGCCAGAACCGCTGCATCGGGGTCCCGAGCTGCAACGCTCCGCCGCCGGAGCGCGCGAAGATCTCGTCGACGGCTCGCACCGCACGCCAGGCCGCACTGACCTGGCTCCGACGGCCGATGGCACGCAATTCGAATGAGATCTCCTGACCCTTTTCGGTCATGTCCCAGAACCGGTCGACCGTGTCGAGAATCGCTGCCCGCGATGCCGCGATCTCCGCCGCTGCCTCACCGATGGCGAAGAGCACGTAGGGGTCTTCCTTGATCGCGGTGCCCGACACCGTGACCCGCTCACGCTGAGCGTTGATGTGGCAGGCCAGCGCACCTTCGGCGATACCGATCAGCGACGAGGTGATGCCGAGCGGGAAGATGCACGAGAACGGGAAGTTGTACAGCGACTGGGTGCGTCCGAACTCCTTGGGCGCCGAACCGTCGAAGACCTTCTTGGCCGAAAGGGTGCGGTACGTGGGGATGTACGCATCCTTGACGATCAGGTCCTTGCTGCCGGTGCCACGCAACCCGACCACATTCCAGCTGTCCTGATCGATGTCGTAGTCAGCCCGCGGCAGCAGGACGTGCAGGTGCTGCGGTGGCATCAACGGCTTGCCGTCCTGATCCCCGACTGTCGCACCGATCATGACCCAGCCGCAGTGATCGGTTCCCGAGGAGAACGACCAGCGACCATTGAGGATGTAGCCACCGTCGACCGGCTTCGCCACACCCATCGGGGCGTACGGCGAGGCCATCCACATGTCGGGATCCTCGCCCCAGACCTCGTCCTGGGCCTTGCGATCGAAAAAGGCCAGCTCCCAGGGATGTACGCCGACGATGCCGCTCACCCAGCCGGTTGCGCCGTCCATGGCACCGATACCCATTGCGGTCTCGGCGAACTCACGGGGATGCGACTCGAAGCCGCCATATTCCTTCGGCTGCAGCATGCGGATCACACCGGAGTCGCGCAAGCGCTTCGCCGCGGTATCCGACAGCTGCATCAGCCTGTCGCCCTCGGCGCCCTCGGCGCGGATCTCCTCGGCGAACTGCTGAATGTTGTCCAGGACCTGGCCCATGATCTTCTCGGCTTTCTTGTTCAGTACCCGGACAGACGCCTGGGTAAAGGTTGTGTCAGTGGGGTTTTCGTCGATACGCGGAAATCGCGTATCAGCCGGCCGCCACGTCTACGGCGCTGTTGCGCTCTGCCTCGGCCACACGCAGGGCCGCGATGTATCCGAACACCATCGACGGGCCGATGGTCGCTCCGGCGCCTGCGTACTCGTTGCCCATCACCGAGGCGGTGGTGTTGCCGGTGGCGTACAGGCCGTCGATGACGCTGCCGTCTTCACGAAGCACTCGGCTGTCGGCGTCGCAGACCAGTCCGCCCTTCGTACCCAGATCTCCGGCTTCGCAACGGATTGCGTAGAACGGTCCCTTGACGATCTCGTCGAGGTTCGGGTTCTTCATGGTCGGGTCACCGTAGTAGCGGTCGTAGGCGCTGTCGCCGCGGCCGAAGTCCTCGTCCTTACCGGTGCGGGCAAATCCATTGAACCGCTCGATGGTCTTTGTCAGCTCCTCAGCCGGAATCCCGACTGCCTGCGCAAGTTCCGCCAGCGTATCTGCCTTGTGGATGACACCGGAGTCATAGAAACCCTGCGGGAAAGGCACATTCGGGAGCACCTGTGCGAACGGGTACCGATTCTTGGCCTTGGTGTCCATGATGAACCAGGCCGGAACGTGGCCGCCGTCGAGCTGATCGTGGACGAAGTTCACGTACGGTCCCGATTCGTTGGTGAACCGGCGTCCGGTGCTGTCGACGATGACCGAGGCCGGGATGCAGCGCTCCGACACCAGCGGGATCACCGCGCCCATCGGGTGGAACACCGACGGCATCCACCAGGCGTCGTCCATCAGGTCGACGGCGGCACCGAGTCGCTGGCCGGCGACGATGCCGTCGCCCACGTTTTCCCTGGCACCTGCGCTGATGTCCGGGGCACCCTGCTCCGGAAGGTATTTCGCACGCATCTCTTTGTTGTGGTCGAACCCACCGGTGGCCAGCAGCACACCCTTGCGTGCCCCGATGCGGATGGTCTTGCCATCACGCTCGGCGACCACGCCGATGACGGTGCCGCGATCGTCGGTGATCAGGTCGGTCATGGAGGTCTTGAGCCACAACGGAACCCCGGCGTCCTTGAGCACCATGCGCATCCGGGCGACCAGAGCGCGGCCACCGGTTGCCATGTGCCGGCGCCGGATCACGTTGGACGACACCCGCCAGGCAGCGACCAGAGACGCCCTACGTCCGGCCCATGTCCGCTTGACCATGGCCAGGTCGTGGTAGTCCTTCGAGGTCACCCACAGACCCATCGGGCCCTTCATGCTGTTGGGACGCTGATACTTCTCGTCCTCTTTCAGTGCCCGGGTGTCGAACGGCTTGCATTCGATGGTGCGTCCCAGCGCACTTCCGCCTTCGAGCTCGGGATGGTAATCGGAGTAGCCCTTGACCCAGTACATCTTCATGTGCGGGCTCGCCTCGAGCAGGTCCATCAGCTCCGGGCCGTTGTCGACGTAGGCGTCGAGCCGGTCCGCGGGAACCTTGCCCTCGGTGATCACATCGAGATAGCGACGGATCGAACTACGGCTGTCCACCGCACCTTTGGCGCGCAGTGTCGGGGCATTGGGGATCCAGATCCCGCCACCGGAGATCGCGGTCGAGCCGCCGTACTTGGAGCCCTTGTCGATGATCAGGGTGTCCAGGCCGCGGTGGGCTGCGGTGATGCCTGCGGCCATGCCACCGCCGCCGCTGCCGACGATGAGGAAATCCACGAAATGGTCGAAATCCCCGGCTGTGTTGTGGTTGTCCGTCATCCGGTTGTCCGTCATCGTGGTGTCCTGTCTGTACGGGTGAGAAATGCCAGCACTGCGTTGAGCCAGGCCTCGCGGGCCTCGATCATCGTCCAGTGCCCACACTTGGGGAATACGTGGAGCTCGGCATTGGGGATGTCGCGCATCGGCAGCATGGCCATGTCGACGGGGCTGACCCGGTCGTCGCGACCCCAGGTGAGCAGCGTCGGCGCGGTGATCTTGGCCAACCGTGCCCAGTACGGCGTCGCATCAGAGGCGGCGGCAGCGGCCATGCTCGCACCGAATGCCTTGCTGCTGTACATCCGTCGCGCGATCTCGAGGGTGGTCGGTTCGGTCGCGAGGGCCCACCGTTCGTCGATCAGTTCGGGAGTCACCAGAGCCGGGTCATGGACCATCGACAGCAACCAGCGGACGAGACCGTCGCGAGTGGGGTTGTCGGTGAACTCCATCAGCAGCTTGATGCCTTCACTGGGACCCGACGAGAAGACGTTCTTCCCCATGCCGCCGATCGTGACGAGTTTGTTGACCCGTTGCGGCTCGTCGATCGCGACCTTGGTCGCGATGATGCCGCCCATCGAGTTGCCGATCATGTCGACCGCACCGAGTCCGAGGCCATCGAGAAACTGGCCGACCGCTGACTGCGCCATCACCATCGGATGGCCGTCGCCCGGGTCACTCACGCCGAAGCCAGGGAATTCCAGTACCAGGCAACGGAAGTGCTCGGCCAGATCGGCGAGCACACCACGATAGTTGCGCCACCCCGTGACACCGGGGCCGGATCCATGGAGCAGCAACAGCGAAGGACCGTCGCCGGCCTCGTGATACCGCAGCACCCCGAGACTGGACTGGAGCTCCCTCCGGGTGCCCTCGTAACTCACGTCTGTGGTCATGAAGGAGACGTTGCCAGGACGTAACGCCGCTCACAGAAATCGTCCCGTTGAGCGAGATCGGTCATCGGCGGCGAACTGACCATCTTTGCCTTCTTCCACTCAGCGAGACGAAGCTACGGCCCGCCCAGAGGCCGGTCATACGCTCGCAATGTCAACTGGAGTCGAATCCTCGACCACACAACGGAATCGGAGGTGGATCAGATGTCGATCGAAACGATGTCACAGGCTGAGATGCGAAGCGCACTGGGCCAGTTCGCAAGTGGCGTGACCGTCGTGACGGGTATGGACGACGAGGGCCCGATCGGGTTCGCGTGCCAGTCGTTCGCGTCGGTGTCGCTCGACCCGCCGCTGATCCTCTTCTGCGCCGACCACCGCGGACGGTCCTGGCCCCGGATCCGCAACTCCGGACGGTTCAGCATCAACGTGCTGCACGAGGAACAGACCGACCTCTGTGCGCGGTTCGGCGGTAGCGCCGGCCGCAAATACGAAGAGCTCGAGTGGGAGATGTCAAAGTGGACAACCCCATCCCTGCCGAACGTGCTGATGCGGGTGCACGCCGAGATTCATGACGTCCACACCGCAGGCGATCATGACGTGGTCATCGGCCGCGTCCTCGAGTTCGAGTCGGTGACCGAGGAACGTCCCCTGATCTTCTTCCGGGGCAAGTTCGGGATCGAGGCACCCCCGACGCTGCTACGCGCCTAGTCTGCCCGCGCTGAACCCGTTGCTGCACCAGAGCCATTGGTACGCCAGAGCCGCTGCTGCACTAGAGCCATTGCCCCGACTCGACCGTCAGAAGGCGGTCGAGCGCCTCAGACGACCAAGTCTTTTCAGGCGCGGCCACGGTTTTGCGGGTGCGTCGCGGACTGTCTGCTTCCGGGTACAGGATTTTCGACACCTCTCGGGCGGCGTGCACAACCAGCGGTGCAACCCTTTTGAGCTGTGACGTGCGCGCATCACCACAGAGCGAGATCGCGGCGACCGGACCGTCGTAGCTGCGGATCGCCACACCGACACACGCCACGTCGCGCACCGACTCCCCGCGTTCGAACGCCAGACCGCTGCTTTGCCGAATGCGGTTGAGTTCCTGATGCAGTGTCGGGAGATCGGTGATGGTCCGTTCGGTGCACCGCTTCAGCAGATGCGGGTACAGCGCGTCGATTCTCTCCGGGTCCATCCAGGCCAGCATCGCTTTACCGCCTGCAGTGGAGTACGCCGGAGCACGGCCCCCGACCCGGGAAGGCAGCATGGACGCAAATCGTCCGCCGACCTTGTCCAGGTAGACACTCTCGCTGCCGTCGAGCACAGACAGGTGCACCACCATTCCGGTCTGCATGTGCAGGTCGTGCAGCAACGGTGCCGCCGCTTCACGAAGTTGGGCATGTCCACCGTCGCCACCACCGAGTCCGATGGCCCGGCGTCCCAGGCTGTAGCCGAACGAGGCATGTTCCACCCAGTTCAAACGGACCAGCTGATCCAGGATCCGATGCACCGTGGAGCGCGGCAGCTGCGTACGGCAGGCGACTTCCTCGAGTGTCAGTCGAGTTGTCGGACCGTCGAACGCGTCGAGGATGAGTGTCATGCGCTCGACCATCGACGGCGGCAGATCGCGCCGTGGGGTTCCTGCAGAAGCGGTTGTAGCCGTGTCAACTGTCATCGGGCCTCCAAACAAACCTGGCCAGTTCTAGGCCTAGCGCCAAAACTGAAATGAATTCTCATTATCGTAGCAGCAGTCCCGGTGACCGGGAGGTAATCGCCGCTCCGGGGTACTTCGCGATCCTAAAGAATGCATCTTACGGTCGCTGCGCGAACATTGCGCGAACACTGCGCGACGCACGAAGGGCCCGCTCCTCTCGGGAGCGGGCCCTTCCTTCACAGTGACTACCAGGGTCAGGCGAGTGCGCCCGAAGCCTTCACCGGCGGCTGCAACTTGGCACCGGCGTTGCGGAGGAGCAACACACCCATGACGCCGGCGAGAGCTCCGGCCACCGCCAGTGCCAAGAAGGCATAGACGAAGCCCTTTTCCGGGTACAGCCCGTACGAACCCATGAGGATCAGGCCGGGGATCGCCAGGATGCTGAGCATCACCTGACTGCCGACCGCGCTGCCCATCGAACCGGCGAGGTTGAGCATGCCGCCGCCGATCCCCTGGTCCTCGGCGGGCACCGTGCGCATGATCAGGTTGGGCAGCGATGCCGACGCAGAACCGAGGCCCAGGCCCATCACGAACTGGCCGACGAGCAACTGCGGCGTCGTATCATGCATCACCGCAATGAGTATCGAACCCACCGCGAGGAAGAACCCGCCGAACGCGAGCATCGGCGCCGGTCCGAAACGCTTACTGAGGTGCCCGCTGACGGGGCCGGCGATCATCGAGGCGACACCGGTCGGCACGGTGTAGAACGCCACACCCAGAGCGGTCGCACCGAACCCGTAGCCGAGCCCGAGGTCGGCCTTGGTCATCACCATCATCGGGATGAGCATCGAGTGGCTGATCAGGACGAACTGTACAAATGCACTGCCGGCCAACGCCTTCGCAACTGGCGCGTGCAACAGCAGATCCAGATCGATCAGTGGCTCCTGCGGCTTGCGCTCGTAGTACAACCAGCCCGCGAGGATCACGGCGCCGACACCGATGCACAGCAAGGTCTTCGGGGAGGTGTATCCCCAGGCGTTCATCTTGCCCAGGCCGAACAGCACCACGAACGCGCCGACGGCGAGAATGGCAGCACCGATCACGTCCAGTCGCGACTTCGTGCGCAGCGTGGATTCGGGCACCAGGATCGCAAACGCGATGCCGGCCACGGCAACGTGGATCAGCTGCGCCCAGAACACTCCGGTGTAACCGAAGTGGTCGATCAGATAGCCACCGATGATCGGGCCGAGAATCGTGCTGGCGCCCATTCCGGTGGCAACAAAACCCACTGCGACCGGAATCATGCTGCGGGGCATGATGTCCCGGATCAATCCGTACGCAAGTACCAGGATCGCCATGCCGACACCCTGCATGCCGCGACCGACGAGGAACAGCGCGAAGTTCGGCGCGACAGCGGCCACCAGCGCGCCGGCACCGAAGATGACGGAACAAACGAGCATCACCCGCTTCTTGCCGTAGATGTCGCCGAGCTTGCCGACAATCGGTGTGGCAGCGCCCAAGAGCAGGGTCACGATCGTGATGACCCAGCCCACCTCCGTCGTGGCGAAGTGTTGGCCGATTTCCGGCAATGCCGGGGTGACGAAGTTGTAGGCGAGCGGGATGACCTCGACCAGCAGGATGATGATCGCCAGAAGTCCCAGCGATTTCTGGCGCGTGAGGGGCGCGCGCTCGGCCTCTCCAGACGAGAGGGGCAGCAGGTTCATATGTGTTCGACTCCGAGTTAGAAGGACAGACAAGCAATCCAAAAGGTGACAGCGATCACGTGATGTCGGCCACACATTCCCGTTGACCGGGATACCGGTCGCCCCGCGCCCTGATCGCTCCCCCCGTACCACCCCAAACCGCACTTCACCATCGGTAAAACTGCGGCAGCCACGGCCAAAAGACCAGGTGAACACGCCTTCGCACCGCTGGTCCCGGTGACCGAAGGGGAATGCAGGTCGGAGTTGCCAATTCGCCCTCGTCCCAGTGAGCGAGACCGCGGAACCCTATGTCCCACTTGGTAGAAACTAGAATGAATACTAGTTTTGGCGCGACACGCAATCTATGAGGAGCTCAACATGGTGGAAACACTCGATCTGTCCGGCCGCACAGCCGTCGTCACCGGCGCGGGGGCCGGCCTCGGGCGTGCAGAGGCGCTCGCCCTCGCCGCGGCGGGTGCTGCTGTTGTCGTCAACGACATGGGCGAGAACGCGCACACCGTTGCCGAGGAGATCATCGCCGCCGGCGGGCAGGCAGTGGCTCTGACCGGCGACGTCTCCGACTGGTCGCTCGGTGAGCGTCTCGTCGACACGGCAGTTTCCACATTCGGATCGTTCGACATCCTGGTCAACAATGCCGGGATCGTCCGCGACAAGATGATCTTCAACCTGTCCGAGTCCGACTGGGACGACGTGATCCGCGTCCACCTCAAAGGCCACGCCGCCACCTCCCGTGCGGCGGCCGTCCACTGGCGCGCTGCCAGCAAGGCCGCGGGCGCTCCGGTTTTCGGTCGGGTCATCAACACCTCCTCGGAGGCATTCCTGTTCGGAGCGGCCGGTCAGCCCAACTACTCGGCAGCCAAGGCCGGGATCACCGCGCTGACACTCTCAACGGCGCAGGGCCTGTCCCGCTACGGAATCCGTGCGAACGCCATCTGCCCGCGGGCGCGCACCGCGATGACCGCCCAGGCCTTCGGCGAGAACACCGGTACCGCCGAACTCGATCCGCTCGCACCCGAACGCGTGGCAACGCTGGTCTGCTACCTCGCCTCTCCTGCGTCCGATGAGATCAACGGACAGGTATTCGTGGTCTACGGCAAGATGGTCGCGTTGATGGAAGCACCCAAGGTGGAGAACCGTTTCGACGCCGCAGGCTCGGCGTTCTCCGTGGAAGAACTCAACGATCAGCTCACCCCGTACTTCTCGGGACGCGGACCGTACGAGACGTACGCCGCCTACAGCGTCGCCGCACTCGAGGAGGTCGCGCTGGCGACCGAGCCGGCAAGCGTCTGAGCCGACGAACCGTAGTACTTGCGGCCGGTATGCGGCGTTGCCACTGAGCGGGACGGCGATTGACCCTCGCCCGCCACCGGCCGCAAGCTCTAGTTCATGTCGCAGGCTTCTCCCCCATCGCACTCGTTGTCGGCTGCCGAAGCTGTTCTCGCCATAGAGGAGATCAAGCAGCTCTTCGCGGCCCGACTCCGGTGCATGGACACCAAACAGTGGCACGAGTACGCGCCGCTACACACCGATGATGTCGTGAGCGAGACGTGGGGCGGGCTGCCGGAAGACAAACAACCCCGCACCGGCGACACTGCGAACCGCATTGTCGGCAAGGAGAAGTTGGCCGAGGCGATCCGCAACCTGCTCGACGGACCCGTCAGCGTCACGACCGCCCATCACGGACACACTCCCGAAATCGAACTGACCTCCGACACCACCGCGCGGGGAATCTGGGCGATGGAAGACATGCTGTGGTGGCACGACGGTGACGAAGAGCTCCACCTTCACGGTTACGGCCACTACCACGAGGAATACCGAAAAGTAGACGGACGGTGGCTGATCAGCTACCGAACCCTCACCCGCTTGCGCGTCGACTCGTCACCCGGATTCTTCCGCTTCATGAAAGCGCTGTGAACGTATGAACAACAATGACTCCGTACTCTTCGAGCCGCTGAAGATTCGCTCGCTCGAACTCGCCAACCGCATCGCGATGTCGCCGATGACCCGATCATCCTCGCCCGCAGGTGTTCCCGGACCCGATGTGGCGCAGTACTACACGCGTCGCGCCGAGGGCGGCACCGGGTTGATCGTGACCGAGGGCGTTGCCATCGAGCATCCTTCCGCCGTCGACAATGCCAACGTGCCACACATGTACGGCGACGACGCCCTGGCCGGATGGCGCGCGGTGGTCGACGGTGTACACGCCGCCGGGGGCAAGATCATTCCGCAGCTCTGGCACGTCGGACCGCTCTGGGGCGCCATGAGCAAGGTCGACCCGGCGATCAAGCCCATGCGTCCGTCCGGCCTGTGGGGTCCCGTCGGCACGACGTCCTACTCGGACGAATACGTCGCGAGCGCAGCGCAGCCGACCGAACCGATGACCGAAGAAGACATCGCTGACGTCATCGCGGCCTATGTTCAAGCGGCACGCAACGCCGTCGCAGCCGGTTTCGACGGCATCGCCTTGCACGGCGGCCACGGCTACCTGCTCGACTCATTCGTGTGGCATGGGACCAACACCCGCGACGACGCATGGGGCGGAGATCTGTTGGCCCGCACCCGCTTCCCGGTCGAGGTCGTCGCAGCAATCCGGGTGGCCATCGGCGACGATCTTCCGATCTTCTACCGGTTCTCCCAGCACAAACAGCAGGACTACACCGCACGCATCGCCGAGACCCCTGACGAACTCGGCGTCGTTCTCGGCGCACTCTCCGATGCCGGAGTCGATGTGTTCGACGCCAGCAACCGCCGCTTCGATGCACCGGTTTTCGCCGGAAGTGGTGTGTCTCTTGCCGGGTGGGCCAAAAAACTCACCGGTGCCCACTCGATGGCCGTCGGCAGCGTAGGACTCGGTAAGTCACTGCGGGACAGTCGTATTGAGGGTGCCGCCCCGGTGGTCGACAACATCGGTGACGTAGAGCAGCGGATCAGTTCCGGTGAGTTCGACCTGATCGCCATCGGACGTCTACATCTGGCCGACCCGGCTTTGGCGAGCACCCTGCGCTCGGGCGCACCGTTGACCGCGTTCGACCGGGCAGTCCACGAAGGCAGCCTGCGCTGAAAAGCTTTGCCGCCGATCCCGTGTCGTTCCCGGGATCGGCGGCAATTCCAATCGATCAGTTCGCGGCAGCCGCGATACCCGCACGCCGACCGAAGTAGCTACCGTCGCCGAGTGAGGCTCCGCTGGCGTACCCGCCGGCACACACGCCCGCAGTCGATCGACCCGCTGCGTACAGGCCCGGGATCGGATCACCGGATACGTGCAACACCTCGGAGTCGAGGCTCGTGCGCAGACCGCCCAACGTGAATCCACCTGTCATGCCGCGCAGATCGATGGCCGCAATCGGCGATCCGATCGGCTTGACCCACTCGGCTTTCTTGCCGAACAGCGGATCCTCGCCGACCACCGCATGTCGGTTGTAGAGCTCGACAGTCGACTGCAAAGCCCCTGCGGGCAAACCCATCTCGGACTCGAGCTCTTCGACCGTCTCGGCAACCCACGTCGGTTGACGACGCAGCTGCGGGCTCGACGTCGGCCGCGTCAGCGCTTCCTCATACGCTGCCTCGTCGAGGACCAGATATGCCTGGTTCTGGTTCTCGATGAGCACAGCCTGCCCGACGCGTCCGGGGTAGGTGTCCTCGTTGATGAATCTCTGACCACGCCCGTTGACCAGGATGCCCCGGATGAACAGTTGCGGGTCGCAGAAGAAGGCGACCTCGGTGGCATCCATGTGCGCCAGGTCGGCACCGATCGACTGCGACATGCGGATCGCCCGGCCGTCGTGCTCCTCGATCGAGGCGGCCGGTCGATTGATCAGTCGAGGCGCGAAGGACTCGACCATCGTGGTGTTGTAGGCAAAGCTGCCGGTGGCGAGTACCACGCCTTTGCGCGCCCGCACCGCGACGCTGTGGCCGTACTGCTTGGCCTGCACACCGACCACACGTCCCGTTTCGTCGACGATCAAAGCCTGTACGCGCATGTCGTATTCGGCTTTCACACCCAGGTCGGTGGCTTTGTCCGTGAGCGGCTTCATCAACATGTAGCCGCCACCCTTCTCGGCGCTGACGTGTTTGTCTTTCATCTGCGGCACATGGCCGCGGGGCGCCGGCGGGATCGTCGCATTGAACGGTGCTGCATTCTCACCGCCGGTGTATTGCAGGCCGTCGTCTCCCGGTGGTTCCCAACCGGGTTCGCCCCAGAAGCTCTCCTTGAACGGAACGCCACACTCGTCGACGAGCCAGTGGTAATGATCCACACTGCCCTCGCAGTAGATGTCGATCTTCGCTTCATCGACACCGGGTCCCAACGCGGCTTTCATGAAGGCCTTCATGGCCTCGACGGTGTCGTCGAACCCGCAGGCCTTCTGTAGCGGAGTGCCGCCACCCATGTAGATGAAGCCGCCTGCCATGGCCGCGGCCCCGCCCCATCCCCCGGTGCGTTCGAGCACCAGAACCTCGGCACCGGCCTGCGCCGCGCCCACCGCAGCCGCTGCGCCGGCAACTCCGAAACCGGCGATGACCACGTCGGCCTCAAAAGCCCACTCGGTGATCTCCCCCGACGGGATGGGCATGATGGATGAACTGTCGGCCATATGTTGTCTCCTCACGAAAAACGCTGTAACACCTATGTATTACGCACTTTCCGAGTTTCAGACACGGGCGATCCCGGCCAACGGGAGCGACGACCATCGGACCGTCCCACCCGTCCGATGTGACCGCGACCGTCCGGTCACCGATTTCACGGGCGGTCTGCAGATGTGGACTTGTCCATACAGTCGTCGGCAAATCGGCGAACTGCGTCAAGTTTTGCCTGGCGGTCGGTCGGGTCGGCATCATAAAGCCGCCATGGCATCACCCGACACCGGGTGACGCCGATGTCGGCGAGAGCCCGGTATCCATCGATGTCGTGGACATCAGTCGGTGAGGCATCGATTTCGAAAGTCACTTCTTCACGACCATATTCGGTACGCAATTCTGTCAATCGATCGATGGCGACCCGCAGTTTTGCCACGTCGGTGTTGACTGAGATCCATCCATCTGCAAGCCGTGCGGCGCGACGCAAAGCCGGCTCACTGTGCCCACCGACATAGATTGGAACCGGTTGGTCCGGAGCTGGACTCATCATCAAACGATCGAAATCGTAGTGCTTACCATGGTACTCGACCCACTCGGGACCGCCGCCGCCACAGACGGCCTTCAGGATCTCGAGTGCCTCATCGGTACGGGCTCCGCGGGTTCGCATCTCGGTGCCGGTAAACCGGAACTCCTCAGGAATCCACGACAGACCAACACCGACACCGATCCTGTTGTTCGACATCACCGCCATGGTCGCGATCTGTTTCGCCAGCACCAGCGGTTCCCGCAACGGCAACTTCAGCACGTTGGTGTAGAAGCGCAACCGCTGCGTGATCGCCGCCATCGCCGTCATCGCGATCAAGGGATCAGGCATCGGGGTCTGGCCGGTCCACATGCGTTTGCCGTCGGCGGAATACGGATAGCCCGCCGAGATCGTCTCCGGGTAGAACACCGAGTCCGGCATCGCGATCGCGTCATAGCCACATTCGTCGGCGACGCGTGCCAACGCCGGAAGATCTTCGGCCGCCATCATCGCCGCAGGTAGTGCCCATCTCACAAGTGTGACCTCACAGCTTCACTACCTTCGATGTCGGGATCGGATGCGAATCGGCCTTGATCCAACGCATGGCCCACGTCCCCTCCGCATGAGAATCGGTGTTGATCCAGTTGCCATAGCCGGGATCCTTCGCCGCCACCACGATGGTCAGTGTGCCGTCGTCGTTCAGTTTCGCGGTGTGGTTGTTGATGTAGATGTTCGTCCGGTTGTAGTCGAGGGATTCGACCCAGAAGTTCTGCAGCACAAAGTTGAAGTACTCGCAGTTCGGAACCTCGGTCTCGATGACCCACGCTTCGTCCTCGGCGAGCTTCCAGTAGCCGTGCAAGTAGAAGATCGTCGGATCGCCACCGGCGTTCTGAAAGGTCTCCTGCCCTCGGTCGAAAATCTCGTTGGGCTCCGGCTGGAACGTACGGGCCCATTCGAGGAAGGTACCCGCCGTGCCCCGGACCATGGCGACCGCCTTGTCGAGGCGCTGCCCCATTTCTTCGGTGCTCAGCGGCTCGAAAACGCCGTCGGGGTCCAGGCATTCGATGGCCAGCTCCGCGGGGAACTCGCTGCGACGATCCCGATAAGTCTGCCGGACCGAGATGAGGTTGCTGTCCGGTGCCATCGGCAGCCATGCGCCCTCGGCAGGCTTGTCGACGCTGGCAATGAACGAGAACCGACCGCTCTCATCGACTTCCAGGTCGTGCACATGTAGATCACCGGTTTGCATCATGGTGCCGTCGATATGGTAGCGGTTGACGCGCGATCCGAACGTCACCAGCGGAACCGTGCCGCGGGTGCCCGTGATCCGGTAGCGGTACTTCCCGGATATGTTGGCCCGCATATAGATGTTGTCGGGGTTGTCGGCGCCGATCTTGGTCATCATGTTCGGGTTGGGCGCAGATGTGAACTGAGGCCACCGCGGATCCGTGTACTCGACACAATTGATTGTCGCGTAGCGCAGCAGCCGGGTCAGGTAGCGTGCGCCCTCGGCCTGCGTGAGCGAATCCTGCGGGACGATCTCGTCGTCGAACATTTTGCCGAGATCGAGCAGGTCTGCGCAGTACTTTTCCCAAACGTCATTCATGAAAGTCCTCTTGTTGTCGAAATGGTCACGGCAGGAGCGTCACACGGTGGTGACCGCAAACTTGGCCTCGACGTCGGCGACGGTGACACCGAAGTCTTCGAGGGAATACTGATGCGCCGGGCGCCGATGTTCGGCGAGGCTGGCTTGATGCGAGGCGGCGACGGCGGTGCGCGCTTCATCTGTGAACGGCAACGAAAATTGCGTGTAAATGGTCTCGATCGTGCCAATCGGGTCGGCCACGAAGTCCTTGAAGTCCACGTCTATGAATTGTTCCGGGTTGTAACGAGCTCGAGCCCGGTTGAAGTCTGCATTGCCGCGGGCCCACAGGTCGAGCTGGGTACGGCCGATTGTCGCCCGGTCGAACGCATCCGACATGTCGTGCTTACCCTGCTCCGCGAGACTGAACGTCGACGCCATCGACGTCGTCGGATCACGGAAAGTTCGCACTATCAACGCATCCGGATAGACGTTCATGATCTCATCGATCGCGAAGACGTGACTCGGACTCTTGAGCACCCACCGCCGATCGGTGTCGTTCACACCGATCAGCTGCAGATTCTTCTTGTGCCGTTCATAGGTCGCGGTCCAGTCCTGTTCGGCCAGCCACCGCGAGTAGGACGGCACGTACGCGACACATTCAAAAGAGATCGACAACATCGTCTGTTGCAGCAGTCGCCAGCATTCTTCGACTTCTTCGGCTCCCATGAAGTGCACCTTCATCAGGTCGGTTTCCTTTGCCTGGCGTGAGCGATAGAGGGCATCCGATCGCAGGAAGTCCTTGTTCTGTGCCCACCGGCCACGGGCGGGTCTGGGCTGCGGAGACTCGGCCAACCACATCTCGACGCCTTGATGTGATGGGTCGGCGCTGAGCAGGCGATGAAGCGCTGTGCTACCGGTTCGCGTGATGCCGGAAACAAAGATGGGTCGTTCAACTGCAACATCGGCGTGCTCGGGGTGACGGGCGAATCCCGCCTCACTGATCAGTCGGCCCGAAAGCGCACTGATGATCATCTTGCGTGCAATCAACCGGCCGTGCGGGGTGAGATCGGCCTCGGTCGCGAATGAACCGAGAAGAACCTCCAGACCGGCGCGGTACTCGCCGCCACCGAAGTCGTCGTAGCCGGTGGCATCGATTGCGCTCTGATGCAGGTTCTCGATCGAACCAATACCGTCGTAATCGTTTGTCATCAGTACTTCCTTGTCTGAGTTGATCAGTGGTGGGTTTGTCCGCAGTTGACGTCCAGGCACTGGCCCGTGATGGCTCGCGCAGAGTCAGAGGCCAGGAACACCACTGCGTTCGCGATGTCGCCGGGCTCAGGCAGGCGACGCAGATCGGTACCCGAGGCCGTTTCGTCGTAGATCTGCTGCGGCGTGACGCCCCGCTTCTGCGCCTGATCCTCGAACATGGCCTGGACCGAGTCCGCCCAGATATATCCCGGTGCAACAGAATTGACGCGGACACCCTGCGGCCCCAACTCGACGGACAGACTGCGGGCCAGAGCCAGTAGTCCGGTCTTCATGACCCGGTATGCCCCCAGATCGGGCAATTGGTTTCGGAGCACCATCGAGTTGATCATCACCACCGAACCTCTCGACGCGATCAGCCCGGGCGCGAAGGCTTGGGCGAGATCGAGCGCCGCAAGCAGGTTGATGTCCATACCTGCGCGTAACGCGCCGACCTCCGCATCAAGCAGTCGCCCGTGCGCAGGCATCACAAACCCGTTGTGAATCAGCACATCAACTCGGCCGTACCTCGACTGGGCGCGCGCGGCCAGCTCGATGATCGACGCGGAGTCGGTCAGGTCGGTCGGTACCGCTTCAGCGTCACCACCGGCGCTGCGAATCTCCTCGGCGATCTCCTCGATCCGTCCAGCGGTCCGTGCGGCGAGCACCACAGCAGCGCCTGCTTCGGCACTGCGGAGTGCGATCGCACGGCCCAGACCAGGCCCCACACCCGAGATCACCACGACCTTGTCCTCGAGCAGTTGCGTCGAGCCAGGCAGCGGTGGCGACACAGTCATGGTTGTCCGGGCGCAGTGACGTGCGCCTGCGGGTCCAGAACGACGCTGAGCGAGGCGATCTTGCCGTGCTCGTCGAACTCGAATAGATCAGTGGCCAAGAAGTCGGGCATGCCCGTACGCTGCACGCAGATCTGCATGGCCGCGTAGCGGCCGGTGACGGTGATCGGCGAGTAGCGGCTGACCGTGAAGTCGACCTTCGCATTCTCGGTGCCGAATCCCCGGATCTCCTCTACGCCGCGGTAGGTCTGCACACCGAGCGGCTCATGCTGCACCGCGTCGTCCGCGAAGAGCGACACCAGTTGATCCACGTCATGGTTACCCAGATACTTTACGTACGACTCGAGTGCCGAACAGATTTCGTTTCTTGTGGGCAAGAGACACTCCTTCTGTGATGGGTGGGTGAACTCGGGAAGCGTCTTCAGGCGATCGCACCACGGCTGCGCAGGTGATCGATGATCTGCCTGACGGATTCTTTCGAAGACGTTGTGGTGGTGTCGATGTGAAGATCTGGATTCTCGGGCGCCTCGTACGGAGAGTCGATGCCGGTGAAGTTGGCCAGCTCTCCTCGACGCGCCTTCTTGTAGAGGCCCTTCGGGTCTCGACTCTCGGCAAGTTCCATCGGGGTGTCGATGAAGACTTCGCAGAATTTCTCGGACCCGATCACCTCGCGGGCAGCTTGCCGCTCGGCTCCGAACGGTGAGATGAACGAAGCCAATACGATCAGGCCGGCGTCCACCATCAGCCTGGCGACCTCGGTCACCCGCCGGATGTTCTCCACCCTGTCGGCTTCGGTGAACCCGAGGTCACGACCCAGGCCGTGCCGTACGTTGTCGCCATCGAGCAGGTAGGTGTGGCAGCCCAGTCCGTACAGCTGCCTTTCGAGTTCGTTGGCGATGGTCGACTTACCCGAACCGGAGAGCCCGGTAAACCACACCACGTGGGGCTCATGGTTTTTGAGCTTTGATCGTGCCTGTTCGTTGACATCCACGGCTTGCCAGTGAATGTTGTCCGATCGGCGCAGCGAGTGCGTGATCATTCCGGCGCCAACGGTGGTGTTGGTCAACCGGTCGATCAGGATGAAACCGCCGGTGTCCCGGTTCGCGGTATAGACATCGAACGGCACCGGCCGGTCGAAGCTGATGTTGCACACGCCGATCTCGTTGAGCGCCAAGGTGTTTGTCGCCGTCTGTTCGAGCGTGTTGACATTCACCTTGTATTTCGGCTTGGTGATGCGCGCCTGCACCGTCATCGTCCCGATCTGGCACAGGTACGGACGTTCGGGCAACATCGCGTCTTCGCCCATCCACACCACGTGCGTCTCGAACTGGTCTGCCAGACCCGGCAGCGCGTCCACCGCCGCCAACACATCGCCCCGGCTGATATCGATCTCATCGTCGAGAGTGATGGTCACAGACTGCCCAGCTATCGCCTCGTCGAGGTCAGCTCCCATCGTGACGATGCGTGCCACGGCCGATTCCTTGCCGCTCGGAAGAACTCTCAGCCGATCACCCGGCCGCACCATACCCCCGACGATCTGCCCCGAAAATCCCCGAAAGTCCAAGTCGGGTCGATTGACCCACTGGACGGGCATGCGAAAGGGGCTCTGGTGGAGCTCGTTGGAGATCTCCACGGTCTCGAGATGTTCGATCAGTGTGGGCCCCTGATACCACGGCGTGTTGGCGCTGCGTTCAGTGAGATTGTCGCCGTGGTAAGCGGACAGCGGGATCGCGACGATGCCCTCGAGCCCGATTTCCGCGGCGAACGCCCGGTAGTCTTTGGTGATCTTGTCGAAGACGTCCTGCGAATAGTCCACGAGATCAAGCTTGTTGACAGCGAGCACCACGTGGCGGATGCCGAGCAACGACACCAGATAAGAGTGCCGACGTGTCTGGGTGAGCACGCCTTTGCGGGCATCGATGAGAATCACCGCGAGATCTGCGGTCGAGGCACCGGTGACCATGTTTCGGGTGTACTGCTCGTGGCCGGGGGTGTCGGCGACGACGAACTTGCGGCGCTCGGTGTTGAAATACCGGTAGGCGACGTCGATCGTGATGCCTTGCTCGCGTTCGGCGGCCAAGCCGTCGACCAGGAGCGCGAAGTCGAGTCCCTCACCCTGGGTGCCGACCTTTTTGGAATCGGCTTCAAGTGCCGAAAGCTGGTCCTCAAAGACCAGTTTAGATTCGTAGAGCAACCGGCCGATCAGCGTGCTCTTGCCGTCGTCGACACTGCCGCAGGTGATGAAGCGAAGCATGGACTTGTTGGCATGACGCTCGAGATACTGCTCGATGTCGTCGGCGATCAGTGCAGATGGGTGGGTCATCAGAAGTAACCTTCCTGCTTCTTCTTCTCCATCGACGCGCTGCTGTCGTGATCGATCACGCGGCCCTGGCGCTCGGAGGTGGTGGTCAGCAGCATCTCCTGGATGATGTCTGTCAGCGATGTGGCGTTCGACTCGACCGCACCGGTGAGCGGGTAGCAACCGAGGGTCCGGAAACGCACGCTCTTGAGTTCGGGAACTTCACCGGGCCGCAACGGCATCCGGTCGTCGTCGACCATGATCAACGTGCCGTCGCGTTCGACGACGGGACGCTTGTCGGCGAAGTAGAGCGGCACGATGGGAATGTTCTCCTGCCGGATGTACTCCCAGACATCGAGTTCGGTCCAGTTCGACAGCGGGAACACGCGCAGGCTCTCGCCAGGGGATTTGCGGACGTTGTACATGTGCCACAGCTCGGGCCGCTGCTGCTTGGGATCCCACCGGTGCTCGGCCGATCGGATCGAAAAGATCCTCTCCTTGGCGCGGGACTTCTCCTCGTCGCGCCGGGCTCCACCGAAAGCGGCGTCGAACTTGTGAAGATCGAGCGCCTGCTTGAGCCCTTCGGTCTTCCACATGTCGGTGTGGGTCGCAGAGCCGTGCGTGAATGGGTTGATCCCCTTCTCGACGCACTCCGGATTCTTGTGGACGATCAGATCGAAATCACCTGTGGCAGCTGACTCGTCGCGAAGCTTGTACATCTCGCGGAACTTCCACGTGGTGTCCACGTGAAGCAGCGGGAACGGCAGCCGCGACGGGTAAAACGCCTTGCGAGCCAGATGGAGCATCACCGCGCTGTCCTTGCCGACCGAGTACAGCATCACCGGGTTTTCGCTCTCGGCAACGGCTTCGCGCATGATGTGGATGCTCTCGGCCTCGAGTCGTTCGAGGTGAGTGAGTGTGCGAGTGAATGTTTGGGTCATTTCAATAGCTCCAATGCATCGGCGGCCAGCTCGGGCCGACAGATCAGCAGATCGGGCAGCCAGGGGTTGACCTGGTTGTATCGCAGTGCAGAACCATCGATTCGCGAGACGTGAAGGCCCGCGGCACGGGCGACCGCAACGGGCGCAGCCGAATCCCACTCGTACTGTCCGCCGGCGTGGGCGTAGACATCCGCTTCGCCACGAACCACCGACATCGCCTTCGCTCCGGCCGACCCCATCTCGATGAGCTCGGCGTCGAGACCCGCGGCCATCGCCATGACCGGCTCAGGCCGCCGGGTGCGGCTGACAACGACCCGAGGGCGGCGGGGAATCGTCTGTGTCGTGACCGCCACATCGCGTGTCGAATACGTTGTCCCCAGCGCCGGCATCGCCACTGCGCCGACAATCAACTGACCATGCTCGACGAGCGCGACGTGGACGGCCCAGTCGGCCCGCCCTAATTCTCCGAACTCGCGGGTTCCGTCGAGGGGGTCGACAATCCACACCCGCTCGGCAGTCAGGCGACGCTTGTCATCGGCGCCTTCCTCGGACAGGACCGAGTCGCCAGGGAATCTGCGGGCGATCGCATCGACAAGGAACTCGTGGCTACGCCGATCCCCTTCGTCCCGAATCTCGCTTAATTCGCGAGTCGCGGTATCGAGATCTCGTCGAATCTCGACGAGTAGTTGGCCTGCCGCAGTGGCGAACTCGACTGCTGCAAGCTGGTCTTCGCCCTGGGTTATCGCCGATGGTGGGTTCGGCTCACTCGTTGTGGCGTGGGTCATAGATCGAACCGTAACACGAGAATGAACACTGTTCAATCCTACTTCGAACATTGTTCATTCTCTGCTTCGAAACGCCTGCGGAAGTACGCATCAGGGTCTGCCTCAACGGCATTCAATTGAAAAGTGCGTGGAAACGACTACGGTTGGCCGGTGGGTGAAACGGAAAAAAAGTCGATCTACGGCGACGCCGAAGCCAGGCGACGCCGGACGCTGGATGCGGCAGCAGCCTTGTTGGACGAGGGCGGATACACGGCACTGACCATTCGGTCTGTGGCAAAGCTGTCAGGTACCAGCACCGGCCTGATCTATCAGTATTTCGTGGACAAGCCAGACATCTTCGTCGCGCTGCTGAGCGAGAGCCAAGTCGAATCGCGCATATTTGTGACCGCCCTCCCCCGCGACCAGGGAGTCGCGGCAATGCTTGAGAGCATCATTCCCGAAGCCGCGCGGCAGTGGGCCAGGGTGGGCCGCTTCGCCGGGACTTGGCGAGACATCGAAGGTGACAATCACGCCGAACGCGAGTCGATCCGTGAGGTGCGCAAGACGGCGCAGCAGTACAACGACGCGCTCTACAGCGCACTCCGGGAGGCGGCATCAGTCGAGGGCCTACGCCTGAAAGACGATCCGGCACTGCTGCCGTTTGTACTCTCCGGCCTGCGGGGCGTGGCAGACACCATCGTCAACAGTTGGGCCCCCGATCTCGATCCGACCGAGTTCGCCCACTTCGCCGCGACGTCGATGGCCCAAGCCATCACATCATCGGACTGATGATCGACCGTTCACGGAGCTGATCTGGATCGAACGACCCCGATATCCGCTCCACTGTCAGACGGCAGATGCTTTCGATATCCGACGATCACGATCAGCGTCGACGCCACGGCGAGAACCGTCAGAACCATCAGCAACACAACGGTCGTGAAGGGAGGTGTCAGAGCGGCAAGGATCGTTGGCATCAGAAAACCGGTGTACGACAATGCATAAAAGACGCCTGTCAACTTCGCCAGATCTTCCGGTGGCGCGATCCGCTGCACTTCCAGCAGACCCGAGACGAGCCCGATCCCGAAGCCCACGCCGAATATCACGCTCACGAGAATCCCCACAACAGGGGAATTCATCTCGACCGCAACGATCATCACCACCAGGCCGACAATCATCGTGGTCAGAGAAACAACCATGCCACGCGCGCTGGATGCTGAATCGATCCGCTTCGCGATCGGCTGGATCAGTGCACCCGATCCCAGAGCGACCACGCTCATCGCGGTTGCGTATGCCAAACCCATTCCCCCGGTGGCACCTTCGAGTAGAACAGGGAGATAGCCGTACGACAGACCACAGGCGATGAACAGCCACGGCCCGCAGATCGCCACCACCCGGATGAAGCGCCGGTGCCGGGCCGAGGGCACCCCGAACCTGGTCCGCAGACTGCGATGCCCATCGGTGCGTTCGATCGTCTCCGGCGCCTTCCTGATCAACCACACGAACGGAGCGATCACCGCGATATGGACCAGGTACGGAAGGACCTCGGGCAACGGCCCCCATTGCGCGAGGCTTCCTGCGATCAACGCACCCAGACCAGAACCCAGAGTGAAGGCAAGTGACGCACGCCGCGCCCCCGAACCCCGGTCCGCCGCCGGGTCGTACGGAGCTTGCGACAGCTCCTTGAGCCAGCTGGTTCCGACAGCCATCGCCGTCCCCACCGACATTCCGGCCAGAAAACGACCGACATATATTGCGGATGCACCGAGTTCACCGGCGCCAAGGAGAAGACTGGCAATCAGCCCGAACCACACGCCGGCGAACATCAACGGCCGTTGACCGAATTTGTCAGACAACGCTCCCGCGATCAACAGAGCCGGCACCAATCCCAGGACGTAGATTCCCAGGAAGAACGTCACCGTTGCCGACGAGTAGTGCTCGACGTTCTTGTACAACAACAGCATTGGGCTGAACTGGTTTCCCGACCACGCGCAAACGAACAACGCTCCGAACACAAAAGGCCATGCGCGCCGGTGGCCTACGTCAGCGACGGCCGAGTCTCTCCGCTCGGTCTGTAAACTCACAACGCACCCTGATAGCGATCGAGATGGGCAGTCAACGCGGTTCCGAAACCGGCCTCGTCACCTCCGATGAAACAGGCCGCCAGGACCCGATGGTCCGCAAACGAGGACGCGAGGTTGGCGGGGTCGACGCGCAACAATAGGTTTCGCAATCGTTGTTGGCGACTGCGCAGGTGATCATAGAAGTGGCATGCCACCGGGTTGCCCGACGCCTCGACCATCAGCGCATGAAAGTCGTCATCACAGGCAACAAAGCCCGACACATCCCCCGACTCGACCAGCGCCGCCTGTTGCCCCAGGTTCTCGCCAAGCAACGCAACGATCCGAACACTGGGCCCACCTGCCGAAAATACCTGTCCCGCAGAAGCATTCTCGATACCTCTTCGCATGGCCAGGACGTCTGCAGCCTCAGTGGGAGTCATCGGCCGCACGATCGCACCTTTACGAGACACGAGGTCGAGCAGCTGTTCTGTGCTCAAGCGCAGAAATGCCTCGTGCACCGGCGTCCGGCTGATTCCGAGCTCGGCTCCGATCGCTCCTTCGCTGATGAGTTGCCCGCCCGCGAGTTCGCCGCGAAGTATCCGTTCTTTGGTGTGCGTATAGGCGAGCTCTGCTGCGATCGGGGGCTGTAATGACGCCATACGAGCGATCCTACTCCTTGCATGCATGCTTGCATGCAAGGAGTGAGTTCGGCTGGGACCAGTCGAGCAACGTCTGGACCAGGGCGCTACGCAGGCGGACTGTGCACCAAGTCTGTTCGGTGCCGACCAATCGAGCGCACGTCGCGGTGCCGCCTATCGCACGGCTGACGCATCGCTACCTCACGACCGCCGCATCGAACCGGTGTCGAGGTAGCGCTGATGGAACGCGAAGGCCTCGCCGAGTAGGTGTGGCGTTTGCCCCGCATCGGGCATCGCCTCGGCGCGGGACAGATAGTCGTGCAGCAACGGGCGGAAGTCGGGGTGCGCACAGTTGTCGATGATCAGGCGTGCCCGACGTCGCGGCGAGAGGCCGCGCAGATCTGCCAAACCCTGCTCGGTGACAACCACCTGCGTGTCGTGTTCGGTGTGGTCGACGTGCGGGACCATCGGGACGATTGCGGAGATGGCACCGCCGCGAGCCGTCGACGGGCTCAGGAACATGGAGACGTAGCCGTTGCGGGTGAAGTCGCCCGAGCCGCCGATGCCGTTCATGATCTTCGTGCCCATGATGTGCGTCGAGTTCACGTTGCCGTAGATGTCGGCTTCGAGCATGCCGTTCATCGCGATGATGCCGAGACGACGGATCACCTCAGGATGGTTGCTGATCTCCTGCGAACGCAACGTGATGCGAGTGCGATAGAAGTCGACGTTCGCGGTCAGCTCTTCCATGCCGGCTTCACTCAGGACCAGGGCCGTCGATGACGCATGGGCGACGGTTCCGTCCTTGATCAGGCGAAGCATGCCGTCCTGAAGGACCTCGGAGTAACAATTCAGACCTTTGTACGGCCCGCGGTCCAAGCCACCGAGCACTGCGTTGGCAACGTTTCCGATACCGGCCTGCAGCGGGAGGAGGGTGTCGGCAGGCAAGCGGCCTGCACGCACCTCGTAATCGAGAAAATCCAGGACGTGGCCGGCGATGGCCTCACTCACGGCGTCGGGCGCGCTCACCGGACTGGCGCTGTCGCGGCAGTTGGTTTCGACGACCGCAACAACCTTGGCCGGATCGACCCGAAATGTTGTCTGGCCAATGCGGTGCTCGACATGGGTGATCTCGAGAGGCTTGCGATTCGGCGGCAGCGCGGTGCCGTAGTACACGTCGTGCATGCCTTCCATCGCCTCAGGCACCCAGGAGTTGACCTCGAGGATGATCTTGTCTGCGACGTCAAGCCAGGTCTTGTTGTTGCCGATCGAGGCGGCGGGGATCAATTCACCCGACTCGGTGATGCCTGCGATCTCGACGATGGCCACATCAACGTTGCCGTAGTAGCCCTCCCACACCTGCTGCGCGACGTGCGAGAGGTGGATGTCGACGTAGTCCATGCGGCCATCGTTGATCCGGCCCCGGGCAGTCGGCTCCGCCTGGTAGGGCATGCGCAGCGCGATTCCGTCGATTTCGCAGAGAATCTTCTCGGCCTCGGAGGACACAGAGGCGCCGGTCAGGAGGTTGATCGTGAATGTCGATCCCTGCCCGCGGGTGTGCTCGATGCGCTCCGCCAGGGCAGGGATGGTGACCTTGGGCGTGCCGGCACTGCCAAAACCACTGATGGCGACGGTGTCACCCGGGTGAATGAACTTCACGGCGTCAGCTGCGGACATCACTTTCGGAGCGAACGCAGCGCTTCGTATACGACCGGAGGTCGTGGGCTCACCTGATGTGGTCACGGCAACAGGATAGGCACCACACTTCACGACGATCTGCCGAGATTCCTGCTGCAGGACCAATGCGGCGTGATATAGGTAACCGGCTATCCGCGATTGAAAATCTGCTCCACCTGCCTGCGTTCGCGCCGGTTGCAACCACAGCGAACGCGAAGAAGTGGAGCGGATTTTGGACGCGGGGGCACCCCATACACCTCCGCCGAATGTGCCCGTGGTCACACACTGGATGAGTTTCCGGTTCGAACCCCGCAGCTTGGGGAACCCCACCAATCAATGGACACCTGACCCGGGGTTCAACGTGTGAGCATCCTATCGATGCCATGGAGGGAGTGAGCATGACTGACGACAGCAGAGCTGAGCAAGCCCGCAAGGGCCTTTTCGACTCGGTCAAAGGCAAAGCAAAGGAAGTGGCCGGCGCTGTGACCGGCAACGATTCGCTGACAGCCGAGGGGCAACTCGAGCAAACCCAGGCCCAAAAGCGCAAAGAAGCAAACGCCGAGGAGGCTGTTGCCAAAGCGGAAGCCGAGAAGGCTCAGCGCGAGGCCGCCGAAGCCCGAGTTGAGGGCGCGCAGGAACGGACTGAGGTGGCAGCCGAGACTGCGACCACTGAGCGGGTGGTCGAGACTGTGAAGCAGACCCAGAAGGCGGCGGCTGCGCAGCAGGCCGAGCACAAGCTCGCGGTCGAACAGACACAGGCCGAACTCGACGCCAAGGCCAAACAACAGCAAGCGCGAGCCGAGGAGCAGGTCGAGGTCGCCGAGACCACGAACGATGTTGTCGACGCAGTCGACGAACATCAGGAATCGGTGGCTGAGGCGAACCGCGCCCGAGCGCAGGCCGAGCAGTTGCGACGCCAGGCGGACGGCCTCACCGATCAAGCCGACCTTCCGTAAAGCGACCACACCCAAAGTTGAGGAGAGTGCACATGAACATTACCGAACTACCGTTGGTTGTACTACGAACGCAATATCGGATCGCCCGAATCCCGTTGCAGCTCATCGAGGATAGAGTCGTCTCCCGACTGGATTCGGAGGCGGCCGCTCGGCTCCTGTTCGAACGTTCGTTGGGTGTTCTCGACTCAACGGTTGGGAGTCTCCTGGGGGACCCATTGATCGAAAAACGTGGATCGGCGCTCACCAAACGGAGCGAAGCCCTCGGTCGCGCAGCGCAATTGGAGGCCGAAGCCGAGCGCAAGCGTCAACAGGCCGCCGCGACATTGAAGGCCAAGGCCGACCACGCCGTCGAAGACCGGAAGGTGGCACGCGAAACCAAGCAGGCAGAGATCAATGAGGCGGCACGGCAGGCGGAGGAAGACAAACGAGCCGCCGCCGAGAAAGCTCGGCAACGGACCGCTGAGGCCGAGCGACAGGCCGACGAACTCGCTGCCAAGCGCAAACAAGAGGCCGAAGCCGCCAAGCGGGATGAGCAGGCCAAGATCAATGCGGCTGAACTGAAAGCGACCGCTGCCGCTGCAGCAAAAGCAAAGGAAGCAGCAGCCAAGCGGGACGCCGCGGCGACCAAGCGCGACCAGGCCGATCACATCGAGAAACTCGCCGACGCCGAGAAAGACAAGCGTCGGAAAGATCGGGCGGACAACAAAAGCTGACGGCACAGCGGTTTTCGGTTCAGCTACACCCAGCGCGCTGTCGCGCTGACCTCGTCTACGACCGAACGGGCAGCGGCTGGACGAAGAGCGCGTCAGCCACCGCACACACCACGGCGCCGTGGGAGAGGGTTCCGGTGACGAACGTTTTCCGGCCTTCGATTCTGTCTATCGTCGCGTCCACGCGCAGTTCCTGATGGACCGGTGTGGCCCCGACCACGGCCGTCCGCACGGTGCCCGGTCGCTGTCACCGTGCTCGCCGTCCCTGGAAACGCGTCCGTGTCAACAGGGTTGTGACCACTTGCCCTACCGAGCCGCACCGAACGGTGGGATAACGTTATTGGACGGCAAACGATCGTCCACTGGCGGCGACGTGGCCGCTGTAAGGCTCCTCGCCCGGGGAAAGGACAGTGACATGCACGCAAAAACGGGTGACTGGTTGGTGGTCAAGGGCACCGTACTCGACGACCCCGATCTGTTCGGACTGATCACGGAAGTGCATTCATCGACGGGTGAACCGCCCTACGTTGTCCGCTGGACACACAACGATGTCGAAGCGTTGGTCGTACCGGGGCCGGACGCGCGAGTGCTGACACCCGAGGAGCACGAGCACGAAGTTCAGCGCCGGGAAGACCACATCGATGCCGTCCAACGGACCATTTCCGACCGAGCATCAGGCGACCACCGGCCCTGAGGACTCGACCAGGGGACCAGAGACAGGCCGGAGCGATCGCCCCGGACATGACCGGACAGATTCATGAAGCCTGTTCCTCGCGGTAGAGCACCAAGTGCTCGTGGTACAACACCCCATCGCGAATATCCCCGGTCGCGGTGAACCCGGTGTCGTCGCGATAGTCCAGGTGCGCGCCGGACACGGTATACGTACCGGTGTAAGCGCTGGAAGTGTTGCCTCGCGCCTCGTCGTAGCGCCCGTTCGGTAACAATTCCTGACGTATGTATCCGTCTGCCGTAACCCACATTCCGACGACGTCAAGGTCTGCCGCCGAAGCGTTGTTCATGCCATTCCCATCCGTGAATCCACCTGCGACGGAGACGTTCTGAGTATTCTTCAAGCCCATAGCTCCTTCCGATTCCTCCTCAACTTGCATCGTCCAGTTGACATGGTTCGAGGATATGGCGAATCGGGCAATTGAACATGGGTGCATCGCACCCTTGCTCAGACCTCAGACATCACCACACGATGCGATCAGCCCGCGGGAACGCCCGTAGATTGCGGTCGATACGTGACCGCGGGGTATCCGATGACGGGGTCCACGGTGACATTCGCCCGGACCTGGTACACCTGCTCCACCAGCTCAGCGGTGATCACCTCGGTCGGAGTACCGACCGCGACGACTCTCCCGCGGTCGAGGACGATCACCCGATCGCAGAACATCGCCGCCAGATTGAGATCGTGCAACGCGATGTAACTGGTGAGCGGGAGTTCGGCGACCAGGGCCAGGATGTCGAGCTGATGCCGGATGTCGAGATGATTGGTGGGCTCGTCCAGCAACAATTCGTCCGGCTCCTGCGCGAGGGCCCGCGCAATCTGAGCACGCTGCCGTTCACCGCCGGAAAGGCTGTGCCACAGACGTTTCGACTTCGACGTCATTGCGGTGCGCTCGAGCGCCAACGCGACAGCCCGCTCGTCCGCGGACTCGTCACCACCGAAGATTCCACGGTGCGGAATGCGGCCGAGCCGCACGATGTCGAGGACAGTGATGTCGACCTCGGTGTCGGAGTGCTGGTCGACCGTTGCCACCCGGCGGGCGATCTGACGACGTCGCAGGTTCCTGATCTCGACGTCGTCCAGGAGAACGCGGCCCATATCCGGGACCGCGATTCCACTGAGCACCCGCAGCAGCGACGACTTTCCGGAGCCGTTCGGGCCGAGCAACCCGATGGTCTCACCCTTCACGGGGTCGAGGGACACTCCATCGAGCACCAACTGTCCGCCTCGACTCCATTCGATATTCTTGGCACACAGCGTCATTGGCTCGACCTCATCCGGAAGAGGATGAGTGCGAACGCAGGAACACCGATCAGGGCCGTGACGACACCGACCGGAACTTCCTGGGGCGCAAAGACTGTGCGGGCCAGCGCATCGACCCACACCATGAAAATCGCGCCGACCACCGCAGCGGTGGGCAGCAACCGACTGTGCTGTGGGCCGACGATGAACCGGGCAGCGTGCGGCAATACGAGACCGACAAACCCGATCGCCCCGGCCGCACTCACCAGGGTCGCGGTGACAAGTGCCGTGATGCCGAGCAACAGCATCCGAACCCAGCGCACCGAGATGCCGAGAGACGAAGCAGCGGTGTTGCCGAAGGTGAAGGCATCCAGCGCCGAAGACTGCGTCAGGCACACCAGGAGGCCGACCAGGGTCACCGTGCCACAGAGCATGACGTTGGTCCAGTCGGCCCCGGACAGCGAACCGAGGAGCCAGAACAGCACACCGCGGGTCTGCTCGGCGTCGGCCGAGGAGATCACGATGAATGACGTCAGGGCCGAGAACAGTTGTGTGCAGGCCACTCCGGCCAGCACCACCCGGGACATTCCGCCACCCGCGCCGACGGCCAACAACATCACAAGGGCGAAGGAGAGAACAGCGCCGAGGAACGCGCCCACCGACAGCGACACCGCTCCGGCGCCGAGTCCGAGGACAACGATCACCACTGCGCCCGTGGACGCCCCGGAAGAGATACCGAGAACAAAGGGGTCGGCGAGCGGATTGCGCAGCAACGACTGCATGATCGTCCCGCACAACGCCAGCCCGGCACCGCAGACGGCCGCGAGCAGCGTGCGTGGGAGTCGCAGTTCCCACACGATGCCGTCCTTGATCCTGCTGACTCCCGAACTGCCGAGGCCAAGGTGATCGAGCACCACCGCGTAAACGTCACCTACGGAAAGGCTGGCGGGGCCGATGGTGATGACGATCGCGACGGACAGGGCCAGCACCACGAGGCCGACCAGCAGGAGGATCCCGAGCAGTGGGCGGGAATCGGTCCGTGCCGGTCGGACTTCGCGGTGGGTGCTGACCGCGGTCAGCGCGCCAGTCCCCACTGTTCGAGCGCGGCCGCTGCCTTCTCCACACCGTCGATGGTGCGGATCGACGGGTTCAGGTCGGCGCCGTTGACCACGATGTATCGCTTGTGGCGAACGGCGGTGAGCCGCTGGGTAACCGGGTTCGATTCGAGAAACGCGATCTTGCTGTCGAGGGCGTCGCCGTCGATGCTGCGCCTGCTGAGGTCGGCGAGCACGAGGGCGGTGGGGTCCCGATCAAGGATGCTCTCCCAGCTGACCTGAGGCCATTCGTTGGTGGTGTCGGCGAAAATGTTCTCGGCGCCAACAGAATTGGTGATGATGCCCGACGAGCCACAGCAGCCGGCCATATAGGGGGTCTTGGTGTCGGCGAACCAGTACGCCAACGACACACCCGCGGCGTCCACCGATCCCGTGGCAGTTTCGAACCGTTGCTGCAGTTCGGCGACGAACGCCTCACCGCGGTCTCGGACGTCGAAAATGGCTGCGAGGTCGCGGATTTCCTTGTAGACGGTGTCGATGCGCAGGGGGTCGGTGCGGGCGCCGTCGGCGTTGACGCTCGCGTCGGTCTTGCCGTCACAGTCCGTCGGCGAGAGATAGTTGGGCACACCGAGCTGATCGAACTGATCTCGGTCGGCGACGCCACCGGGTCCGAGTGTCCCACCGAAAGATGCTGAGACGAAGTCGGGTTCGGTATCGAGGACCACTTCGAAGGAGGGTTTGTTCTCGGCCAGGCGCGGCACGCGGGCGTTGTCGGTGGCGAGGTTCTCGCGGACCGGGTCGGTCCAGGTGGCGGTGCCGACCATCCGATCTGCGAGCCCGAGCGAGAGCAGGATCTCGGTGGACCCCTGGTTGAGCGACACCGCGCGCTGTGGTGGTGCGTCGATGGTGACGGTATGACCGCAGTTCTCGATGGTCAGCGGAAAGGCAGACCCGCCTGAACCCATCTCCGACACCGGTTCATCGGCCGTCGACGAACATGCCGACAGGAGCAGGATCGAGGTGATCGTCAGGGTGGTGGCACCGATGTGCCGCCGAGATGTGCGCATGAAACGGTAACTCCTACATCAGGGCCCAGTCGCGGAGCCGAGGAACTTCTGAACCGATCAGTGAGTAACCGGACTCCGACCCCATTCGAGGTCGTTACCGTTGCGCGTCAGTCCCGGATTCACACCGGGTTCCCTCGCTGATCGTGGCCGCATGGGCGGCCTCGGCAACCATATACGGCGCTCGCGCGCCGGTCGTCTGCGCCTGTGCCGCAGGGACTACCTGGTGGGTGCGTGCACGACCATCACCGGGCAGGGTGCGGTGTGGAGAATGGCCTGACTGACCGAGCCGAGGAGCAGTCCACGGAACCCACCGCGGCCGCGGCTGCCCACCACGATGAGTTGAGCGCCACGGGCTGTGTCGACGAGGTACGGCGCGGGGGCCTGGGCAGCGATGCGCGTTTCGACCGCAACATCGGGATGGTCCTCGCGGTGGCCGGCCATCAGTACGCCGAGGCGTTCCGCGGCTTCGTCGTGGACCTGCTGACTGACTTCAGGATGTCCGTCGTCCCCGCCACGGGAGAATCCTGGATCGGCACGCACCACGATCAGCGAGGTATTCAGCTCGTCGGCTTGGATGAAGGCGTGGGTCAATGCTGCCTGCGAGTTGGGAGAGCCATCGACACCGACCACCACCGGGCCGGCTGTGGGAGGTCGCTGGGGAACCACGACGACGGGGCAGTCGGCGTGAGCGGACACGTCGGTGCTGACAGACCCGAGCAGCAGGCCGGTGACTCCGCCGATCCCGCGACTACCGACGACCAGCAGGTGCGCTGAGCTGGAGATCTCGCGCAGCACCAGCGCGGGTTTACCGTCGAACACCTGTCCCCCGACTGCGACGTCGGGATTGGCTGCTTTGACCGTCCCGACAGCGGCGTCCACGATGCGGCGGGCGTCGTCGTGGAGAGTGTCGATTATGTCTTGGGTCATCACCACGCCCGGCGCGTAGCCGGCCACGATGGTGCCGACCGCCGTGACGACCAGTAACGTCCGACCTTCGCGTATTGCGGCGGCGGCGGCCCACATCAGCGCGTTTTGCGCGTGCTCAGAGCCATCGACTGCCACCACTACCGGCGCGTTCAACGTAGCCATTACCTATCTCCTTTGCAGCTGAGATCGTCCACCATGCGGTCACTCCACGATCGCCGATCTGTTCGCCGGTTGCAGGCGAACCGCAAACCGAACATCGAAACGTGTCCAGCTCGCTCTGAGCCGATGCGAGCGTTGTCCAACCGCTGGTCGACCAGCGGTCTCGAACAAGAACTGCCGCGCGCATATGTCATGCCACTGGTCCATCGCGACGACTGGCCGATATCCGTTCTGCGCGTGGAGAAAACAGATGTCCGGTTGCTCCAGTAGCCTCGGACTCACCAACTCATCAAGGGAGACAACACGTGACGTTTGCTCGCACTACGACCGGGACGATCTCGGGATTCATCGCGGGCGCCCTGCTCGTCAACACTGTCCCCCACACGGTCAAAGGAATAACCGGCCAGAGGTTTCCAACCCCGTTCGCAAAGCCGCCGGGAGTCGGGCTGTCCTCCCCCATCGAGAATGTCGGATGGGGCGCGATCAACTTCGCTGTCGGCAGCGCGCTAGTACGCCGGCGTCCCAGGACCGCCCGGGATGAGATCGCCGTTGTCGCCGGTGGGGTTGCGACGGCATTTTTCCTTGCGCACTATTTCGGCGGCCTGGACCTCGACAAAGCAGAACCGGCCGATCAAAGCCCTGTTCTTCAGTTTGCCCGGTCACCTCGATGAGACGACTATCGATCGACCACCTCGAGTAGTTGCATCATGCCGTGGTCCTCGTGGAACAGGATGTGGCAGTGCATGACGAACTGGCCGGTGAAGTCCTCGAAACGGTGCCGGATGGTCAGGCTACCGAACGGCGGGAGCATCGCGGTGTCCCGGTAGTGCTGCTGGTCGACGGGCTCGTCATTGATCGCAACGACTTGAAAGTCGTTGACGTGTATATGAATCGGGTGAGGTTCGTAGGTCCGATTGATGAAATGCCACTCTTCGGTGTCACCAAGTGTCATGGTCTCGTTGACAACGTGGTGATCGAACGTGGTGCCGTTGATGAAATACATGAAGTGCTCGATGTCGCCGGTACCACGCGGCTCCATCTCTTCGAAGACGAATTCGCGTCTGCGATCGATGACGGCGTCGCGAAGGTCGTCGAAGGGCAGCAGTGCAGTGGGAACGGGTTCGGGACTCTGCCGGTCACCCTGCGACACCAACGTGAGCAACGGCATCGGGGCCGGGACCATCGATGAATAGAAGGGGCCGAACTCTTCCCAGCTCAGGGACTGCAGTTGGTATGTTCCCTCGTCGGCTCCCCCGATGAGCACATCTGCTCGTCCCCCTGGGACCACCTCGATGACGTCGCGTGTCTCGACGGAGGTCAGTGCGTCGCCATCGATGGCGATCACGTGCATGGGATGTCCGTCGAGCTGCAGTCGCAGGAACAAAGAACTCGCGTTGATGATTCGCCAACGCTGCACTTCTCCCGGCGCGATCTCGGTGGTCGGCTGGAACGTGCCGTTGACCAACGTCTGCTGCAGGTTGTTCGAGCTCTTGTCACCCGGAACCATCTGACCGTCGGCGATTTCGGTCTGACTCAGCACGAGGAGCCGCTCGGGTCTACCCGCAACACCCGGAAGTTCGTCGAGCTCGCCACGCACGATCAGGGCGCCGAACAAGCCCCCGAAAACCTGTGTGTCACTGAGCGTGTGCTGATGCGAGTGATACCAGAACGTTCCGGCCGAGTGGTCCGACGGGAGATCATAGGCATAGTCGAAGGTCTCGCCCGGCTCCACGGCCAGCAAGACATCGTCGCTCGGCTGTTTCGGCGAGACATGCCACCCATGGGTGTGCAGATTGGTCGGCTCGCCGATCTCATTGATCAAGGAGACCTCGATGCGATCGCCTGGACGCACATCCAGTGTCGGTCCCGGATAGGTCCCCTCATACGTGACCGCCTGGACCTTCCCACCGCCCAAGGCGACATCGGAATCCCGAACGCGCAGTTGAGTCCTCAGCGTACCGTTCTCACTCGCTCGGACATTCGGCTCGAACCAGGTCGCGCCGTCCGAGGCGGCGTTGCCCGATGCGCACGCGGACAGCAACGGGGCCCCGAGTAGTGGCAGACCGATCAGTGCGGCGCTGCCGGTGAGAAACCGGCGTCGGCTGACCGAGCCGGCCTGGGACGTGGCATCAGCCATCGTTGGACTCCTTGGTGACGGTGACGGTACGAGAGGCCGGTAGGATTCCCGGCGCTGTCCACTCGATATCGATGGTGTGCGAAGTCGTTCCGTCGCAGGCGAAGACAACTGCTGCTCCGATGCCGGTCGGTCCGCCCGCCGGAACTTGATATGGCAGGTTGTCCTGAATCCCGACCGGCAGTATCTGGCCATCGAGAGACATCGTCACCTCCGTCGCCGACGGCGCACTCCAGCCGACCGTCACAACCACTCGGGCCGGTACATCCTTCAGACACACAAAGTTCGGCAAGACGGTGAAGTCGTTGACCGCCAGCGCCCCACCAGGGTCGGTGGCGGGGGCCAACGATGTCGCGGCCGGTGTGGTCCGGGTCGGAACAGGTTTCAACCCGTCGCGGCTTCCGGACCCGGAATCGGTGCATCCACTCACCATCAGTGTCAACGCCACGGCACTGAGCGCCACACCAACGCCTGACTTCCGAAGTCGGCCGATCACACGTTCACGAGACACTTGCAACCGACCACAGCATCGAGCAGGTCATATCTACGTCCATTTCGGGTCTCGCGCGGGCCTGGATCTCCGCACACCGGATTCAGTACAGCTACAAAGTGCGTATATTTTGCAATTGCCCTGCAGCATTGCCATCGGACACCGTCATGGTTGACCGGAGAGTAGAGCGTCGATCCGGCGAACGACCGCGGTGGCGCCGATCTGTGCTGCCTGCGCGCGAACCCGCGCCGCCTGCGCCTGGTCGAGAGCACCTTGGGCGGCATCGATTCGTAGTCCGAGATAGTTCGATTCGGCTTCCCATCCACTGAATCCACGGTCAGCATGGGCCTGTTGTGCATCAGTGACGTGGTAACCGGCCCGAGGGAGATCACCGAAACCCAGGGCCAGATGGGCGAGGTGGTGGTGCACCACGCCATAGAGGCTGGCCCATGTCAGCACCGTGCAGTCGGCATGATCCACGAGACGCTGATAGAGCTGTTCACACAACTCCGCCGCGGACAGGTCGGCTGCGGCCCTGGCGATGAGGGTCACCGTTGACAGCCACATGGGGTCGACCGGAATGCCGGCGATACGCTCTGGGGTGTACCACTCCAGGAGGTCGGCTGCGCCATCGCGCTCACCGATGTCGAGTAGGGCAACGGCCAACGCCGGCCGCAACGTGTGGTTCGTATCGAAATGAGCACGCATCAGGGCGGATTGGTCCACGACTTCCTGCAGACTCCCGCGGAGTGTCCCCAGGGCGGTCAACGCCGGAAGCAGCCTGCCGTAATAGCCGGTATCAACCGGTGACGGCGGAATCGCGCGAATCTGCATCAGTTGCTCCTGCGCCCGGTCCAGATGACCGGCAGCCAGATCTACACCGAGTCGGCCGTATTTGACCAGCCACTCCAGTTCGGGATCACCATCGATGTGTGCGTCGGTGATCGTATCGAGAGCAGATCGGGCGCCGATCAGATCGCCCTCTTCGAGCCGGGCCCGCGACAACCACACCACGGTGGTCACATCAGGCAACGCACCGGCGTGTGAATCGACAAAGCTGTTCAACTCGCGCAGAGCTGCAGTGGTCATGGTGTGGCTGTGCGGAATCCGCAGTCCGATGAGCGCGGCAACACATACGTTGGCGAGCAGCGGACCATCTCCGAGCCGGCGGGCGATGCCGGCCGCCTGCTCGAGCATTCGGTCGCGGTCAGATCGGCTGTCGTCCCACGCATGCTCGATAACCAGCTGGGACAACAGAGTTGCGAAGTCGGCGGACGAATCTTGGCCGGTCTGGGTCATATCCGTGCAGATGGCATCGATGACGTCCACGCGCTCGTTGTCGACCTCATAGCGCTGCACGAACTCGATCCCCCGTCGCCCACTGGCCAGCACCGCATCGACCTGGAGCGCACGGTCACCCAGGCGGCGGGCCATCGCCACCGCTGCCAGCGCGGCCGCCCGGGCACCTGGATCACGGAGCGCGCGGCGGGCGCGTCCCATCCCGATCAGCATCCGACAATGACGGTCGCTGTCCTCACCGTCCGGGACTTGTTCCGCGGCGTAGATGTAGTGTGCCAGCGCATCTTCATAGGCACCGAGGGCGAAAGCCTGGTCGCCGGCCTGCCGCGCGAAGACAGCTGCGCGATGTCGGTCAGTGGTCAGTCCGCGGCTCAGGTGGTAGGACACACGCGCGTAGTCTTCCGGGTCGGTGTGAATCCCACGTTGAGCCAATGCATGTCCGACGCGCGAATGCAGCATTGCGCGCTTTCCCGGCGAGATGTCCGAGTACACCACTTCCTGAACCAATGGGTGTCGCAGCGCAACAGTGTCATCAGTGGTGGCGGACAAGTACATTCCCCGACTACTGGCCGGTGCGTGTTGCCTGGACTCGACGAGGGTCGCGAGGCGTGTGCGAAGGAGTTCGTCGAGGGCTTCTGAGAACTCGGCATCATCGACAATGGTGTCCGCCGCCAGGCGCACGACCGATCGAGGCGCCGACATGCCGATCACCACGCACAGCCGCAGCAGATCTTGTGCGGCAGAGCCGAGACCATGTTCGGCGCGACGCACGAATTCGATCACCGATGTCGGTAGCGTTGAGCTGTTGTTTGCCGGACCGGCGGCAAGCAGCGAAGTCACGAACAATGGGTGCCCATTCGTACGCGCGTGCAATTCCGCCGGATCCAGGGTTGATCCCAGGGTCGATGCCATCTCACGAACGTCGTCGACGGTGAACTCGCTCAAGGAGATCCGGTGCACCTCACCCAACCGGGTGGCGGTGTTGAGCGTCGTATTGAGATCTGGATCATCCAGAGCATGTGTGCGGGCTGCGAGTACAAAGCACACGGGCTGAGTCGAACACACCTGCAGCAGATAGCGAAGGAGCGAATGCGTTGCACTCGACGCCCAATGCAGATCATCGATGAAAAGGAGCGTTGGAACTGATCGTGACGGAGCAGTGAGCCACTGGTGGACCGCGGTCACCATCTGCGACCGATCATCGCCGGCAGATGCCCTCGGAGCGAGATCATCGAATCTGCGTGCCACGTGCGGAATCAACCGCAAAATGTCAGAGCCATTCTCACTCAGCCACTGCCGCGCCTGCGCAACTCCCATCGCGTCGAGTTCGCGACCGGCAGCTTCCACGAACGGCTCGAATGCAATGATCGCGTCCTCGCTGCACCGACCGAACAGAACGTCGCAGTGCAAGGCTTGTGCGCGATCGATCGCTTCGGAAATGAGGGTGGTCTTGCCCAGTCCGGCATCGCCGGTGACAACTACGCACTGGCCCACGCCACCGGCAGCCTTCTCCCACGCGGAGGCGATGATGTCGAGTTCGCGGTCGAGGCTCACCAGGACTTTGGGGCTGCCCCCACTGTCAGGACCGTCGAATGACCCGCCAGGCGGTGTTGCGACAGAGGCAGTCTCGGTCTTCAACGCTTCGAGAAACAGTTGTTCGGTCTCCGGCGAGGGATCGACGCCCAGGTCACGCGACAGGTTATTCCGGCACCGTGCTGCCACATCCAGGGCTTGTCCTCGATCACCGAGCCGGAGGTAGCCACGCATCGCGAGCCGGTACGCACGCTCTCGTAACGGATCAAGATTGATCAACAACTCCGCACACGACACGGAGCGATCCAATGCGTCGAGTTCGTACGAGCTCTGGCCGTCGATATCCAAAGCCTGCAGACGAAGCTGCTCACACTCGGTTCTGACCGCATCCGCCCAGTCCCCCGCGACACCACGCAGCACCGGGCCGGCAAGGAGCCGATGCGCAGCCTGCGCGCGGTCCGCCCGCACCCAGTTGGCCTCATCATCGCTGTGGCACACGGTCCGGATGGACTCCAGATCAACTCGGACCGATTCTGGAAGTACAAACTGGATATGACCACGACGCGATCGCATACAGTCGCCTGGCACATTCGCCGCTTCCAGCGTTGCACGCACTTTCGAGATCACCGTGCGCACCGTTGAGTTCCACGACTGTGGCCGGATATTCGGCCACAGGATCGACCCGATTTCGTCGATCGGAATGTCACGTTGCCTGTTGACCGTCAAGTACGCGAGTACCTCAGAACAGCGTGGACCTCCGATAATTTGGGGATCAACCACGCGGTCACCACATCGAACTGAGATCTCTCCGATCAGTTGAATGGTCACACGGTCCGACGCGGGCATGAGAACTATGTTTGCATAACAAAACCAAATCAGCGCCAAAGACGGCCGCTTGAAAAGCGCGGAAACTTCTGCGGTGCAACTTTTTTGCATATCCGCGAAATCAGCGATCCAACAATCTGCCTGCGATCACTTCGACGGTTTTCGGAACAGCTAAGACCTGCTCAGGCCGAGAACCCTCCTGAGGCGCATGGACCGCGGACAGACCCGTTGTTGCAATTTCTATGCAGGCGTTCCATAACGTCGGTCGCGAAAGCGCCGATGTTCGGCACTTCAGGAGTTGAGGGAGCATTTCATGTCAGTTCGCACGCTAATGCGCGGCGCGTCCGCATTGATCGTGGCCATCGGGGTCAGCGCCACCGCTACGGCAGGAATGGCAGCGGCGTCGCCGATCGCCGACATCATCAAGTCGCTCGACACCGGATCGTCGGGCATTGGCCCTCCGGGCGAAGGTGAATACCAACCGGTTTGGATCAGTTTCAACGACCTGGGTCGTGAGATAGTGCACATAACGATCGAGGGCACCTACAACTGCGTCAGCATCGAGGACCCCTCGGCTTATCGGCTGCGCAGCTATTCGTCCCTGCGAGTATCAGCGGTGCCGGACACCACCCCGCCGTGCCCCGGCTCCGCGGATATCAAATACACCGTGCGCACTATCGAAGGGGCACCATGGGGTGCATTCGCGGTGGAGTACGGACCGCGCGGTGCGGACGCACGGTGCATTCCTACACCGGCACCGCCTGGGAAACAACAACTTTACTGTCGTGATGGTGGTCGGCAACTCGAATTCAGTCTTCGCTAGGGTCGTGCCGCGCCATCCTCGGTTCAACAACGGTTCAACAACGCTCAAGACTGGAACGAATTGCCCACCAATCATTTTGGAGACTTCGGGTATCGCATGGACTTCAGCAGAATGCCCGTATCGCAGAGAGCAACAGCCAAATGACACAAACTTCCGTGAAAGCCCGCGCAGCTGCGCTCGGCGTCGTCGCGGCACTCACGGCGGCGCTGACCGCGTGCGGAGGCGCGGAAGAAGTTGCCGCGCCGAATGATTCGGGAGTAGTCACCGCATCGAACGTTTCGGGCGCAGTCCCCGCGCCGAGCGTTCCCGTCCCGGCCAACCCGATATGGACCGGCACGACCAAACCCGACCCGGTACCCGAGGAGAACGCCGTCCTGAGCGTGCCCAAGGACATGTACCGCCACGAAAGTGCCCCCACCGAATGGTGGTGGCACATCGGCACGCTCCGCGCCGGCGACCGGACGTTCGGCTTCGAGATCAACGCCGCGTCCTTTACCGGTCAGCAATTCGCGATGACTCAGGTCTCCCTCAGCGACATCAAGAACGAGCGCCACTACCAGCGCACGCAGGTGTACGGGCCGACCCCCTTCGGAGCCTTCGACGTCGCGACCTGGGCAGAGGGCGATCCGAACAAGGACTGGTACGCGAAGCTCGGTGATCCCGGCTGGGCGGTCGGCGGTTTCAGCGTGCCGGACGCGGGATCCGGATACACGAAGGCCCCCGACGTGAAGATCGAGGGCGACGGATCCGGCGCCTCGGGCATCGCCATCCTCGATGCCGACGGCGGCGTCGGCCAGGTCGCCCTGCTGCAGCCGGGCACCGGCTACACGACCACGCCTACCGTGACTCTCACCGGCGGCGACGGCCAGGGTGCCACCGCGGTCGCCGTCCGCAACTACGTATCGATGACTGCACCTCAGGCAGACCCGAGCAGGAACATCGCTGTGCAGGCGCTGCTCGTCGACGATAAGACACTCGACGAGGTCGAATTCGATCTCACCTTCTCTCAGCAGGGGCGTCCGTTTTACGTCTGGGGCACAGGGATTGAGCCCAGTGCCACGACACAGGACATCACCAAAGACAACTACTACCTCTCCTACACCAGGCTCGCGGCATCGGGCACGATCACCGTCGACGGCGAGGAGTTCGCGGTCGAGGGCACCACCTGGATGGACCACGAGTACGGCTATTTCGGCGGCAAGACGTCCGACACCCGCGTTCGCTGGCTACTGCAAGACATGCAACTCGACAATGGCTACACGATCTCGAACGCAGGCATCATCGCCGAAGGCTACAAACCGCAGATCGACGTCTCGGTCGATGCCTACGCGACCCTGCAGGATGCGGACGGCAACATCTATTACGTCGCGAGCAAGGTGACGCCGGTCGGCGAGCTGTGGACGAGCCCGGACAGCGGGAACGGCTACGCCCAGCAGTTCCGCGTCGAGATCCCCTCCTTCGATGCAGACATCACCGTCACGACGCGACTCCAAGACCAGGAGTTCAACGTGGGCAGCGCACCCATCTACGAGGGCACCGCCGACCCGGTGGGCACGTTCCAGGGCAAGCCGGTCTCGGGCGACGCGTGGATCGAGCAGGCGTTCTGACGCCAGCGAGGCCCCGGTGCTCGGCTAATTCGGAGTAGCGCGAGAGCGAGCCTTCGGAAGGCCACCTCACGGACGAAAAACAGCCCGCACACATCCGTCAGATTTGTTCTTGAACAGGTCGTATCCTCGGGCCGCGTCGATGAGCGGCATCTCGTGTGTGATCAGGTAGCTGGTGTCGAGGCGCCCGGACTCGATCAGAGCCAACAAAGCCGGTACATAACGCTGTCCGTGCTGCTGCGCTGTGCGCAAGGTGAGACCTTTGTTCATGAGCGCACCCGTGGGGAATTTGTCGGTGACTCCGTATACGCCGAGCATCGCGACGGTACCCCCTTTCCCGCACGCGATGATGGCTTCCCGCAGCGCGGCCGCACGGTCGGTTTCCAGGCGAAGTGCCTGTTTGGCCTTGTCGTAGAAGTGTTTGGCTCCGTCGGTCACGCCTTCCATGCCCACCGCCTCGATGACGGCGTCCGGCCCCCGTCCACCGGTCATCTCACGCACCGCGTCCACGACGCTGTCCGTCGAAGAGAAATCCAGGGTTTCGGCTCCGACCACATCCTGTGCCAGTTGCAGTCTCTCCGCGATCTGGTCGATCACGATGACCCGCTCGGCGCCGAGCACTCGTGCACTGGCTGCCGCCATCAAGCCGACGCCGCCTGCACCCCACACAGCGACGGTCTCGCCGCCGGTCAGATCGCAGAAGTCGGCTCCCATGTACCCGGTGGGCAGAGCGTCGGAGACGAACAACGACTGCTCGTCGGTGACGCCGTCGGGTATTGCAAAGCAGTTGGTGTCTGCGAACGGTACACGGATGTACTGGGCGTGCGACCCCTGGTATCCACCGAAAGGGTGTGTGTAGCCGTAGATTCCGCCCGTTGGGTAGCCCAGTAGCGGCCTTTGTAGTTCCGCGTTGGGATTTGTGGTGTCACACAGGGAGTACAGGTCGTCTTCGCAGTACCGACACTGCCCACAGCCGATGAACGAAGGGACCACAACCCGGGTGCCCACGCGCGTCCGCGACACCTCGGGACCGGTTTCGACGACGCGGCCCATGAACTCATGGCCGATGACATCGCCTTCACGCATGCCAGGAATGTAACCGGACAAAAAGTGGAGATCCGACCCGCAGGTCGTAGTCAAACCCACCTCGATGATTGCGTCGTGGGGATTCACGATGGTGGGATCGGCGACGGTTTCGACGCTCAACTCGTTGACGCCCATCCAACACAGTGCCTTCATCACAGGTCCTTTCCGGAGGTGGCGGGACGGGCGGCCGGAAGCGGTGCCAAAGCGGGTATCTCGCCAGTCTGGATCAGCGCTCTGGCGCGGTACAGAATGGCGAAAGCTGCGGTGCGAGAGACGAATCCCGGTATTGGAAGAGACAGCTGCAGCGAGACGACAGTCCCGAGATCGCCTGGTGCGGCAGCCGTACGGACCTGTGCCAACGGTGGCACATCCTGATCCTCGGTTCGCTCGAACACAAGCTCGTGTTCGGTCTCGGCGACAGTGGTCTTCACTTCTGTCGACGCTCCGTCGACGTCGAAGGTCCAGATGACGATGTCGTTCGTCGCCTTGACCGAAGCCACGTCACCGAGAATTCGAGAGATTTTCTCTGGGTCCTGCCACACCGCCCTGACCAGCGCTTCGGAAGCGGCAATGGTGAGGCTGACGGGCGTCGACAGGCTGTCCGGATCCCGGCCGCCACCTGCTTTTGCGGCGACCCGGCTCGCGGTTGCCACCGCCTGTTGCGCGATCTTTCTGGCTGGTCCGCTTGCGTCCATGCCGGACGACTACCCGACTGCCCCGGTTGACAAACGACACGTCTATTTAATTCGGACGTCTGCATCCATTGCAGCCAGGCGTTTGGGCTCCGCCGCGATCTGCGGAGTGGCCCCACGAGCATCGAGTCCGTGCGAACGCAGTTGCCGGTGTCAAGACGGCCGCATGTGGGTATCCGGTGACAATGAGCAAGCACGGGCTGACTGTGGTCGTCACCGGCGCGACGGGCAATGTGGGAACCAGTGTCATCGCGGCACTCGGCAAACGCCCCGAGGTCGCGGCAATTCGCGGCGTCGCTCGTCGACGAACCACCCTGGCCGTTCCGAAAACCGAGTTCATCGTCGCAGACACCGCCGTCGACGATTTTCGAGGAATTGTCCGGGGCGCTGACGTCGTCGTCCACCTGTCCTGGATTTTCCAACCGACCCACGACCCGGTGGTGACGTGGGAGAACAACGTCGTCGGAGCGATGCGAGTGTTCGAAGCTGCCGCGCAGGAGAAGGTGTCCGCAGTGGTCTACTCATCGTCGGTCGCGGCGTATTCGCCAGGTCCGAAAGACACCACCGTCGACGAAAGCTGGCCCACCCATGGTTGGCCGGGAGCCGCCTATCCGCGGGAGAAGGCCTACCTTGAGCGATGGCTCGACGATTTCGAGCACCGCACCCCGCAGCTGCGGCTCGTCCGGATGAGACCGGGCTTCATCTTCAAACGCGAGTCATCGACGTCGCAGCGACGCCTGTTCTTGGGACCCTTCGTGCCCCGGCGATTGATCCGAGATTCGTTGATACCCGCGGTGCCGCAGACACCTGGCCTGGCGTTTCAAGTACTCCATAGCTCCGACGTCGCAGAGGCATTTGCCGAAGCCGTTGTCCGACCGGTCAGTGGTGCATTCAACGTGTGTACCGACGAGGTCGTCGATGGACGCTTTCTTGCCGATATGCTCGGCGCCCGGGTAGTCCCGGTCCCTGCGAGTGTGCTTCGTGCCGGGATCTGGGCCGGATGGCATGCCCATCTTGTGCCAGCTTCGCCAGGCTTGTTCGACACCGTGTTGCGTATACCTCTGATGAACAGCGACCGCGCTCGCCGCGAACTCGATTGGAACCCACGATTCACCGCGCGGGACGCACTCGAGGAGGTGTTATCCGGTATGCGCACAGGTGCCGGGCTCAATACCGAACCACTGGCTCCCGACAGCGCCCGTCGCCGCCTCAACGAAATCGCTCAGGGCGTGGGACGGCGCGATCGGTGAAGTGACGCCTCGTGTCGAGGTGTATCCGGATGGCAGACCTTCAGTGATCATCGGCGGCAGCGGTACGTAATCCGCCGCTGACACCGGCTCGTACCTCCTACATCTTTCTAAAATGTGCGGTTGGCGACGTCCACGGGTGTGGCGGCGTCGAGTGCCGCGCGGAGCTTCTCCTTCGATACCGGCGCGGCCGGAGCGGTCATGAACTCTTCGACCGGCACATTCGGATCGGCAAGATAGACCTGTGTGTAACCGGCCGCTTCCGGCTCAAAACGCCACGTCTGCGAAACGGATCCGACATCGAGGGTGTCAAAACCCAGGCGGTCGATCAGACCAGCGGCGAGAGCGACCGCATCAGAATCAGCTCCGGCAATGGGCAGGGCGCTGCGGTCCGAAGCACCGGACGGACGCGCCAGCTGCGGAATGTGGTGGGCAAGAATGTTGTTGAACGCCTTCACCAGAAATGCATCAGGCAGATGCTGCTGGTTCCACTGATACTGGTTGACCTTTCCCGAGTCGAGGTCGGCAATGCGGCCGTCCCGAGACGGATAGTAGTTTCCGGTGTCGAGTACCGTCTTCCCGCTCAACAACCCCTTGGGCAGCGCACTGTAGGCGTGGGCCGGGATACTGAGCAGCACGGCCTCCCCCGCGTTCGCGGCTTCCTCGATGGTGCCCGCTGCAGCGCGGGGTCCCAGCTCCTCGACCAAACCTGTAAGGCTCTCGGGCCCTCGCGAATTGGCGATCACTACGTTGATATCGGCGGCGACCGCCAACCGTGCGACTGCAGTGCCGATGTTTCCGCTACCGATGATTCCCAGTGTTGTCATGATGTGTGCCCTGTTCTCTTGGAGGTCAGTGCGATACGCGCGCATCGCGCCCGTAGCGTGGTGCGGCCTTGAGGTTGTCTCGCAAGGTCGGACCGTCGTAGTCAAAGTGAAAGATCCCGCGTTCCTGCAGGATCGGCACAACCCGATCAACAAACGCGTTCACGCCGTCGTGAAGACCGTCCACGGCGATCGAGAAGCCATCGCACGCACCGGCTTCAAACCATTCCTGCATGTGATCGGCGATATCCTCGGGCGTTCCGGCGACAACAGGGTGATAGTCGATCACGCCGTGCGCTATGACATCTCGCAGCGACCAGCCTTCTCGGACTACCTCGAGCGCCCGTTCCGATCGCGGATCGCCAGGGTTGGCCACGGCACGAGCGAGCATGGCACCGGAGACCGGGCGATCAATATCGTTGTAGCTCAACCGAAGTCCCAACATTGCTCCCAGGTATCCGACGCGCTGTTCGAGATCGATCGACTCATCCAGACGACGACGCCGCGCCAGTGCATCCTCCTTCGAATCGGCGACGGTCGGCATGAACCCGGCAAACATCTTCACATCGTCCGCCTCACGGCCGGCCGCGACCGCGGACGCACGCAGCGCTTGCCGTTGCGCACGCCCACTCTCGATGGTGTAAGGGTTGGCGTACACACCGTCCGCGTACATGCCGGCCAACTCGATCCCCTCCCGCCCACCACCGGCCTGAAAGATCACCGGCTGCCCCTGCTCGGACGGCGGAATGGCCAGAGGGCCCCGCGCAGCCACGTACTTGCCCCGCAGATTCACTGGACTCACCTTGTCGGGGTCGGCGTAAACGCCGCGTTCGACATCACCGATGAACGCGTCCTTCTGCCAACTGCCCCACAAAGACTCGACGATCTGAATCACCTCGTGGGCCCGCTCGTATTTCTGTTGCCGCGGAGGAATAGCGGCACCGAAGTTGGCCGCCGCCTGAGGACTCGAGGTAGTCACCGCATTCCAACCGACGCGGCCGCGACTGATCACGTCGAGCGCCTTGTATTGCCTGGCGAGGTTGAACGGTTCCGTGAACGTCGTCGAGCTTGTCGCCACCAATCCGATCCGTGAAGTCTCCCGCGCTATCGCCGTCATCACCACAATCGGATCGAGCACGTAATTCAAAGGTTGCCGCGCAAGATCGATGTCCAAGGCCGGCGTATCGGCGAAAAACAGCAACTGGATCTTGCCGCGCTCTGCGCTTCGCGCGAAGCGGACGTAGGCGTCCATGTCGGTGTGGCTGTCCAAGTTCACATCGGGCAACCGCCAGGCACCCGGTTCGCTGCCGTATCCGCCTACCAACTGCATGGCCAGCAGCATCTGCGGCTTATCCATCGATCAAACCTCGCTATCCGGAGAGGCTCTCCGCTGCGCTCGACGTTACGGATAGGTTCTCCGCTTAGCAAGCTCAGGTCGAATCACACCTCGCCTACGCGCTTACTGCCGCGTGTCTGCAGATCGGGCCCAGCCCGATCGCATCAACGCCCGCAACGCCTCCGACGACGTCTCGTCCGCCATGGCGGCACCACTGACCCATGACATCGCGAGCACTGCGAGGAACAACTCGCGACCCCGCACCCCGCCGCGCGCCGCCCCATCCCGTTGGGCCGCGTCAAGGAAGTGCTCAGTGGTGGTGACAAACCCTTCACAGGTGAGCGCCAAAGGCGACGTCTCTTGAGTCAGCGCCTCGCGCAACGGATTCGGCAGGCCCTCGAACGCCGAAGACCATTGGGCTACCGCATCGAGCCATTCTTGAAGAGCTGAGGCGGAATCCGACTCATCAGCCTCGATAGCGTCCCGACGAGCCGCCAGCTCTTCGTCACGACTGCGAAGCAACTCAGCAAGCAACGCATCCCGAGACGGAAAGTGTCGATACAGGGTGCCCGCACCGACACCGGCACGCTTGGCGATCTCGTTGATCGAGCCCGAAATCCCCTCCTCCGAGAACACCTCCTCCGCGACCGCCAGGATATGGGCGCGATTCCTCTCACCATCCGCGCGCGGGCGCCGCGACACTGTCTTCACTTCAGCCATACCCGGCCCCCCTCCTTCGACGCCGAGAAGTTCCCGACATCGACCCCCAGCTTAAGCGGAGAAACTCTCCGGAGGCGCCGGGCGTCAGGCGTAGAGCGCGACCGTTTGCGTCGCGGTCAGGACGAGGGTTTTGTCCGCGTCATAGACCGCCATCGTCTGGTACGAATAGCCGTTCGCTGCGTAGTCACTCGATGATCTGATGAGGAACCATCCCGACGGGTCGGCGACGATGTCGCTACAGAAGTGCAGGGTCCAGGTCATGGTGCTGATGGGCGCCCACTCCACGAACGAGGTGGTGACCGCGGGAGCGAGGCAGTCCGCAAGCGCCACCACCGCAACATGCGGGTCGACGTCGGTCGCGTCCAGATGGCGGGCCCAGGCAATGAACTCGGGCCGATCGGCCCTCGACAGGGGTGTGGTTCCTCCGGCGCGCCTGATATCAAAGTTTTCGACAAACGTCGGCCGCAACGATGAAGCCTCCGCGAACGGCGGGCACTCATCGGGTCCGGGAACATCGGGCTGAGTAATGGACGAGTGATCGACAATGCTCGCACGTGGACGTGCGAACACCAACGTGGCCAGTGATGCGACCTCAGATTGGCTTGTACATTCCACCGTGATGCTTGTGGTCGAACGACCTTGTCGCACCATGCGAGTGGCCATTTGGACCGAATCGACAGCCGGCGCGGTGAACGCGAACTGCGCCGATCGCAGCGGGGGAAGGTCCGGGCCGTGAGCCTGTCGGGCCGCGTCGACAGCCAAGGCCGCGGTGAGGCCTCCGAACGCCGTGCGACCCTGGGTCCACGACTCCGGGACAACAAAATTTGCCCCCGCATCGAACGGATTGATGACCTCGGCAAACGTCGGCATGAATGTTCCTCCTGATGAATACCTCTGGTGCAACGAAGATCTCAAGGGCTCGATCAGCGTCGCCGAGATATGATCGTTGTAGCACGAGCGTGCAACACCGTTCAGCGGCAGTTGGGTACCACCCAGACCGAACTTGTCTTTGTACGACACTGCCCCCCACACTGTCATTCATGGCTGTCTTGACGCGAGGTTCGCTGATCTCCCGGGCAGATGAGCTCATCACCGAACTCGGCGGGGATGCCGACAGCCTTCTCCGGTCGCGGGGCATCGATCCGCTCGCGGTCGGCGACTTCGACCGGTATGTCCGCTACGAAGACGCGGCTGCGGTACTTGGTCACGCAGCTCGCGAATTCGATTGTCTCGACTTCGGGTTGCGACTCGGTGGCATGCAGAGCATCGCATCGCTGGGACCGCTGAGCGTCATCTTGCGCAATGCCGAGACAGTGGGCGAAGCGATCACGAACTTCTGCCGTTTCGTCGGAAACCTTGCGCCCGCCGACACCGCGCGGCTGACCACGTCGCCGGGATCGGCGATCTACTCGTACTCGACGATCCTCCACAACGACTTCGACCGGCGCCAGATGGTGGAGAAGAACCAGGCACTGGCCATGAACGCCATCAACGTCATGATCGGCGACAGAGTGGGGCCGATAAAGGTCACGTTCCAGCATGAACGGCTCGCACCACTGGAGTCCTACTTCGATGTGTTTGCTTGCCCGGCCGAGTTCGGGCAGAGCCAGAACACCATTCACCTGTCGCCGGCACATCTCACCCGTGCCATCGCGGATCGCGACGAAGCCGCACTCACACTTGCCCAGGAATACCTGGCCCGGGTCCATTCCGGCGTAGCACTGGCCGAGCATGTCCGCGACGTCACGCGGCGTTTACTCCTGGTCGGCGAGGCCGGCCTCAACCAGGTGGCCCGAGCGGTGTCGCTGCACGAGCGCACGCTGCAACGCGAACTGGCGACCGAAGACACCACCTTCGAGAAAATTCTCGACGAGGTTCGACGGGCGAGCGCCTGGGAGCTCGCCGCAACCGGCTTGCAGGCCTCGCAGATCGCCTCGGCCCTGGGCTATGCCGAGCAGAGCAGCTTCACCCGTGCCTGCCGCCGCTGGTACGGCGAGTCGCCGCGAGCCCTGCTCAAACGGCGACGCGGCAGTCGCCCGGAGGATCCGATCCTCTAGGTTGGCAGGCCGAACTGACGCTTCCGCCGCACCGCGGAACGAGCCGCTGTCGTCAAATGGCAAATCTATGTCGCCTGAAGACAAGTTATAACGCCGCCCTCTTGCGACGCTTGTAGGCAACGTCACACAGAAGCTCAACTACGGGAGTTGACATGCCTACAGCCCCTGCGCCTGATTCAGGCGTCGCATTCGATCACGTCGACGTCCTCGTCGTCGGCGCCGGCCTGGCCGGGATCGGGATGGGATACACCCTCAAGCATTCACAGCCCGCCCGAACCTTCGCAATCGTCGATGCGCGCGAATCAATCGGCGGCACGTGGGATCTGTTCCGCTACCCCGGGATTCGCTCTGATTCCGATTTGCAGGCATATGGATTCGGCTTCAAGCCGTGGCGTCGCGACAACTCGATCGCCGACGCCAACGAAATCCTCGACTACCTCCAGGAAACCGTCAGCGAAAACGGTCTACAACGCCACATCCATCTCGGCTTCAAGGTTGTCCAGGCGGACTTCTCGACACCCGAGCAGCGTTGGGTGGTCACACTCGAGCGTGCCGTCGACGGAGTCCGAGTCGACGTGACCGCGTCGATGTTGTTCTCCGCCGCCGGCTATTACGACGCCGCTGAGGGTTTCACGCCGGAGTTCGCGGGCCGTGAAGACTTCGGGGGCCAGATCATCCACCCGCAGCATTGGCCCGAAGACCTGGATTACTCGGGCAAGAAAGTCGTGGTCATCGGAAGTGGCGCCACCGCGGTCACACTTCTGCCGTCGATCGCAGAGAACGCCGAGCACGTCACAATGCTGCAGCGGTCCCCGTCGTACGTGATCCCCATCCCGCGCAAGGATCCGATCGCGAACACACTCCGACGGATCCTCCCCGAGAAGACTGCCTACTCGATCTCTCGCGAGATCAGCATTCACAAAGGAAATCTCGTCTACAAGGGCAGCCGGAAATTCCCACGACAGGCTCGGGTGCTCGTCCGTAAGATGACGGTTGCCGCGCTCCCCGAGGGCTTCGACGTCGATACCCACTTCCATCCGGAATACGACCCGTGGGACCAGCGCATGTGCATGGTCCCCGACGGGGACCTGTTCAAAGCAATCGCGAAGGGTCGCGCCGCGGTGGTCACCGACAAGATCGTGCGGTTCACCGAATCCGGGATCGAACTCGAATCAGGTACGCGGCTCGACGCCGACATCATCGTCACCGCTACGGGGCTGAAGATGGTGCCCTTCGGAAAGATCGCATTCGCGGTCGACGGCCGGCCCATCGACCTACCCGACCACGTGATCTACAAGACCGTAATGGTCAGTGATCTCCCGAACTTCGCGTTCACCGTCGGGTACGTCAACCACTCATGGACTCTCAAGGCAGACCTCGTCGCACAGTGGTTCTGCCGACTTCTCGACCACATGAGCGAGAACGGTTACTCCAGCGTCGTACCCGTCGTCTCCGACAGTTCGATGCAGGTCAAGCGGTTCATCGAATTCGACGCGGGCTACATCAACCGGGCGATGCACCTGTTCCCCAAGCAGGGCGCCCACGGACCGTGGCAGGCTCCCCAGGACTTCAACCGCGACCGGATCGTCCTCGGCAAGGACCCGATCGACGACCCCGAGCTTCGCTTCACGTCGGCCGCTTCACATGCCGCCGGTTTTGCGGACGACGCCATCGAACAAGTGAAAGAAGTCATCCAGTGACCAACGAACCGACCATGCACGGGACCCCCGCACTCATCGCCAACAATGCCACTCAGCCAGGTGAGCCAACGCAGTTCGCCGACGCCACCGACGGCGTCAAGCTCGCGATTTACGAGTACGGCGACACCGACCGGCCCTCGGCACTATTCGTCCATGGGTTTCCCGACGACCACTCGGTCTGGGAACCGGCAATCGCTCTGGCGGCCGCCGACTTCCACGTCGTAACATACGACGTGCGCGGTACCGGAGCATCAGGCCAACCCGCCAAGCGGGACGGGTATGCGATGTCCCAACTACGCGACGATCTCGCGACCGTCATCTCCCTGACGAGTCCCGACGCACCTGTCCATCTGATCGCCCACGACTGGGGATCGATCCAAAGCTGGTCCGCTGCAACTGATCCAGCATTCGCCGATAGACTCATGTCGTTCACGTCCATCTCCGGCCCGAGCCTGGACATGGCGGGCGCCTGGTTGCGCCGTGGGCACCGTCATCCACGCGATTTCCTCCGTCAACTCGCCGACTCCTGGTACATCTTTGCGTTCCAACTGCCGTTCCTCCCCGAATTGCTGGTTCGGCGAGGTGTCGTCGAGAAGTTGATCTCCCGATCCGAGAACGTCGGCGTGCCGACCGACCGTCAGGTCCCGTCCGGACGTCGGTCCCGGCGCGACGCGATCAACGGAATCGAGTTGTACCGCGCCAATTTTCGCCACCTGCTCACACCACGACCCACTCGAGCGGTGTGTCCGGTGCAGGTTCTCGCCCCGACCGATGACGCGCACGTCACCGTTCCCCTCGGACTCGAAGCACCAAAACCGTTCGTGGACAGCCTGCGTATACGCGAAATCCCAGGCAACCACTGGGTGGTGGAGCAGAACCCCACCCTGATCACAGCCATCGTCACCGAGTTCATCAGCACCGGTGTGAAGCACCAGAACGGAGATTCGAGATGGCCATGACATCGCAGCGCCACGGCGATCCCAGCAAGGTCGCACTGCACGCCCGCAACGTGAAATTCGATTGGGCCGGTTTGCCATTCGAGTGGATTCCGGGTGAGCGCTTCTCCTCGCACTACATCAACGTCCTTCATCTCTTACTCCCCGAGGGTGAGCGCTGGTTCGTGAAGGTGTTCAGCGAGATTCTGCCGATGATTCAGGACGACCAGCTACATGAGGACATCGTTGGGTTCATCGGGCAGGAAGGCGTCCACGCCGCCTCCCATCAGGGGGTGCAGGACTATTTCAACGCCAACGGTCTCGATGTCAGGCCGTACGTCGCGGAAATCGAGGACATGTTCCGCAAGGTGCTCGGGGATCGTGACCTCGAGGGCCAGGCCAGGGAAGAATGGCTGATCGAGCGTGCCGCATTGGTCGCCGGGGTCGAGCATCTCACTGCAGTACTGGGCAATTGGAGCCTCAACTCCCCCAAGCTCGACGAGCTCAAATCGAACGAGACGATGCTGGACTTGCTCCGATGGCATGGAGCCGAGGAAGTCGAACATCGCACCGTCGCGTACGACGTCTACAAGCACATCGACGGCCGGTACTGGCGCCGGGTCCGCACCTATGCGGTGGGCGGAATCCTGCTGTTCTCTCTGTGGTGGCGCGGCGTCAAGTTCATGACGGCGAACGATCCCACGATCCCGGCCTCCGCGAAGCGACCCCGCGCCAGCATCGTCAAACTGATGTGGGCCGAGGTCCGTCACATCGTTCCCGGCCTGGGTACCTTCGCGAAGGCATCCTGGAAGTATTTCCTGCCGACGTATCATCCGTCCCATGAGGGCTCGACATCGCAGGCCGTCGCCTATCTGGCGAAGTCGCCCGCGGCCATGCGTGCAGATGCTCTTGCGGACGCCCAGACATCATGAGAGCAATTACACACCAACCGAATCGACGCGGAAGGGGCGATCAGCCCGTTCGCTACACGCCGGGAACCGATATCCCGGACGCGTTCGTCTTCCGATTCTTCGAGACGGTGACCGGGAAATGGTGGACCAAAGCCGCCCAGCGTTCGGCCCGTGGCCGTTCGCCGGTGGCCACCGTCGATCGTGAACTACATGTTCGGGTTGCACACGTCAGCGAAGAGGCCAGCGACGTCCGGACGCTGTGGTTCACCCGCACCGACCAACAACTGTTCCCGGCCTGGGATCCCGGCGCCCATGTCGACATCGTGCTACCCACCGGCCGGACGCGCCAGTACAGCCTCAACAGCGACCCCGACGATCTACGCACCTATCGCATCTCGGTCCGCCGCATTGACGAATCCCGCGGTGGTGGTGGAGGTTCGGCAGAGGTCCACACCCTTGAGGTCGGGCAGGAACTGACGTTGAAGGGTCCACGTAACGCGTTCCCGTTCATCAACTCTCCCCGCGGGTATGTCTTCGTCGCCGGCGGTATCGGGATCACGCCCATTCTGCCGATGCTGCGCGACGTGGCTCGTCGAGGCGACCCGTACGTCCTCATCTACACCGGCCGAAACCGAGCGTCGATGCCCTTTCTCGACGAGATCAGCCAGATCGTGGGCAACCACGAAGTCCACATCTGGCCCGACGACGAATACGGCACACCCGACGCCGGCAAGATCATCGACCTCGCACCAACCGGTGCCGCGCTCTACACATGTGGGCCGGCACCGATGATCGACGCAATTCGCGCACAGATTCCGGACCCGCAGATCGACACACTGCATTACGAACGGTTCAGCCCACCACCAGTTCTCGGCGGAGAGGCGTTCACCATCCGGCTCGCCAACACGGGCGTGGAGGTACAGGTCAAGTCCGACGAGTCCGCTCTGACGGCGATTCGGCGGACCAAGCCAGGACAGGCCTACTCCTGCCAACAAGGCTTCTGCGGAACGTGCAAGGTGCGGCTACTGGACGGCCAGGTCGAGCACCGAGACAATGTTCTGACCGACTACGAACGCGATGACCACATGATCCTGTGCGTCTCTCGCGCGCAGGGCTCAATTTCCATCGATGCATAGGAGATAGACGCGATGAAGGCCGTTGTCTGCACGGAGGGCGAGCTCAGCGTTCGCGAGGTAAAGACACCCGAACCAGGTCCGGGACAAATCCTGATCAAGGTACTGCGGACCGGGATCTGCGGATCGGATCTGCACGCCACCAAGGACGCCTCCGAGTTGAATGCGTTGATGCTCGAATCGGGTTACACGACAGCGATCCTTCCGGACCAGGAAGTCATTCTCGGTCACGAGTTCCTCGGCGAGGTGGTGTCGTACGGCCCGAAGACCCGGGGCCGTTGGGCTGCAGGTACGACGGTTACGGCGCTGCCCATCCTTCGCACCGAGGTCGGAATGCATCTGACGGGCTTCGACATTCACGCAGCGGGTGGCTATGCCGAATACACCCTCGTGGAGGAAGCGCTGACATTTCCCGTTCCCGACGGTGTCTCGCCCGACAAGGCCGCGTTCACCGAGCCGCTCACCGTCGCACGGCATGCGGTCCGTCGATCGGGAATCAGCAAAAAACGCCCCGCCGTCGTCATCGGCTGCGGTCCCATCGGCCTGGCGGTGATCCTGATGCTCAAGGCTGCAGGCGTCACGACGGTCATCGCTTCCGATCTCTCATCCGGCCGGCGGAAGCTCGCCACCCAGTGCGGTGCCGATGTGGTCGTCGACCCCAAGGTCCAATCGCCCTGGGACACCATCACACTCAAGGACCCGGTGAACTCGACGCCGGAACTCCTCGCTTTCGCACTCAAGATGACCAAAGCCGTGCGCCGGATCCCATTCGCCTCGGTGGAGAAGATCTTCTTCGGCGCCGATCGACTCGGCCAATCTCCGAGCGGTCCAGTCGTCTTCGAATGTGCCGGCGTCTCCGGAATCATCGATCACATAATCGCCAACGCACCGCTTCGGTCGCTGGTGACAGTGGTCGGAATGTGCACCGAAGTCGACAAGTTCCGCCCAGCTGTTGCCCTCAGCAAAGAGATCGACCTGCGCTTCGTCTTCGGTTACGACCCAGCAGAATTCAGCCAAACGCTGGGCATGATCGCCTCCGGCAAGGTCGACCCGTCGCCGCTGCACACGGCGACCGTTGGCCTCGACGGCGTCGCACAGGCATTCAACGACCTCGGCGATCCCGAGCGCCACGCGAAAATCCTCATCGATCCGTCCCGGTGAGAGTGCAGCAGGGCCCCGCCGGGTTCACAGCACGCTCTTCATCTGCTTGGCGACAAGGCGCATCGTCATGACCGGTGCCAGTCGGGTCAGCGCTCCCAACAGCTTCGCATCGGCCCCCACCAACAGTCGAGCTTTACCCTTCTCGATGGCGTCGACGATTTCGCGACCAGTCTGCTCCGGTGTTGTCGACCGAACCTTTCGGCTGCCCGCATCGATCATCGTCACACCCGAGTTTCCACTGATATCCGTACTGATATTGCCGGGAAAGACTGCCGTCACCGTGATGTTCGAATCGATGAGCTCCTCATACAGGCCCTCGGTGAACTGCTTCACTGCCGCCTTCGTTGCGCTGTAGAACGTCTGGCCCGCGAAGGCAACGAGAGCGGAAAGGCTCGAGATATTGATGATGGCGGCCTCAGGCCGCTTCCGCAGCTCCGGGAGGAACGCGAGGGTCGTGTGTACGGTTCCCCAGAAATTGACATCAACAATCCGACGGATCTCATGCCGCTCGAGTTCTGCCGACGGAACAAAACGATGAATGATCCCCGCGACGTTGAGGAGCCCGTCAACCTGACCGTGTTCCGCGATCACCTGCGCAGGTAGGTCGTCGACCACTTCGGGATCGCTGACATCGGCCACGTGTGTCGACACCCGCGCGCTGTCCGGACCCGACAGTTCCCGGGTCTGGTTCAATGCGGCCTGATCCCGGTCGATCAGAGCAACTCGAGCGCCCCGTGCGAGTAGTTCGAGTGCAACCTGACGGCCTATGCCATTTCCAGCTCCGGTCAGCGCAAACACCTTTCCAGCGATCCTCATCGTCCATGCCTCACTTTGTCAGCCGACACCCTGCTCGGACAGCGCCGTTGGACAGCGCCCAATTGCTCCTCATACGACCCATTCCGACCTCTGGCAGTTGGAAAGCCGCGTGACGGTCGGCCACCATCACGCCCTGCCAGCATTCGCGCGTTCCGCCAAGGGCACCGAATCTGTCGTGTCGAGAACGACGTCAAGCCGGTGCATCAACAGTCCGCGGTCGGTGATTCGCACTGCGCCACAGGCAGTTCCGGTCGACAACGACAACGGCCTACCGTCGACGATCTTGGTGACAAAAATGTATGACGCGAACTCCACCACGTCACCGGAAAAACTCGTGACATGCACATTGGAGCCACAATGCCGCAACGGATAGGGGCTATTGATTCGATGATCCTCCTGCCACACCATCACTGCGTCCGCACCGGCGATGTCGGCTCGCACGAACTCCTCGTATTCTGTTGCGCCGCTATCGGTACGGGAACTGAAAGTTGCATCATCTGACAGCATTCCACGCAGAATTTCAGGATGCCATTCGTCGTAGTGGTACCACCAGGCACCCACGAGTTGTGCTAGTTCGATCGCAACTGCGGAAACGCTACGCTCTTCGAGACCGGAAACCATGGGAACTCCTGGGACTGGCGGGAACCATCTGATTGGCTGATCCCACATGGTGTTCGAGCCGCGAGCCCCTGACAACCCGGGGTGCCCATACAGCGGGAGAGAGATCTTCTCGGGCACAACCACTCCCGGTGAGAGGGAGTACCTCTGGCGCACAAGGGTGCGCATTGACCTACTTTGATGAAACACGCAACTAGGAGGCACCGTGGTAGATCCGACCCTCAAGCCAGTGAGATCTTCAACCGTGGCGACTTGGTCACTCGAAGCGGACGTCGTGATCGCTGGTTTCGGGATAGCTGGAGTCGCAGCCGCGATCGAGGCCGCGCGCGCCGGTGCTGACGTACTGGTCCTGGAACGGCTCGGTGGCGGCGGCGGTGCCGCCGCCATGTCCGGTGGTTTCGTCTACTTGGGCGGCGGCACACCGTTGCAGCGCGCGTTGGGTTTCGACGACACGGTTGAGAACATGAAGGCATTCATGAAGAGCGCCTTGGGCCCGGGCGTCGATGAGGGCAAAGTCGACATCTACTGCGAGGAAAGCGTCGCCCACTACAACTGGTTGATTGATGCCGGGGTTGTCTTCGACGAATCGTTCTGGGGTGAGCCGGGTTGGGAGCCCCCTCACAGTGAAGGACTGATGTATTCCGGCGGTGAGAACGCTGCACCGTTCAATGCCCTCATCCCACCGGCACCCCGCGGGCATCTTCCCCGAAAAGCAGCCGAGGCCGAGGGGGAACAGACCGGTGGTCACATGCTCATGAAACCGCTGATCGAGTGCGCACAAGCGCTCGGTGTCAGAACGGTATTCGATACTCGCGCGCAGTCTCTCGTGATCGATGACGATGGACGCGTTACCGGAGTGGTGGCCCGCCAATACGGGGCCGACCTCACGATCCGCGCCCGCCGCGGTGTGGTTCTGGCGACCGGAAGTTTCGCCTACAACGACGAGATGCTCAAGGACCATGCACCGCGGATAGCAGGCAGACCGGCGGCATCGATCGAAAGCCATGATGGACAGGCGATCCGAATGAGTCAGGCATTGGGTGCCGCCACCTCTCACATGGATGCAACAGAGGTTGCGATTTTCTGTGACCCTCAACTGATGGCACGTGGAATTCTCGTCAACGCACGCGGTCAGCGTTACGTCGCCGAGGACACCTACCCGGGCCGTATTGCGCAAGAAACCCTTCTCCGCCAAGGTGGTGATGCATTCCTCGTGATCGACGAGGCCTCATTCGAGGAGGCCACGCAAACGGAATCAACCAGTGCGGTGATGCGGGGAACGCCGACCTGGGTATGCGAGACCGTCGAAGAACTCGAAAGCGAAATGGGGTTTCCCACCGGCGGCCTGACCTCGACGATCGAATTGTTCAATCGTCATGCGGCGGCCACGTCGTCGGACCCGTTCTTCTCCAAAAAGAGTGAATGGGTCAAACCGCTGACAACGCCCATCGCCGCGTATGACCTGCGCGGCATGGTGGGTGGATTCACCCTGGGCGGGCTCAAGACGACGGTTGATGCCGAGGTCCTCCACGTCAGCGGAGAACCGATACCCGGACTGTACGCCGCCGGCCGCTGTACATCCGGAGTGTGTGCCGGCGGTTATGCCAGCGGCGCGAGCTTGGGAGACGGTAGCTTCTTCGGTCGACGCGCCGGCAAGGCCGCGGCGGCACTCAAAGTCTGATCACCGACGGGAACTACACGCTCAGAAGCCACACGACCAAAAAGAACCATCCCGGACGCTCGTCCGGGATGGTTCTTTGCTCGTGCGGTCAGCTGCGCACTTCCAACGGCGCCTCCGCAGGGTAGGAACGGGGAGCCATCTTGTAGAAATCGGTGAGTTGCGCGATGAACGCTGTGTCGGTACCGGGCTCGCTCGGTTCGGGAACCGTGACACCCTTCGCTCGCAGGTCTGCGATGAGCATCCCGAAGGCCTTCTCCATGGTGAGGTCATCTGTGTGATCTTGGTAGCGTTTGACGTCCGCCAGATCATCGAAAAGCAATGCGGTGTAGTGCACGAGCATCCTCATGTCGGCGTTTTTCACATGGCTGATCTCTGTATCGCCGTTGCGAATCGACCACTCGTCATCACCGACGCTGTGCAGTGTCGACGACAGGTCCAAACCCGGTAGATCGCGCCGATCCCGGGGACCGCTGGATTCACGACGGTGGTACATGCGCGAATTATCGGTCAGTATCGCTGTATTCCAGAACGGTGCGGCGAAGCGTTCTGGTGACCGGTCGGGCCCTTTGGGCCAGTAGGTGAATCCACCGTCGACGTCAGAGTTGTAGAAGTAAGTGATCACCTGCGCAGTCTTGACCTCCCAGGCGTCGAACAGCCCCGACTTGAACATCACCGCCAGCAGCCAGAGCGGTGCATTGTGCAATCCGATTCCGCGGAAGCTCCCGGTGTCGAAGTGGCCGGCATCGAAGCTGTGCGACGGGCCGCACATGTTGAACAGAAGGTCGTGTGCCATCCCGTACTTGGCGCCGTGCAACTGTTTTGCCGTGTCCAGCAGCTTACGGCCGAAATAGATGTCATTCAGCTCCGGATAGAGGACCACTCCGTCATTGCCGAGGAATCCACGGAAGACCGGCGCCACGAAATCGGACAACCGGGCATCTGATCGACGGTTGTTGCCGCCTGACACGGCAAGGTACTCCTCGGTGGACGCGAAGTGATGGGCAAGGATCAACCGCCAGGGCGCGTTGTCCCGAATGACCGACGTGAGGGTCGCAATCTCGTCCGGTGTATAGAAATCCTGGATCATCGACGGCGGCGCCACCGGGGTCATCGGGTGCCGTTCGAGCGTGGCTGTCATGGAGCGCTCCTATTTTGTATCCAGACGAAACCCACCGAATGGTGAGCATGACTAGCACCACGGTAAATTGACTGCGACGCAGGTCTTGAACGTCGTCCCACGCAACGGGAGAGATCGAATCACGCTGTTGAACAGGATGATTGAAATCCGCAGTTCTCCCACTGACCGGTTATCGTCCGGTACCGCGGACCTTCCGGATGACTAGCGTCCGAGCATGACAACATCGTGGGACAGAACCGAATTGGAATCAGCATTTCAGCATTGGCGCGCCACCGTCACTCGAGCAGCTTCGGGACAAGGCAGTTGGCGCGAGTTCGTCGACCTGTTCACACCCGATGCCACCTACCACGAGCAGATGGTGGGTGTTTTGACCGGACACGACGCCATCTGGGCCTGGGTCGAACCCACGCTGGCCCAGTTCCCCGGGTCGGCGATGACGTCATTCCCCGACTATTGGCATCTCATCGACGATGTCAACGGGGTCATCGTGGTGAAACTGAACAACTTGATGCGAGATCCGGGCGACGGTTCAGCGATGGGTTCGGACAACATCAGCATCCTGACATATGCGGGCGACGGGAAGTTCTCGTCGGAGGAAGACATCTATGATCCGGCGGAGTTCATCGGGCTCATCGAGGGCTGGGGCAGGCGCGCACTGGAATTGGGGACCCTCAACGACGCCGAACGCCACTGGTATGAGACCGCGATGCCCCATGCCGTGCCCGCAGACCGCTGACCTGTAACCGCTTTCGGGACCCGCGAACACAACATTGCCGGGTCGATGAGTTCAAGAACTCACCGACCCGGCAATCGTTTGACGTCGCGCTATCGTGCGACCGTGGTAACGGTCTCCCCCAGATAGGCGGCCTCGATCCGTCGAGGATCAGACCGGAGGGATTCGGCGGAATCATCCAGCACAATGCTGCCGTGCACCAGCACCGCGGCCCGGTCTGCTGCGCGCAGCGCCAGGTGTACGTGTTGCTCCACCAGCACCACCGCCATGTCGTCGTTTGTAGCAAAATCTCTTAATACCGAGAGGATTTCGTTGACGATTACTGGCGCCAGGCCCATGCTCAACTCGTCGATGAGCAGCACCTTCGGACGTTGGAGGATTGCGCGGCCAATGGCCAGCATCTGTTGCTCGCCACCCGACAATCGACCGGCATCGACCTTCAAACGCTTCTCCAGCGAGGGAAAATGCTCGATGACTTCGCGTATCCCGCCGGCACGCCGGGAACGCTCGGGCACAGCCAACCGCAGGTTCTGTTCCGTGCTGAGACTTCGGAACAGCGCGCGGTCATCCGCCACGAGTACCAATCCGGACCGGACAGCGTCACGCGGGTTACCGCCACGGACGGCGTGGTCGCCGACCAGAACCTCACCATCAAACCGCGGCAGCAGGCCCGCGAGTGCCATCAACAACGTGGTTTTTCCGGCACCGTTCGGACCGAGCAGGCAGGTGATCTCTCCCGCCTTCACCGTCAGATCTACTGCGCGGACACAGGGCCGCTGCTTCGTGTAGCCGGTGGTGAGCGCACGACATTCCAGTGCAATCATGACGATGTCTCCTGTGATGTGAGTACGGGACTCGTTGGCGCGAGTTTGTCGGCCACCACATCGGTGCCGACGTCCTCATCGGAGGGAACCCCCAGGTAGGCACGGAGCACTTCCGGATCTGTGCGGATCGCGCTCGGCGGCCCGTCAGCGATCACCCGACCGAGGTCCAAGACCACAACCCGATCGCAGATGGTGAGCACCAGGTCCATATCGTGGTCCACCAGCAGAATAGACGTACCCGCATCACGCGCCGCCCGCAATTTGTCACCGAGCCAACGGCTTTCATTGTTGTCCAGTCCGGCGGCCGGTTCATCGAGCAGTGCCACCACAGGTTCGGCGGCGAGAACCCGTGCCACAGATACCAATTGCCGCTGTCCCTGTGACAGCGATGCAACCTCGGCAGCGCCCAGTTCGGACAGCCCGAGAAGATGCAGCACTCTGTGGACCCGCTCCCCCGCGCCCAACGAAGATTGCGACCGCGTCGCACCCACAGTGACGTTTTCCGCCACCGTCAGGTCGTCATAGAGCTCGACGTCCTGGAAACTGCGCCCCAATCCGGCCCTGCTGCGAGCGTGCGGCGGTCTGCCCCCGAGGTCGATATCTCCCAGACGCATGGAGCCCGTCGCCGGCGCGAACCCGGTGATTGCATCGATGAGGGTCGTCTTACCTGCACCATTGGGTCCGATCAGACCGACGATCTCGCCGCGACGAACCTCGAAGGAGACCTCCGATGCGGCGGTGACCGCACCGTAGCGCACGGTGACGTCATCGATCACCAGCAACGGTTCCCCGCCAACAGGCGCGGCTGCGGCCAGATCGGTGGTGCTGATCTCCTGTGCGACAACGTCTTCAGTCTTGCTTCTCCTACCGAGCGTCGGCAGCGGAAGCCTCGGCAGGGTGCTCGCGATCCCGTCGGGATTGAGCATGACAGTGATGATGAGCAAGAGCCCACTGATTACCGCGTAATAGTCACCGATGTTCAGGAATCGATCGACGAAAAGGTACAGAAGGCCGCCGGGTGCCATGATGCCGGCGAGTATCCCGCCGGTAATGGACGAAATTCCGGCGACGTACATAACCGCGAACAGGGTGATGCCGACGAACACCATGAATGGTTCAGGTGTGGCCAACGTCTGCTGGTAGCCCATCATCGCACCCGCGAGGCCGGCGATAAACGCACCGATCGCGAAGGCGATCAACTTGGTCCTTGAAACGTTGATCCCGGTGGCGGCGGCGGAACGCTCATTGGCACGGACTGCGAGCATGTCGGTGCCCAGGCTGCTGCGTCGTAGCCAGGCCACGGCCAACGCAACGGCGGTCAGCACAGCCAGACACATCAGCCCGAATGGGATGCGTGGATAGTTTTCGCCCGCACCGATCGCGAAGTCGATACCGAAAAGCTTTGGCGGATCGATGGGTGCGCCGTTCACTCCGCCATTGAGTGAGGGATTACGGAACCAGAACGCTTCGAGGAAGACCGCCAGCGCCAACGTGACGACGGTCAGCGGCAAACCTCGGACACGGAGTGCCGGAAGTCCGACCACCACGCCGATCACAGTCGCACATGCAGCGGCGAGAATCGGGGCGATCGGGAAAGGCACACCTAGGTCGGACGTGAGGTTGCTGAGAGAGTATGCCGACGCTCCGGCGAGCGTGAGTTGTGCCAGTGAGACCTGGCCGGCGTATCCCGTCACCACGACCTGGGAGAGCCCCAAGATCCCGAAGATGATGCTGGTGATGACTGCTGCCCGCCAACTGCCCGAGGTCGCAAACAGTGCGATCACCGCCACCGCGAGGGCAGCCACGGTAGGGATGAGTAGGTGGTCGGGGCGCATTGCCCGACCCAGCGCTTGCCGTACAACGCTTCCTCGATCCGGCAGCGGCCTTCCTTTGACCACCAGGAATCCGACGATCAGGATCAACGAGATCCCCTCGGAAACACCAGTTTTGGGCAACCAGTCGAGTGTCGCCTGGAGATTGGTCGCCTCTGCCTGGAGGGACCCGATCGCGATGCCCGCGATCACAGTCAACCAGATGGACGAGAAGTTCCCGACCAGTGTCGCCGCCAAAGCCGGGACGATGAACATCGAGTAGGCGACGGGATTCAGCGCGACAATCGGCGCGATCAGGATGCCGCCAAGGCCCGCGACGGCCGAAGACAATGCCCAGTTGCTGAAGGCAATCTTGTCCGGCGACAGTCCGGTCAGGTAGGCGCCCTTCTCTGATTCGGCTGCGGCCTCGGTCGAAACACCGAACCTGGTGTACCGGAACACGAGAGTGGCAATCACGGCCAGGGCAACGATTGCCAAGGCCAGCCAGATCCGATCGGTGGGGATGGTGCTGTCGCCGATCGAAATCGTGTCGAGCGCAAAAATCGGTTCGACTGCCACCAATCCGGTTCCCGCCCGCTGCGCGATGAGCGCTTGGAGAACGATCATCAAGCCGATCGAAGCGACCGCCTTCGCCACGGTGGAGGCATTGCGCATCGGCCGGAAGATCGCTGCGTAGAACAAGATTCCCAGCGCTGCAGCGATCACCAGAGAGATCGCCATGGCCGGGGCCACCCCAAGAGGTCGACCGAAGTCGATCGTCTTGGGGAGCCCCGGTATCGGGACCATCAGCTCACCTGTGCGCAACAGCGCGTAGGTATAGGCGGTATACAGAGCAACCGCGCCGGTAGCGAAGTTGACGACCCCCGAACTCTTGAAGGTCATGACGAGCGCAAGGCCGATGGCGGCATATACGGCGCCGTTACCCAACCCGAGCGCCAGGTACGCAAGATGGTCAGTCATGATGTTCTCTCTCGCAAAAAGGATGTGTCGATTTAGCCGGTCACCGTGGGGTTGACCGGAACACCGTCATCGTTGATTTCACCCAGCAGCATCTGGTTGGAGCAGATCGAGGGCATTTGCGGGAATGCAGTTCCGTTGCAGGTGAAGGTGATTCCGCCGCCAGCGGGCATTTCGACGTTCTGCGCCGACTTGAGCGCCTCTTTGATGGTGGCGGCGGTGACGTCACCGGTGATGCCGTTCGTGGCGGCGATGACCGCCATCACGGTTTGGTAGCCGAGCGCTCCGGAGCCCGTGACTGACAGATCAGGTGCGTATTGGGTCAGGATCGAGCGGTACAGCACCGAATCCGGACGATCCGACAGGTAGTCGGTGGCGGTGATTCCCATATTGCCCTTGAGCGCGTCGATGCCGACGACCTTGATCACATCAGGCTCCAAGCAGGTGGGGAGCAGGACCTTCTTGACCGTTGGGTCCGACGTCTGGATGGCCTTGAGCACCGACGAACAGGTCGCGGCGTCGGCGACAATACTCACACCATCGGGCTTTTCGCTGAGACCGGCGGTGACGAGCGGGGTGGGATCGGGGACACCGAGCGCAATCGGGACAACATTCAGTCCGACGCCCGCAGCTTTGAAGATCGGATTACCCATCGCGCCGATGATTGCGCCCAGTCCTCCACCGTCACTGGCGAAGATGGTGAAACTCTTCATGCCTTGATCCTTGGCGGCGGCCGCCATGGCGGAGATCGTCCCAGGTAGACCCGCACCCAGTGCAGCGACGTCTGGCGACGTCAGTTCGGCTGCAGACACCCCATTCAACGTCACGTACGGGATTCCTGCACCAGTGACGATCGGTACGATCGCCGGTCCCTGAGATGTGCCGCCGGACAACACTGCGGCGACCTTCTTCTCCACAAATTGATTGGCGCAGTTGGTCGCCGACGTCGGATCCTCCTGCTGCTTGCACACCACCAATTCGACCTGGTGGCCGGCGAGGCCACCGCCGTTGTTGTTCACATACTCCACAGCAGCTTCGGCCGCCTGTCGCACCTCGGGCAGAGATACAACTGCACCGCCCTCCGTGGAGACGAATCCGATCTTCACCGCCGAGCCTTCGGCCGGGTTACTGGGCAACGACGTCGTCGACGCGGCGGCAACATTGCTCCCGCTCGCATCATCGCTGCTACAGGCCGTGGCACCGAGCGCTGCGATGGATAGCAACGCAACCGCGCCGGCGAAGGTTCGTCGTTGAAGATTTCGGTTTCCGAGTTTCATGACACAGGACTCCTTTGCAAATACCACCCGCATGATTGCGGCAGTCGCCGCAGCGGGTCGTTTCCCGTGATGCGCATCACGTGTAGATGGCAGCGGTCGATTATGAGCGGATGGCCTGCCGATGCACTCATAGGTGCTCCCGGTCACTGGGAGAACGACTCCTACAGGATCCGGTTTCGCCCGGTATGACCCCGAAATCGCCTCGCGTAGCTGAAGATTTGGCCGACAGGTACCGGTTTGGGCCAACTATCGGCACGGAAGTAGGCATCCGAACCGCCGTCGACGAAAATCACGCTCCCGCAGAGAAAATTCGCGGCATCCGACAACATGAACACCACCCAACGGGCCAGCTCCTTCGGCTCACCGAATCCACCGACGGGGATTGGAAAGCTGCGAATCGCTTTGGCTTCCGAAGGGGTTGCCAATTGGCGCTGGAGCAGGGGTGTGGCAATCGCCCCTGGCGCCAGGACGTTGAGTCTGATGCCGGCTCCAGCCCATTCCGGTGTGACCGCCGCGCGGCGCGCCCACCGACTCACCGCGGTTTTCGAGGCGGCGTACGCGATCGACGGTGCCGCCTTGCCGAAGATCGCCACGGCCCGTTCGGCACGGTCCAGATCTGAGACAAGCAGAGCCCGGATGGCGCGCCGCGGAACAGCCGGTGTTGTTGTCGTCGAATTGCTACCGAACACCACCACTTTCGCGGTCTGCGCACGGGCCAGGGCGTCGCGCCAGCCCTCCAGCAATTCCACAACTCCGAGATAATTCACCTCGTAGATGACTCGCGCGCGCCCCTTTCCCGGAGTCGGCCCGATCCCCGCCGCGAGAACGGCGCCGTCGAGTCGGCCATCGGCCACGGCCAGAACCCGCTCCACAGCCTCTTGCCTCCCGGCCGCGGTCGACAGGTCGACCCGGATCTCAGCTTCCCCGACATCGACCCCGATCACAGTGTGACCGTCGGCGCGGAGCTCATCGACCACCGCTTGTCCCATCCCTGAGGCCGAGCCGGTCACCACATACACACCCATTGCCACTCCCTGCATCGTGCGACGACCGGAGGCCGTCAGCTTTTTGACAGACTAGGACAAAAATGTTGTCCTGGTCACATGCCAGGCCTCAGTCAGACCCGATCACCCCGGAGCAACAACAGAGGACGTCCGTCGGTGATCGATGCCGCCGTGGTGGCGGAGAAAGCCCTGAAACTGTGGAACGAGCGGGGGTATGCGAGTACGAGCTGGGCAGACCTGGCAGCCGTCACCGGCATCAGCAGCCGAACCCTCTCACGCCACTTCGCCTCCAAAGCCGAAATCGCCTGGCTCGGTGTCGCTCCGGCCACCGAGCGTCTCCGCGAGGCCCTGAATTCCGTTTCCCGATCACTACCGATCGGCGATGCCATCCGGACGTCGGTGACCCACTCGGTGTCCCACCACCCCCGCATCCGCCGCATCGGAACCGATTGGCTTCAACTCATCTCCGGCGAACCCGAGCTTGTTGCCATGGCTCCCGCCGCATACAAACCGTGGATCGACGAGCTGGCACTCTTCATCCATCGCCGTATCCCTTCAGCTCAGGTTTCGACGTGCCGCGCCCTGGCCAATGCCTATCAGGCCGCGACCTTCTTGGCGCTCCTGGAATGGGCCAAGGACGGCGCCGACGGCGATCCGGCCGATGCGGTCGACGCCATGCTCGGCTGGATGGATATCCGCATACCCACCACACCCGCGTCCAGGACGCGCTGATCAGGCGAGTTGTCGCCTACCACATTCCCCGAATCCTTTGCGCCACAGCCCAAGAAGAAGGAGTTCATTTTCATGACATCCATCGAGACACGCGCGGATCTGTCCGCGATTCCCGATCCGCTCACGCCGGCGAAACTCGGTCCGATCGAGTTACGAAATCGCATCATCAAATCCGCGACTTTTGAAGGGGTCACCACCGGTGCCCTCGTCACCGACGATCTGATCGACTTCCACGTCGCCGTCGGCAAAGGGGGCGTCGGAATGACCACCGTGGCATACCTTGCGGTGTCCCCGGAAGGCCGCACCGAGCGAGACCAAGTTTATTGGCGCCCTGAAGCATTGAGCGGGCTACGTCGTTTGACCGACGCCGTGCATGCCACCGGCGCAAAGGTCTCCGCCCAGATCGGGCACGCAGGTCCGGTGGCAAATGCTCGCTCGAATGGTTCACCATCTCTGGCTCCGTCGACGCGCTTCAACTCATTGGCCATGGGCTTCGATCACGCCGCGACCGAAGACGACATCCGCAGGGTCATCGCAGACCATGGTCAGGCCACCCGTTACGCCCGCGACGTGGGCTTCGACGCCGTCGAGGTACATCTGGGCCACAACTATCTGGCGAGTTCGTTCCTCAGTCCAAAGATCAACAAACGCAAGGACTCCTGGGGTGGGTCGCTCGCGAACCGAGCCGAGTTCCCGCGACGCATTCTGGAGGCTGTTGCCGAGGCGGCTGACGGTGAAATCGCAGTCCTGGCAAAGATGAACATGGCCGATGGGGTTCCTGGAGGGTTATGGCTCGACGAGTCATTGCGTTTCGCCCGCATGATCGAAGAGGACGGGCATCTCGACGCCGTGGAACTGACGGGAGGTTCGTCACTTCTGAACATGATGTACCTGTTCCGCGGAGACGTGCCGTTGCAGGCGATGGCAGATACACAAAAGGGCATCTTCAAGCTCGGCGTAAAGGTGGTCGGCAGATCAGTTTTCAAGCACTACCCCTACGAGCGGATGTACTTTCGCGAGTATGCACGGCAGTTCCGCGAACAGCTCGATCTCCCGATCGTCCTTCTAGGCGGAATCACCGACCTCGACGCCATCAATACCGCGATGAGTGACGGCTTCGAATTCGTGGCGATGGCACGGGCCTTGCTCCGCGAGCCCGATCTGATCAATCGCATTCAGAAGGACGCGACGACGCGCTCGCTATGCATCCATTGCAACTTGTGCGCGGCCAGCATCTTTACCGGGACCAATTGCCCACTCGCCGCCCCCTAGTGCAACAGTTCGCGATCATCGCCGTCGCCACAGCGGTGATCTGCTTCACAAAAGCGCGCCGCTATGGCATATTACTAATAGAAATAGCCATGTCAGTGACGTATATGAGCGAACAGGAGTGATGTTGTGACTGTCACCCAGGACTTGTCCGAGGAAAGCCAATCGGCTCCCACCGCCATCCTCGACCGGTTGTCGCTGGTACTCGACGCATTCGATGGCAGGGACAACCTGAGCCTCGTGGAGGTGGTGCTTCGCACCGGACTCCCCCGCTCGTCCGCTCACCGGATGCTCGATCGGCTCGTCCAGCTACGTTGGTTGCGACGCCAGGGGCGGGACTACAGCCTCGGCATCCGTTTGGTCGAACTGGGGTCACTGGCCGTGCACCAGGACCGTGTACATGCAGCGTCGGCGGAGCATCTGCAACAGCTTTACCGCACCACCGGGATGGTCGTGCATCTTGCCGTTCTCGACGGTGACGACGTGGTCTATCTCGAGAAGATCGGAGGCCGGCTGGCGGCTCAGGTCCCGACCCGAGTCGGCGGCCGCCTTCCGGCCGTGCGCTCTGCCCTCGGCAAGGCATTGCTGGCGTACGGAGGTCGGAACGAACCCGGCGACGACTTGATCCGCGAACGCGGAATCGCCACCGAGCGCAGCGGCGCACTGACCGGCTTCGGTTGTATCGCTTCTCCGATAGGGCCAGTGGGCGAAGCAACCACTGCGGTGTCGATCTGTGGACCCATGCGCGCAATGGCTTTCGACAGCCGGATGATCACGCCGGTGCAACTCACCACGCACGCAATATGGCGCAGTATGTCCGTCGGCGTCCGGGTCACCCCGACCTTGCAGCGACGAAACCTACTGCGTTCGCTCCCCACCGCGGCCAGCGTCCTGGCCGAGGACTGATATCGGCGTCGCTCGGCCGGCCGAAGTTCAGCGCTCCGTGCCCTCGCCGTCTCCCTCGCCGACCGTGCGCCAGATTCCCGGTCGACGAGGGATTGGCATTCCATCGCCATCCAGATTTGCAGCGAGCCGGTATTTGGCAGCTGCCTCGTCGATGTCATCCAAAAGCTCTTCGGCGAGCGCGATTTCGGCTTCGTAGTACCGCTTCGACCACCGCAGGCTCATCTCAGAAAATGCCCAGCCCGGCTCCGACTCCGAGTGTTCGGCGTGCAAATTTGCTCGCCGCGCCATGTCTTTGAGGTTCTCGATATGGACCGCGACGATATCTTTGAGCTGTTCGGGTTCATGAAGGTGCCCCATCCACAGCCGAAGCATCACATTGTGTTTGAGGACCGGCATCTCGACCTGCGCGTCGCGCGACCAGCTTCGCAGAGCGCTCAGGCCCGTCTCCGTGATCCCGTAGACACGGCGGCCACGCACGCCCTCCTCATTCACCATCTGAGAACTGACCAAGTCGAGTTCTTCGAGCTTCTTCAGCTCTGCGTAAACCTGACTGACGGATGGGCTCCAGTAGAAGAACCCGATGCTCCAGTCTGCCCATTTCTTGAGGTCGTTGCCGGTGAGCTGCTCACCGAAGGACAGCATTCCCAGGACCGCCCAGCTGGTCGCGGGAAGGTTCGGAAATTGCTCGTCGCCCGACATAAACTCCGATCTTACAAGGGATTCCACGCAACGACGGCAATCACGTATCTCCCGGCCACTGGGAAAGCCGAACGGCGATGGACGGCGTAGGCAATACCGTCTCTCTCATGAACGACCGAACCATCTACATCGTCGACCGCGTTGTGACCAGACCCGGGAGCACCAAAGACTTCATCGGCGCCTACCTCAACGAGTATGCACCAGGCGCAGTCGACCGCGGGATGACCCTCGACCGCGTGCTCGTGAGCCCACCGGTATGGATCGAGGACGAGGGCCACACCGTCACCGTGACCTGGACGGTGGCCGGACCGCAGGAGTGGTGGCGCGCAGCGGTCAACGGACGACACGATCCGGTTCCCTCCCAGTGGTGGAAAACGGTCGATCCCTTGATCTTCGAACGCACGCGTTCAATGGCAGCCGACGCAGACGACATCGAAGGGCTATGCGATGTATAAGATCACCCGCTTGATTCACGTTGTCGACCCGATGGACCAAGCCGCGGTGTCAGCTGTGATCGAAAGTATCCAGGCCGCCGTGACTTCGATGCCGACCACAACCGACTTGGTGTCGGCCACGCTTCCCGGTGTCCGCAACGGCGGTGACGTTTTGGTGCACCTACAGTTCGACCACGAGCAGGCCTGGCAGTCGGTTCGCACCCGACTCGATGCAGTGACCGCCGGCCCACTGATCGACCACGTCGACGGAGTGGAGTACTCAGGTGACGGTCACCAGAACAATCGGTCCGGCCGACGCGATTCGACCCGAACACCACGCGTCTACCGGTCTTTATTGATCTGCGTCGACGACTCTGCATCGAAGCTCGCCTTGGAACGGTTCGAAGCTGCGACACTACGGATGCCCCTGCACATTCGTCAGATTCGTGCCTGGCAGCTCAGTCATGTCACCATCGCCGAGGGCAGCACCCTGTGGACGCACGTCTGGGAGCAGGAGTTCGAGCAGATCGAAGACCTGCTCGGCCCGTACATGTATCACCCGATTCACTGGGCACACGTAGACCCCTTCTTCGATCCGGAGAGCACCGACTACATCGTCAAACATCGCGTGTGTCACAGCTTTTGCGAGTCACCGGCGCCGCTCATCGAGGCGGCGCCGGCGCCGCTGTCAACGTTTCAGGAAAGCTGACACAACGTCTTCGAACGCCGCCTTCTGTTCGATCATCACCCAGTGCCCGCAATTCGGGAAGATGTGGATTTCTCCCTGCGGAAGAAGTCGCATCGGGAGCAGTGCCATGTCGACGGGGCTCACCCTGTCATCCCGTCCCCAGGTGATCAAGGTCGGGACATCGAGACGGCCCAATCGTGCCCAATTCGGAGTGGTCTCCGTACTCCGCATTGCTTCAGCCATACGCGCCAGAGCGGCACGGCCGTACATTCGCCGCGAATTCTCCAGTGTCGCCGGATCGGTCGCCTGCTGCCACCGTTCCTCGATCAGCTCTGCAGTGACCAATGCCGGGTTGTAGACCATGGAGTGCAACCACGCGATGAGCAAGTCTTTGCTCGGCTCTTCGACGAATTCGCTGAGCCGCTTGATCCCCTCCCCGGGGGCCGGGCTGAAAATACCGGTGCCGGCGCCACCAATCGTGACCAGTCGCTCGACCCGCTCGGGCGCCTGCAGTGCGAAGTCGGTTGCCACAAACCCGCCCATCGAATTGCCGATGATCCGGACCCGATCGATACCGAGACCGTCGAGGAACGCGTTCACCGCCGCCTGGGCAGAAATCATAGGATGCGGTGCACCGAAATCGTCACTGACCCCGAACCCGGGGAACTCCAGGACGAGGGTGCGGAAATGCTGCGCGAACGTCGGTACGTTGGCGCCGAAATTTCGCCAGCCGGTAACCCCCGGGCCGGAACCGTGCAGCAGCAACAGAGGCGGCCCCTCACCGACCTCACGGTATCGCAGGATGCCGTTCTCGGTCTCCATCTCGAACAGCTCAGGGGCAGTGGATGTTTCATACGATGTACTCATAACCTGAGCGTGCCATCGCCGAACCGTCTCTGTACCAAAAGATCCCAATGAGTGGCAGGTGAGTTTCCCTGAGCCCACCCACCGAGCCGAATCAGTGCAGGCGCGGGATACGCGTACCGGCCGGGAGTTCAACCGTTGACTCCGACAACGCAGCGTCGCGCACGGCTCGGTCGATCGTGCGTCGCAGTGCACCGCACGACCGATTGCGTTGGCCGATCTCATCGTTCGAATTGGCGATCTCAGGGCACAGGGACGCGTCCGAAGTCCACTGGATCGACGTGTGCACCGCACTGAACTTCTCCACCAGAAAACGGTGTCCGCACAGCTCACAATCGAGCGGTTGCATCGCCATCACCGATCACCGGCCAGGCCTGTGCCCACGCGTTCATATTTGCCCCTGAAGAAGACCAGCGGTGAATGATCTGCCGCGTGCAGGTGTCGAACCCTGGATACCACGATGGTGTGGTCGCCGGCGGGATACTCGGCTTCGGGTTCTGCCTCGATCCACGCCAGAGAGTCCGTGAGCACCGGCGCACCCGAGGGCGACGGTGTCCATTCGATGCCCTTGAACTTATCCGGGCCCCGAACAGCGAGTTGCCGGCAGATGCTCTCCTGATGTTCCGACAATATGTTGATCGTGTAGCGCCCGGCCGCTCGCACCCGCGGCCATGAGTTACTCGTGGCCGCCACACAGAACGCGACCAGCGGTGGATCGAGCGAGACGGACGTGAATGAATTGGCCGCCAGGCCAGTTGGCACGTTCCCCTCCGGGTCGATACCGGTGATCGCAACCACACCCGTTGCGAAATGCCCAAGGACACTACGCATCACGTCAGGTGTTACGACCGGAATGGACGCACCGACATGGATCGTCGCTTGATCGCCGGACCCGTCCGCAGTACATGTCATCTCGATGCTCCTCACAGTTCTTTCAACGTATCTGCCTCGCGTACAACAGTGATCGGACCACCTGCGGCGCCGGGCTCGGTATCGCGCTGGGCGGAAGTGCTTCAAGGGGGGTGAACATGCGAGGATCACACCAGGACCCGTCCCCGTACCACCACTTCACCACTTGCACTGCGGTGCGTAGTCGGGTCATGCCGACGCGGCGGTTCGAGCTGCGATGTATCCGTAAACCAAGCCCTGACCGATGGTCGCGCCGGCGCCCGGATACGTCGTACCGAACGCGTTCGCCGCCGAGTTGCCGATCACGTACAGCCCGCTGATTGCACTACCGTCTTCGCGCAACGCCCGAGCGTTCGAGTCAGCCCTCACGCCACCACAGGTACCGAGGTCACTGAGGACCATACGGACCGCGAAGAGAGGTCCCTGCAGCGGACGAAGATTGGGGTTCGGAGTGACCGACGGATCGCCGTAGTAACGGTCGTAAGCACTTTCACCACGGTGGAACTCGTGATCCACCCCGGTCCTCGCGTCGGCGTTGACAGTCGTAATGGTTGCCGCAAACTCTGCCTCTGGCACCCCTATCGACCGGGCGAGCTCCGCCGGCGAGTCGGCGCGGTAAGCGATTCCATTGTCGTACCACGACTTTGGCAACGGCTGCCGCGGGAAGATACCACCGGCGAATAGGTAGGAGTTGCGATACTTCTGATCAAAGATCAGCCACATGTCCTCAACCGGATCACCCATGTGTTCGCGCTCGAGCACGCGCTGACCGAACGACATGTAGTCCTTCGCCTCGTTGATGAAGCGACGCCCAGTCTGGTCGATGATCAACGATCCCGGCAGCGAACGCTCGGCCAACAATACGGCGGGCTCACTGCCCGGCAGGGCGGCCACTGCCGGGAACCACCACGCCTGGTCCATCAGTCCGATCGCAGCGCCGACCTCCTGCGCGATCCTGATGCCGTCGCCGGTGTTGCTCGTGGCCCCCAGACTGGCGTGTGGCTGCAACCGCTCCGACTGGAACTTGTTGCGCATCTCCACATTGTGATCGAAACCGCCGGTGGCCAGCACGACTCCTCTACGCGCGACGACCTCGGTTTCGGTGCCATTTCTGTTGACCACGGCGCCGCTCACCCGGCCTTCGTCATCGACGATCAGTCGCAGCAACGCGGTATCGGTCCAGATCGGTATCTGCGCCCGGACCGCGCCCGCAAACAGCCCGGCGGCCAGAGCCTGACCACCCGCCATGTATTCCCGTTTAAGAGCCATCCCGCCGACGCCCAGTGCGAGAGCCTTGAGGGCTCGCGACAATCCCTGCCGAGGCCGACTCGCGATCAGGTTCAACCACTTGTAATCGGCTCCGGTGACCGGCATCGGCAGTGGCGCCTCCAGCAATCCCGGCCGCAACCGCGTTCGCTCGGCCCCCAGCACCGAGGCGTCAAACGGTTTGCACTCGCACGTCCGCCCCATCGCGGAACCACCGGGACGTTCGGGATGGTAGTCCGAATACCCCTTGGCCCACATGAATTTCATCGGCGTCATGCGCGAGAGCATCTCGACCGCGGCTCTGCCGTTCTCGAGAAAGGCGGTGCCGCGATCTGCTGGGGCCGAGTCACCGACCACGGCTTTGATGTAGTCGGCGGCCACGACTCCGTCACCCGGTTGCTCCGCAGCGAGCAACGGATTGGTGGGTATCCAGAAGGCTCCACCCGACCGCGCTGTCGAACCACCGACGTATGGGGACTTCTCGACCACCAGTGCGGAAAGTCCTTCCTCGTGGGCGGTGAGGGCGGCCGCCAGGCCGGTTCCGGCTCCGACCACCAACAGATCCACCACTTGGCGGGCCCGTGTCTTCAGATCTTCTGTTGAACTCATCAGGAAACTTCTTTCGGGAGAAGCACGCCCATGCGGTCGAGCATGGATCGTGGATCGGCGGGCGGCCGGAACGCGAGGAGTTGATCACCTCGGCGCTTCATGGCCGCCGCGCACAACTGGTCATCGGAGAAGATCCAGAAGTCGCCGCGGGCGATCTGCTCGATCATGTGCTCGGCAGCGAGCAACGCATCAAGCCCCTTCTCCACATTGTCGCGTTGCATCACTTCGAAAACCGCATTCGCGATCGGGTTCGTGGTGGGTGACTCCCGCTGCGCCGACACGAAAATTTCGCTCCGAATGGAGTGTGGCACTACAGCACTCACCTGAATAGGTGCATTCAGTATGGATAGATCCTGGTGCAGGCATTCGGTCATTGCCAGGACCGCATGCTTGCTGACGATGTACGGCGACTGCACGGCAACCGCATTGAGACCGCCAACCGACGACAGGTTGGCGATACAGGACGCTGTGCCGACCTCGATCATCCGGGGCACAAAAGATCTGAGGCAGAAGAACATTCCGTCGACATTGGTCTGCATGAGACGCTGCCAGCGGGTCGGCTCGATCTCCCAGAGCAGTCCGGCCGACTCCACGCCGGCGTTGTTGATGAGCAATTCGACAGATCCATAGCGCGAGAACACGTCCGCAGCCATCGTTTCCACGGCCACGGCGTCACCAACATCGACACCGAACGATGATGCCCTTCCGCCCGAGTCCTCGATCTCTGCTGCAACCAGCGCCGCCCGATCGGCATTGAGGTCGGCGATGACAACCGTCATCCCCAGTCTCGCCAGATGCCTGGCCAGGCCCTCCCCGATTCCGGATGCCGCTCCGGTGACCACCGCGGTACCGGAAGAATAACGTTCCTCTGCGAAAGTCATTTCACTCCTTGAAGTCTCGTCCGACCATCCCCACATGGCGATGTCAGTCGGAGGTGCGCTGTGGTGCACATCAGCGGCTACAGTCCGGTTGGTTTGATGTTCGGGTTGGCCCAGGCCGGCGGTTCTCTGCGCGGGAGTTCGGTCCGGCCGTCGAGCGACATCACCGGGGTGTCGGTCGCCCACGGATAGTGGAGACTGAACGCGACCAGTCCGGTCCGTTCGGCAGCCGGAACGGTGCACATCTCCAGGACCGTCTGTGCCAAGTACTCGACCGGCTCGGTCTCATAGCCCTCCGGCAGCAAGGTCTGCGCGCCCGGGGTCATGATGGCGGTCGATGGACCTACCGCATTCACCGCGATTCCGTCGTCGACCAACTCTGCCGCCAGCCCCTGGGTGAGCCTGTGCTGCGCGGCCTTTGCCGCTGCGTAGATGACGTCGCCGGAGGTCTTGTTGTATTCGCGATACGGCCTGATAGGACTGAGACCGGTGGACGATCCGATGTTGACGATCCAGCCGCCACCCTGCCTCCGCATATGTGGGATGGCGATCTGGCTGAGACGAAAAGGCACCTTCAGGTAGTGCTCGATGGTCCGGTCGAAGGTGTCCATGGACATTTCGTCGATGGTCGAATAGTCGGCGAAGCCGGCATTGTTGACCAGGATGTCGATGGCGCCGAAGCGGTCGACCACAGACTCGATGAGTTGATCCCGCTGAGCCCCGTCCTCGAGATCTGCGGGCATCGCGACGGCCGTACCCCCGCGATCTTCGATCGCCGTGACGGTCTCATCCAGGGAACCACCAAGGATGTGCCGCTCGCCGTTGCGAATAGACGCCGACGGTGCCGACGATCGAGCCGTCACAACCACCGTCGCACCCTCCGCCGCCAGGCGTAAGGCGATTCCGCGACCGATACCGCGACTGCTACCCGTCACCAAAGCTGTTCGACCCGCGAGCTTTTCTGTCATAGCTCCCTCCGACCAGCACGTCGTGGAGTCCCCAGCAGCGTCTTCATCATGTTCCACAGTTCGACGCGCGCCGTCGCGGTCAGAGACAGGCTCGGGAACGTTAGGAAGCCGTGGAACAGTCCCTCGAATCGGTGCACCACGACCGGGACCCCGTCACCGGAAAGACGTCGCGCATAGTTCTCTCCCGACGTGCAGGGCGGGTCCAGTTCGGCTGTGGCGACGATCGCCGGCGGCAATCCCGCCAGTGACGACGCCCGTGTCGGGACCACGTACGGACTGTGCGAGCCGTGCGGAGCATATTGCTGCCAGTACCACTGCATGGCGCTGGTGGTGTTGTAGTAGCCCTCCCCGTACTTCGCGTACGACTCGGTGGTGAAGTCGTCGTCGATGACCGGATAGATGAGCACCTGACCGGCGATCGGTGCGCCGCCGCGATCGCGGGTCGCCAGGCACACCGTCGCTGCCAGGTTGCCCCCGGCGCTGTCCCCTACAACGAAGAGCCGGTTCGGATCGCCCCCGAGATCCGCGACATTCGCCGCGGCCCACTGCACGGCGGCGTACACGTCTTCCATGGCCGCAGGCCCGGGATGCTCCGGTGCCAGCCGGTAGTCGACCGCCACCACGATCGCTCCGACGGCCTCGGCCATGGATCGACACAATTCGTCATGGCTGTCCAGGTCGCAGAAGACGAACCCACCCCCATGAGCGAACACGATGACCGGTTTCACGACCTCGTCGCCAGAATGTGGGATATAGACACGAAGCTCGAGCGCGCCTCCTGGCCCGGCGATCTCGAGTTCGCGCACCGATTTCATATCAGGTTGGCGGGTCAGCGGTGCCCGTCGCGACACGATGATCTTGCGTACCTCCACGGGAGAGTACGCAGTGACGTCAGGAAACCCGGACTCCAACGCCGCGAGCATCGCTTCGACTTCCGGATGGAGGTCCGGTCTGCGTTTCGCCGCGCTCAACGCGTCGCCTCGTCTGCGGCGCCGGTGAGCACGAATCCCTTGTAGCCGGCTCCAGCGACCTCGTCGCAAATAGAGCCGTAGTTTCCGAAGCCGCCGATATATGGCATAAATACTCTCGGCTTGCCGGGGATATTCGCACCCATGTACCACGAATTCGCCTGCGGGAACAAGGTTCCCGCAGCCTTCGCGTTGCATTCAGCAACCCATCCGTCTACCGCCTGTTCGGACGCCTCGATGGTGGTGAGCTCGTGTTCTGCAAGATGCTTCAGGCATCCTGCCACCCAGTCGACGTGCTGCTCCGCACCCAGCACCATGTTGGCCAACACACTGGGGCTACCTGGGCCGGTGAGAATGAACATGTTCGGAAAGCCGGCGGCGGTCAGGCCCAGATACGTGCGCGGACCGGCCGACCAGTCCTCTTGCAGGGTCCTGCCGCCACGACCACGAATATCGATGCGCGCCAACGCGCCGGTCATCGCATCGAAACCGGTCGCGAAGACGAGCATGTCGAGGTCGTACATCGAGCTAGAGGTCCGAACACCGGTCTCGATGATCTCCTCGATGGGCGTCCGACGCAGATTCACGAGTGTCACGTTGTCGCGGTTGAACGTCTCGAAATAACCGTCGTCGGTGACGATCCGCTTGGTACCGATCGGATGATCGTCGGGTATCAACTGATCCGCAATCTCCGGGTCAGCGACCATCTCACGGATTTTCGCCTCGACATACTCACGCGCGGTGTCGTTGGCTGCCAGGTTCGCCGTCTGGTCCGGGAACGCCTTGGCAAACAGGTATCCCCCGCGCTGCCACCACTCGTCGTAGATCCTCGTGCGTTCGGCCTCGTCGACCTCGAGCGCCCCTCGCGGATTGGCGTTGAACGGTGTTCCGCCACCGCTCGATCGGGACAATCGCCGACGCTCGGGGTAGGTGGCCTTGATCTCGTCGATCAACTCCTGCGTCAACGGCCGATTACCGGCCGGGATCGAGTAGTTCGGACTTCTTTGGAAGACCACAACCTCATTGGCCTCTTGGGCTATCACCGGGATCGATTGGATGCCTGAAGAACCCGTGCCGATCACACCCACTCGTTTGCCGTGGAAATCGACTTCGTGATGCGGCCACTCGCCTGTGTGATAGCACTCGCCGCCGAACGAATCGCGGCCCGGTATGTCGGGCAGATTTGTCGCTGACAACACTCCGGTCGCAAAAATACAGAAGCGGGTGGTCACCGTTGTTCCAGTATCCGTGGTGACCATCCAGAAGCGCCTGTCCTCGTCGTAGACGGCCGACATGACGCGGGTCAGAAAATCGTATGCTCCGCGCAGAGAATGCCGGTCGGCAACATGTTCGAGGTAGGCCAGAATCTCCGGTTGCGTCGCGAACCGTTCGGTCCACGTCCACTCTTGTTGGAGTTCGGCGTCGAACGAGTAGGAGTAGTCGATGCTTTCGACATCACAGCGCGCACCAGGGTAACGATTGTGGTACCAGGTACCACCCACTCCCTCGGCCGATTCGAAGCCGTGCACCCGCATACCGAGCTCACGTAGCTTGTAGACCGCGTACAAACCGGACAATCCGGCCCCGACTACGACGACGTCGTAATCGCTGTCCTGGGTAGTCACACCGCTCACATCCTTGTTGAGATCTTCGATCGTTGTGCAAAAGGTAGACAAAGTAATTCACTTTGCAGAGGCAGCTCAGGAGCTGACGTCAACCCTCTGCGCCTCGGAGTCATCGACTGCGAGTTCAATGTCACCGTCTCCGGTACCGGCAGCCTTCTGCGCGGCGGCGATCTCTTTGGCCCACAACCACTCGTGACCCCAATAGCTGTCTTTCGTGATTTCCTCAGCGGTGTAGTACGACTCGTCGACCAACATGCCCTCGGTGCCGTATTCGATATCCCAACCGCCCGGCACCCGGACATAGAAGGAGATCATCTTGTCGTTGGTGTGCCGCCCGAGCGTCGAAGAGACCGGGAAATCATGCTTCACCACCTCGTCATAGGCGCGGCCGACCGCGTCGAGCGAGTCGACCTCGACCATCACGTGAATCACTCCCGGGTCTCGACCTTCCATCGCCGGCATCAGTGCGAGACTGTGGTGGCGCTGATTGACTCCCATGAACCGGATGCGCATCGGAGGATTGACTCCCACCGGGGACATTCGAAACGCGCCGCGGGACAAGAACCCCAGTGTTTCTGTATAGAACCGGAACGATTCGTCGAAGTTCGCCGTCGGCATCACCACGTGGCCGAGACCCTGGGCACCGGTGATGAACGTCTGCGAATATTTCGTCACAACTGGGCTGTGGTCGAGCACTGCTCCGTAGAAGAACTCGAGGGGAGTTCCACCCGGATCTGTCAGGCACAGGCCGCTCTCTACGCGGCGCGCATCAGCCAACTCTTGTGGCATCAAATGGTATTCGACACCGGCATCGTCCAAAGTGGCTGCCAATCGTCGCAACGCCTGCCCGTCACGCACCTCCCATCCCACTGCCGTGACCCGGTCGACATCGCCTGGTTCGACCGTGAGCCGGGACGCCCGCTCGTCCATCCGGAAGTGCAGGGCGTCGGTTTCAACACCCGAACCCGGCGCAAAGCCGAGAACATCGAAAGCCAAAGTGCGCCAACGCTCGATGTCGGTCGCCTGGACCCGGACATAACCGAGTCCTCTGATCTCAGTCATCGGAGACTCCTTTCAAGAAAAAGTGTGTGGTGAGCGGCCGGCCGAATTAGGATTCAGATCATCACCCGAAGAGGACCCGCAGGCACTTCGACATCCAGCGAGGCCATCGCAGCGGCATGATAGGGCGTGCTGCTGACATGGATCGCGTGATGCAAGCCGGCATGCGCGTCACGCCAAAACCGCTGCAGCGGATTGTCCATTCGAAGCGAGTTCCCGCCGGCATGGTCGAAGATCTCGTCCGCCGCACGGACAGCACGCCACGCCGCACGAACCTGATTACGCCTGATCTCGGCGCGCATCGGGAAGTCGATTTCCTTGCCCGCATCGACCAGGTCCCAGACCCGGTCGACGTTCGCCAGCACCTGTTGCCGTGCGGCATCGATCTCCGCAGCTGCCTCACCGAGCGAATGCAACACGTAGGGATCGTCTTTGATCACGTTGCCGGCCGCACCGACACGGTTGCGCTGGTACACGATTCCGGCAGCCAACACCCCTTCGCAGATACCGATGGTGGCTGACGTGATCCCCAGTGGAAACATCGTTGACCACGGCATCCGGTACAGGGTCTCGGTGGCTCCGTACTCCTTGGCCGCCGTTCCGTCGATCACCTTCCCTGCGTCCATCACCCGGTAGCTCGGAATGAATGCGTCTTTCACGATCACGTCCTTGCTGCCGGTCCCACGCAGTCCGACGACATCCCATGAGTCGGCCACGATCTCGTAATCGGTGCGAGGCAGGATGACGTGCAGACCCTGCGGGGGCATGATCGGAGCACCCTTCGCATCGCCCACCATGGCACCGAGAAAGATCCAGTCGCAGTGGTCGGTGCCCGAAGAGAACTGCCAGCGGCCGTTCAGCACATAACCTCCATCAGCAGGTACTGCGACGCCTCCGGGCATGTACGGCGATGCCTGCCAGGTGTCGCTGTTGTCGCCGAGCACCTCGTCTTGCACCTTCGGATCCGCAAACGCGAGCTGCCACGGATGAACCCCGACGATTCCACCGACCCAACCTGCCGAGCCGTACAGGCTCGCCGTCCGCATCACCGCCTCGGCGAACTCCCGCGGATGCGCCTCGAATCCGTCGTACTTCTTGCGTTGCAACATGCGGATGATCCCTGCATGGCGCAGGCTCTTCGCCATATCGTCGGGTAACCGGCCAAGGGACTCCGCTTCGGCTCCGCCCGCGCGCAATTCGTCGGCGATCGCTTCGATGTTGTCAAGCACTTCGTGGGTCATGATGACTCCTGAATCAAGATGGATGGAACCGCCGACCGGGCGGCCGGTATGTTGTCAGGCGTTGGTATTGGCCGCAGGTTCGGACTGGCTGGACACACTCTCACCGAAGGCCGTGCGGCCGGCGGCGAGATTCTCTTCCACCTCGGCCTGCCAACTGTTCACGGCACGCTCGGTGTCGATCTCAAACTCGAAGCGATTCACCATCTCTGGTGTGACGTCCTCGACGTCGACGTAAAACTGTTCGTACCAACGGCGGAGCTGGTAGACGGGCCCGTCCTCCTCCGACAGCAGAGGGTTATCTATGCGGGACTTGGACTTCCAGATCTTGACATCCTGTTCGAATCCGATCGCGATCCCGTTGGCAACGGCGTTGGCAATGTCGTTGGCAGCCTCATCAGCCATCCCCTCCGCCTTCTTCACAATCACCCCGTACTGCAAGCGGAACGATGTGGGGGTGATCGGGTAGTGGCAATTGATCAGGTACATGCCGGGTTCGCCCGTGAGATCCCCACCAGCACCCCAGAGCTGATCGATCATGTAGGAGGGCCCGAAATATGTGGCATCCGAGCGGTTCTCGGAACCATAGTTGGTTGAATCACTCACTCCGACGGCATCGGCCCGAGGCATCGACCGCATGAATTGTGTCGCCGTGTGCCCTTCGAAGACGTTCTGGAAGTGGGTCGGAATGCCGTAGTGCACGTAGAAGAAATGTGCCATGTCGACCACATTGTCGACGATTTCCCGGCAATGCGAACCCTCGACATCAACCGAGTTCCACACCCAATCCGTCCAACCGGAGTCGCCATACACCGCGATCTCGGGGATGGCCAGTTCCTCCGGCGGTTTGCCGCCCTGCGGATCGTTCCACACGAACAACTGCCCGCTGGCCTGCATGGTCGGCCAGGTCTTTGTGCGGGCAAGCGGGGGTACGCGACGCGCATACGGGATTGCCGCGCACTTTCCGTTGCCCTGCCATCGCCAGTCATGGAATGGGCAGGCGATGGTGTTCCCCTTCACCATGCCCTCGGCCAGGTTGCCACCCATATGGGGGCAATACGCGTTGAGCACGTTGAGTTTTCCGTCCTCGCCGGCAAATACCACGAGATCCGTTCCGAAGGCAGCAACCTTATGCGGCTTCCCATCATTGAAATCTCGGACGAGGCCCAGGCAGTGCCATCCGCGGGCAAACCGCGCGGGTGGAGCACCTTTGTCGATGACGCGTATCTCCTCGGCAATGTCGGGGCTGGAACTCACAGGTACCTCCTGAGTCGGGCATTGATTACGTGCCGGCGGTGCTGGCGCAGATCGGGATGACTTTCTGCGTCTTGGTGTGATCAGCTTCCCAAGCAACTGAGAGCCTGTGATGCACGTCTCCCGAAGAATGGGATGCCATGTGCTGCGAGCCCGGCCCGACGTTTCGAGGATCGGGCGGAATTCCTACACTGCGTCACCGAACATGTTCAGTAGCAGAATTTTTCGGGATCTCCGTACTCAATCGTGATTCGTTCGGTCAACGGCTCTGCCTGGCACGCCAGGATGTGGCCGTCCGCGATGTCTTCGGCGGCAAGAACCTCGTTGCTGGTCTGGTGCACATCCCCCGAGCTCAGAGGACACAGGTGCCCGTACTGTGATGAACTGGCCTGCGCGATAGCCGAAGTCCGGCTTGTCGGGTTCCGTCGGCTCGAACACGATCGATCGCGCGGGTGTGCCACGATCGGCAATCCGCGAACAGTACGGCCACATGCGCAGGGCCTGAGCCGACCGTTCGATGGTCGTGAGGCGCCGCCCGGACGTCAGGCCTGACACGTCCCGTCCACCAATGCGGTTTCAGCTGCGCGGCGGACACGGTACCGTGATCCCCATCACAGATGATTCAGCAGGTCAGGAGATCGAGTGAGCAGAATACGCACCGGCAGTGGTCCAGTGTCGGTTGTCGGACGAATCTCTTTGGTGTTGGAAACGTTCAACGGAGCCGGTCCACTGACACTGGCTCAGGTGACCGCACGGACCGGGCTCCCCCGCTCGTCCGTGCACCGTTTGCTCGAACAACTGACCGCCGAGAGCTGGTTGGCGCGTACGCCGGAGCAGACATACGAGTTCGGCGCCAAGGCCTACGAAATGGGTCAGGCTGCGCTCAACCAGAACCGGCTTCTGCAGCGTGCCCGGCCCCTGATGCACACCTTTGCTCAGCGCACCGGGTTCACCATCCAGCTCGCGGGCCCGGTCGGCGGAGAGACCATCTATCTCGCCAAGGTCAACGGCCGCGCTTCGGGCGCAACACCTTCGGCGGTTGGGCAGCGCATACCGATACACCTCACAGCCGCGGGCAAAGTGATGCTCGCGCACGCCGAAGGAGCCCAGCGAACCGCATTGTGGAGCGATCTACGCCTCAACGAGGACGGTAGCCCGATCGGTCGGACCAGCCAGAGCATCACCTCGCGTCGGCAACTCGACGACGAACTCGGTCTGATCCGTGATCGCGGTGCCGCCTTCGATCGCGGTGAAGCATTCCCGGGCATCGGGTGCGTGGGCGTGTCCATCGGACCGCCAGACCACATCTACGGCAACCTCGGTGGGCTCTCGGTCTGCGGCCCGGCGATGTCGTTGGATTACCGCAAACTGGTTGGGCCACTTCGTGTCGCCGCACGCGAGATCTGGGAAAGTTGTGTGGCGGCGGACCTCGCCACGCACTGAGTCGAGACTTCTGTCCCGTCTGCGCGGTTCCCGGACGCGGCTGGCACAACGGCACCACCGCGGTCCGGGCCTGCACTACTCCGACGTCGCGGTAGCAGCGTTGACTGCGCCGGCCATCACCGCAACGGCGCGGTATGCCATGACCATGCCCGTGCCGAGCGGTACCCCCGGGGCAGGATATGCCGCACCCGAGATGGACGCCGACGAGTTCCCCGCGGCGAACAGCCCTGCAACGGTCGAACCGTCCTCCCGCATCACTGCACCGTCAATGTTGATGACTGCGCCGCCTTTGGTGCCGAGATCGCCGAGCACCAGGCGCACCGCGTGGAAGCGCGAGCCGTCCAACTGCTGCAGACAGGGACCAGCCGAGTTGGCGCCCACAAAGAACTGACCGAACGGGTCCTCGCCGCGACGGAAGTCCTCGTCACGCCCGGCGCGAGCCTGACTGTTGAAGCGATCGACCGCCGTGACCAGCGTGACCGGGTCCAGACCCAGCTTCTCGGCGAGAGCACCGACGGTTGGGGCCGTGTGCCAGAGTCCGGCCTCCTCGAACGCCGCCGGCTCGGGCATCGGCATGCAGATGGCGGGCAGGTCATCACCGAACCGGTTGTCAAAGATGAACCAGAATGCATCACCCTGACCGTGCTCCATCCGGCTGCGCATCGCCCGACCCATCTGGTCATACGGGAGCATCTCGTTTGCGAACCGCTCACCCGTCGAGTCGACGACGATTCCCGCCCGCAGACCCAGCGTGAATGCGGCATGCCCGTTCGGGAACAGTGTCGCCGGGCACCACCACGATTGGTCGAGGAACGCCGTGGCCGCACCGACTTCCTGGATCATCTCGAGGGCGTCACCGCCACCGGTTGCCGGGTGCGAGGACGTCCAATCGGCGGTTGGCATCTGCTGGTGTGTTGCGCGCAACGTCGCGGAGCGTTCAAAGCCACCCGCTGCGAGGAGGACACCCGCCCGCGCACGGAATTGCTTCGGGCCGTCACTTGTCTGTACATTAACTCCGATCACGCGCTTCGACTCATCCTGCAGGAGGTGCTGCGCGGCGGTCTCGAGTCGCAGATCGGCGTTATCCGAGTTGTCCAAGGCCTGCACCATACGAGCGATCCAGGCCTGGCCCCCGTCCAGCACCGAGCGGTCGACCTCGGCACCGAACTGATCCTGCGCCACCGTCGGACGAATGTCTGCCAATCGGTCGCCCAACTCCAGTGCCGAAATCGACTTCGCAAAGATGCTGCGCCCGTTCGCACTGCGCCCGGGAGCATCGAAGTAATCGGGAAAAGGCCGGTGTTCCATGGGGATTCCGACCGAGCTCTCGAGGAACTCGACAACCTGAGGACCGGTCTCGACGAATGCCCGTTGCACCTCTGGTGCAGTGTGGCCACCGACCACCGCGCTGAAGTAGGTCAGGCCTTTCTCGATCGAATCATCGACACCATCGCGGGCCAGGACATGATTCCCGGGCAGCCAAACGCTTCCCCCGGAATATGCCGAGGTCCCACCGAACAGGTGGGTCTTCTCGATCACGCAGGTCGACAGTCCACGAGCAACCGCCGCCAGAGCGCCTGCCAGGGCAGCTCCGCCCGAACCCACCACCACCACGTCGTACGACTTGTCCCAGTCCATCGTCAAATACTCCCTGTCGCTGCGCTTCGTTGAGATTTGCGTGACCTTAAGCGCGGCAGCACGATTGCGACGTGGAGGTTCCCACTCAGTGGTCCTGGTCGGCTCGTGGTTTCTGAGTGAACTCGACCAGGTATCCGTCCGGGTCACGGACCATCGCGATCACCATTCCCCCGTATTCTTCCAACACGGTGACAGGCACTTCCACGGTGCCGCCGTGCGCCACCGCGCACGCAACCTGCGCCGCCGTGTCTGCGGTGTTGACGACCACCTTGACGAACATGTTGCCGTGATCGGCCTCGGCGATCGGTTGTCCGTCTCGGGCCGCCATCAGTTCCATCCCGGCTGCTCCAGCCCGGACGACCACGACCTCATACTCCGGGGTGCCGAACTCTGCTCCGCGTACGAAGCCGCAACCAGCCGTGTAGAAATCGAGCGAACTCGACAGGTCAGAAACCCGGATAGCGGTGAGTGACAATATATTCGGAACAGGATCAACGCTCGTGATCATCGGGTCTGTGACCCTCCGTTGAAGTCCAGCGTCTGGCCGGTCAGGCCGCCCGCCTCATTGGACGACAGATACGCGCAGAAGGCCCCTACTTCGATCGGGTCTCCCAGACGTCCGATCGGGATGGTGGCAAGGATGTTCTCGATCGCCTCCGCGGACATCTTCTCCTCCAGGTTCTTCTGATGGCCGAGTGCCACGATGTTCGCGGTGACACCGAACTGCCCGATCTCAGCGGCGAGGTGCCGGATGAACCCCTCGATCCCACTCTTACCGGTGGCATACATCGATACATTGATGTTCTGCCCGGTGCGGGCGGAGCCCGAAGAGATCTGCACGATACGACCCCATCCCCCATCGCACATTCCATCGATGACGCTCTTGATGCAGTTCATCGCACCGTAGATGTTGAGATCGATCGAAGGTGCCCACTGCTGCGGCGAGAGCTCCCGAAAAGGACTGTGGTTACGCCCTTCTGCGACGCCGGCGTTGTTCACCAGGATGCTGACGTGGCCACCCAGCTCTTTCTCGGCGCCGCGGACCGACTCGGTGACCGCGTCCAGGTCGGTCACGTCGAACGGGGCGGCGATCGCAGCGTTACCCTCTGCAATGATCTCCGCCACCACCTTCTCCGCCCGATCCGCATACAAGTCATTGACGATGACCGTGGCTCCTTGGCGCGCAAGTACTTTCGCGATCCCCTCGCCAACACTTTGCCCCGCACCGGACACCAACGCGATCTGACCTTCCAAGCTGAACACATGCACTCCTTGTCGCGGCCGCGAGCGGCTCGTCGTCTCGAACGAATGTGCTCCAGTTCACTGGAGCGGCGCATAATTGTCAATCAATATTGGATTCTATTTAGTATCCAATCTGTTAGCGTGGCCGACATGACAACCGAGAAACCCGCGGTGGTCGCGGCTCCGATTCTCACCGCGGTCTCCGCCGGTGTCGCTCACCTCACCCTGAACAATCCACGGCGCAAAAATGCGATCACGCTCGAGATGGCCGCGCTGATAGGCGAATTCTGCGATCAGGTGGAACGCGACACGGACATAGGTGCGGTGGTGGTGAGCGCTGCGGGAGAATACTTCTGCAGTGGCGCCGACACCCGTGATCTCGCGGCCTCCTCATCGGATCCGGCATCACCGGACGCGGTCGCGCGCACGTCTGCCGTCTACGGCGCATTCGTGCGGGTCGGCAACCTGCCGGTACCGACAATTGCCCGGGTGACAGGAGGCGCCGTCGGAGCCGGCTTGAACCTGGCCATGGCCGCCGACCTGATGGTGATCACTCCCGATGCCGTTCTCGAAAGTGGTTTCCTGGCGCGCAGCATCCACCCTGGAGGCGGTCACCTCGCCTTGCTCGGGCGTGCGGTCGGTTGGTCGGAGACCGTCGCGATGGCCGCCTGCGGACACTCCCTCACCGGCGAACAGGCCGTGCAACGCGGGTTGGCGCACGCGGCTGTTCCAGACGACGAGATCGACTCCTACATCGGTGAACTGACCGGCCCGGCGGCCGCGGATCCTGAATTGACCCGACGCGTGATGATCAGTGCCCGACTGGAACTCGGCCCACCCGGAGTCAGCTGGTCATCGGCACTCGAGATCGAGCGCGGCGTCCAGATGTGGTCGATGTCCCGCAAGGGTCAGAGCAATTGGTCTTCACGAGGACCCCGGCATTCATGACCACGACACCAGCAACGTCGACGGCCACCATCACCGATGCGGAGCTCGAAGGTCTACGGCGCGAGGTCCGGGCATTCCTCAGAGCAGAACTCGACTCTGGAGCGTTCACTCCCACCACGGACAGTTGGATGACCGGATTCGACGCTGCCTTCAGTAGGCGCTTAGGGCAACACGGCTTGCTCGGTATGACCATCCCGGCCGTCCACGGAGGCCACGGTCGCAGTGCACTCGAACGATTCGTAGTGACCGAAGAGCTGCTGGCCCACGGGGCCCCCGTTGCCGCGCACTGGATCGCCGATCGCCAGATGGCTCCGGGGATTCTGGCAAACGGCTCCGCGACGCAGAAAGAGCGTTACCTACCCGGTATCGCGCAGGGGCGGCTCTTCTTTGCCATCGGCATGAGCGAACCCGACGCGGGATCGGATCTGGCAGCCGTCCGGACACGGGCGACGGGTCATGCGGACGGTTCATGGTCGATCAGCGGGACCAAGGTCTGGACCACAGGTGCCCACCTCGCCCACGCAATGGTGCTGCTGGCGCGTAGCGATGGAGAAGCAGGAGACCGCCACGAAGGGCTATCTCAGTTCGTCGTCGACCTACCAAACCCGGACATCGAGATCCGTCCACTCCAAAGTATCGATGGCGCTACACATTTCAACGAGGTCATCTTTCACGATGCCCAAGTTGGATCCGATGCGCTACTCGGCCGGCGCGGCGGCGGGTGGCAGCAGGTGATGAGCGAACTCGCTTTTGAGCGTTCGGGTCCCGAACGCTACCTGTCCACGATGCCGCTCCTGCGGTCGTGGTCAGAACTCCTGCGTCGAGACGGCGCGACAGACGAACAACGGGTGACGCTGGGCACTCTGACCGCGCGTGCATGGGCGCTGCGCCGCATGTCCCTGGCGGTGGCCGCCGAGTTGGCTGCCGGCGGCAAGCCCGACACGCTGGCCGCGATGGTCAAGGATCTCGGTTCCACCTTCGAAGGCGACCTCGTCGAGGCCATCCGGTCATCGGGTGCACCAACCGCCATGCGTGTGGGCGGCACTCCATTCGCCCATCTTCTGGCGACCAGCGTCCTGCACACACCAGCTTTCACGCTACGTGGAGGCACCAACGAGATCCTGCGGGGTATCGTCGCCCGAGGACTGGGGGTCCGATGACTGAGTTGACTGCCGAATTGGTCTCTGCGGCAAACGCAATGGTGGATCGTCTCGGTATTGACACCCGTTCACCCGGACAGGTGGACATCGCGCTCTGGGCAGCACTGACCGATGCGGGTTTCACCGTTATCGGCATACCCGAAGAGTCCGGCGGGAGCGGCGGTGATCTGGCCGACGCCCTGGCAGTGCTCTCGGCGATAACCGAAAAGGGCGCGCTGACACCATACCTGGAGCACACCATCCTTGCGTCCTGGTTGGCAGCTACAGCCGGTCACCTACTCACGGGGGGTACCGCGACTGTGGCGGTGGCAGCCGATCGTTGCCTCGCCCGCGAGTCCGGCACCGGAGTTGTACTCGACGGTGTCGTCACCGACGTCGTCCACGTCGGGGCGGCCGACACCCTCGTTCTGCTCCTCACCGGCAAGGGAGCCGGCGACCACCCCTCCGTAGCCGTCATTGATCTGTCGAATGACCGCCTCACCGTGGCGCCAGGGACGGACCTGCTCGGAGCTTCGGTGGGTACGGTCACCTTCGCCGCGACCCCCACACTGTTTCACGCGCCGTCACCGATCGATCGTACGGAGTTCGATCAACGAGCTGCGCTCGCCTATGCTGTCGCGCTGGGTGCGGTGACGCGTGCAATCCGCGACGAAACATGCCGCTACGCAACCGAACGCACACAGTTCGGACGGCCACTGGCCAAGTTCCAAGCCATCCAACAGCGACTGGCAGGCTTGGTAGCTCTCACCGCCTTCGTCGACACCGCAACCGCGTCAGCGGTCGAGACAAAGGGATCCGGCAACGCCTCGATGGCGATTGCCGTCGCCAAGCTCATCACATCATCGTCAGCCCGCGAGGTTGCCGCGGCCGGCCACCAAATCCATGGCGCGATCGGATTCACCTCCGAGCATCGCCTTGGTAGGTTCACGACGTCCCTGTGGACGTGGCGTGATCGACATGGTTCTGAACGCCGATGGGCGGAATACATTGCAGCACAGGTTCTCGACAATCAGGTCGACCTGTGGGATGCGGTGGTTGGCCTGGAATCGACCGCAGAGGAGAAGCCGCAGTGAAGCCCACCACGAAGATCTCAGGCAACACCGCGAGTGCTGTCGAATGGCCCGCGGTCTGCGGCAGGTCCGCCTGGCGGACCGCAGATTCGCATGAGGACAACGGTGTCCTCAGTGGCGTCCGCGTATTGGACCTGAGCCGGGTCCTGGCCGGCCCCTACACCGCGCAAACACTTGCCGACCACGGCGCCGAGGTGATCAAAGTCGAAGCGCCGACCGGTGACGAGACACGCGGATGGGGGCCACCTTTCGTGGACTCGAACACCAGCAGCGCCTACTACGCAAGCCTCAACCACAGCAAGGAGAACATCTGCGTCGACCTGAGCACCGACGAGGGTCGCGAACTGCTCGGCCACCTGCTCGCCGGCGCCGATGTCATCGTGGAAAACTTCAAGGCCGGCACCATGGCCCGGTGGGGATTCGACTACGAAACTGTGCTCGCCCAGGCGAACCCGGCGCTGATCTACTGTCGGATCACCGGTTTTGGTGTCGACGGACCGATGGGTGGGCTACCCGGATATGACGCCGTACTCCAGTCGTTCGGTGGCCTGATGAGTGTCAACGGTTACGCCGACGGTGGTCCGCTCCGAGTCGGAGTACCGATCGTAGATATCGTCGCCGCAAACCTGGCGGTGAGCGGAATTCTGCTCGCAATGCTCGAACGTCAGCGCAGCGGGCTCGGTCAACTCGTCGATATGACGTTGCTCGACTCGGTCATCTCACTTTTGCATCCACATGCAGCGAACTGGGCCGAGAGCGGAAAAATCCCGCGGCGCACCGGCGACTTCCATCCCACTGTGGTGCCCTACCAGGTCTTTCGCGCAAAGGACGGGGATCTATTCGTGAGCGCGGCCAACAACCGCCAGTTCCAAGCCTTGACCGAGGTGCTCGGAATCCCCGAACTGGCAACCGATCCCCGATTCCGGAACAACGGCCAACGGCACGCCAACCGGGATGCCCTCGTGGAGCTGTTGGCTGCGCGAATCGCCCGCCACGACCGTAGCGAGCTGGCGTCCCGATTGGAGGTTGCGGGGGTCGCGGCCAGCCCCGTCAACACCGTCGACGAGGCACTACGGTCACCTCAGGTGACGCATCGAGGCCTGTTCGTCGACACCGAGGAATTCCGGGGCGTGGGCGTTCCGATCTCGCTGAGCAGGTCACCACATCGTTCTCCTCGGCCGGCGCGACCTCTCGGCGCAGACACCGATGACATCCTCACTGCGATGGGTTACACCCCGGACCATCTCGCCGAGCTCCGATCGGCGGGTATCTTCGGATGATCGCGCACAACCCCCACCGACCGGAGACGTTCTGTTGTATCGATTGACACCGCCAACACGTCATGCCTGAGCGAAAAGAAGTCACTCGGGCCGCACAGCGGGTGGTCGACGCCCTCGAGAAGTTGATCGTCACCGGCGAATTGCTGCCCGGCCAACCGATCCGTCAGGAGGAGATGGCCGAGCGCCTCGGTGTCAGCCGCCTCCCGATTCGCGAGGCACTGCGTCAACTCAGCGCAGAAGGCCTTGTGCAGCATGTCCACAACGTCGGATATACGGTCGCGAGGCTGCAGCAGACCGATTTTGATCAGATCTACCTCATGCGAGCGGCCCTCGAACGCGAGGTCATCGCGACCATCGGACACCTCGACGACGCCACGCTCACCCATATCCGTACGCAAGGCGACAAGGTCACCGAGGCCGCCGATCGAGGCGACATCTTGGACATGCGCCTACAGAATCAGGCATTTCATTTCACAATTTTCGAGCAGTCACCGCTCAATCTCGTCATCGCCGAGTTGCGCAGACTGTGGACGATGGCCATGCCGTATCACGCTGCCTACCTTTACGATCCCGAGGTTCGCCGCCGCGTGGTGGCCGAGCACGACGAGATGATCGAAGCGTTGGCAAAGCACGACAACAAACGACTCATCGAGCTAATGAACGAACATCGCCGAGGCGGCGAGGCCAGCACCGGGAACATGCTCCGGGCGACCGGGTCCACACCCACCGGCCCAGCCCGGCCCGAACTCTGAACAGGACCCCCATGAGCGCGCACACCACCGATTTGCCGAACACCGACGACCCGGATCAAGGCGTTTGGGATCCCGACGTCGCGGCGATCGTCCGCCGCATGCGTGAGGCAGGGTCGCGGCCGATGCACGTCGTGGGCGTCGTCGCCGCCCGGCAAACACTGGAATCCATCGTCAGACCGCCAGGACCGTCGATGCGAACAGTCGCCGACGCCACCATCGATGGGCCCCACGGCCTACTGCCGGTCCGGGTCTATCACCCCTGGTCGGCCCCGCAGACGCACGCTCCGGCACTGGTCTGGTACCACGGCGGAGGCATGATCATGGGATCGCTCGACTCATTCGACCGGCTCGCCCGCGAGGTCGCCGACGCGACCGCGGCAGTGCTGGTGAATGTGGACTACCGGCTCGCGCCCGAGCATACGTATCCGGTGGCCAACGACGAAGCCTTTGCCGCCTTGGCCTGGTTGCACGACACATCGAAACAATGGGGTGTCGACGCGCGCCGCATCGGTGTCGGCGGCGACAGCGCCGGCGGCGGACTCGCCGCCGCGACCGCGCTACGCAGCCGGGACGCGGGAGGACCAGACGTCTTTCAGCAGGTCCTGTTCTACCCCGGTGTCGAACGGCGCACCGATCGCCCCTCCATGCACCAATTCGGTGACAGTCCCTTTCTCAGCGCCAAGGACATCGATTGGATGAAGAACCTGTACCTCGGCGACGATCCGGCCGAGGACGACTGTTACGGAGTTCCGGCAACGGCGACATCCCTGACGGGACTACCCCAGGCAGTCATCGCTGTGGGCCACGGCGATCCACTGCGCGATGGGGTCGAGGACTACGGTCACCGCCTACGCGAAGCGAGCGTGCCGACCGCACTACTGCGCTACCCGGGCGTCGGTCACGGCTTCGCGATGCAGACCGCGAGCGTCGCGCGTGCCCGACACGCTGTGAGCGAGGTCGGCGCGATCGTCGCCGCCCGTTTTCGGCAGCTCAGTGCACCGGACGTTGCTTAGCTGTTCGCGGCGGTCAAGAGCGTCTTCAGCGGTATCATGCTGTCCGCCAGCACTTCCCGCGTCGGGTAGTGTCCCCGGCTCAACGCCGAGCGCAGGGCAACAAAATCGGCGGGCGCGTTCACACACTCGGCTCCGGTCAACGAATCGCCGGTGAAATACAAGGTGACCAATCGTCGCGGCTTCGCCGGGTCTGTACGGGTGACCACCGAAGTGTGCCCCGTCGCGTTGCCCACCATCTGGATCTTCCAGTCCCCCTGATCAGACCAGAACCACGGTGCCGGTCGGGTGTGCCGGGCGGCGGCGAGTACCGTCCTCGCCGCTGCGTTGGCCTGCTCGATCGCATTGTCCACCGACTCCAGCCGGGTCCGGGTTCCGTCGGAGGAGATCTGCATCGTGCAGTCCCCGATCGCCAAGGTCGAACCGTCGGAGGTCAGGCATCGCTCGTCGACGACGATGCCGTTGTCGCAGGCCAGGCCGAGTTGAGTGGCGAGTTCAGTGCGCGGTACGGCACCGATTCCGACGAGTACCGTGGACGCCGGAAGTTCAGTGCCGTCGGACAAGCGCACCGCATGGATGCCGTCTGGCCCGGTCAAGATCTCGGCAGGTTGGGTGCCGAGTAACACCTGAACGCCCATGTCGCGGTGCGCTTGACGCATGAATTCGGCGGTCCCGGCGCCAACCGCACGTCCCATCAAGCGAGGGCCCACCTCCACGACGGTCACATCGGCCCCGAGAGCTTGCATTGTCGCAGCGACCTCGAGTCCGACGAAGCCACCACCGATAACCACCAGCGGTCCAGCCGGAATACGCGCGGCCAGGTGGCGGGCGTCATCGAGGTCTCGAAGAACGACAACATCCGGATGATCGGCGCCGGTCAGCGCCAGCCGACGGGCACCGGCACCCGTGGCGAGTACGAGACGGCCGAACCTGCGTTCGGTCGCTCTTCCGTCCGCGTACCGCATAGCAAGCATCACCCCACCGCTGCGGGTGCGAGTCATGCGATGCACCCGGCAGGAGGTGATGAGCTCAATATTGTTGTCCGCGTAGTAATCCGCACTACGCAGGACAATGCTCTCCTCGGTGGCCTCGCCTTTCAACCAGGACTTCGACAGCGGTGGGCGCTGGTAAGGCAGGTGAGACTCCTGCGACACCAGCGTGATCGCTCCGTCGTGGCCGCCGGCTCGAAGACGGTCGGCGAAATGCACTGCTGCGTGTGACGCACCCACCACCACAACATCATTCGCAGAAAAACCCTCCCCAGGATGTGTGTCGGGCACGCTCTCAGACCTGCTCGTCGGGAATCGTCACGTGGATATCGATGCCATCGCGAAGTTCGAGCTGGCATGAGAGCCGTGATGTGTCCCCGCGATCGGCCGCGGTGCACTCGAGCATGTCTTCCTCGTCTTCGCCGGGTCCCCCGAAATATTGTTGATCGTCGGGTGCGAGATACACGTGACAGGTGGCGCAGGACAGTGTGCCACCGCATTGGCCGACAATGCCACGCACACCATTTCGGACTGCGGTCGACATCACCGAGTCACCCACCACGCCGTCGATGACCCGCTCGGAGCCATCCGGCTCGACGTAAAACACTTTGGGCATCAGCTCTCCTACCAGGTCACCGGCATGTCGGTGATCGGAAGCGTCAGGTTGTCCTGATCGATGACCGCATCACCGGAGAGCTCAAGACCCGGCAGACGTTTGAACAGTTCTGCCAGCCCTACCTGCATCTCCATACGTGCCAGTGGCGCGCCCAGGCAATGATGCAGCCCGTAGCTCAGGGTCAGGTGCGGGTTGTGGCTGCGCTGGATGTCGAACTTCTCGTCATGCTCGAACGAGATGCCGTCGTGGTTGACCGCAGCCGGGTCGACCAGAACCGCTTCACCTTTCGCGATCACCATGCCGTCGATCTCGACGTCCTCGGTGGCGACGAACGGCACGAGACCACCTCCACCGGTGACCGTCTCCCCCAGCGCCATGCGTCCGTGACGAAGGACTTCCTCGACCGCTGTCGGCGCGACACCGTCCGGATCTTCCAGGAAAATCGCCAACTGGTCGGGATTGCGCAGCAAGGAAAGCGCTCCGGCGCAGATGAAGTTGGCCGTGTTGTCGAATCCCGCGATGATGAGGATCAGCGCGATCGGCAAGATCTCGCCGTCGGTGAGGCTGTCGTCCTTGTCCCGAGCGTTGGCGAGGTCGCTCAAGAGATCCTCACGGGGCTCGCGCCGGCGCTCGTCGATCAATGCCATCATGTACACGACCAACTCGGTCATGTTCGCGGTGACCTCTTCTTCGGGCATGTTCGCCGTGGCGAGGGTCGACGAACTCCACTTCTGAAATTTTGCCCGATCCTCCGGCGGCACCCCGAGCAGATTGCAAATCATCTGGATGGGAAGCGCCACTGCATAATCCGCGACGAGATTAGCTGCCGCACCCTTGGCGACCATCTCGTCGATCAGTTGATTTGCGAACTCGACGGCCGAGTCGCGCATCGCCTTCACACGCTTGGGTGAGATCGCCCGCTGGACGAGCTTGCGCAATTTGGTGTGATGCGGCGGATCCTCGAATTGGATGGTGCTCTTCAGAAAGTCGGGAAACTCCACGAAGTAAGGGATCTGACGTTCGCCGGTCCGGAACGGTTCGCGCACAAAGCGGGGGTCACTGAGCATCTTTCGGGCGGCATTGTTGCGGTGAAGCACCCAGACGTCACCTCCGATGGGCATGGTCATCTTGGTCATCGGCCGATCGGCTGCGATCGCACGATACCGATCGACCGCGTCATCCGCGGTGACCGGTCCGAATGGATATTCAGTCTGTGGGGCGGTGGCTTCCGTTGTGCTCATGGGTGACTCCGATCAGGCTGGAAAATGAATCAGGACACCGGCAACTGCGCCGGAATGACGATTTGGGGCACGGCGTCGGGAGTGATGGCCATGATCTGGTCGATCCTCTCGGCAACCGTCTCGACCGTCAGTCCCGGTTCGTGAATGCCCACGGTGTTCAGCAGCGCAAGACGATTGACGGTTCCTCCGGCCACGTTGAAGACCTCCCCGGTCACCTCACACGATGCGTGGGCGAGATAAGCCGCCACCGGTGCAACGTGTTCCGGCAGCAGAGCCGTCCGCATGTACTCCATGATCTCCGGTGACAACGTGTCAGCGGAGGCCTCGGCCATACGGGTGCCTGCGCCGGGTGCAATCGCATTCACCCGGATGCCCGCTTCGTATCCCTCGATCGCCAGGTTGCGGGTCAATCCGAACACGGCGCCCTTGGATCCGCCGTAGTGGGCCATTCCCGGGTTGCCCAACATCGCCTGCGAGATCGTGTTGACCACCCGCCCTGACCCCGACGCCTCCAGATACGGCCAGGCTGCGCGGCACACGCGCAACGTCCCGAAGTAGTGGACGTCGAGGTGGCGCTGGTACTCCGTGTCGGGGACGTCCCGAAAGGCTGCGGTGCGTACGATTCCGGCGTTGTTGATGACCGCGTCGAGATGCCCGAACGACGAGATCGCGGTTTGCACGAGTTCGGATGCGCCCTCATCGGTAGAGACGTCGCCCGTGCACCCCACTGCTCTGCCACCGGCCGCGATGATCTCTGCGACCACCTCAGCTGCCGGATCGTCACCATCGGTACCCGAGCCGTCAGTGCAGGCACCGAGGTCTCCGACGACCACCGATGCACCGCGTGATGCCAGCAGTAGTGCGTGCGCCCGGCCGATGCCTCGGCCCGCTCCGGTGACGATCACAACTCTCTGCGCAAAGTCCAATGTTTCCATGCTGATTTCCTTGACTTTCTGCCGTTGGAGATTGAATTCAGGGACGGGTATCGCCGCCGCGATTCCTGACGTCGGCCACCCAGATGGTTCCTTGCGCTTCACGTGCAGACTTCTCGAAGTCGTAGACCTCGACCCCCACGGTCATGTACAGCGTGCTGCGGTCGGGTCCACCCAAGAGGCATGCCGACGCAACACCCTCCGCGAGGGGCAACTCGATTGCATCGGTGATGCCATCCTCGGTGAAACGAACGACGTGACCACTACCCGGCATGGCCGCCCACACCCCACCCTCGTCGTCGAGTCCGATTCCGTCCGGGAGGAACGGGCAGGAGGCGAAATCTCTTGCATTTCCAAGAGTTCCATCAGGTGATCGGTCTATCACGGTGATCTTGTTGGCCATCACCTCCGCGGTGTACAACTTCGTGCCGTCTGCGCTCAGGGCAATCCCGTTGGCACACATGAGCGGCCCCACACCAGCCGGCGTTGTCGCCGAACCATCCGGCTCCACGACTATCAGCGGTGAGGCCACCGGCTCATCGCCCTTGAAGAGGTCGAATCCGAGTTGGGTGATGTAGGCGCGGCCGTCGGCGTCCACCACCATGTCGTTGGTGGCCGCGAGTGACAACTCCGAGACATCTGCATAGACAGACAGATCATCAGGTGCGCCACCTCCATGGACCAGAACGAGCTTCTCGTGCATCGAGTTCACGATGAGCCTGCCATCGGGGAGCCATCCGAAGCCACCGAGAACGATTGGTACAGCGGTGTTTGCGGCGCGACCGTTGGCGTCGATGACCACCGTCGCCCGCCCATCGGCATCGAGCTTCTTGATTGTGCCGGTGTACATATCCGTGAACCAGAAGGTGTTGCTATGCCACCGTGGGCATTCGGGCCAGGAGTACCCGCTCGAGATCTTCCGAGGCTCAAACAGGCGTGCCTTGGCATCTGCGATGGCGGCAGCAACGGTTTCGCCGACAGCATTGGTCATGGTGAAAGACCTTTCGAGGAAAACGGGCCCCGAAGGACCCGGACGGGGCATCAACGTTGATCACCTACACACCAACAGTTTTCGCCGTTGATCGACACTCGCCGTGAGACGGTTTCAACTTGGGCGCCCGCTTCGTCGTGAAGTGGGTCACACTTGCTTCATGGATGACCATAAGCTCAGCTGTGAGGTGCGAAACCAAGTCATCCCATTCAATGGAAGCCAACCACCTGCTCGACACTGTCTCGAACCGTTGCGCCGGTGTGGGTGGTCAGACTCGGTCGTGGAGGTTCCGCTGCAGGAAGTCCACCGTCCGATCAAACAACCTCGCGGCAGGTTCCAAGGTCGTCAGCATGGTCGCGAAACCATGCATCATTCCGTCGTACCGCACCAGTTGAACCTGCACGCCGGCGGCCTCGAGGCGTCGAGCATGGTATTCCGTTGCGTCTCTGGTCGCGTCGATCTCTGCGGTCGCCACAAGTGTCGGCGGAAGACCGGACAAATCCGTAGCGCAGGCGGGGCTGACGTACGGGTTCCTGCGATCCGCTGCCAAGGGCACGTATTGATCCCAGAACCATTCACAGTCCTCTGGACTGAGCAGGCTCGTCGAAAGGTCCGGATTGGATATCCTGGTCTCGGCAGTTCCGTAGAAACAGATCTGCGCATGCGGCAGAGATCTGTTCTCATCCTTTAGCTGCTGCCCCAGCGCCAGCGTGAGTGTGCCCCCGGCACTTTCGCCGGCGATCGCGATCGACTTGACGCGATCACAGAGTTCGACGGGACTGGTCATGACCCATTCCCAGACTGCGCGGACATCCTCGATCGCAGCCGGATACGGGTGTTCCGGTGCCAACCGGTAATCGACCGAAACGACCACCACATTTGCCGCATTGCACAGCCGACGCAGATACTCGTCGTTCTGGTCGAGGCCTCCGATCACGAATCCCCCGCTGTGCATCCACTGCACAACAGGCAGTTCGGCCTCAGACGACGGTCGATATACCCGGACGGGCACACCGCCGCTCGCGCTGGGGACACGGAGGTCAAAGCGCTCATGGATCGTTGTCGAGGGCACAACGGCGCCGACATCCAGCGCTGTGCGCAAGGCTGCCACCGACATGGCGCTCATTCCACCGGGAAACCGCGTCGCGGCCGCATCTACGATCTGCTGGGCTTCAGGCGACAATGGCATGGCTCGCTCCGATTCTGTCGACGAGGACGCTTTCCGTGTTTCACCGGATACCTGTGAAGCATGACAACCCGCACCGGAGTAGCGGTCCAAACGTTCCCGTCCAGCGGGAGATGGATCCCCCGGCGAACCGACGAACCCGTACAACTGGGCAGTAACGCGACCCGCCCAGGGTCGTGCACCTCTAACCTCGGCCCGCTTCGTGCGGTGTGCCGAGTCAGCTGTTTCAGCTCGCGATTCCAGATCCGATTCGTCGCGGTGATCAATCGAAAGGACCCTGATGACAACGACTCCCAGCGAGGTCTCCACATCCGCGGAGATCACCCACGATGCGCTGATGTCTGCAATCGATGAAGCCGAGCCCGCCCCGCTGTTGATGTCGATGGTGCACGTAACCGGCGATCTGTCGTTGCTCGATGAGTTCGAGGACAAACTGGCGAAGGCGCAGACGGCACTAAAGGAGGAAGCAACCCGATCGCAGGCCCAACACGGTGCGGGTGCGGGGCCCGCGGCGTTGGCCCCTGGACAGTATCCGGCCGAGGTCGCCGACGAGATACGCGCGCGCGCCAGGCAAGTACTCACCACAGATCTGTCAGCGACGCTCGGAGTCCCCGACTCCGAGCTGTTCGCGCGGATGGCGTCTTTGTGCACGGCCGGCCCGGTGGACGACGAGTTCATCCCCCTCTTGATGGAACAGGCAGGTTTCGAGCTGGACCGCCGTCATGTGCCCGTCACCAAAACACCCCCCACCGACTTCGACGTCATCGTCTTTGGCGCGGGGATGGTTGGGCTGAATGCGGCGATCAAACTGGGCGAAGCCGGATTCGGCTACACCGTATTCGAAGCCCGCGACGACATCGGTGGCACGTGGTCACGGAATATCTATCCCGGCGCCGCGGTCGACACCCCCAGCCACTACTACTCATACTCATTCGAACTGAATCCGGACTGGACCCGCTACTACCCCGCGGGTCCGGAGTACCTCGACTACATGCACGCGGTCGCCGAGAAGTACGACCTGTTACCGAACATCCGCCTGTCGACGAGAGTGCTGTCGGCACAATGGGATGAATCCTGCCAGCGATGGACGGTCGTCACCCAGTCAGCCAACGCTGCCCCGGAGACACATACGGCTGCCGCAGTTGTCACTGCCTTGGGCGTTCTCAACTCCCCGAACATTCCCGATATCCCGGGACTCACTGAGTTCGACGGCACCGTCATCCATACCGCGGAATGGGATCCAGAGCTCGACCTCAAGGGCAAAAACGTCGTTGTAATCGGCACGGGTTGCACTGCAGTGCAGGTCATTCCGAACATCGTCGACGACGTTGCTCAATTGACTGCCGTCGTCCGCAGTCCCCATTGGATAGTGCCGGAAAAGACCGTCGTCAACGAGGTGCCACCGGCCGAGAGGTGGGCTATGCGCCATCTCCCGTTCTTTCAGAACTGGTTTCGACTGAGGGCTTACTGGTTCGTTTCGGACAATTTGTACATGAATGCGCGGATCGATCCGGAGTGGGCCGCGACTCACCTATCGGTGTCACCCAAGAACGACCTGGTCATGCAGGTCTCTCTTGCGTATCTCGAACAGTCGTTCCCGGATCGACCAGACCTGCGTGAGAAACTGACGCCGGACATCCGGCCCTATTCCAAGAGGATTGTCAAAGACCCTGGATTCCTGGAATCTTTGAAGAGAGACAATGTTTCGCTGCACCGGACGTCTCCGCGCCAAGTACACCGGGACGGTATGACGCTCAGCAATGGTGAGTTCATAGCCGCAGATGTCATCATCCTTGCCACCGGATTCAAGGTGGAGTACGCCTCGTACATCGACATCACCGGCCGTCATGGAGAACGGTTGGCCGACAGGTGGAAAGACGGCGACGATCCCCGTGCCTATATGGGCATTCAGATCGACGGATTTCCCAACTTGTTCGTAACCGCAGGACCAAACGCAGCACCGAATCACGGTGCCGGCCATAACATCACCAGCGAAGAGCACGTCCACTACATCGTCGAATGTCTGCAGTATCTGGTTGAAAACGGCTATGCAGCAATGGACGTCAAACCGGAAGCGCTTGCGGAGTACAACCATCGAGTCGACGAAGCGCTGGACAAGACAGTGTGGGCACATCCGGGCAAAGACGCGACCGGCTACTACCGAAACAGCCAGGGCCGTCCCATTGTCCCATGTCCGTGGCGTCTCGTGGACTACTGGACGATGCTTCGGGAACCGCACCCGGAGGACTTGCAGTTCACCCGCCGCGCATCGAATTGATAGGAACATTCTGATTGTGAGGGAGCCAGGTTGATGTTCACCGACAGCAGCGTGGGTTCCTCGACGAATGCGGGCCAAGCCAGCACTTGATCGGGAATGTGCTCATCGATGTCACCGGTGATACCGCGACGAGTCGGAGTTACGTGGCCGACATGCATCTGGGTACCGGCGAGCTCGAGGGCGCTCACCGTCAGACAGTGAAAGGAACACGAAGTGAACAGGTTAGAAGGAAAAGTCGCTATTGTCACCGGTGGCGCACAGGGCATGGGGGCGGCCACAGTCCGGGTGATGATCGAACAGGGTGCCCAGGTCGTCATCGCCGATGTTGCCGAAGATGCGGGTCGAACTCTCGCCGCCGAGATGGGTGATGCAGCGTCGTACTGCAGCTTGGACGTCAGCAACGAATCCGACTGGCAAAGGACACTTTCGCATACTCTGCAGTCGCACGGGAAGGTAAATGTTCTCGTGAACAACGCCGGAATCCAATATTTCGTCGGCGTCGAAGACGTTGTTCCCGAACAGATTTTGCGATTGTTCTCGATCAACATCATGGGTTCGATGTTGGGGGTGAAGACTGTCGCCTCCACCATGCGGGAATCCGGTTCAGGTGTCGTCGTCAATATTTCGTCGCTGGACGGTTTGCGAGGCACCAACGGGATGAGTCCTTATGTGGCCAGCAAATGGGCGGTTCGCGGTCTGACGAAAGCGCAGGCCCTGGAGTTGGGACCGGTGATCCGAGTGGTCTCCGTGCACCCTGGCGGAATCAACACACCGATGGGTAACCCGACCGGCGAAACCGGAGACACGCTCATTGCCGCTTACGCCCGGGTTCCGTTGCGCCGCATCGGCGAACCGCCAGAGGTGGCACGCGTAACCGCGTTTGTCGCGAGCGATGAAGCCAGCTACATGAGCGGCGCCGAAATCGCAGTCGACGGCGGTTGGACCGCCGGGCACTACCATGCCGGCCTACCCGGCGGTCCGGAGCTCTGAAACCAGCTCTGACAATCGACCGGTCGAAAATCGACATAGCGAGTGAAGAATCGGCTGCTGACACCGGCAAGCCCTCACCGAACATCTTGTCCGGCGAGGGCTGGCCATCCTTCAACTGGCAGCAGCGGCACCGTCGCTACCGTCAACTGCCGCGCGTCGACCGTCGGTAGCCAACTTCTGACGGCTTTCGCTCGCCGTATTTCCGGACACCAAAGGTCTCGACCATGGATCGGTCGAGGTCGACCAGACGTATCGGAGTGGACCGCGCATAGCCGGCGACTGCCACTCGCGTCGCGAGTTGCAATGCCCGCGAGGGGTGGGGCAAGTCGTGGACGTCGCGAAGATTCGGTGGACAGAAGGCCGCGATGATCTGATCCGCATGCTTCCGCAGGAACCCGGGCAGAACACGGTCCCCAAAGGCGTCGATGAGAGATCTCGCGACGGCGCGCCCTTCACTACTCGATGCAAACTCGCGCTGCTCGTAGGACGATGCCCATTTTTGAAGTCCGTCGCGTGTTTCGGGCACGCCGTGGAGTCCTTGCAGCTCGGCCACCGACCGCCAGAAGTGCCACTGCGCCTCCAATTCTGTTGGAGTGAAGGGCGAATGCGCGAGGTCGGAGGTGATCCGGTGGGGATCGAGAGCAAGGGTCGAGAGCGTGTACAGCGAGTCGTCGTTGCGGATCGGGAAATGTGCGTGAATCTGGTTGAGGCGATCGATCCACGCTCGTCCGGTCGGGGAAGTCGGTCCGTGATCGAGCAGTTGCCCGAAGAACAGCAGGGTGTCGTCGTTGCGTTGGGCCGGGAACTGCATGATGTCCCCACCTCCGCGGCGGTGCAGAATTCGAGCCATGGTCGGTACCGCGACCTGTTTCATAAACGCGACGGTGAACAAGGCATAGGTCAGTGCGGGATTGCCGTGCAGTGTCACCAGCGACAGCCTTGCGATTTCGTCAGCATCGGCGACCGGATCCATTTCTTCGATCTGCCGAGACACGAGGTAGCCGGGGCGCAGTGTCATGAGGTCGGCTCGATTCGGACGACGGTGCGTCCCTCGACGTCTAGATCTATTCGGGCGCAGCCGTTGTGGTCTGCATCGACTGTCGCTTCGAGCGATCCCGGCACCGTATACCGGCGGTGCGGCTGGAGTTGATCGACCACCAGCGTTGCGCGAGTGCCGCCATTGCCGGGATAGAGAACAAGGTCCAGTGCCCGGCCATCGGTGACGGCGCGGGCGACGAGAACGTCCGGGTACGCTGCGCTGGCGAGACGGGGGCCCGAAAGCCAATGGCCGGGTAGGCCCGCGCCGATCAAGTCGCGATTGGCCGACGGCCGCGCGAACCGTGAGAGCAGCGAGTACAGGTTGCCCTGCGTGGACAATCCTGCATACCGCGCGACGCCGGCGTGGCATTCGACGTGTTCCTTCTCATCGACGTAAGCGAATGCGGTGTCGGCGATCTCGTTGTCTCCCATCTCGCGCGCTGTCAGCGAGAGAAAGGTTTGGGAGAACGAGTCACTACCGAAGGAGTAATTGCCGGCATCGCATCGGTTGGCCGCTGTCCGCGGGAGGAGAAAACGCTCCCCGTCGAATTCCAACGAATCCCGTTTCGTCAGCCACCACGCCCGATGGGCCTGATCGGGCAGAAAGGCGTTCATCCAATAGGTCGTGGGGAGACTGACACCTTCGCTCGCCCAGATGTTCCATGACAGCCCCAGGCTCTCGTTACGAACACCGATGAGTTTTCCGTCCGGGCGCGCGAATTCGTCTTCGTACGCACGCGCGATGGCCTCGTCGAGGTCGGCATGAAAACTCGTACCGTGTAGTCGGTCATGGGCGATGAGGGCATTCACCCCAAAGGTGTTGCATACGGGGTAGATCCAGCGGGGTTCGCAGGAGAACAGTGTGTACGCCGACCGGTGCATATTGCGGTGGATGGACTCAGCGAGGTCGTGAAAGTCGTGCCGATACTGCTGTCCGTCGGACCAGGTGTAGGTCAGCCCTCCTGGACGCGAGAACCTGCTGTCGCCGAAACTCTCGTACATTCCGACTGCGGCGCCCTGCCACCCGGTCAGCATCACGTTGTCGTTGTTGTTGACCGGATCTCGACCTAGAGACAGTCGCCCCCAGGCATTTTCCAGCGCCCAGTAGCCCCAGACCCGCTTGTCCCCCATTTTCAGGATCGACCTCTCCTGCGCTTCGGCCAGATACCCGGAAAACGCCGGGGTCCGCGTGTAGCGGTACATCGACAGCGCGTAGCCCAAGACGCTGAGCTGATAACGAAGAGCCGCCTCACGGAACTGGTCGCGGCGATCAAAACCGGCGAACTCCGACAACGGTTGCAACGCAAGGTCGAGCGCAAAGCGGAGATGCGCCAAGTCGTCCGCCGAGGCTTCACCGACTGGCGGTTCGGGAGACGACGGCACCGCGGTTTGAAAATACGTGACATCTGCCAGTTCGGTGTTCAGAGACCGCGCGATCGCCACCTGATGGCGGTGACGCAGGACGTGCACACCGAACGCAACCACGACCACACCCGGAACCAGGCCGGCGGTGATCGCGATCCAGGTGATCGACAAGTGGGCATGAGAATGAGTGACTGCCGCTTCGAGTAGGAACGCCAGCCATACGATGATCGGGGCGATGACCGCACCAATCATCCACCACACCAGAACGGCGAGCCCGAATGCGGCCAACGCCATCGCCGCGTGCGCGACATGACCCGATGCCAGGTGACCGCCGCCGGGGAACAGCAACCCCATGGCCGCGACGCCGGCCACATGGTTGCCCATGGCTGCGACCAGTAATCCGCCAGTCCACAGAAGGGCGTACACCGCAGCAACTCTGCGGAACTTGCCACGGGTCACCGGCGACAGCAGCGGCCGCGACGGCGGCAACAGACGCGCCGGAACCCACCGACCGGTCCGCAAGGCCGGCGTTGCGCTCATCGCTGGACCGCCACTGACACCGGCAGCTCCGGCGTAACGACCCGCCGTGCGGCCGGCGGCATCGCGGCAACCTGCGAGACCTCCCGCCCCGCCCACGAACCGGCTACGAGGAAGACTTTGCGCAGACCAACCATCAGCAGCAGCAAGATCGTGCAGCACAGCATCCGGACTCCATTCTGAAACCGTATCGTTTCGGTTTCACTTAGGGTAGATCGCACACTGTTTCTTCGTCAACGTGTGGACCTGCACCTGGAACAGTCGACGCCCGCAATGGCACTATGAGCAGGTGACGCCAACGACCGAGCCCGCTGGGCGGCCCTACGGTGGACAAAGCGCCACAGAGCGACGCCTATCGCGCCGACACCGGCTGACCGAGGCCGTCCTCGACCTCAACTACGAGAGTGGCATCGAATCGCTGAGTGTGGGGGCGATCTGCGAGCGTGCATCAGTCTCCAAACGGCACCTCTACCTGAGCTTCTCCAATCTCGACGACCTCACCGGCGAAACCCTGACCGACGTGCTCGCGCAGGTAGCCGACCGCATCGCAGCAGCATCCGCGGAACTCGACAGGGACGCACCGAGAGCCCGACTGATCGAAGTCGCCGTCGAAGAAATCCTCACCGCATTCGACGATCCACGGGTCGCACGTCTGTATCTCGAGGCCCCCGGCAACCGCGGGCTCCGCGCAGCACGAGATCACGCGGTGGCCCGTTTCGTCACCCAGCTGCTGACCCTGCTCGCAGGCAACCGGGCCGACGATCCGCGAGCCCAACTCATCGCCCGCGTGCTGGTCGGAGGTACCACCGAGGGGGTGGCGCTCTGGCTGCGCGGCGACGTGAAGCTCGAACGTGCCGAGCTGGTGGCCACACTCGTCACCCTCGGCAACGACGCAGTCGACCGCATTCTCGAACTGAACCCGCAACCTGACGAGCTTGCCTGAGTCGCTGTGGACCGCTCGCCGGGCGAGAGCCCGGCGAACGCCGTGGGCTCAATCGGGTGACTGCGCTCTGACCGGATTGGCCCGCTCCACGTTCTACCGCATCACCCGCAGCTACCAGAACTATCGGCCGGTCACCGCACCGATACCGCAGAACCAGCGCCACCAACCCGCAGCACAATCGCCCGCCGAACGCGAACGCATCGCAGCTGTCCTAGACGAATAGAAGAATACCAATCTGTCTGCGGTACAAACCTATTGGCTTGCCTTCGACCAAGGTGTGATCGGATGTTCGCAACGCACCTTCTACCACATCGCCGCACCTGGACCACCCAGTTTCTCCCCACCTACGCCACCGAACACCGACACAGCGGCCTGAACTACTACACCCCGCAACCATGGCACCGATTCTCGACGAAGACGCGAAGTGACGTGGCGTCACGATGCATCAGAAGATCGTCACCGCCTCCTTGAGCGCCGACGATAACTGCTCGCACTGGTCGGGGGTGGTCCACGGGGCGACCGTCACACGAATGACGTCACCCTTGTCGACGCCACCACGGCGCACCGTGAGGATGCCCTTTTCATCACGCAGCCACGAGACGATAGCCGTGGATTGTTCCCTGGTGGTGTTTCCCTCGATGCGGAAGGACGTCAACGACCCATACATGGACGGGTCGTCGGGAGTCAGCACCTGCATACGGTTCAGGCCGGCGACCTCGTTCACCCACAAGTCCCGAAGATATTGGACACGAGCCTGTTTGGCATCCGCTCCGATGGCTTCGTGGACCTCGAGCGCGGCCGGAACCGCCAGATAGTTCGCCGAGTTGGCGGTCCCCGTGTGCACCCTGGAGCGGATATCATCCGGGCCGTTGTCCTCGTCGGCAAGGTCGCGATCGATGTCGCCCAGCCGGTCTTTGCGGATGAACATCGCACCACAACCCAGCGGTGCACCCATCCACTTGTGCAGGTTGAGGCCGACAAATGGCGCCTTGAGGTCCGGCAGGTCGAAGGGGATCTGGCCCCATGAGTGTGCCGCGTCGACAATGACATCTGCACCATGGGATTCGGCCAATTCCGTGATCTCCGCGATCGGCATGACCAGCCCGGTTCGATGCGAGATATGGGTCGCGAGAACCAGTTTCACGGCCGGATACTGTATCAGTGCGGCTCGATAGGCGTCCATGACCGAGTCATGTGTCGCAGGTTCGGGGATGTTCATGGTCCGCACGAGGACTCCGCGACGGTCCTGCAGCCAATTCATCGCATACTGCATCGAGTCGTAGTCGAGGTCGGCATAGAGGACTTCGTCGCCCGGTCGAAGGTTCTTGTAGTTCGTGATGAGCAGTTGCAGTGACTCTGTTGCTCCCCTGGTCAGGGCGATCTCATCGACACCAACTCCGGCGACGCTCGCAACCCGGGCGCGCACAGCTTCGGCGTCATCAGGGTACGAACTCCTCATGTAGTTCGAGTTCGACGTGTTGATCAATAGCGACTTGTCAAAGAATGTGTCCTCGATATAGTTCGCGGCTCGCCCAAAGAACCCATATTCCAAATTGACAATGCTGCCATCGATTTTGTAGTTGCCCCGGACGGCATCCCAGAACCCTTCGTTGGAAGCAAGTTCCTTCAGGTTTTCCGTGGGTCGGTTCGGAATAGAAAACGGACGCGGACTTCCAGGCGTCCAACCGCCTGCATCTGGAATTTCCCCAGCGCTGGACCCAGCGCACGCGGACGCAGCACCGGCAATACCCACAACCCCAACGGCTCCCAAGAAGCCCCTTCTCGACACACCATGCGACCTACTGATTTCGAACTCCAATTCATCGGTTGACAAAGTACGCAACACACAATCAACTTATTAGGATTGCAAAGTAACCTTTTCTTGTGACAGACAAATGACCACGAACCCAACTGCATGTGAAGACACAGTGTTCGTTGTCTGCCCACCCTGTCGAACGACCTGCACGCCGGCCCATCCGCACAACCGCAGCCCATCGACCACCCCTACCGGGATGTGCACTATCCCCTTTATGCGTATGGGTGAAGGTCTCGAGTGGGGACCGCATTACTGCCCGTGACTGAGGTGGCCGGAAGCCGTCGCACCGTTGTCGATCAGACGCCGCGCCCGAGGTATTCGACCTGCCTCCCGAATCTCTGAAGAAGCGACGTCAACCGCTCGTCAAATCGGGCATCCTCACCTCAGAGGCCGGCGCCCGTGGTGGCTTACAGTGGCGAAGTAGCCATCGAAGGTCACATTGAACGATTGTGGTGCCGGCTCCCCAAACTCGACGGCGGCGCCCGAATACCGCTGCACACAAGGCTTGCGGCCTTGCGCAACACCGAGGTTATTCGTTTCCTGGCCTACACCGCTTTGCGGTGGGGCGAAATGGCAGCATTGCGGTGTCCGCCGGGGCCAACGTGAAAACAGTTCAAAGATTGCTGGGAGGGTTTTAGTAGCACGCTTTTTGTGAGAATTCGGTAAGAGTGGCCTGACGCGAGATCCAACGACCTAGGTCAGGGCGTCAGATTCCAGCGCAGGACGTTGACGGCGCCTTCCTCATCGGAAAATGGATTGCAGTACAACATCTGGCCCTGCGAATCAGTGGCGGTCGCGGACAAGTCGTAACAGATATCGCCCGGCGCAATCAGCGGATTGCCCGACAGCTGTTCCCGCGCATTCGGGTTTGACGCTACCCCGGTGTCGGGGACCCACGTATGCGTCCGTCCCGGCCAGGCGCGCAGAACGCCGTCAACCCGTCTGTAGTCGGCGCCGAAGCACCCCGGGTTGAGTAGTAGTCACCGAGAATCACCGGTTGAACAGCGAGCTCCGGTTCGACGGTGGCCGGAGCCTCGTATGTCGGCTCTGCAACTGCCTGCTCGGGAGCGGGGGTCGGCAGAGGCGGGAACGTCGTCGTCGTGGATGGCGCTGCAGATGTCGTCGTCGTTGTCGAGCTCGGAGTCGACGGAGGAGACGAGCTCTTGGTTCTGTCCTCTGATGAGCATCCGACCCCTACAAGAGCAATCGCCGCTATCAGTACAGCCATTCGCCACATGTCCACTTTTCCTAGTAGGAACGACCGCTAACCACAGGTAAATGCCGACCACATGGAATCCGTCCGTCGGAGCACGCACATCCCGTCTCACGGTGTCTACACACAACTCAAGTCTCCAAATCACCCGCGCGCTTTGATGTAACGAAGTTATAGTCGATGGATCGGGTTCGACTATCGAGACTGGAGCGTGAAATGACGGTTGTTAAAACGACCCACGATCGTACGTCTGGCGACAACGTGGTCGTGTTTCTCCTGGGAATGCGCATGAACAAGATCTGGCGTGTTGATGCGTGGCTGCCTGTTCTTGTCGGGCAGTACCGCATGGTGAAAGAACTCTCGCGTGACCCGGACTCCGGCCTACTCGGCTACCGCACCGTGTTCGGCAAGGACGGAGGGACGTCCATCCAGTACTGGCGGGACACCGAGTCGCTATACGCGTACGCAGCCGATGCGGCACGCCTGCACCGACCGGCGCAGAAGGCGTTCTTTCGACGCGAGAAGAAGGCCGTTGCCGCAGTAGGTATCTGGCACGAGACCTATGAGGTCGCCGCCAGCGAAACCATCTACGGCGACATGCCACCGATCGGGCTTGCCAAAGCCCTCGGCCAGGTACCGATCACCAAAGACACGATGCGCGCCAGGCAGCGCCTGGGTTCACGCAGATTCACTCGGTAACGTCGTGTTCCCGGTCGTCGTGAGCCCCTTCCACAGGCCGTCCGTCCGGCGCCATCAACAATGGCATCCAAACGACACGAAACACGTTGCACGATAATTGATCCCGCGCGAAGTGTGGGGCTATCCGTCTACCATTGACGGGTTCTCCGGCGCCTTCGCGTTGTTGTTGTCGGGGTCGCCACCAACCGGTGCAGTGGGATGGGCAGGCAGGTAGATCAGAGTGAGCACTGCCGCGACGGCCGTCACCACGCCCGCGACCACGCAACCGGTGGTGAAGCCATCCACGAAACTCAGGCGCGCGGTGTCGGCCAAGCGTGCTCCCACGTCGGCGCCGAGTTGTCCGAGCGTCGCTGCGGCCTGTTCGGACGCTGCGAGGGCCGCTCCCACCGACTCGCGTGCCGGTTCCTGTAGCTGCTCTGGAAGTGACCCGGTGTGCAGGTGGTCGCGGTACACCGAAAGCGCCACCGACCCGATGACCGCGACACCCAGCGTCCCACCCAATTCGCGGGTGGCGTCGTTGACCGCCGAGCCCATCCCCGCCTTCTCCGGCGACACGACACCCATGATCGCCTCTGTTGCAGGCGTACTCGTCAATCCGATACCCGCACCCAGCAACACCATCTGCCCAACGATGCTCCAATACCCGGTGTCGATGGACAGCGTCGACGCCCACCCGAAGGCAGCGCTGAGCGACACCAGACCGAGCGCAACAACAACTTTCGAGCCGATGACGACCGCGATACGAGGGCCGAGCATCGAGGCGACCGCGATCGACCCGGCAACGGGCAACATCCGCACACCCGTCTCGAGCGCCCCGTAGTCGCGCACCGACTGAAAGTACTGCGTCACCAGGAAAATGAAGCCGAAGAGCGCAAAGAACGCACTCGTGACGGCGCCGCTCGCCGCGGTGAAGCGCAGGTTCGTGAACAGTCGCACGTCGAGCATCGGATGCTCCACCCGGATCTCGTGCAGCACGAACACGATCAGGACAATTGCGGCGACCGCGAATCCAACCAGGGTCGGGACCGACGCCCACCCACGATCGGGCGCCTCGATGATCGAGTAGACCAGCGTCCCGAGCGCAACGGTCGACAAGACCAGCCCCACGTAGTCGAGCGGAGGGGTAGCCGGGTCGCGGGAATCAGGCACGAAGCGCAGAGCGAACAGCAGCGTAACCGCTGCGGCCGCGCCGTTGAACACGAGAATCGAACCCCACCAAAATGATTCGAGCAGCGCACCTCCGACCACCGGTCCGACCGCGACGGACAGGCCCGTGGCAGCGCCCCACAAACCGAGCGCCTTGACCCGTTCAGAGCGCTCGGTGAACACGTTGGCCAGGATCGACAGGGTCACCGGGTACACCATCGCCGCGGCGACACCGGCCACCGCCCGCCACACGATGAGCGTCGTGGAATCGCTGCTCAGCGCACCCCCCATCGACGCGATCAGGAACACCCCCAAACCGATGAGCAGCAGCGGCCGGCGGCCGAATCGATCACTCAACGAACCGCCCGCCAGAACCAGTGCCGCGAACGCCAGGTTGAACGCATCGACAATCCACAGCAGATCCCGAGTCGACGCACCGATCTCGGTGGCCAACGTCGGCAGCGCGATGTTGATGATCGTCGTCGAGACGTTCACGACGAACACCGCCAAGCACAGTGTGATCAGTACGGCCGTTTTGTTGACAGACCTGGTCGAGGACTGGCGCAGGGTCAGCATAATGAAGTTATAACACGGCGACAGCAGGATTGACACTGCCACCGAGGCCGGGGTCGCTTAGCCGAGAAGGCCCATCGCCGACGGTGTGAAACCATGTCCTGGTGGCAAGCGCGCAGGAGCGACACCAATCCGAGCCCGACGACTCGGTACGTGAACGCCTGATCCGGTCGACCGTAGATCTGCTGGCTCAGTTCGGCCCTGAGCAGTTAAAAGTTCGGACGATCACCGACGCCGCCGGGATCTCCACCATCGCCGTCTACCACCATTTCGGCGGGTTGAAAGAACTCCTGCAGGATGTGGTGGCCCACGGGTATGCAGATCTGGCAGCAGCCATGGAGGCCGCCTCCCACGCCGACGCGGATCCCGGGGTGCAGCTGTTCGCCATCGCCCTGTCCACCCGCAGCGTGGCCCAAAGCAACGCCCACCTCTACGACATGATGTTCGGCTTGTCGACCCGAGGCACCTATCGATACGTCGGATCCCCCGAACACAAGACCGCCAACGGATTCGCGACCGCGTACGCAGTGCTCGCTGACGCCTGCGAGCGATTGGCACAGTCGGGTCGGGTCTCGCCCATCCACAGCAGCCAGATCGCGGCCGAGTTATGGAGCGCTGTACACGGTTTCGTCACCCTAGAAATCGCCGGTCACTTCGCTCACTTCGCCGACCCGGTAGCGATGGTGCTGCGTCCCCTGGCGGTCAACCTCTTCGTCGGCATGGGCGACGAACGCGCCCGCGCCGAAGCGAGCGCTGAACGGGCCATGCTGTGGTGGTCACAGCAATAGCCGAGATTTGATGGCGCCAGGTGCAGATACGAGGCGCACAGTCAGGGCGCAGATTGCAAGTCCCTGCCCGGAGACAAACCGTTCGGGTCCCACGCCCGGCCTATGTGAGAGGTCGGATCAAGCTAACGGGTTGCACCACCCGCATCGGTCACGCATCGAGCCAGGTGAGTGGCTGGGCGTCTGCGCTAATTGGATTTAGCGCAGGCGCCGGAAAGCGCGGTTATCAACCACACCCGCGAGTCCTCTAGGGGTCAAGCACTTTGAGTGGCGGATTCTCCGATTTCGACCGAGGCGGAGTCTGCACGTAACTCGGTACGCAGAGGTTACGCAGCGCCGAAACCGCGCATAGTCATCCACCGGGGCAAACACGAATACCGCTCCCCCACTGCGTCGTTCGTAGATACCCGCACTAGCCGACGCAATCGGGATTGGATGCCCATCGTTATCCTGTTTCCCCTCGCACACCGGACTCCCGATTGGCCGAGATGGCCGCACTATGCCCACACAGCTTCGACATGACCCGACGGCTAGTCAACATCAACCGCGCGGTCACCGACGCCAACGGCGTGGTGTGGGGCAACCCGGAAGATCACGAGCGCCACGCTGCGCACTTCTGCCTGCCCGTCGACGAAATCACCGCACTCATCGCGAAATGAACCTGGAACAACCGCCGGCCGCGCCGGGCTACTCCGGGTCCCGAACTATCAATTCGACACCTTGGCCGACGTCTCAGGAGAACACGAGAATGTCCACACGGCGCCGTTAATCGCACCTCACGATGTCAGAACCAAACAATCGCGTCGACCGGCATAATTTCAGATCGACATATCCAGCCTGAGCACGGAAAACCCTTCACGATCCGCGCGTCCGCGGTGATCTGTCAGGCTAAGTCTCGAGACGAATTAGACACCAAACAAGGCCACAACCGGCGCCGACGAGAAATTCTGCGGACAAACTGCGGACGGTAAGCCAAACGGAAAACTAACAACAGTAGGCTAAAATGGCACCTGAACTGCAAAGATAGAGTGGAGCTAAGGGGAATCGAACCCCTGACCTTCTCGATGCGAACGAGACGCGCTACCAACTGCGCTATAGCCCCTTCGTTGCCCTCGCGAGCAACTTGAACAGGTTAACACTGGGTCGTTACTGGCCCACAACCCGACGGTAGGAATGGTCGCGGTCGATGTCTTCGAGGCGCGCGGCAGGCACGTAGCGGGGCAGATGATCGAAGATCGGATCTTCGTCGTCGATCTCCAGAACGATCGCTCCGGGCCGGCGCAGGCGGGCGGGAATGCTGGCGCGCGGGTCGATTTCCGGGTGTGCGCGACGCTGTTCTTCCTCACGCCGGGCACGGGCCAGACGACGCATCCGCTGCTGGTAGATCCGCTGCTCGTTGCGCACTGCGCGGCGCAGGAAGAACATGTAGCCGACGAGCCCGGCGACCAACAGGCCTGCCACGACCCAGCCGGCAGTTCCGACCATCACGCCCGCGAGCATGCTGACCAGAGCCAAGACACCCAGCAGTGCCATCACACGCTGACGGAACCGGTAGCGCTTGTCGCTGCGTTCACGATCGGCTTCCGGGTCGAAGCCGCCGCGGCGGGCTCGGCGGGCCGAATTGTCTTCGGCCACTTCCTCGTCGGCGTCGTCATCTTCGTGGTCGTCGTATTCGGCGTCGTCCTCGAACTCATCGTCGTCGTACTCAGCGTCTTCGAGGTCGGCCTCGTCGAGCCCGCCGTCTTCGAGTTCGGCTTCTTCGGAGTCCTCGTCGATCTCGGCCTCGATGTCGTCTTCTACCTCAGCGACGGAATCGTCCTCGTCGGCTGCGGCGGTCTCGACATCGTCAGCCTCGTCGACAACGTCAGCATCGACCTCTGCCTCATCGTCGGCTTTCGCCTCGATGTCGGTATCGGCGTCGTCCTCGACCTCGGCATCAACGACATCAGCGGCAGAATCGGCTTCGACGGCAACCTTTTTCATCACCGGGGTCTTGTCGACCTCAGGAGCCTCGGTGTCGACGACGTCAACGTCCTCGTCGACCTCGGTGACATCAACGTCGGCTTCTTTGACGGCCGTGCCGGTTCCACCCTTCGCAACAACCTTGCGGTATTCGCGAACCGGCGGTTCCCATTCGGCGTCGTGCGGATGCCGGCCAGAGGCCATGCGTCGTTTGGTCTTCGCAATGGTCCGGCCACCGCGGTGGAGCACGCGCGTTGCCAGCGCTGCATCAGATGTCTTGCGCACGGTCGGCCGCGACTTCACGACCATCGGCACCAAAACAAACAGCCAGATCGCCACCAGACACACCCACAACAGCGAGTTCGGCATGGGCAGCTCCTTCCCTTCGGCAACCTCGCTCGACCAATCAGTCGAGTGCGCGTTTGTCACACCAGTAACAAGCGCTCCAAGCCAGGCTATGGCCATAGCCTGTTCAAGCAGCGAAGACGCGCCGACAACCCCTCGATTTGTCGAGACTGAGCACAGAGTGTGCAGCGACTGGATCAGCTCGTGATAGGCATCGTCGAATTCAGTCGAACACGCCGTGCCGAGTCCACTAACGTCAGCGGTAGCCCAGATCGATCGAAAGTGGAGCGTATGCCGAAGCTTGTGTACTACATCGGGATTTCGATCGACGGCTACATCGCCGGACCCGACGACGAGGTGGACTTCTATCCGATCTCCGACGACTACATGCAGTGGATGCTGGACGAGTTCGGAGACGCTCTGCCAGGACATGTACGTGCGCAGGCCGGTATCGCCGACAGACCATTGACCAGATTCGACAGCATCATCATGGGACGTCGCACCTACGATCCGGCGTTGGCCCAGAACATCACGAGCCCGTACCCGCACCTCAACCAATATGTGGTGTCCCGGGAGCTGCGCGTGGACGATCCAGCCATCACGGTGATCCGAGGTGATCCCGCCGCCTCTGTCGACATGCTCAAATACGCGGATTCCGACCTGGACATCTACCTGGCCGGTGGCGGAAATCTCGCCGGTCAGCTACTCCCCCAGATCGATGTGCTGGTGGTCAAGACGTACCCCGTGGTCGCCGGTGCGGGGCGTCCCGCGTTCGACACACGGTTCAACCCGACGCAGTTCGCCCTCGAAGACGTCCAGACCTTTTCAGGTGGCCACATCGTGTCGACGTACCGCCAGAAAACATCCAACTTCCTCGACTGACCAGAGCACTGGTCCGGCGAGGTCAGCGCGTTGCTCTCCCGTCGCGCACAAGCGTTTCGACGGCACCGCCGGGCAGTTCTTCGATGGTCAATGCCAAGAGGATGTGGTCGCGCCACGATCCGTTGACATCCATGTAGCGCTTGAGTAACCCCTCGTCGCGGAACCCCACTTTGTGTAGCACCGACAGCGACGCGGCATTGTCCGGCTGAACGGTCGCTTCGAGCCGGTGCATTCCCACGGTCGAGAAACAGTGGTCGACGCCCAGGGCAAGGGCACCGGTGGCCACACCACGACCGGTGACCGCAGCATCGACCCAATAGCCGATCCAGGCGTTGCGCAGCGCACCGCGCTGAATGTTGCCAACCGTGAGTTGTCCGCAATATTCGCCGTTGAGCTCGATGACCATCGGCAGCATGTTCCCGGCTCTTGCCTCGGCCCGGAGCACGGAATGCAATCCGGGCCAGGCCGCCGGGTTGTGCCGCGCCGACCACAACCCGCTACCGGTGGGCTCCCACGGCATCAGCGAGTTCTGATTCTCGATCCGCAGCCGACTCCACGCCCGCGCGTCACGCAGCCGGACCGGCCGCACCGTGACGGTGCCACCCGCCACGCCGATCGGTCCCAACTTTGCCGGCCACCCTCGCCGCGACGTATCCCCCCTGGTCCAGGAACGCACAGTTGCAGTCCTACCCGCGCTGAGCCAGGAAAGCCACATCAACCTCGTCGCCGGGCCGCAACTCCACATCCTCGGGTTCGATGATCACCAGACAATTCGCCTCGGCCAGCCCGGCCAGAAGATGCGAACCGCCATCGGGTGCGGAAATCACCTGCGCGAGATACTCGCCGGTCTGTTCGTCGCGCATCAGCTGCCCTCGCAGATATCCGCGACGACCTTCGACCGAGGTGATCGCACCCACGGTCCGCGCGCGCACCACCCGGCGCATCGGCTGACGCTTGCCCATCGCGATCCGGATCAGTGGCCGCACCATGACCTCGAAGGCCACCAGCGCGCTGACCGGGTTCGCCGGCAGCAGAAATGTCGGGACCTCGTCCCGTCCGAGCTGTCCGAAACCCTGGACCGACGCCGGATACATCGCAATTCTGGTGATCTCGAGTTCGCCGAGTTCGGCAAGGGCTTCCCTGATCGTTTCCGAAGCAGCGCCACCGACCGGACCGGTGATGACAACGATCTCGGACCGAATCAGTTGTCCTTCAACGATTTCGCGCAGCTGCGTCGGTTCGCTGTCGGCGATGCCGACCCGGTTCACGTCCGCACCGGCATCACGTGCGGCCGCCGCGATCGCATAGCTGTTGACGTCATAGACCTGCCCGCCGCCTGCGGTGCGATCGATGTCGACCAGTTCGCCACCGATCGAGATCACCGACAGCCGGGGCCGGGGGTGCACCAGAACCCGCTCGCATCCGACCGCGGCGAGCAAACCCACCTGGGCCGGACCGATGATCGTCCCGGCCCGCACGGCGACATCACCGGGCTGCACATCGGCGCCCTCATGACGGACGTACTGGCCGCTGCGTACCGCATGACCGACACGCACCTTCGGAAGACCGCCGTCGGTCCAGCGGCGCGGGACCACAGCATCCGCGAGGGTCGGCAGCGGAGCGCCCGTTTCCACCCGGACCGCCTGCCGCGGTTGCAGCCGTGTCGGCGTACGCGACCCGGCCTTGAGTTCCCCGACCACCGGCAGGACCACGATCACGTGATCCCCCGGCGACTCGGAGTCGTCGCCGGCGATACTGCCGGCTTCGGCGACATCGACACTGCGCACCGCGTAACCGTCGATGGCCGACTGATCAAAACCGGGAAGCGGCCGATCAGCCGTCACATCCTCGGCACAGAGAAGACCTTGCGATTCGGAGATCGCCACCCGCACCGGCCGAGGTGCCACCGCTGCAGCGGTCACCCGACTCAGCTGATCCTCCACCGAACGCACCGATCATCTCCTCTCACCCCGCCCTGACCACGTGAGCCGGTATGGCACGGGAGTCTGCACACACGCAAGACATGACGTTAGCGGGTTTCGACGGCCGAATCGGTTCACCGGCCCGGCAGTTCGGGCGCGTTGTCGAAAATTCTCAGGCGGACCTTAGACACCAAGGCGCTGAACGAGCCACTCCCGAAGTTCGGGACCGTAGTCGTCGCGGTCGAGGGCGAGATCAACCGAGGCCTTCAGGTAACCGCCAGGGTTGCCGAGATCGTGACGGGTGCCGCGGTGCACGACCACGTGGACCGGGTGGCCCTCTTCGATCAGCAGCGCGATCGCGTCGGTGAGCTGCAACTCGCCGCCCGCACCCGGCTTGATGCGACGAAGTGCATCGAAGATCGCGCGGTCGAGGATGTACCGACCGGCTGCCGCATAGTTCGACGGCGCATCTTCGGCCTTCGGCTTCTCGACCATGCCCTTGAGCTTCATGACATTCGGATTGATGGCGTCGGGCAGTTCCTCGACATCGAAGACACCGTAGGCGCTGAGCTTGTCGGTGGGGACCTCGATCGCGCACAGCACGGTGCCGCCACGCCGCGCGCGGGTCCGCGCCATCACTTCGAGCACACCCGAGGGCATCACGAGGTCGTCGGGCAGCAGCACCGCGACTGCATCCTCATCGTCGTCGAGTTGCGCTTCGACGCAGCCGACCGCGTGGCCGAGGCCCAGTGGCTTTTCCTGGATCACCGAGGCGACCTCCAGCAACGACGGCGCGTTGCGGACCTTCGCCAGCATCTTGTCTTTGCCGCGCGACTCCAGGGTGTGCTCGAGAACGAGGTCCTCGACGAAGTGGGCGACGACGCCATCCTTGCCCGGCGAGGTGATGATCAGCAGGCGTTCGGCGCCGGCCGCCTTGGCTTCTTCGGCCACGAGCTCGATGCCCGGGGTATCAACAACCGGGAGAAGCTCTTTCGGGACCGTTTTGGTCGCGGGCAGAAAGCGTGTTCCCAAACCGGCGGCAGGCACTATTGCGGTCCTCGGAATAGGGGGTGTTCCGGGGACCGATTCGTATTCCATCTCGTCAGTCGGACTCATCTTCGCATCAATCATTTTCCACCCTACTTTGCTTAATAACGGCATCCAGGGATAAACCTATCGGCAGAACGCTTCGGATGAGAGGCTGCACCCATCAATTTTACGAAGATTACTTTGCGAAAACACCTACAGAGGGTTCGCGAGAATATGTCACCGCAGGTTAAACGGGCGGCGGACGCCCGGCTTGTGACATGGATCGCCCATCTGGACGACACCGGCCAGTTGGCCGACGAAAAAGTCACCACGATTGCCGCCTACGTCCCGGTCGGCACCGAACCCGGATCCGTCGCCATGCTCGACGCCCTTCGCGAGCAGGGCCACCGGGTCTTGCTCCCCGTGGTCAGCCCCGGTCGGCCGGCACCGCTGGGCTGGTCGGACTACGACGGTCCTGACTCATTGACAACCGGTCGGTTCGGCCTGCTGGAACCCGCCGGTGCCACCTTGCCGAGCGAGATCATCAACACCGCCCATCTGGTCCTGGTCCCGGCGCTGGCCGTGGACCGCAGCGGTGTCCGCCTCGGTCGGGGCGCGGGCTATTACGACCGGACGATCCCGTCGGTCGACACCGAACGCCTGGTGGCCGTCGTCTACGACGATGAGGTCCTCGACGAGATCCCCGCAGACGATCTGGACGTGCCGATGGGCTGGAGCCTGACGCCGTCAGACGGCTTTCGCCGCCTCGGAACAACTTGACCCTGGCACTCGTTAACCTAGAGTGCCAACTGCGCTGTAGAATCCACAAAGTTCTCGGCTAAATACTTCCGGAGGTCCTCGGTGCCCACTTATTCGTATGCTTGTACACAGTGCGATAACCGCTTCGACATCGTGCAGTCGTTCAGCGACGATTCGCTGACCGAATGCCCACAATGTGCCGGTAAGCTGCGCAAACTGTTCAACAGCGTCGGCATTGTCTTCAAGGGCAGCGGCTTCTACCGCAACGACAGCCGGTCGACGTCGACCAGCAGCGAAGCGAGCTCCAGCGACTCCTCCAGCAAGAAGGAATCGACCTCGTCGTCGTCATCGTCATCGTCGAGCGACTCGGGCAGCAGCTCGTCCACCAGCTCTTCGGCCCCCAGCACCCCGGCCGCAACAGCCTCCTGACACCGGCGTTTGTCCACAGTGGCGGCGCCTGCCCACAGTTCGACCGGGCAGGCGCGCACGCACCGGATTTCGCCACCGGCAGTGACCTAGCGTTCGGCCAATGGCCGACCGCAACCCGCTTCAACCCACCGCTCTCGACCGCCTGAGGCATGCACTTCGCCCCGGCTGGACGCGCGCTCTCCTGCTCCGACGGATCTGCGCCGCGGCTTTGGTGGTGATCGCGATCGTGGCCGCCCTGAGCGCCCAGCGCGACAAAGAGCTGCAGTCGGTCGTCGTTGCCGCCCGCGAGATCGCACCCGGCATCCATCTGACCTCCGCGGACCTCGAGGTCCGCCGAGTCGACGCGGCCGCGATCCCCGTCGGCGCGATCACCGATCCCTCGCACCTGGTCGAACAAACAGTCACCGGCCCTGTTCATCCCGGTGAGATATTCACCGACACCCGCGTGCTGTCGAGTCGCCTGCCCGCTGCCCTGCTGGGTCGCGACGACGCCCGCCTCGTCCCGGTCACCTTGTCCGACTCGTCCATCGTGGACCTTCTCCGCGAGGGCGACGTGGTGGACGTCCTGAGCATCGACGAGTCGAACGATGGCGAAGCACCCTCAACTCCAACGGTTCTGGTGAAGAACGCCGTGGTGGCGCTTGTATTCGCACCCAGCACAGTGCGATCCGGCCGAGATACCCGACCGACGATTTTGGCCATGCCCGAGCGGGATGCGCACCGCGTCGCGGTCGCAACGCTCGCCGCGCCGATCACCGTGGTCTTTCATTGAATCCGCATGTTCCATCCACGATCGAGGTCGATAGATGGTTAAGATCGAAAAATGTACCCACGTATATGCGCGTTTTCCCAGGTGGGAAGGACCATGACATGTTAAAGGGTTTCAAAGACTTCCTCATGCGGGGAAACGTCGTCGACCTGGCCACCGCCGTTGTTGTCGGTACAGCATTCACCGCAATTGTGACTGCGTTCACCACCAACATCATTGAACCTCTGATCAATTCACTCGGAGGGACAGATGCGGCAGAGGGCCTCGGATTCACCATTCGCGACGGCAACTCCGAGACGTTTGTAGATATCGGCGGATTGATCACCGCAATCATCAACTTCGTGATCATCGCCGCAATTGTGTATTTCGTTATTGTGATGCCTTACGAAAAATTGAAGGCGTTCGCGGCCAAGGACGGCGACGACGCGGTCGCTTTGTCTGAATCCGAATTACTCACCGAGATCCGCGATATTCTGCAAGGCAAAGATCCGTCGGAGGAGAAGGCCAAGATCGCTGCGGCCAAGAGCACACAGACCGATAAGGACGACGCCTACATCGAGCGGGCCCACGAGGGCCACGCGTCGGCGCCCCTGGTGGGCGCTGCCGGAGCTGCCGGCGGTCTCGGCGCATCGGAGGCAGGCACCCAGAAGTTCTCGGCCCAGCAGCCCGAACAGGCCGGTCGTCCGCCGTCGTACTCGCAGAACCCTCCGCCTGCCCACCAGCCACCGGCGGGACCGCCTACGAATGATCCGCTGAGCGGTCCTCCGCCCGGCTACCAACCGGGCTACCAACCACCGACAGGCCCACCTCCCGGTTACAACCCGAATCAGCCGCCACAGCGTCCGGGACCACCCCAGTACGGGCCACCCGATTACGGTCCACAGAACCCCGGCTACCGACCCGATCCGCTGACCGGCCCTCCCCCGGGCTACGGGCCACCGCCCGAGCGCCCCGAAGACGGCCCGGGACGGCACAGCCAATAATTCGCTTCCCCCATAACGACAAACAAACCGCCCGCACATTCTATGTGCGGGCGGTTTGTTCTTCCCGACCTGTCTCACGCCGCTGACCGATTTCACGGCCACAACTGCACCGGCGACACGAAGAACTGTGTAAGCCAGTACAAGAATGCGGCGCGAGTACGAAACTCCGCTCGCACTCACGATTCAGCGCCAACGAGGCCATTCGAAACGGAACACCAAACCCAGCATGGAACAACAAAAGCCGGGACACCTTGTGGCGTCCCGGCTTTCGTTGATATTCAGTTGTCGAGCAGGCTTGCTATCAGCCGATGCTGAACGGCTTGCCCCACAGGGTGACGATGCCGGTGGTCGATTCGGTCTCGACGGTCACCTTCACGTAGGCCTTGGCCTCAGCAAATCCGGCGCAGCTGGGAATTCCGATGGTCTCCTGGCTATAAACCAGACCACCTGATGCACCTTCGAATTCGAAGCCGCTGCCGTTGCTCTCATCGAAGAATGGGTACGACTTGGCTTCACCGGGCGCAAGCGTGAAACCTGCGTCGCCCTTGCCTTCGTCAGGTGCAACGTTGAAAGATCCACCCGGGGTCTCCGGGAAAGCTCCACCAATGCCACCCTTGGCCCCAGCGGAGGCACCGAACTGGAGCTGGCAGCCAACAAGGTAACCAGCTTCAATGGTGCCGCCTTCGGCACCACCGGAGACGTTGACGGCAATCTTGCCGTCCATCCATACGTTGCGACTGGTCGGGACAGCAGCCATCGACGGGGTGTAACTGACATTCTCGCCGAACAGGCTGACCGTCACCGAGGTGCCGTCGTCGAGGGTCTGGGTGGTTTTGCCACCGGGAAGCGGTCCGGCGGAAGCGGCGCCGACGCCCATCGAGGCGAGCGCCACAGCGGAGACACCGGCGATACCGGCGGCCGCCGCGATACGACGCGAAGTTGTGTTCTTCATGATTCCCCTTACGGAAATATCAATCTGCTTGCGGCAGATAAAAGTGTTTCAAAACTTGGGCGGGATTATCTGCCGACGATCAGTTGAGGCTGAACGGCTGGCCGTAGAGGGTCGACTTCACAACGAAGTCACCGCTGGTGACGACGGTCGAGAAGGCGCGTGCCTGGGCGTATCCACCGCACTGCTGCACATCGATGCTCTGGTTCTTGTACTGGATCGACGCGTCAGTTCCGTCGAAGTCCTTGCTGCCCAGCGACACGAAAACAGCCTGGCCCGGATTCAGCGGGATCGACAACGAACCTGAGACACCACCGGACAACGCTAGAACGTTCAGGTTAGCCCCGAGACCGCCCGAGAATCCGGTGATGTCGACCTGGCAGCCCACGATGTAGCCGGTGGTCAGCGTTCCCGCCGAGCCGCCCGAGTAGACCTTGACCTTGCCGTTGACCTCTGCGGCGCGGCCTGCGCCGTTGTTGGCCACCGACGGAACCGGGTAAGCGCTCTCGCCGGTGCGCTCGATCTTGATCACGGTGCCATCGATGCCTTCAGTGACCTTGCTGCCCGAAGCCAGCGGGCCTGCGGCGGCGTTTCCGGCGCCCATGCTGGCCAAGCCGATGGCAGCAACCGCGGTAATGGCTCCAGCGCCGACAATGCGGCGTAGACCGAACATGCTGAACTTGCTCATTCGTTCCCTCTCACAGGATTGCTGTGTAATCCAAACTCAACCAAATCGTGAGCCTGAAGTGACCTGACGGTTGGTCGGAATAATCCACGGGATGCGTTAACGGGCGGCATGCCCAACGTTTCCCAGAAGTTAATTCCAGCCGTACGTTTCAGTCCTTCCACGAACACCCTCGGGGGCGCATCGCGGGACACTTCCAGCCCCCGCACTGGTACTGGACGTATCGAGCGGAACGTTAGTGCGCTGGGCGAATGCAAGCAACAGTTAGCAGTAAGCGTGTCCTAAACACCGGGATTCGCTGGCGTGCAGCGGTAGTTGTCAATACTGGATGAAATTCGGTTACCAATCCGTTAAACCGCAGGACCGGGCTGTGATTAAAACGCTATTCACTCGTGATGTGGCGGCCGATTGGCGATAAACCAATCGTCAGACTGCCTGTTCGCGCCCCTGTGAGCTTCGTCACACCCGCCGTCGGAGCGCTCGTCGCGGGTGGTCGCAGGCAGTTCGTCGCCGAAGATTTTGTCCAACTCCGCACGCGACAATGAGCGTTTGCCTTCCGATTTCTCCGCCACGACAACCTGATTCAGAAGTCAGAGATCGAGGCGATGAGATGTTTGGCCATCGGCGTGATGGTGGCCATCCCGTCGCGGACGGCGGCCCGGGAGTTGGCGAGATTGACAACGATCGTCTGCCCGGAGATGCCGGCCAATCCCCGCGACAAACCGGCGTCCATCGCGCCCGCCGCCAGACCCGAACTACGCAAGGCCTCTTCGATGCCCGGCAGCTTGCGGTCGAGCAGGTCTGCGGTCGCTTCCGGAGCCACATCTCGTCCACCGACACCGACCGCGCCGACGGAGATCACCAAGTCGACGCCACCGATCACCGCGGTGTTGAGCGCGTTACGAATCTCGACCTCGTCAGATTCGACGGCCACGACTGCGTCCACGTGAAAACCGGCCTCTTCGAGCAATTCTCCGACCAACGGCCCGATCAGGGCTTGATCTTCACCGTGCGCGGCGCGATCGTCGACGATGACCACCAGAGCCCGTCCCAGATCCTCTTCGGCCAAGTTCAACGACCTCATCTGAATTCCTTCCGCCTCGATCACTCCCGCCTGGGCGGCAAGCCGCGCAGCCGCGGCATCGGCCGCAACCACATCGGCCTCGCCGATCCCCAGGTCGGAGATGTCACTATCTCCGAGTGGAACTCTATCGGTCGGGATGATCGACACCGATTGGAGTCGTCCGCCCACCGCAGTGTCAGTCGATTTCGGATCGCTGATTGTCAGGTCAGGGAATTTCACGATGCTATCCGCCTCCGGTATTCAGGGTGTCAAGGGTTACGTCGACTGTTTTGCTCTGCCCATTCACCTCGTAGGTGATTTTGACCTTGTCGCCGGGTGCGTATGACCGAACAGCAGCGATCAGGGCGTCGCCCGAGGAGATGACCCGGTCGTCTACCCTGGTGACCAATGCCCCGTTCGGGATGCCGGCATCCGCCGCTGCACTACCTGGCTGCACCTCGCTGATCAACGCACCGGGCTCGTCGGCCGACGGCGAACCCGAACGCACCGACACCCCCAGTCCTGCCTGGGTGGCCTTGCCTGTCTTCTCGAGCTCGTTTGCGACCCGGATCGCCTGGTCGACGGGAATGGCGAAGCCGAGGCCGATGCTGCCACCCGTCTCGCCCTCGGAGAGACTGGCGATGGCCGTATTGATACCGATCAGTGCCCCGTTCGCATTCACCAGCGCACCGCCGGAATTGCCCGGGTTGATCGCCGCGTCGGTCTGGATCGCATCCATCACCGATGCCTGACCGCTTTCCGCGCCCTGTGTCGACACCGGCCGGTTCAAGGCACTGATGATGCCCGTGGTCACCGTGCCGTCCAGACCCAAAGGTGCACCGATCGCGATGACTTCCTGGCCGACCGCCAAATTGTCCGAGGTGCCGATCTGGATCGGGGTGAGTCCGGTTTTGTCGACCTTGATCACCGCGATGTCGGAGATGGTGTCGGCCCCGACAATCGTTGCGCTGGCCGTGCTTTCGTCATTGAAGACCACAATGACCTCAGGGTTGGAACCGGCACCGGAGACCACATGATTGTTGGTCATGATCGTGCCGTCCTCGGTGAGCACCACACCGGAGCCCGAACCTGCCGACTGGCTGCCGATCACCTTGATGGACACCACCGACGGGAGCACTTTCTGCGCCACCTCCTGTACGGACCCTTCAGGAGCGGCTACCGGTTGCGTATTGTCTCGATCGCCACCGAGAATGCCTTCGCTGCTCGAAGAGCCCGATGAGTCATCGGCGATGTTCGCCCCGACCACACCTCCCACACCACCGGCGACCAATGCCACGGCCACCGCAGCGATGGCGATCCCGGTCTTGAATCCACCCGACCGGCCGCCAGGCCTGGAGGCCGGCGCCGACCCCGGTGGATACGACTGCGGACCGGCCGAGCGAGGATCTCCCGGAGCGCCGAATTGGCTTGTCGGGTTGTGTGATCCAAATCCGGGGTACGGCGACTGCTGTCCGGCATGTGCGCCCTGCGGGTGCGGATCTGGTTGCGGGCCATAGGGATTGCCGGTCTGTTGCCCGTAAGGCGAAGGCGGCTGCGCAGATCGGGGATCAAACGATGTGGTGCGGCCGTAGGGGTCGTTGCCGCCCGGCCCCCATCCCGCCGACCCGGTGGGACCACCGGCGTCTGGTTGATTCGGGAATCCGCCACCCTCGGGGGTGCCGGATTCGCGTTCGTTGTCGTCGTTGCCGCCCATGTCCCACGCTTGCTTTCTGCCACGCGCACCGCTGCGCTCGGTTGCCGCTCAAAACCCGGCACTGATACATACCCTGCTACGTCGGCCTGAGATGTCGCTGAGACGCCGCTGTTGGTTTGCCCCTCAATTCTCGCACTCGTTCGAGTCGGCAATCAGCGGTTCGGCCCCTCGAATGACGGTGAGCGCGGACCAAGCAAGACACGCCTGCGCACGGCACCGCGGCCCGTCTACTGCTGAACGACGCGTGGAGCGATCTCGGCTGCGGTCGGTGAACCGGGCAAGGTGATGGTCAACAGGGCGCCACCGGCCTCGGATTGTCCGGCGACCACAGTGCCACCGTGCCGGACCACCACCTGACGGACGATCGCCAGACCGAGCCCCGAACCCGGCATCGACCGGGCCGCGGTCGAGCGGTAGAAGCGTTCGAAGATCAGCTGCCGGTCTTCCGGCGGAATGCCCGGTCCGGCGTCGGCGACGGTCAGTTCGGCACGATCGGGCGCAACCTGGACCAGTTTGACCACCACCGGACATCCGGGGGGACTCCACTTGGCCGCGTTGTCGAGGACGTTGAGTACCGCACGCGAGAGGCCCGCGCTCTCCCCGAACACGAACCAGGGGCTGACGTGAACATCGAAATCCACATCACTGCGGCGCCGACGCACCCGTTCCAGGCAACGATCGATCACCTCCGCGAGGTCGATCTCCTCGTGGACCACCTCCGGGGCGTCCTCGCGGGCGAGGTCGACGAGGTCGCCGACCAATGTGGAGAGCTCCTCGATCTGCGCCATCAGGTCGGCGCGTAGCTCGGCCATGTCCGAGTCGGGTACGGCACGGGCACCGGGCTCGGACGACGCGATCAGCAGTTCGAGGTTGGTCCGCAGTGACGTCAGCGGCGTGCGCAGCTCGTGGCCGGCGTCGGCGACCAACCGCGATTGCCGGTCGCGCGATTCGGCCAGCGCGCGCAGCATCAGGTTGAAACTCTCGGTGAGTCTTGCCAACTCGTCGTTGCCGATCACCGGTATCGGTGTCAGATCGTCGGTTCTGGCCACCCGTTCGGCAGCGCGTGTCAAACGCGCCACCGGCCTCAAACCCGCTCTGGCAACGGTGGTTCCGGCCACCGCCGCCAGGATGATGCCGCAACCGCCGATCACCCCGAGCACCCAGGCCAGCCGCCCGAGCACATCGTCGGTGTCACCGAGGCTCTGCGAGATGATCAGGGTGTTGCCGTCAACGAGCTTGCGCGCGAGCACCCGCTGGTTGTTCGAGGTCCGCAACGACGACTCGGATTCACCATCGACCACCTCTTGCTCGGCGTCGCCGTACGGCACACTCCCGATCTGGAAGCCCCGACCGCCGGGCATGACCAACGCCACGGACATGTCGGTGGAGTACACCGTGCCGGCCACCAGGGACTCCGGCGAATCGTCGAGGACGCCGATGCGGGCCAACTCGGTCATCCCGTTGGCCCGGTTCGTCAGCTGCGAATCGACATCGGCGTACATCGCCCGGTACACCACCGCAAAAGCGGCAGCAGCCATGACGGCCACCGCGATACCGACGACGGTGGCGGCCAGGATGGTGATGCGCCACCGCAGAGAGATGGTGCGGGTCAGCGGCATCGGCTTACGCATCTGCCTCGGCAATTCATTGGCCGGGACCAGGTTCGTCGGACGTTGCGGTGTGATCGGCTCGGTCGGGGACGACTGCCGATGGTAAAGGCTCACGGTTCACAGCTCACGATCTACGGCGGGGTCTCCCGCAGGACGTAGCCGACGCCCCGCACGGTGTGGATGAGTCTGATCTCGCCCTCGGCTTCGGTCTTACGACGCAGATAGCCCACATAGACCTCGAGAGCGTTACCCGACGTCGGAAAGTCGTAGCCCCACACCTCTTCCAGGATGCGACTACGGGTCAGAACACGCCGCGGGTTGGCCATCAGCATCTCCAGAAGCGCAAACTCGGTGCGCGTCAGGCTGATCGGCCGCTCGTTGCGGGTGACGTCTCGCGTGACCGGGTCCATCGTGAGGTCTTCGAAGGTCATCGCCTCCGAGTCGGGAGGAGCTTCGGTTGTCGCGCGGCGCATCAGGGCCCGCAGTCGCGCCAGGAGTTCTTCGAGGGCAAACGGCTTGGGCAGATAATCATCGGCACCGGCATCGAGACCTGCCACGCGTTCGGACACGGAGTCACGTGCGGTCAGGACCAGGATCGGAAGATCGTCGCCGGTGCTGCGGAGTCGACGACAGACCTCCAACCCGTCCAGCCGCGGCATCATCACATCGAGCACCACCGCATCGGGGCGTTCGCTGCTGATTTTTTCCAGAGCTTCCACACCGTCTCCGGCAGTGACCACCGTGTACCCGTTGAACGTCAGGGACCGGCGCAGAGATTCGCGAACGGCGCGATCGTCGTCCACAACAAGAATGCGCATGACAACAGTCTTACGTGACCTGCTGAGAGAGCGCTGAGTAATCCCCCCGGCGCGCCTCGTTTCATCGCCTCGGTAGCGCGTTGCGACGGACCTGGTCGCGATCCCGACACTGGGTCAGGACTGGCGCCGCGGAGCCGTCGGCAGATGCCACTTGAACTGCAGACTCGCCATCCGCAACGTGGCCGCCGCGACTGCGCCGCCGACCAGGCCCGTCCACTCCGGCCAATCGAGCCCGATGACGATCACGACCACCAGCGCCCCGCACATCGCCGGCACCGCGTAGAGGTCGGTCGGGCGCAGCAGCAACGGCACCTCATTGGCGAGGATGTCGCGGAGGACACCGCCACCGATCGCCGTGGTGATACCGAGGAGGACGGCAGCCATCGCACTCGCGTCGTGGTCGAGGGCAAAAGATGCGCCGGTGACCGCGAACACGGCCATGCCGATCGCGTCGAGGAACAGGATCGCCCGGAACAACTTGTTGAAAGCCGGATGGAAGAAATAGGTGACCAGTCCGGCAATCAACGCGATGGTCAGATTGGGCCAGTGCTGCACGGATGTGGGTGGCGTGATCCCGAGCAGTAGGTCCCGGATCACTCCGCCACCGACCCCCGTGGCCGCCCCCATCGACAAGATCCCGAACAGGTCAAAGTCTTTTCGGATGCCGACCAGCGCACCCGAGCATGCGAATACCGCGATGCCCGCGTAATTCAGTACGTCCTGCAACACCGCAGGCCTTTCCCGCCTCGGGGTCCGGGCACAACAAAAGGCTGACCGTCAGTTCGACGGCCAGCCTGAAGTGTTGAGCCTTGGGGCTAGATCAGCGACGATCGAGATCGACGAGGCCCAGCTTCACAGCTTTGACCAGGCGACGGGGCACGCGATGAGCGACGCCACCAACCTTGACCTCTTGCAAGACCGGGTTGTCGGCCTTCCACTGCGAGCGGCGGCTACGAGTATTCGACCGCGACATCCGGCGCTTCGGTACAGCCATGATTCAGCCCTTCATTTCTTCGTTTACGTATCGGGGTTTGTGCGTGTCCGTTCACCGTTTCGGCGTTCGGACTTCTGCACTCGTCCTGCGGTGCCTGGTACCCGATGCGCACCCGGTGGATAGTGGGTGCGAGTCGGAGCGGACATCGACAACCTCTAGAGGGTACCGGTTACCCCCCTCCCAATCCAAAGCGAGTCCGAATGCAGGGCCCGACCAGGAACTTCGTGCCCGTTGATCCCACCTTTACTTGCAGAAGTGGAAAGTTATTCCTAAGCTTTCCGGTATGGAAAGTGATGACGCGCGTGAACTCCTGAGAATCGCCGAACGCGCCGAAGCTGCACCTTATGTCGACTATCCACCGACACCGTGGTGGTACTACCCCGCAGTCGGTGGCTGGGCGGCGGCGATGATCGGGGTCTTCACCTGGGTGCACGAACACAAGGCCCTGTTCTTCGCAGCACTTGCCACTCTGATCGTTGTCGAGTTCGTGTTCGTCGGATGGATGAGCAGGCGGCACGGCGCCTTTCCCATGCCAGGCAAGGGCACGCCACCGGCCGAGATCCGGGTGGAGTGGAATCGCTACTTCCTGGCCCTGCCGATTGTTGTCGGGTTGATCGTCCTGGTGTGGTGGCTCGCCGGCGTTGTGCCGGCAGCGGTGGTCGCCTTTGTGGTCATCACCGTCGGGCTGATGATCTATGAACGGCGCTACGCCAAGGCAGCGGCGGCGGTTCGGGTGCGGCTCGCATGATCGACGGTCTCGACCCGGTGATCCATGCCCCGAAACGGCTCGCCGCCATGGCGATTCTGGCCAACAGCACCACTGCGTCGTTCAAATTCCTCAAGGAACACCTGGACCTCACCGACTCGGACCTGTCCAAGCAGATGTCGGCCCTCGAGTCGGCCGGTTACGTCACGCCATCGAAAGTCGGCCACGGCCGGGGCAGCAGCACCACTTACCGGATCACTGCGTCCGGCAGACGCGCCTACCTCGCCCACAGAACCGCACTACAGATCCTGCTCGACGGCGCCCCCGACCCCCGATGATGTGCTGTTTTGGCGAGAGAAAGTCCAGGTCGGCTCCGCCAAAACAACACAACATCCACTACGGTGAGCGGGTGAGCGATCTGACACCCACGGGAGATTCCGAACCCGCCACCAGCCTGAGCAACGTCCGAGCCGGCGACGCAGACCGCCGTCTGGCGATCGACATCCTCTCGTTGGCGATGACCCGGGGACACCTGAGTCCGGCGGAGTACGAAGAACGCGCCGACAAGGCGATCGCGGCGAAAACCTTCGGTGAACTCGACGCCCTCACCGACGATCTGCCGACCAATCAGCTCAGGCCGCCGACGGCGCCGACCGCACAGCCCACCACCCACCCCACCGACGTCGAGGTGACCCTCAACCGGATCGCCGTCATGAGCGGCTCCGAGCTCAAAGGCCGGGCGGCGGTCGGTGAGCACCTGAACGCCTTTGCTCTCATGGGTGGCGTCGAGATCGACCTCCGCGACGCAGTGTTCACGTCTCCGACGCTGACGATCCGGGCCACCGCCATCATGGGTGGCATAGAAATCGTCGTCCCGCACGATGCCACCGTCCGGATCAACGGCATCGGAATCATGGGCGGCTTCGGCGGCGACCACGACGGCGCCGAGGGACAGGGATCCCCCGGCGCGCCGATCATCACCATCAGTGGGCTGGCAATCCTGGGCGGTGTCGGCGTGGCTCGCCGCCCTCGGCCCGGCCAGAGCCCGCCGTCGCTGAAGAAAGACTGATCCGCGGCGCTCAGACCGAGGTCGACTCCTTCGCCTGATCGACTCCGCCTGCGCTGTCCGACGTGGGTGTGCCCGCTTTCGACGGCCACCAGAAATACCGGCCGAGCAGAATCGACAGCGCCGGCACCAGGACCGGGGCCATCACGAGCGACGCCAACAAGACACCGACAGCCACCCCGACACCGAGTTCTTGCAGGTTGTTCAACCCGGTCAGGGCCAGCGAGGCGAACGTCAACGCCAGCACGGTGCCGGCCGCGACCACGGTCGGGGCATCATTGGCGATCGCGATCTTCGCCGCCTTGCGCGGCGAGTACCCGTTCTTGAACTCCTCGCGCAGACGTGCCGCGATCAGGATGTTGTAGTCGGTGCCGATCGCAACGACGAACAGGTACAACACAATCGGGGTCGAGAAGTCGATGCCGTCCAGACCCGCGCCCTTCAAGAACACCAGCACGAGCGCGCCGAGGGTCGCCGCGAAGGTCAGGGCCACACACGCCAGCAAGCCCAAAGGCGCCGGCACCGAGAGCAACAGGAGTCCGAGGATCACCGCAACGATCGCAAACGCCACCGGGAACACATGTTTGGTATCCGAATCAAGCTGTGCCCGGACGTCGACCAGCATCGAGGTCTGTCCACCGACAAACACCTCCGCGTCGGTGATCGACGCGTGGGCGGCATCGCGGACCGGTCCCTCGACCAGATCCAGCGACGCTGTGGAATAGGGATCGTCACCGAGGACGACGTTCACCATCGCCGCGGTGCCGTCCTGGCTGATACGCGGCTGGCCCACCGACGCCACTCCGTCAACGGCACCCAGCGTCGAGATCATCGCCGACAACTGATCCTGCGGCACCGGTCCGGGTGCCTTCACCAGGATCTGGGTGGGGCTGAGCGCGCCAGAGGGGAACGATTCGGCCATGGTGTTGAACGTCTGCTGTGACGCTGTGTCCGAGGGCAATTCCTCGAGCGTGTTGTACGTCGCCTTGTATCCGGTGGCGAACACGGCCAGCGTGGCCAGCGCCACGATCACCACCGCGACCACCGCCGCAGGCCGGCGCGCGACCAGCGAACCGACGGCACCGAATGCGGACTGTTTCGGATCCTTGCCAGGGCCCAGCGGCCAGAACAAGTGGTCACCCAGAATGGCGAACCGGGCCGGAACAAGCGTCAGCGCGGTCAGCAACATCGTTGCCACGCCGATGATCAAACCCGGCGCCAGGGTCGTCAGCGACCCCAACTTCGCGAGGAACAGGGCAGCAAAGGCACCGATCACCGTCAACGCCGACGACGCGACCACCTTTCCGACCACCGATGCCGACGTGATGAGACCTGCCATCGTCTCGGTACCGCGACGCAACTCTTCCCGGTAGCGGAACAGAAGGAAGACAACGTAATCGGTGCCCACACCGAACAGGACCACCACCAGGATCGCATCCAGGGAGGTGCTCACCTCGAACTCGAAGAGGTCGGCGGCCAGGGCAGTGAGGCCCTGCGCCGCGCGGTAGACCAGGCCGATGATGATCACCGGGAGAATCGCGACGATGGGGCTGCGGAAGACCAGGCCGAGCAACACGACGATCACCACGATGGTTGCGATCGTGATGATCTTCTCCGCACCGTCATAGGCAGTGTTGGTGTCGACGAGGATGGCCGCGTTGCCGGTCAGACCCGACGTCAGGCCGGTTCCCTCGAGTTGCGCCTCAGCAGCCGAACGCACCTCTGGGACAGCATCGTTGACGGCTTCATCGCCGGGCTGTCCGGCGAACGTGACCGAAAGCGCCATGGCCTTGCCGTCCTGGGACAGCGACTGCGGCGATGCATTGACGCCCGTGACACCGGCTATCGCGTCGGACTGCAGTGTCGCGGCAAGGCCCGTGACCGTCTGCTGGTCGTCGGATGACAGTGATGCTCCGTCGTCGCGGGTGACCACCAGAGAGCCCGAGGCACCGGACGAGCCGGGGAAGGCCGTGTTCGCGATGTCTTGGGCCTGAACCGATTCGAAGGATCCCGGAAGGAAGGTTTGCTGGTTGCCGTTGGTGTAACTCTCCAGACTCGGCGACAGCACGATGATGGCGACCACGGCGACCAGCCACCCGGCCACCACCCGCCAAGGATGAGTGACCACGTAGCGGGCGATAAACGCGAACATTCTGGAATCCTCCTGGAGTACCGACCGCGAAGCGGCGAAGCCCATCTGAACAAGGGCCACCTCGCGATTGCGCGGTGAATACCCAGGGCGACAGCAGCTTACCGATCCGGCAGGTCACGACAACATCCTTTTGTGCTCCGGCGCAGCAGAATCGACCCCCCACCGAGTGCCCGGTGTCATCGATCGCCTCACAGCAAGACTTTCACACCATCTCTTCGACGACTGTCATTTTCAGCCCGTGAACAGGGGCGTTCGGCGATCGAGGGCAACCGATTCCGCGTTGTGCACCCACCACCGAATCGCAAGCACGACGAAGAGACAGGGCCGGCGCACTACTGCAGTCGCAGTATGTGCGCAATGGTCGATGTGAAGTAGCCCCGGTGACCCGATCACCGTGGCGGAAGCCGCAATTTGCGCCGGGGCCAGGCATTTTCTGCGTGCACGCTCTGAGCCGGGGACGACTCCGGGCTGCATGAGCACCGGCTGAGCCGACTCAGGTATCCGCGTCCGGGCGCTAAGGTTGGCCCCTGTTCGATCTGTGCCGGCATGTCCGCACGGGATCCTGTGATGAGGTGGTCCGTTTTGTCTCGCAATGCCTTTCGTTCGCTGACGATTGTCTTCAGCTGTCTCCTACTAGTTGTTGCCGGTTCGGCATCGGTCACGGCCGCGCCCACGCCCGTTATCGGCGAAACAGTGAACGGCGAGGTCCGATCGGCGGCCGGTAACGCCAACTGGGATGTCACGGCCTGGATCTCGGGCGTCGAAGGACAGCGCGCACCTGCACAGGTGGGTACCACCGTCAGTGGCACCGACGGCGGCTTCGCGATGAGCGTCAGTGAACAGCCACCGAAGGGCTCGGTCCTCTATCTGCTGGCCCGCCCCGCCAAGGCCAGCAACGGCACCGCGCCCACCCTCGCCTCTGTCGCAGGCGTCGGATCATCACCGTTTGTGGTGCTGAGCGAACGAACCACAGTCGCAACCGGATATGCGATGGCGCAGTTCATCGACAACACCGGGATCAACGGAACAGATCCGGGCATCTCCAACTCCGCCGCGATGATCACGAACCTGGTCGATCCGGCGACCGGAAAACTCGGCCGGGTGCTGACCACCTCCCCCAACGGATCTCAGACGTCCACACTCGCCACCTTCAACAGCCTCACCGACATGCACGCCGCATGCTCGATCGACCACGGGCGTTGCGTCGAACTCATCTCCGAGTCCGCGGTTGCCGGTTCGGCCCGCCCCGCCGACACCCTCCGGGCATTCTCCCAGATCGCCCGGAGCCCTTCGGATTCCGTACTGCCACTGTTCGCCCTCTCCAAATACGTGACCGCGCCGAACACGCCAGTCCTGACTCTTCCCCCGGTGGCATGGACACTTGCCCTGCGATTCGATGGTGGCGGTGGATTGCTCTCCGGCCCTGGAAACTTCGCGATCGACCATCTCGGCAACATCTGGGTCGACAACAACTATCAGTTCAACGCGGACCCGCAAGCCCCGGTCTGTGGCAGCGACCTGCTGTTCAAGTTCGGACCCACCGGCCAGCTCGTCGACGGAGCCCCGTTCACCGGCGGTGGCCTGAGCGGTGCCGGCTTCGGGATCGATCTCGACAACAGCGGCAATGTCTGGGTCAGCAACTACGGCTTCGCCGCACCCGAACCCGGTTGCGCCACCGAAGATCAACCGCCGCACAATTCGCTGTCGAAGTTCACCCCGGACGGAACACCGCTGTCCCCGAACGACACCGGATTCACCCAGGGCGGTGTCACCTGGCCGCAGGGCATGGAGGTCTCTGCCAATGACGATGTGTGGGTGACCAACTGCGCCGACAACAGCGTCACCGTGTACCGCGGCGGCAATCCGGATCAGGCCCAGAACTTCAATGGTCTCGGACTGAATCAGCCATTCGACATCGTCGACAACGGCAAGAACATCTTTGTCTCCGGCATCGTCAGCGACAATATCGCGATTCTGAGTGGCGACGGCAAGCCGCGTGCCAACTCTCCGGTCAGCGGACCGCATCTGGACCATCCGATGGGCCTGGCCACCGACAACGCAGGCAATGTGTGGATTGCGAACTCCGGTGTGATCACACTCCCCTGCCCCGACCGCCCAACCGGAACCGGTGGCAGCGGTTCGGTCGCCGCACTCGGACCAGACGGCCAGATGCTCGTCGGTCCGCTGCAGGGTGGCGGCGTCACGGTGCCCTGGGGTCTGACCACCGACGGCGATGGAAATGTGTGGGTGGCCAACTTCGCAGGCAAGCGGATCTCGAGCTTCTGCGGCGTCGATACCTCGACCTGTCCGCCCGGATCGTCGACCGGCGACGCGCTCTCACCGGACGGCCTCGGTTACTTCTTCGACGGTCTCGAACGCAGCACCGGGATCGCGGTGGATCAATCGGGCAACGTCTGGGTGACCAACAACTGGAAAGACGTTCCGTTGGAGGCCAATCCGGGTGGCGAACACATCGTCGTCTACCTGGGGATGGCTGCGCCGGTCTCGATTCCTGCACCACGCTGATCATTGGCGGGAATTTCGGTGCGCTCGGTGATCGCACTGTCGTCGTCGGCTGCGATCGGTAGCTCCACCAGCACCTGAAAAGCCGAGGATCCCCGGATCGATCGCAGCGTCCCGCCAACCACGTTGGCGCGCTCGGTCATCCCGATCAGTCCGTAGCCAGGTGAAGCCGAATCACCGATGGCAGGCGCACGGTTGACCACCTCGATCAGCAACGTGTCCACGCCGTAGCGCAGCCGCAGCCGCACCGATTCACCGCGGGCATGCTTTGCGGCATTGGTGAGTGATTCTTGAACAATCCGATATGCGGTCAGGTCGGTGCCCGGTGCCAACGATCGCGTACGACCCTGGCGGATGACGTCGATGGACATCCCACGACTGCGAAAGTCCGTGAGCAGGTCGTCGAGATCCGCGATCCCCGGTACCGGATGCAGCGCAGGCTCATCGGCCCCCTCCCGCAGCATTCCGACGGTGGCCTTGATGTCCTTCAACGCCGTCTCGGTGGTCTGATGGACATGTGTCAGGGCAGTTTTGGCCAATTCCGGATCGACCGACATCAGGTGGACCGCTGCGCCGATCTGCATGTTCAGCGACGTCAGATGATGCGCCGCCACATCGTGCAGGTCGCGCGCGATGCGAATCCGTTCTTCGATCACCCTGGTGTGCGCCTCGGCGTCTCGCATCAGTTCGGCTGCCGCCGCCCGATACTCGACCGCTGCAACGTATCGCCTCCTGATCCGGCTCAGGACTCCGAACAGGAAACCGATACCGATCCAGCCCACGGCGCCGATCCGCTCCACATCCATCCACGGCGAGGCCGCAAAGAGCGAGACCACAAGCACCACACCGCACGGCACCATCAGCGCGACAATCGTCACCGCCGCCGACCGGGTGGCGGCGATCGCAGCGCCGCAGACCGTGATCGGTATCTCGAGCGCAGGATTGAACACATCACCAAAAGTCATGTACGCCGCGGCGATCGCAGTGGTTCCACACAGCGCAAGCCACTGACGATCGGTCCGCCAGTAGACGAACACACTGCCGGCGGCGGCGAACAGCACACCGATGAGCGAGGCGTCCCCGCCCCGGCCGGCGCGTTGGTCGTACGGCAGCGCCCACACCACGAACGCAAACACCAACAGACACACGATCACTCGCGCCACGCGGGGACAACCGCTGCGAAAGCGATCCCACCGCTCGACTACATCCACGCGCGAACGATACCTCGCAGAGTCCACGGATCATCCGGATCGGCGACGGGGGCAACCGAATTGATGCACAACCCCAACGATCGCGCTAACTTGAAGGCGTGAAATCCAATGGGCGCCGGGCAGATGACGGCGACCGCCCATGACGATCCGTGTCGTCGTCGCCGACGATCAGGCGCTGTTCCGCAGTACCGTCACCCTGTTGATCAACAGCGAAGCCGGACTGCAGGTGGTGGCGGAGGCCTCAGACGGTGCAGAGGCGGTGCGGGCGGCCCGAAATCACATCCCCGACGTCATTGTCATGGACATCCGGATGCCCGGTATCGATGGTCTGCAGGCCACCAAGGCGATCGTCGACGACCCCCGCCTGCGCGAGTGCCGCATCCTCATCCTCACCACATTCGAGCAGGACGAGTACGTGATGCTCGCGCTCCGAGCGGGTGCCAGCGGATTCGTCGGCAAAGACCTCGCACCGGCCGCCCTGCTCGCCGCGATCCGGACCGTCGCGCGCGGCGATGCCCTGCTGTCACCATCGGCCACGAAACTGCTGATCTCCCAATTCCTCTCACACCCCACCGTTGGCAGCGGTCGCGGTGCGTTCGACGTGCTCACGCCCCGCGAACGGGAAGTGGTGATGCTGGTGGCAACCGGACTGTCGAACAGCGAACTCGCCGGACAACTCGGGATCAGCACCCTGACCGCGAAGACACACGTCAACCGCGCCATGACCAAACTCGGGGTACGCGATCGCGCGCAGTTGGTGATCGCCGCGTATCAGGAGGGCATGGTCCGGCCCGGTCGCCCGGGCTAACGGTTGTTGCGGCGTCGCTTTCCGCCGAGGTAGTCGCCAACCACGGCAGCACCGAGACCGTCGAGGTCGGGCGCCACGACGCGTCCCGACACCCTGCGTGCCATCTGATCCACGAAGTGGACCAGCCCGGGGTCGTCGCCGAGCCGGAAGAAGCTGACCTGAGCGCCCATCCGCCCGACGTTGTCGAGTTCGCGGACGGTGGCACCGAGCGTCGCCGGATGCGGCGGGTAGTAGAAGAACGGCTCGCCGCCGGGCAACAGATGCGCGGTCGGCTCACCGTCGGTGACGATCAGTACGACCGGCTGGGCGTTGGGATGACGACGAAAGTGCCGCTGCGCGAGCAGGAGCGCGTGATGAAGATTCGTACCCTGTTGGCGCATACCGTCCAGGCCGATGAGTTCGCTCATCTCGAGGGTCCGGGCGTAGTGACCGAACGAGATCAGTTGCAGTTCATCGCTGCGGAACCGGGTGGAGATCAGATGGTTGAGCGCCATCGCCGTCCGCTTCATCGGTGTCCAGCGATTCTCCAGCCACATCGAAAACGACGTGTCCACGAGCAGTGCGACCGCCGCCTGGCTGCGGGCTTCGGTTTCGGCGACCTCGACGTCGCGGACGTCGATCCGCACACCATCGCGGATCATCGCGTTGCCGGCATGCCGTTTGTCACGGTCTTCGGTCATGGTGCGCAGCACCGCGTTCGACACGGTCCGGGTGACATCCCACGGTTCGGTATCACCGAACTCCCATTCCCGCGACGAACCCGTCGGCTCGCCGGCCAATCCGGCTCGGCGGGTCTGCCGGTCACCGTGACGTCCCGAGAGTTGTTCGGCCACATCCCGGAAGATCGACTGCCCCAGTTGACGCATCGCCTTGGGTGAGAGCTTCAGCTGGCCGTCACTGCCGCGTTCGAGGAGTCCCTCCTCCTTGAGGGCCTTTTCGAGTTCGGCAAGTGTCCGGGCGTCCACCGCCGCGTCTTCCCCGAGCTGGCGGGCCAGGGCATCGAGGTCGACGTCATCGAGTTGTGCACCCGAATACTGTTGGGAGAGTTGATCCGACAAGGACTCGAGTTCGGCAAGATCCTGCAGGGCGCCGGCACCTTCGCCCATCCCCATCCCCTGCTGGCCTTCGAAGCTCTGGCCATCGTCCCAGCCCATACCCGGACGAGCCTGCCGCAGTTGCGAATCCATCTGCGAGAGCTGCCCCATCAGATCCGGTGAACCGAACGCCTGCTGTGACAACTGCTCGAGCTCGGCCCGCTGTTCGGGCGACAACGAGTTGTAGAACTGCTGCGCAGCGGCGCTGCGGGCCGCCAGCGAATCGATCAGCTCTTCGGTGTTGCTCGGGTTCTCGGGAAAGAAGTCCCCGTGCTTGTCCATGAACTCATCGAATTGCTCGGTGGTGTCCTCACCACGGTTGTGCGCGGCAAGCAGTTCGTTGAGGTCCTTGAGCATGTCCGTGATGCGCTGCCGGTCTTCCTCGGTCGCCCCTTCGAGGGCTTCCTTCATCCCCGCGAAACGCTGATCGAGCAGTTCCCGACCCAGCAGATCGGAGATCTTGTCGTACTTCTCCTTCGCCTCCGGACTGCGCCAGTTGTAGTCGGACAGATCCTGGACCGCCTGCGCGGTCGACGGCGGAAGGTTCTCGATCTGCATCTCGGCAAACCGGGCGTCGTCATCGAGGTCGCGCGCGAGTTGCTTGCGCTCGTCGAGCACGGCCTCGTCGAGCAGCTTGCGGATCTCCTCGAAGGTCCCGTTCAGGTTGCGGGACTTGAGGATCTGCTCGCGACGCTTGTTGGCCATCTCCCGCAGTTCGTCGAGTCCCCGCATGTTCTTGCTGCCGCGGCGCAGGTACTCCCGCATCGCGGACTGTGGGGATCCACCGGCCATCACGTCGTCGCCGATGGCGTCGAGCGCTTCGCGCAGATCCACCGGTGGCGCCAACGGGTCGGGGCCACCGGTGTACCGCAGATAGCGTGAGCGGTGAAAATTATTGCGGGGCATGTCGATTTCTCTCGGTTCAGCCGTACACGGTCTGGCCGGAGCCGTCGGCTTCTTTGCCGATCCGCCGGGCCAGGAACAGACCTTCGAGCGCCAACTCGAGGGCACTGGCACGTTCTCCGTCGTCGATGACATCCAGTCGCTCGGCGATCTTGTTCACCACCGGCTCGGTGCCCTCCGGCATCGACGTCAGCAGATCGTTGGCGGAGACCCGATCACCGGTCACCACCGGCTCACTGGCCTCGAGCGCGGTGACCAGCGTCGCCAGATCGACGCCACCGAGATGCTCTCGCACGGTGTCGGCGGTCGACTTGCGAAGGAGATGCTCGAGGATCTCGACCTCGCGGCCCTCTTCACCCGATTCGAACTCGACCTTGCCGCGGAGCACCTCGATCACCGACGAGAGGTCGACAACGCGTGCCACCGCGAGGTCCTCACCGAGCACCGCCGCGCGGTGCAGTGCCGCGGCGGCAACGGTTTCGGCACCGGCGATGGCAAACCGGGCCGAGACGCCGGATCGCTGATCGATCGCCGGGTTGTCCCGGACGTACCGGGTGAACCTCGCGATGATCTCGATGAGGAACGTCGGCACGGTCGCCGTCAGGTCGGCTTCCTGCTCGATGACCGCGATTTCGTCCTCGAGTTCGAGCGGATAGTGGGTGCGGATCTCCGCACCGAAACGGTCCTTGAGGGGGGAGATGATCCGGCCGCGGTTGGTGTAGTCCTCGGGGTTGGCGCTGGCCATCAACACCACGTCGAGCGGCAACCGGAGGCTGTAGCCGCGAACCTGGATGTCGCGCTCCTCCATCACGTTGAGCATGGCGACCTGGATGCGCTCGGCGAGGTCGGGCAGCTCGTTGATCGCGAGGATGCCGCGGTGCGCCCGCGGGATGAGCCCGAAGTGGATGGTCTCCGGATCTCCCAGGCTCCGTCCCTCGGCGACCTTCATCGGATCGACATCGCCCACCAGGTCACCCACCGAGGTGTCGGGGGTGGCGAGCTTCTCGGAGTAACGCTCGCTGCGGTGCCGCCAGCCGATCGGCAGATCGTCCAGCAGGTTCGCGGCTTTGCGGATCGACGCCGGGGTGATCGGTTCGAACGGGTGCTCGTCGAGTTCAGAACCCTCGATGACCGGGGTCCATTCGTCGAGCAGGCCGACTATGGTCCGCAGCAAACGGGTCTTGCCCTGTCCGCGTTCACCCAGCATCACCACGTCATGCCCGGCGAGCAGGGCCCGCTCGAGGTGTGGGATCACGGTGGTCTCGAAACCCAGGATCCCGGGCCACGGGTCGACGCCCGACCGCAGTGCGGTCAGCAGGTTGTTACGGATCTCGTCCTTCACGCTTCGCTGCACATGACCCGAGGCACGAAGTTCGCCGAGGGTCCGTGGAGAAGGGTGTGCCGAGCGGGTTGTCGTCGTGTGGGGTGTGCTCACCTCCTCTACGCTACGAGGCCGCGCTCGGAAGCGCACTTGTTACGCCCGCAGAGGAACTCCTGACACCTTCCGAAGCCATCCCGAGTAGCCTTCGCGACGCGCCCGGCCGAGCCCGATTGCCGCCTGCAGTCGACGATTCGACAAACTGAGGAGATGACAAGCACCACAACGTCTCAAGCAGGGGCATCGGGATCCGAGCCGGCGGTCCCCACCGGGGCACTCGACGGGATCCGGGTGCTCGAGCTGGGTTCGCTGATCGCCGGCCCCTTCGGTGCCCGTCTGCTGGGTGATCTCGGGGCCGACGTGATCAAGATCGAGGCGCCGAACTCCCCCGACCCGTTGCGCGGTTGGGGCCAGGCCGAACGTGACGGACACCACTTCCTGTGGACCGTCTACGCCCGCAACAAGCGAGCCATCACGCTGAACCTGCGCAGCGAACGCGGCCGCGAGATCTTTCTCGAGCTGGTGGAGCAGGCCGACATGATCGTCGAGAACTTTCGTCCCGGCACCCTTGAAAAACTCGACATCGGCTACGACGTACTCCGCGAACGCAATCGGGGCATCATCCTGGTCCGCGTGTCGGGATACGGGCAGACCGGACCTGATGCCGGCCGCGCCGGCTACGCGTCGGTTGCCGAAGCCGAAAGCGGACTACGGCATCTCAACGGCTATCCCGACCAGCCGCCGCCACGCATCGCACTCTCGCTCGGCGACACGCTCGCCGGGATGTTCGCCGTGCACGGAGCGCTCGCCGCGCTGTACCGCCGGACGGTCACCGGTGAGGGCCAGATCGTCGACGTGGCACTGAACGAAGCCTGCCTGGCGGTTCAGGAATCGACCATCCCCGACTACGACCAGGGCGGAGTGGTCCGCGGACCTTCCGGCACCCGGCTCGCCGGCATCGCGCCGTCGAACATCTACCCCACCGGTGACGGCAGCATGGTTGTCATCGGCGCCAATCAGGACACCGTCTTCCGACGCCTGTGCGCGGCGATGGGCAAACCGGAATTGGCCACCGATCCCCGATTCGCCGATCACGGGGCCCGCGGAGAGAACCAGGACGAGATCGACGAGATCATCGCCAAGTGGACCGCCGAACAGCCCAAAGACCATCTCATCGCGCTGCTCAAAGAGGCCGGTGTGGTTGTCGGGCCGATCAACACCGTCGCCGAGGTGGTCACCGATCCCCAACTGCTGGCCCGGGACATGATCACCCCGCACTTCGACGAACGAATCGGCGAAGACGTCCTCGGGCCGGGCATCGTGCCCAAACTGACCGGTACCCCGGGCCGGATCCGCAACGCGGGACCGTCGGTCCCTGGTCGTCACAACACCGAGGTCTTGAGCGAACTGCTGCACCTCGACGACGAGGAGATCAAGGCGTTGAAGGACGACGGCGTCCTCTGACCCACCCGCTGTCACCCAAACGCTCCGGATTTACGAGGATGCTCCACATATTTGTGGAGCATCCTCGTATATCCGGAGCGTTTGCGGGTTTGGGTCAGCGGAAGGCCAACCAGATCGCCAGCCCAAAACCGGCGAATGCGATGGCAATTCGCAGCGGTGTCGCCGGGATCCGGGCCACCACCGGTGGTCCGACCCAGCCGCCTGCCAGGCATCCGACACCCATCGCGGCCGCGGCACCCCAGTCGATTGATCCGAAGAACACGAAGACCAGGGCGGCAACAGCATTCGACGCGGCCAGCAACACCGACTTGAACAGCGTTGCCTGCCATATCGTCTGCGTCGTGGTGATCAGTGAGACGGCCAGGAAGATGATCCCCGCGCCGGCACCGAAATAGCCACCGTAGATGGCGATGACGAACACAGCGATGGGCAGTATCGCGGGTATGTCGCGGTGGCCGGACATCCGGCGAATCATCGGCTGGCACAACACCGCAAGGGCCGCGACCGCCACCAGATACGGGACCACCGCCTCGAACGTGCTCGCCGACGTCAGCAACAGGACCACCGCGCCGACAAGACCACCGGCACCGGCACAACCGAGCAACGCGAACAGACGTCGGTCGAACGAGATGGATGCCCGCGCCGACGTCGCACTGCCGATACCGACCGGGATCAGCGCCACCGTATTGGTGACATTGGCGGTGATCGGCGGTAGGCCCGCCAGCAACAGGGCCGGATAACTGACAAGAGACGCAAGTCCGGTCACGTAACCCACCACACCGGCAAGGAAGCCGGCGGCAATCAAGAACGCCAGTTCCGCCACCGCCGCAACCTACCTCACTACCCCCGCTCCCCCCGCAAACGCTCCGGAAATACGAAGACGCTCCACATATTTGTGGAGCGTCCTCGTATTGATGGAGCGTTTGCGGCGGGCTAGTGGGCGAAGTGCCGGGCCCCGGTCAGGTAGAGGGTGATGCCTGCCTCGTTGGCGGCCGCGATCACCTCGTTGTCGCGAATCGAACCACCGGGCTGCACAACTGCTTTCACGCCGCCGTCGATGAGCACCTGCAGTCCGTCCGGGAACGGGAAGAACGCATCGGAGGCACCGACACTGCCGCGAGCCCGGTCACCGGCACGCGTCACCGCGAGATGCGCGGAGTCGACGCGATTGACCTGACCCATACCGACACCGACCGACGCCCGATCCGACGCCAGCAGGATCGCATTGGACTTCACCGAGCGGCAGGCCCGCCAGGCGAACTCGAGATCGGCCAGGGTTGCCGCATCAGCGGCCTCGCCTGCCGCCAGCTGCCAGTTTTCCGGCGAGTCACCCTCGGCGTCGAGGATGTCGCGGTGCTGAACCAGTACCCCACCGCTCACCGGCTTCAGTTCCACGGCATCGCGGCGCGGGGGCTGCGCAAGCAACACCCGGACGTTCTTCTTGCGGGTCAGGACCGAGAGCGCACCGTCGTCGAATCCAGGGGCGACGACGACCTCGGTGAAGATCTCCGCGATCTGCTCGGCCATCTGCAGGCTCACCGGCCGGTTCGCGGCGATGACTCCACCGTAGGCACTGACCGGATCGCACGCGTGCGCCTTGCGGTGCGCCTCGGCGATGTTCTCCGAGGTTGCGATGCCACAGGGGTTGGCGTGCTTGATGATCGCCACCGCGGCGTCGGTGAAGTCGTAGGCGGCACGCCAGGCCGCGTCGGCGTCGGTGTAGTTGTTGTAGCTCATCTCCTTGCCGTGCAGCTGCTCGGCCTGGGCCAGGCCCGGTGCCTCGGTGCTGCTGACGTAGAGCGCTGCGGGCTGATGCGGGTTCTCGCCGTAGCGCAACACCGACGAGCGCTCCCAGCTCTTGCCCGCCCAGACGGGGAACTCGCTGTCGGGCTCGGGCGCGACAACGCGACCCATCCACTCAGCGACCGCGATGTCGTAGTCGGCGGTGTGACGGAATGCCTTCGCGGCCAGAGACTTACGCTCGACAAGCGTGAATCCCTCGGCCTCGACGGCGGTCAGGACATCCGCGTAGTCGCTGGGGTCGACCACCACGCCGACCGACGGATGGTTCTTGGCGGCACCGCGCACCATCGACGGTCCGCCGATGTCGATCTGTTCGACGCACTCATCGGGGGTCGCACCCGAGGCCACCGTCTCGGTGAACGGGTAGAGGTTCACGATGACCAACTCGAATGCAGCGATGCCGAGTTCGGCGAGCTTCTCGATGTGCGCGTCCTTGCGGGTGTCGGCCAGGATGCCGGCGTGCACCACCGGGTGCAGCGTCTTGACCCGACCTTCGAGGCACTCCGGGAAGCCGGTCAGTTCGGAGACCTCGATGACCGGGACGCCGGCCTCGGCGATCTTCTTGGCCGTCGAACCGGTCGATACGATCTCGACGCCGCCGGCGTGCAGGCCCTTGGCCAGTTCGGTCAGCCCGGATTTGTCGTACACGCTGACCAATGCCCGACGGAAGGGCTTGCGCTGCAGGTCATTACTCACTGAATGTGGGCCTTTCGTCCTTCGATGACAACACCTTTGGTGGCAATCGAACGCACCACCGCTACAAGCAGCACCCGTTCGACCATCTTGATTCGTTCATGCAACGTGATTTCGTCGTCACTGGACTGCACGGCAACCGGGGCCTGCGCGAGAATCGGACCGGTGTCCACGCCGCTGTCGACCAGATGAATGGTCGAGCCCGTCACCTTGACGCCGTGGGCCAGTGCGTCGGCCACCGCGTGCGCGCCGGGGAACGACGGCAGCAACGCGGGGTGCGCATTGATGATGCGGCCACCGAAACGGGCGAGGAACTCCGGCCCCAGGATCTTCATGAATCCCGCCGCCACCACCAGGTCGGGGTTGAACGCGGCGACCGTGTCGGCAAGCTTGCGATCCCATTCGGAGCGGTCACTCATCATCGGGACGATCGCAGTGTCCACTCCGCGTCGTCGCGCCGCCTGCTCGGCGGCGCACTCACGGTCGGTCACCATCGCGACAACGGTGCCCGGATAGTCGTCGTCCTCGGCGGCGTCGAACAACGCCGAGGCCAGCGAACCCGCGCCCGACGCGAGGATGACAACGGACACCGGGGTGACTGACGGCATGGCGTCCAGTGTGGAACTCCTCGAACTCTGGTTTGAACGGAAATCTTCGACGACGCGGGCCCCTCATCGAGTGGCCCGCAGATGCCTCGTCTCGCGCTGTCGAGCCTAATCGCTGCTGTTTCAGCGAGGCCGTCGGGTACCGAACTCGTCGGTCGAAACCAGTTCCTCGCCGCCGACCGCGTCGATCATCTCGGAGTCGGCGTCATCCCAGTCGGTCTCGGTGACCCAGTCGTCGACATCCCAGCCGTCGATCGCCGGGGCGACGTCTGTCAGGGCGCCTGAGTCTCGATCGAGGATCGGGATCTCGGCCGGTTCGTGATACTCGATCTCCAGCTCTGCCGGGACCGCGTCAGCAGCCTCATCGAGATCGTCGAACTCGTCGAGGTCCCGTGGGGCGTAGTCGTCGTAGATCAGGTTCATGGCACGCGCGCGAGCTCGCCGGGTCGACGGCAGCGCACTGTGGATCAGCGCCATGACCGACCCGACAACGGCGATCCAGCCGAACGCGAAGACCCCCACCACCGGCAGGTTGACGCCGACCTCACCGAGCACACCGAGCTTTCCACCGGCCACCGCCGAGGCCGCCACGATCGCCAACGACGTCAGACCCGCGGCCACCACGACGGTGCGGATGTTGCGCAGCAGCGACAGATCCACGCACAGTCGGGCGACGATCAGTGACACCATTGCGGCGCAGGCAAGCAGGATCAGACCCCACCGGCCACCGCCGCCGTCGGGAAGCACCGCCAGGATCGGCAGCGGCGGCACCTGTCCGCCGACCGAACCGAAGAGGTCGACGCTCGCACCGCCGACCTGCACGGGCGCCCCGACCAACGCGGCTGCCGAACCGATCACCACGTTGGGCAGGTAGAGCAACGAGAGCAGGAACAATCCGAGCACGCCTGCCAAGCCATTGCCTGCCGACAGCAGCTCGCCCGCGACGGACCAGTTGATGATCAACCGGAAGGCGACAACCAACGCGCCCAGCGTGAACATCGCGACCACCGCGATCAGGCCACAGCGCAGACCTTTGAGCACCCAGTCGGCCACGCCGGTCCGCACCACAATCGTCGGCCACCACTTGTAGGCGACACCGCCGACGGCGCCAAGCGCCTGGACCGCGAGCGTGCAGACGAAGGCCAGCAGCGCATTCGGGCTCTGCAAGGTCATCACCGTCGATGCGTCCATCACCACGGCCAGCGACAGCACGGTGGCGAGCAGTGGCCCGCCGACGGCGGCGAGGATCACGGCCGCGACCTCGGAGTGTGGACGGTCGATGTCGGTTGCCCGGGCGGTGGATCGTGCCACCGCGAACATCATCAGCAACGTGGGGGCCAGCGGCATCACACCGACGGTGACGTCGCCGACGGTCATGGGTACCTGATGTATTGCGAACCACATCGACGCGACCGTCGCGGGCAGACTCCCGAGGCCGTCGCCCACGGTCAGCAGGGTGACGATCGCGACCAGGATCAGTAGCCCCAGAGTGGCAGCTGTGGTCCCGAAGGCAAGCCGGACAAGCGCCCGGGTCGAATCCGCGGCACCAACCTCATCGGCGCGGCGCGAGCGGCGTATCTCGCGCAGACGCGCGGCGAGGTTTTCCGCTGTAGAACTGACCACTGGCCCAGGGTGTCATTCGCATCGCATACCGATGGTCAGGCGCGCCGAAGAAATGCAGTTTACGAATTGATGAATTGACACACCTGGATAAAGCAACACACCGGACGGTTGCGGCCATTGGCCACAACTGTCCGGTGTGTACTTCGGTACGGGAATTGTTTCCGGACCGGATTGAAGCAGAGTTCTAGCGCTCCGGCGACTTGAACTGTGTTGTCTGATCGCTGCCCTGGCCCGGGCGGTCCTCGGAGCTCGAGGCTCCCGGTGCCTGATATGAGGTTGCCCCCGGATGTGCACCGGGCGACGGAGCACTCGGCTGCGCGGACGAGGGGCTACTCGGCTGCGGTGTGGCAGATGGGTTCGCGGACGGAACTGCCGTCGTCGCATCCGAACTTCCGGACTTGCCCTGCCCGGCCGTGTCTGCGGCGGACGGCGCATTCTGCCCGTAACCGGTCTGCGCGTACGGATTGCTCTGCGCTGCCTGGTGACTGCCGGAACCCGATGCGCTCTGACCGGACGATGCCTGGCCGTAGCCTGCGCCGTACCCGCTCGCCTGTCCGTATCCGCCACTCTGTCCGTAGCTGGGAGCCGATTCTGCCGCGGCCTGCTGCGAGCCGGTCGAGGTGGACGCGGTGGTAGATGCGGCGTCCGCCGATCCGGTTTTGATGATTCCGGCTTCGACCAGCAACCATGCCACCGCGACGGCAGCCTGGATGATGCCGAAGACGATCACCAGGATGAATCCGATGCCTGCATCGCCTTCACCTTTGGTGAAGAACTGGAACAGGATCAGCAGTCCGCCGATCACCGACATGCCGGCGACCACACCGCTGAACTTCGTGTCCTGCTTGAGCAGCAACGTCGACAGTGCGATCAGACCGGCCGCACCGAGGATCGTCAGCGCAGTGGCCTCCCACTGGAACATGTGGTTGTTCTCGAGGCCCTCCATGTCGATCACAGGAGCGAAGCCGAGGAAGAAGTTGATCAGACCGAGGGCGCCGAGCGCGTAGACCAGGTAGGTCCCGATTGCGGCGGGCAGACCTTGCTTCGCCGCGGGCTGCGAGTAGCCCTGCTGGCCGTAGCCATAACCTTGCTGGCCATAGCCCTGCTGCCCCGCAGGCTGTTGTCCGGTTGGCTGTTGCCCATAGCCCTGCGAGGGCTGCTGGCCGTAGCCCTGCTGTCCATATCCTTGCGGGGGCTGCTGGCCGTAACCCTGTTGCCCGGCAGGCTGTTGTCCGTATCCCTGGGCCGGCTGCTGGCCGTAACCCTGGCCATATTGCGGCGCTCCGGCTTCGGGTTGTCCCGCGCCGGGGTACTGGGAGCCTTGGTACGGCTGCTGCGAGCCGTAGCCGGACCCCCCGGGTTGATAGCTCATTTTCCACTCCTGCGTTCGAGGACTTGGGTGTCGCGCCCCACGCTAGTACATACGCCTGGGCCGACGGCGGCCGATTTGGTCGGGTTGTCCTACTTCCAACCTACGGTCAGTGCCTGAACAGGCCGAACTCTCTGATCGTGACCACAGATCGGTACCTGAGCTCGGCGTATTTGCCGCATTGATCATCATATTTGATACCGGCAACGGCGGACAGACCCACCGAGCATGAATGCGCACTGTTTCCACGGGTCGGCCGGATCGCCTTGATCGGATTCTTTTACCGTTTTCAAACACGGCGATCGCCATGCGTCGCCTGAATGCATTTGCGCCGAGAGGATTTGCTCCATCGGGACCGAAATCTGCGAATGTCCGATCTCGCAAACCGTGACCCGAATTGTTACTCAGAAATACCCCTCCGACGATTCGGGCAATGCGGCGTCAGATATCGAGAATCCGCAATGCCTGCTGACGCATCTGGACCTTGCGGACCTTGCCGGTCACGGTCATCGGGAACTCGTCGACCAGGTGCACGTATTTGGGGATCTTGTGGCGGGCGATCTTGCCGTCCGCAAACGCATTGAGGTCGTCGACGGTGAAATTGTCTGCACCGTCGCGCAATTGAATCCACGCCATCAGTTCCTCGCCGTACTTCTCATCGGGCACGCCGATCACCTGGGCATCGAGGATGTCCGGGTGCGTATAGAGGAACTCTTCGACCTCGCGTGGGTAGATGTTCTCTCCCCCGCGGATCACCATGTCCTTGATCCGGCCGGTGATCTGGACATAGCCGTGGCTGTCCATGACCGCCAGGTCGCCGGTGTGCATCCAACCGTCGGTGTCCAGCGCTTCGGCGGTCTTGTCCGGCTGGTTCCAGTACCCGATCATCACGCTGTACCCGCGGGTACAGAACTCGCCGGTCTCACCGCGGGCGACGATGTTGCCGGTGACCGGGTCGATGATCTTGATCTCCAGATGTGGCCCGACCCTGCCCACCGTGCCGACCCGCCGGTCGAACGTGTCGTCGGTGCGCGTCTGTGTCGACACCGGCGCGGTCTCCGTCATGCCATAGCAAATCGACACCTCGGCCATGTGCATCTTGTCGATGACCTGCCGCATCACCTCGGCCGGACACGGTGATCCGGCCATGATGCCGGTCCGCAGTGAACTGAGGTCGTAGCTGTCGAAATCGGCAAGCGCCAGCTCGGCAATGAACATCGTCGGCACGCCGTAAAGGCTTGTACACTTCTCGGCCGCAACGGCTTTCAGTGACAATGACGGATCAAAACCCGGCGCGGGGATGACGATCGCCGCACCGTGGGTGGTGGCCGCGAGGTTACCCATCACCATGCCGAAGCAGTGATAGAACGGTACCGGGATACAGATACGGTCGGCTTCGGTGTATCCGCACAACTCGCCGACCAGGTAGCCGTTGTTGAGGATGTTCCGGTGGGACAGCGTGGCGCCCTTGGGATTCCCGGTGGTTCCCGATGTGTACTGGATGTTGATCGCGTCATCCTGGCTCAGTGACGCGGCGATCTCATCCAGAGCGGCGAGCTCGGAATCGGTTGGCGTGGTGCACAACTCATCCCACTCGGGGCTGTCCAGCAACACCACCGATTGCAGAGCGTCGCAGTTGCCCAGCGCGGTGGAGAGCATGCCTGCGTAGTCGGCTCCACGGAATTCACGGGCAGCGATGACGGTGCGGGCGCCGGATTGGGTCAGCGCGAACTCGATCTCGGTCTGCCGGTAGGCCGGATTGAGGTTCACCAGGATGACGCCGAGCTCCGCAGCGGCGTACTGGGTCAGCACCCATTCGGCACAGTTCGGAGCCCACAGTCCCAGACGGTCACCGGGCCCCAGCCCACTGCGCGACAGCCCGGCGGCCAGTGCGCGAACCTGCTGCCGGAGTTCCCCGTATGTCCACCGGCGACCCGTCGGAACATCGACAAGGGCCTCACTGTCGGCGAATCGCTCCGCGGTATCACGAAGCGATTCGCCGATGGTCAGCGTCAGCAGCGGTGGTTCTTCTTCACCTTTGGCGTACGAGCGCGGCACGCTTTCGGCGCCCCTTGTAGACGAGCGGTCAGACATCGTTGTCTCCTCACTGGTCACACCTGGTCAAGCTGTTGCCGGATCAACCCTTCGCATGATGGCCTCGGCCTGTCCGAGCAGTGGCGAATCGATCATCTGACCGCCCACCCGGAAGACACCGCCGACATTGTCCGCAGCGGCCGCGAGCACTTCGCGTGCCCACTTGACCTCGTCTTCGGTCGGGCGATATGCCGCCCGCACGATATCGACCTGAGACGGATGGATACATGCCGTCGCCTCGTAGCCCAGATTCACCGCGTCGAGGGCTTCCAACTGCAAACCCTCGGTGTCGGCGATCTCGATGTGTACCGAGTCGATGGCGAAACGTCCGTGACTGGCGCAAGCCAACCGGACCATGCCGCGAACCTGACGGGCCACATCGCGGTACCGGCCGGCGTTCTCCTCGGCGGCGGTGAACCGGCTCGACCGGCCACCCATCGCCGCGATCAGATCTTCGGCACCCCACATCAGTCCGATGCAGTTGGGCGCCGCGGCGATCTGATCGGCCTGGGTGGCCCCGAGCGGGGTCTCCACCAGCGCCACCACCTGGTATCCGATCGCCAGCAACTGGTCCGCGCTCTCGGCCTTCGCCAGCATCACCACGCGATAGTCGGTCTGTGCCAGCGCCTTGAGATCCTTGAGATGATCGCCGGTGCCCGCCGGATTGATCCGGACCATGGTGATGTTGGGGTCGATCGGGTTGTTGATCAACGCCTCGCGCGCATCGTCGCGGGCTTCGGGTCGGACCGCATCCTCGAGATCGATGATCACCGCGTCGGCACGTTCGGCAGCCTTGGCGTATCGCTCCGGCCGATCGGCCGGGACGAACAAAATCGCCGGCCCCGGTGGACTCCAGTTCGTCATCGATTTCCCTCCTGTGCGTTCTACCTCAATGGTCACGGGTTCTTCCGAACCAATGTCGATCGCTGTGCAACAGCAACTATGTCACCATGCTGATTCTTTCCTATATGACGCAGGGACACCACGCCTTCACCGGGCCTGGATTTGCTTTCCCTCTTCCCGGTGCACACGGTTTCGGCGTACAGCGTGTCGCCAGCGAAGAGCGGCTTGGGGAAGGCGATCTCCGAAAAACCGAGATTGGCCACCAAAGTGCCCTGGGTCAGCTGACTCACCGACAGTCCCACGATGGTCGATAACGTGAACATCGAATTGATCAGGCGCTGACCACCGAATCCCGGCTGCTCGGCTGCGAACGCCGCATCGAGGTGCAGGGCTTGGGTGTTCATCGTCAGCGTTGTGAACAGCACGTTGTCCGCCTCGGTCACGGTACGGCCGGGGCGGTGTTCGTAGACGGTGTCGATCTCGAACTCTTCGAAGTACAGACCGCGCTGGGTGACTCGTTTCGGTTCCCCACCGGAGTTGGTGTTCATTTCACTGCCCGGCGTGGTGCTCATGCGAACCCCAGCTCACGTGCGATGAGCATCAACTGGACCTCGGTGGTGCCCTCACCGATCTCGAGGATCTTCGAGTCGCGGTAGTGACGTGCCACGGGGTACTCGTTCATGAACCCGTAGCCACCGTGAATCTGCGTTGCCATGCGGGCGTTGTCCATCGCCGCCTCACTGGACACGAGCTTGGCGATCGCCGCTTCCTTTTTGAAAGGCTTGCCTGCCAACATCTTCGACGCCGCGTGGTAGTAGGCCGTGCGTGCCGTGTGAGCCCGCGCCTCCATCCGCGCGATCGAGAACGACACCGACTGGTAGTCGCCGATGGGACGACCGAAGGACTGCCGCTCCTTGGCGTATTTCACGCTCTCATCGACACACCCCTGAGCGACACCGGTCGCCAGCGCGGCGATCGCGATCCTGCCCTCGTCGAGGATCGACAGGAAGTTCGCATAGCCGCGACCACGCTCGCCGAGCATGTTCTCTGCAGGCACCCGGGCGTCGTCGAAACTCAGCGGATGGGTATCCGAGGCATTCCAGCCCACTTTGTTGTACGCCGGTTCAGCCGTGAAACCTGGTGTGCCGCTGGGCACGATGATGGTCGAGATCTCCTTGCGCGGGCGGCCGTCGGCGCCGGGCGAACGCGTACCGGTGACCGCGGTGACCGTGACCAGCGAGGTGATGTCGGTGCCGGAGTTGGTGATGAACTGCTTGGAACCGTTGATCACCCACTGATCGCCGTCTTGTTTGGCGGTGGTGGCGGTGGCCCCGGCATCCGAACCGGCACCGGGTTCGGTGAGACCGAAACCGGCCAACTTCTTCCCGGCCGTCAGATCGGGCAGCCACGTCTGCTTCTGCTCTTCATTGCCGAACCGGTAGATCGGCATCGCACCGAGACCGACGCCGGCCTCCAGGGTGATGGCAACCGACTGGTCGACCTTGCCGAGTTCTTCCAGTGCCAGTGCAAGAGCGAAATAGTCGCCGCCCATGCCGCCGTATTCCTCGGGGAACGGCAGACCGAACAGGCCCATCTCCCCCATCTGGCGGACCACGTCGTACGGAAAGCTGTGCTCGGCATCATGTTTGGCCGAAACCGGCGCAACCACCTGCTGCGCAAAATCGGCCACGGTTTTGCGGAGTTCGTCGTATTCGGTGGTCAGGTCATCGGTGACACTCATGCGGGTGTTCCTTCCGTGGTGGTGGCTGCGGCCGGGTCGATGACTGTTGCCAGCTTCTGACCGGCGGCCACCTTGTCTCCGACTTTCACCGTGACGGTGAGATCACCGGCGCGGGGTGCAGTCAGGGTGTGTTCCATCTTCATTGCTTCGACCACCAGCACCGGAGCGCCGGCCTCAACCACCTCGCCACCGGGATTGAGCACCGCCACAACGGTTCCCGGCATCGGACTGGTGATCTCACTGAGGGCTTCGTCATCGGCCGACGACCGCAGGATGTGTGCGGTGGCAACCTCCCAGATGCCTCCTGGACCACTGATCCAGTAACTCTGGTGGTTCTCGTGGCCCAATTCGGCCTCCGGATCGGACTCGGTGATGAGCCACCGTGCGCCGGCACCGTCAACGGTGAGGCGCTCGCCGTGCAGCGCTGCCGAGGCGTTCCAGTCACCGATTTCCACCTGCGCATCGGTCTCCGGTCCGGTCACCGACACGGTGACCTTCTCGTCGCCGACCTGCAGTCGCGTCCGGGTCGGTGCAGCGCCGCCGATTCGCCAGCCGACCTCCGAGGTCCACGGCGTGCCCGCATGTCGGGCCCGGCGGGTTCGGTGCAGGCCGACCAGGGCCAACGCTTCGGACGGGACGGCGGGCGGCGTGTAGTCGACGATGAGGCGATCGAGCAGCTCGGTGTCGAGGTCGCCCTCGCGTACCCGCGGCTCATCGAGCACGAAGCGGCAGAAATCGATGTTGGTACGCAACCCGAGCACGTGGGTGTCGGCCAGTGCGGCGCCCAATCGTTCAATCGCATCGGCGCGATCTTCGCCGTGGACAATGACTTTTGCCAGCATGGGGTCGTAGTCGCTGCCGACGACTCCGCCGGTGACGATGCCGGAGTCGACCCGGATTCCGGGTCCGCTCGGCTCGTCGACCAACAGCAGCTGACCGCCGGTCGGCAAGAAACCGGCCGCCGGATCCTCGGCGTAGACGCGGGCCTCGATGGCGTGGCCGGTCATGGTGACATCGTCCTGACCGAAGTCCAGCTTCTCGCCAGCCGCAACCCGCAGCTGCCACTCGACCAGATCGATACCGGTGACCAGCTCGGTGACCGGATGTTCCACCTGCAGACGGGTGTTCATCTCCATGAAGAAGAACTCGTCGGGGCGCTTCGCCGAGACGATGAACTCCACCGTGCCGGCGCCGGTGTATCCGACCGAGCGGGCGGCATCGCAGGCCGCTGCGCCAATCCGGGCGCGGGTGGTGGCGTCGAGCAGTGCCGACGGTGCCTCTTCGATCACCTTCTGATGGCGCCGCTGGAGCGAACATTCACGTTCCCCGAGGTGTACGACGTTCCCGTGGGTGTCGGCGAGAACCTGCACCTCGATATGACGCGGGGTGTCGACAAACCGCTCGAGGAACAGGGTGTCGTCGCCGAACGCGGCACCGGCCTCACGGCGCGCGGTCTTCAGCGCCGCAGGCATATCGGCCGGATCAGCCACCCGATGCATGCCCTTGCCACCGCCACCGGCGCTCGGCTTGATCAGCACGGGGAACCCGATATCGGTTGCTGCCGCGATTAATTCGTCGTCGCCGAGACCGGGCCGTGAGAGACCGGGCACCACCGGAACATCACGTTCGGAAACCGCGGCGCGGGCGGCGATCTTGTCACCCATGACCTCGATGGCCCGGGTCGGAGGGCCGAGGAACAGGATCGAGGCCTCGTGCAGAGCGCGCGCGAAAGCTGCGTTCTCCGAGAGGAATCCGTAGCCGGGGTGCACCGCATCGGCGCCGACGCGCTTGGCCGCACCGATCACCTTGTCGATGTCGAGGTAGCTCGCGGTGGCCGCCGCGGGTCCGATGTGCACGGCCTCATCGGCGAGTCGTACGTGCAGCGAATCGGCATCAGCATCGGAATACACTGCAACGCTGCGGATTCCCTGAGCCCGAAGGGTGCGGATGACCCGGCAGGCGATCTCGCCCCGGTTGGCGATGAGAACTTTTTTGATTGTCTTGGTTGCCATGGTGGTGCCTCTCACATCCGGAAGACGCCGTAGGACACCGGCGCCAACGGCGCTCGGCGTGCGGAAGCCAACGCCAGCCCGAGCACGGTGCGGGTGTCGGCCGGGTCGATGACACCGTCGTCCCACAACCGGGCGGTCGAGTAGTAGGCGCCGGACTGGTTTTCGAACTGCTGCCGGATCGGGGCTTTGAAGGCTTCCTCGTCGGCGGGATCCCACTGCTCGCCACCGCGTTCGATCTGGTTGCGGCGTACCGTTCCCAGGGTGTCGGCGGCCTGCGGGCCTCCCATCACCGAGATCCTGGCATTGGGCCACATCCACAAGAAGCGGGGCGAATACGCCCGGCCGCACATCGAGTAGTTGCCGGCTCCGAACGAGCCGCCGATGATCACGGTGAACTTGGGAACTCGGGCACAGGCGACCGCGGTGACCATCTTTGCACCGTTCTTGGCGATGCCACCCTGCTCGTATTCCCGTCCGACCATGAAGCCGGTGATGTTCTGCAGGAACACCAGCGGGATCTTGCGCTTGTCGCACAGCTCGATGAAATGTGCTCCCTTGAGGGCACTTTCGCTGAACAGCACGCCATTGTTGGCGATGATTCCGACCGGATGTCCGTGGATGTGGGCGAACGCCGTCACCAGCGTGGTGCCGTATCCGGCCTTGAACTCGTTGTATTCGCCGCCGTCGACGACGGTTTCGATGACCGCGCGCACGTCGTAAGGGGTGCGGGCATCGGTCGGGACGATGTCGTAGAGATCCGTCTGCGCGGCTTTCGGTTCCCGCACCGGCTGCACATCCCACTGGGGGGCTTCCTGCGGTCCGAGTGTCGCCACGATGCGGCGGACCCGTTCGAGGGCGTCTTCGTCGTTCTCGGCGAGGTGATCGGTCACGCCGGACACCGTGGAGTGCATGAGTCCGCCACCGAGATCTTCGGCGGTGACGTCTTCGCCGGTGGCAGCCTTCACCAGCGGCGGACCGGCCAAGAAGATGGTGCCCTGATCACGCACGATCACCGTCTCGTCGCTCATCGCCGGAACGTAGGCGCCACCGGCTGTCGACGAGCCGAGGACCGCCGAGATCTGCGCGATGCCTGCGGCACTCATGTTGGCCTGGTTGAAGAAGATCCGGCCGAAGTGATCGCGGTCGGGGAAGACATCGTCCTGTTCGAGCAGCATGGCGCCGCCGGAATCGACGAGGTAGATGCACGGCAAGTGGTTGGCAGCCGCGATCTCCTGCGCGCGCAGGTGCTTTTTGACCGTCACCGGGTAGTAGGTGCCGCCCGATACGGTGGCATCGTTCGCGATGATCAGGCATTCCCGCCCGGCCACCCGGCCGATGCCGGCGATCACGCCAGAGGCCGGGGCCTTGCCGTTGTACATGTCCTCGGCCGCCAGCGGGGCGATCTCGAGGAACGGGCTACCGGCGTCGAGCAGCGTGTCGATCCGATCGCGGGGCAGCAACTTACCCCGGGACAGGTGACGCTCGCGGGCCTTGTCACCGCCGCCACGTGCAACGCGATTGAGCCGTTCTCGCAGTTCGGTGACGTTCTTTTCGTGCGCTTGCCGCCACTGGCCTGCGACTGCGGTTGTGGACACCTGCGCCCACCTTTCAGTTAGGAGCGATTAACTGAATTGGACGTTACGCGCCTTCCGGTCCAATTGTCACGTGTTTACGAGCGGCGATGTCGCGGTTGCCTGCAGATTCACCGCACCCCGGGCAGATGCGGTGCAAAATCTGTCACAGAAAGCCGACCCCCGACGTCTCGATGGTGCCCAACCGTTGACACGAAGGAGTACCCATGACCACCCGACCCGGGAACGACCCGGTGACCGATTCATTCGTCGAGCACCGCAACCTGCTGTTCACGGTGGCTTACGAGATGCTCGGTTCGGCCGCCGACGCCGAGGACGTGCTCCAGGAAGCCTGGATCCGGTGGGCAGCGAGGGCCGCTGACACAGACCTCGAGTCGGTGCGTGATCCGCGGGCCTTCCTGGTCAAACTCACCACGAGACAAGCGCTGGACCGGCTTCGGATGCTCGGGCGCCGCAAGGAGTCGTATGTCGGCGCATGGCTACCCGAACCTCTGCTGACCTCACCGGACGTGGCTGCTGACGTCGAACTGGCCGACAGCCTGTCCACGGCCATGATGTTGGTGCTCGAGACCCTCAGTCCAACCGAGCGGGCAGTTTTTGTTCTCCGTGACGTCTTCGAGTTCGGATACGACGACGTGGCGCAGGCCCTGGACAAAACGCAACCGGCCGTCCGGCAGATCGCACGCCGGGCCCGCCTGCACGTCACCGCCCGACGCCCCCGAGACACCGCCTCCGCCGGCGAGACCCGCGCCGCACTCGACGCATTCCAGGTGGCCGTCACCACCGGCGACCTGCAGGCCCTTGTCGATCTCCTGGCGCCCGATGTGGTCGCTCTCGCAGACGGTGGAGGACGCAAGAAGGCCATCCTCCGACCAGTCGTCGGTGCCGACCGGGTCGCGCGGATGTTCACCACCGGACTGCCCAGGCTCGCGGGGCAGATCTCGACCGAACGGCGCCTGGTCAACGGACACGAGGCGCTGTTGATGACGCTCGGCGGAGAGTTCGACGGGGTGGTGACGATGCTCGTGCAGGATGGCCTGGTCGCTGCCATCTACTACGTCCGGAACCCCGAGAAGCTGACATCTCTTCGCCAGATCACCCCGTTGAGCCGGTGACCCGCTGTCAGATCCGATCGCGGGAAGCGTCGGCAGTCGAGTCGGCAGGCACCTCGACACCGCCGACACGGCGTGGCCGCGCCTGATCCGAGAACCTCCAGCGGTATGTCCCGGGCTTGCGCGCCTCGCGTGGGAGTACCTTCCCGGCGATGTCGGACAACGCCTTCGCCTTGAGCATCGCGCCGGCGCGGCCACCGATGTAGAGACCGCGGGCAACATCGTCCCGGGAGGCGAACTGCACTGTGGCGGAGTGACTTCCGACGCCGATACATTGGCCGAAGGTACCGATGGTGATCGGTGGCGGTCGCCTGCCTGCGATTCGGGCGAGGATCGTGTCGGCGGCGTGCGCACCGAGCGGGAGTGCGGTCTGGCAGCTCATCCGCAGTGGGCTACCGGATGGCGCCGCCACGTCACCGGCCGCCACGACGCGGTCGTCGTCGACACTGGTCAAGGTCTCGTCGGTGAGCAGGCGACCATCTGGATCGGTACTCAACCCACTACGGGCCGCCAGATCGGGCACACCGAATCCGGCAGTCCACACCGTGACCGCGCTCGGCAGCTCCGTGCCGTCCGCCAGTCGTACGGCGTCCCCTGTCACCTCGACGACCGGGGCATTGACGACAACGGCCACCCCGGCGCGAGCGAGCGCCCGGGACACCGAACGACGGCCCTTCGGGTGGAGGCCGGGGCCCAGATCACCGGCGCCGACCAGAGTCACCGGACGCCCCTGCTCGGCGAGTTCGGCGGCCGTCTCGATTCCCGTGGCACCGGCACCTATCACCGTGACCGGTGCGTCGGCGGGCGTGCATTCCAGCACGCGCCGGGTGCGTTGCGCCTCCTCGAGCGTGGCCATCGGATAGGCGTGTTCAACTCCGCCCACGACGCCCGGGATCGAACTACCACTGCCGACGGCGTACACGAGATGGTCGTAGTCGAGGCGCCCCTTCGAGGCCGGCCTCACGCTGCGACCGGCCGTGTCGATCTGCACCACCGTGTCGACCACCAGGCGAACCTCCTTGGCAAGCACACTGCTGAAATCGGTCACTCCCTTTTGGGTGCCACCCACCACCTGGTGCAACCTGATCCGGTTGACGAAGTCGGGTCGTGGATTGATCAGCGTCACCGTGAGATCCGGGCGCCCAGTCAGGCGGTTCGCCGCCATCACACCCGCAAAACCGCCTCCGACCACGATCACCTGCGTCGTTCGATTCATCGTTTTCTCCTCGCATCAGGGGTTGATGGCCACAAGACGCCGACCAGCCCGAATCTGTGACAACCGGGCGCCGGCACACACAGTTGCGGTAAATGTGGGCACGGTCACAGCTGCAGTACGATCGGCTTACCGAATTGCATGTCCTCGTCCCACCACCCCCGGGGCGATCACAACCACATAGAGAGCCGGGTAAACAGCCATGACCCTCGTCCAGCACCACCAGAACGATCGCGATCCGCTTGGCGGCAACGTCCGCAGCGACGCAGCTCGACCAGTACGCCCCGTTGAGTCCTTTTCGCTCGACGACCGCTACACCCGGGAGACCGGGACGATCTATCTCACCGGCATCCAGGCCCTGGTCCGCATGGTTCGTGACCGCGCCCGCCTCGACCGCCGCCAGAACCTGAACACCTCGTCGTTCATCTCCGGATACGAAGGTTCACCGCTGGCCGGATACGACCTCGAGATCGCCCGCCGCGCCAAGTACCTCGACCCGTTCGACATCGTCCACCGCCCCGGCCTGAACGAGGACCTCGCCGCGACCTCGGTGATGGGTTCACAAGTCGCCGCGCAGGTCGGCACACTGGCCGCCGGTACAGATGGCATCCCCCGGGACGGTGTCGTCGGCTACTGGTACGGCAAGGCTCCAGGACTCGACCGGGCCACCGACGCCCTGCGCCACGCCAACATCATCGGCACCCATGCCGCCGGTGGTGCGGTGGCTCTCGTCGGCGACGACCCCGGCGCCAAGAGCTCCACGATTCCCTGTGCGTCCGAGATGGCACTGGCCGACCTCTACATGCCGATCCTCTACCCCGCCGATTCCCAGGACATCCTCGATCTCGGAGTCCACGCCGCCATCATGTCGCGGGTCTCCGGACTATGGACGTCGTTCAAGATCTCCGCACATGTGGCCGACGGCGCCTCGACGGCCGACGTCCATCCCGACCGCATCCTGCCCGTCTACGGCGACCTCGGCACCAGCCCCCACGTACCGAGCGGAAAACTGTTGGGCGCCAACCTGATGGAGCTCGAACAGAATCAGCTGACGATCCGGTTGCCACGTGCGGTCGAGTACGCCCGCATCAACCGGCTCAACCGGATCACGGCACGCAGCTCCGACGACCGGATCGGCATCGTCGCCGCCGGAAAAACCTACATGGACGTCCGGGAAGCACTGCGGCTCATCGGCATCACCGACGACGACCTGCCACGCCTGGGGATCCGCATCCTGAAGATGGGTATGGTCTACCCGTTCGAGCGCGAGATTATGGACGAGTTCATCTCCGGACTCGACGAGGTGATCGTCGTCGAGGAGAAACGCGACTTCATCGAAACGATGATGCGCGACATCCTGTTCCGGCGGCCGAATGTCCCCGCCATCGTCGGCAAGACCAACGAAGACGGTTCCACCCTGTTCTCCCGGTTCGGCGAACTCGACATCGATTCGGTCACCCGCGGACTCGCCGGTCGCCTTGCCCGCCATCACCAGATCCCGGCCGCACAGAACTGGCTCGACACCAAAGGCCGCAGCCGGGGACGAATCGAGATCCCGCTGGCGGTCCGCACCCCCTACTTCTGCTCGGGCTGCCCGCACAACAGCTCCACCAAGGTGGCGGACGGAACCCTTGTCGGTGCCGGAATCGGCTGTCATGCAATGGTTCTCCTGATGGATCCGAGTCAGGTCGGCGACATCGCCGGTGTCACCCAGATGGGTGGTGAAGGTGCGCAGTGGCTGGGCATGGCGCCATTCGTGACACAGCAGCATTTTGTGCAGAACATCGGCGACGGCACGTTCATGCACTCGGGGTCGCTCGCCCTGCGATCAGCAGTGGCCGCCGGGGTCGACATCACCTACAAATTACTGTTCAACGGCACGGTGGCGATGACCGGCGGCCAGGATCCGGTGGGTCAGATGACATTGCCCCAGATCGTGAATCTGCTGCAGGCCGAACGCGTCACCCGGATCATCGTCACGTCCGACGACCCCATCCGAACCCGATCCCTGCACCTGCCTGCCGGGGTCGAGGTACGGCCACGCGCCGAAATGATGGCCGTCCAACAAGAGCTGGCCGCCACCGCGGGTGTCACCGTCCTCATCCACGATCAGGCCTGTGCCGCGGAAAACCGCCGTAAGCGCAAGCGCGGCAAGGCTGCCACGCCCACACAGCGCGTGATGATCAACGAACGCATCTGCGAGGGCTGCGGCGACTGCGGCGAGAAGTCGAACTGCCTGTCGGTGCATCCGGTCGACACCGAGTTCGGACGCAAGACCCGGATCGATCAGAGTTCCTGCAATTTCGACTTCTCGTGTCTGAAGGGCGACTGCCCCTCCTTCGTCACCGTCACCCCGTCCGGCAAGGAAAGGGTGCGCCATATCGTTGCCGACATCGGCGACGACTCACTGCCCGAACCCGTGTCGTCCAAGTCCGTCGACAACGGATTCACGTTGCGGGTCACCGGCATCGGTGGCACCGGTGTCGTGACGGTCTCCCAGGTGATCGCCACGGCCGCGGTTCTCGACGGTCATGTCGCCCGGACCGTCGACATGACCGGTCTGGCGCAAAAGGGTGGTGCGGTGGTCAGCGACGTCAAGGTCAGCGCGGGCGTGGTCGAGCAGGCCGCCAAGGTCGCCACCGGCGACTGCGACATGTACCTGTCCTGCGACGGCCTGGTGGGCGTCGATCCCGCGAACCTCAAGGTCGCCTCCCCCGAGAAGACCACCGCCGTGGTGTCGACCACCAAGGTCCCCACCGGCGCCATGGTCATCGACACCTCGGTCTCCTATCCCGACCACGCCGCGATCGCGGACTCGATCGCCCATTCGGTGGCGCGCGCCATCTATCTCGACCCCGGCGCGTTGACACTCGACCTGTTCGGCGACGAGCAGTACGCCAACATGCTGATGGTCGGTGCCGCTTACCAATCCGGGGCGATGCCGATCTCGGCCGCCTCGATCGAACGCGCGGTAGAACTGAACGGCGTTGCGGTAGAGCGCAATGTGCAGGCCTTCCGGCGTGGGCGTCAGGTGGTTGCCGATCGCGCCGGGGTGTCCGCGGCCATCACCGCCACCCATCCGGCCCCGCCACCGAAGCGGTCGAGCGACGACGCGGTGCGGTTGACCGCCGAGTTGACCGGGGTGCGACCCGATGTCCGGCAGCGTGTCCAGCATCGCGTCGACGAGCTTGTCGCATACCAGAACCTGTCCTACGCAACCGAATACACGTCGTTCGTCACCCACGTTGCCCAGCGCGGCGACATTGACGACCTGACCGACGCGGTGGCACGCAACCTGTTCAAACTCATGGCATACAAGGACGAATACGAGGTCGCGCGACTCACCCGCGATGCCGCCTTTGCCGCCGAGGTCGCCGATCAGTTCGGCGACGACGCCAAGGTCGCGGTCCGACTGCATCCACCGACGCTGCGGGCGATGGGCATGAAGAACAAGATCGCCCTCGGCCGCCGGGCGACCCCGGCCCTGGCCGCGTTGGCCAAGGCAAAGCGACTGCGCGGCACCCGGTTCGATCCGTTCGCCCGAGCGACGGTCCGCACGACCGAACGGGCGCTGATCGGCGAATACCGCAACCTGATCGAACGGGCACTGACCGGACTGGCCGACGGGACGATCACCCCGGACCGCCGGCATGATGTGGTCGCGCTTGCCGAGTTGCCGGACCTGATCCGCGGCTACGAGGACATCAAACTGGCCAACGTCGACCGCTATCGCGAGGCCGTCGCCGTCCAGACCGCCGCCCTCGGCATCTGATCCCCCCACCGCCCCCGGTGCCCAACCCCCAAATTCGCGCCACTTACTCGCGAACGCGCCGGTTGCAACCGGCGCACACGCAGGCAAGTGGCGCGAATTTCGGGAGGGATCTGTGTGCGACGGTCAGAGGCGTGCGGCGGTCAGTGCCGCGCGCGCCATCTGCGCCAACAACTTCTGCTGGCGGGCGATCTCGAGTTCGGGCAGCCGCGGGGAGGAGTTGATCAGGCCGAAGGCTGCATGGACCCGGGTTCGGCCCTCCTGCCGCGGGATCGACGGGTCGACCCGGACGAGAACGTCGGTCCACAACTCGACGTATTGACGCTGCAGTCGCCGGACCTCGCGGCTGGCCTCCGGGGTCAGGGACGAAAGATCACGATCCTGTACGCGGATGAGCTCCGGTTCGGTGGTCGCGAAGTCCACGTGGAACTCGATGAGCCGTTCCAGCGCGTCGACGTCGTCGGTCGACGCGGCCACCACCGCCTGCCCGCCGGCATGCAGGCGTTGCGAAATGGTGATGAGCATTTCCGCCAGGACGGCATCCTTACCGGAGAAATGCCGGTACATCGCCGGACCACTGACGCCGACCGCGGCGCCGATGTCTTCGAGTCGCACACCGGCAAAACCCCGTTCAGCCATCAGGCGAGCTGCCGCAGCAAGCAGTTCACGGCGGCGCGCGGCCTTCGCCAGACCACGACGGGTCACCGGGGCAGGCGACGGGGAGCCCGCCGTCGCAGATGTCCCCTCGGTTGCAGATGTCCCCTCGGTTGCAAATGTCATGGTCTGTTGAGAGTACCGAGGTACACCCCCGCCACTCCAACAAATCGGTCGGTTCCACAGACTTCACGTGACCGGTCGCGACTTCAATGGGCCCGCGCCGGTCGCATCTCACCAGGCGTAGATGACCCGGCTTCGCAGGACCACGTCCTGGATCGACCGGCGGCGTCGGTCAACTGCCACCCAGGCCAATCCGATCGGGAAGAACGCACAGAACGCCGCCCGCAGCAACGAGCGGGCCGGACCGAGTCGACTTCCGTTGCGACTGACCACTTCCAACCCCATCGCCACCGATCCGACCGTCCGCCCCGATACCGTCCAGCACGCGGTCAGATAGATCAGCACCACCGAATACGAAACGACACCCGAGGCCAGGATGTTCGGGTTCGGTGCGCTGAACGATCCGGTGGTGAACAGCAAGTCCAGCAGCAAGATGAAAAGATACATCGCTCCGAGAATCACAATGACAACCAGCACGTCGATCGCGGCTGCCGTGCCCCGGCTGACAATCCCTGCCAGCCGGGTGTCGAGTGCGTCCTTGTTGGTGTGGTGCGGCTGGTGTGTCGCATCGGTCATGACTGACCAGCCGGCGGCTCGTGCGACCCGCGCCGGTGCACATCGACAACAACTTCGGTGACCGCGGTGGTCGCGGTGACCGCGGGTGGTTCGATCGCACCGTTCGCCACTCGCCCACCGTCAAGGGGAGTCGGCTTGCGCCCCAGCAGTTTTCCGAAGACGCCGGCAACGACGTCGTCGGCCCGGGCCCCCTGGACGCGGACGTCGTCGAGCACACCGTTGGTCAGTGTGGTGGTCGAATCCCGGACGATGGCCTCCAGATCGACGCCATCGATGACCTCGTTGGCGATTCCGATCAGGTCGACCCGCGCGAGTATGGCGTCGATATCGATCCGCGCCGCGATCACATCGATGTCGACGCCACCCACCGCACGATTGAGATCCACCGTCTCGATCACCGCGTCGATGTCGACCCGGCCCAGAATCGCATCGATATCGATCCGGGCGGCGATACCGTCCAGATCGATCTCGGTGGCGATCTTGTCGAGGTCAACGTGATTGAGGACGAGTTCGGTCAGATCTACCTCGTCGACGAGTGCGGTGATCACCTCTCGGATGATGACTTTGAGCGCGGAGCGGGTCAGTTCGATCGAAGAGTCGATGAGTTGTTCTCCGAACGCGGTGGCTGCAGCCGCTCCGCGCTCGAGCAATGGACCGGTAACAGGAATACGGACGGCCACACCGTAGATTCCACGAACTCCACGCACGACGCTCGACGCTGTCGCCGCACCAGTGACCATTGGCCTACCGCTCTCTTCGCCGCTGTGAAAGCCGGTGCCTTGTACCCCCTACCGCTCATAGAACGATACTCGACCTCCGTGTTCTGGCGACAGAATCGGGTGAGCCGCGAACTACTGCGTGCCTTTGAGGACCAGCAGCGTCGCAGCCGAGTCCTCCACGGCGACAAGCTTGTGCGTCACGCCCGGCGCCACCCGGACCGCTGAACCCGGCGAGAGTTGCACGCGCTCACCGCCCACCGAGAACTCGATCAGGCCGCGCTGACCGATCACCAGGATTTCCATCGTCGACTGATGATCGTCGATCACCTGGCCGGCCCGAAGCGACAGATGCACCACATTTGCTCCAGCGAGCTTTGCCACGACGTCGATCTTCGGCCGGTCGGTGCCGGAGTCGACCACCTCGTCGAGACCGGTGAGCACCGTGAATTCCACTGGCTGTCCTGGGTTTTCTGCCGGGACATCGGTCATGGATCAGCCTTCCGCGCGGTGGGTATAGCAGTAAGTCGACACTACTGGTCATGCACCCGCAGGGGCGAACATGGACGCAAACGTCGATGGCGTCGACCCGGAAAACCCGGGTCGACGCCATCGACGTTGTCAGCGCAGTGCGCTGTTACAGATTCTTGTACAGCTCGCGAGCCAGAGCAGCGGTCTCGGACGGCGTCTTGCCGACCTTGACACCTGCAGCCTCGAGCGCATCCTTCTTGGCCTGCGCGGTGCCCGAGCTGCCCGACACGATGGCGCCGGCGTGGCCCATGGTCTTGCCTTCGGGAGCGGTGAAGCCTGCAACGTAGCCGACAACCGGCTTCGTGACATTGGCCTTGATGTAGTCGGCAGCACGCTCTTCGGCGTCGCCACCGATCTCACCGATCATGACGATGATCTTGGTGTCGGGATCCTGCTCGAACGCCTCGATGGCGTCGATGTGGGTGGTCCCGATGACCGGGTCGCCGCCGATGCCGATGGCAGTCGAGAAGCCGATCTCACGCAGCTCGAACATCATCTGGTAGGTCAGCGTGCCCGACTTCGACACGAGGCCGATCGGTCCCGAGCCTGCGATGTTGGCCGGGGTGATGCCGACAAGCGACTCACCCGGGGTGATGATGCCGGGGCAGTTCGGTCCGATGATCCGGGTCTTCTTGCCCTTGGACTCGTTGTAGGCCCACGCATACGCGCTGTCCTGCACCGGGATGCCCTCGGTGATGACGACGAGCAGCGGGATCTCGGCGTCGATGGCCTCGATGATCGCATCCTTGGCGAACTTCGGCGGCACGAAAGCGATCGACACGTCGGCGCCGGTCTTTTCGATGGCCTCGGCCACGGTGCCGAACACGGGCAGCTCCACGCCGCCGTCATGGCTGACGGTGGTGCCGGCCTTGCGGGCATTGACGCCACCGACGACCTGGGTGCCGGCCTTGAGCATCAGAGCGGTGTGCTTGGTTCCCTCGCCACCGGTGATGCCCTGGACGATGACCTTGGAATCTTTGTTCAGAAATATCGACATTGGTCTACAGCTCCTACTTGCTCGCCAGTTCGGCGGCCTTGTCGGCAGCCTCATCCATGGTTGCGACGACCGTCACCAGCGGGTGGTTGGCCTCGGCGAGGATGCGACGACCCTCTTCGACGTTGTTTCCGTCCAGGCGCACGACGAGGGGCTTGTTGGCCTCGTCACCCAGGGTCTTCAGTGCACCGACGATGCCGTTGGCAACTGCGTCACACGCGGTGATGCCGCCGAAGACGTTGACGAACACGCTCTTGACCTGCGGGTCGTTCAGGATGACGTCCAGGCCGGCAGCCATGACCGCAGCCGAGGCGCCGCCACCGATGTCGAGGAAGTTGGCAGGCTTGACGTTGTTGTGCGCCTCGCCCGCGTAAGCGACGACGTCCAGGGTCGACATGACCAGACCGGCACCGTTACCGATGATTCCGACCTCACCGTCGAGCTTGACGTAGTTGAGGTCGTTTTCCTTGGCCTTGAGCTCGAGCGGGTCGGTGGCGTCTTTGTCCTCGAACGCCTCGTGACCGGGCTGACGGAATGCGGCGTTCTCGTCGAGGGTCACCTTGCCGTCGAGGGCGAGGATCTCATCGTTGGGCGTACGCACGAGGGGGTTGACCTCGACCAGGAGTGCGTCTTCGTTGATGAAGACCTCCCAGAGCTTCTGGATCGTCACGGCCGCGGCGTCGAGCACCTCGGCAGGCAGCTTGCCTGCTTCGGCGATCTCGCGGGCGAACGCGAGGTCGACACCCTTGACGGCGTCGACGGGGATCTTGGCCAGTGCGTCGGGGTTCTCTTCGGCGGTGACCTCGATCTCGACGCCACCCTCGACCGAGCACATGGCCAGGTAGGTGCGGTTGGTGCGGTCGAGCAGGAAGGAGATGTAGTACTCCTCGGCGATGTCACTCGCCTCTGCGACCAGCAGCTTCTTGACAACGTGGCCCTTGATGTCGAGGCCAAGGATGGCCTCCGCGTTCGCAACTGCGGCATCGACGTCGGCGGAGTACTTCACGCCGCCCGCCTTCCCGCGGCCGCCGACCTTCACCTGCGCCTTGACCATCACGGGCTTGCCGATTTCTTCGGCGATTTCACGTGCGCCGGCAACCGTGTCGGTAACACGTCCTGCCGAGGTCGGCACCCCGTGCTTGGCGAAGAGTTCCTTCGCCTGGTATTCGAAGAGATCCATTCAGCTCACCATCTCGTAGGTTTGTCCGCAGTTGGTGCCTGCGAACCATCGATGACTCTAACGCCGCGAGAAACGCCGCCGACCATTGCTACCGCCGCTTGTGCCTCAGATCACTTACTGATTGTTCACTCGGCGAATCATTTGCGCGATCCGTCCGCGACCAGCGATGAGGCATATCGGGAAAGCGTACGCAATTACGTGATCCAGCTCACAATCGGGGGTCCAAATCCGCGAGCGGTTGCGGGTCTCGCAATCGTTTCGTTACCGTCGCTAGGTCAGAAGGTCACGGATTTGTCACAGCAAACTATTCGTGCAGTGCGGCGGAACTACCTCGGACTGCTTCTGAACACGCTAGGAAGGCTCAATCAGTTGGATGCTCGTGAAACGAAACCCGGAAGCGGCGCAGGTAAGCGCGCTTCGGCCGGAACGCTCGACGAGCAGCGCCCTGACGCCTTACGCACTGCAGCTGTGAACGACAGCGAGATCACGAACATCATCCCGATCGACGACTTCGGTCTCGAGCAGTACGCGGACGGACCTCTCACCCAGTGGCGTAACGATTCAGCCACGGAAGCCCGCGCAAGCCACCGCTCGACCGGTACCCGTCGTTTTGATCGCGACGCCTACGACCAGCCTCGCCCGGCTGAAGTGACGCAAGACATCGTTGTCGCCGAGATCGAGTTCGACGAAATCGTCCACGAACATCCCTTTGCGGTCCGTGGCGCCGAATTCGACGACTTCGCCCCTGCCGACGACGCTCCCGAATGGTCTCCACAAACAGAGCGTTCCCCCGGTCGCAGTGGCGGCAAACATCGCATCACCGCCCCGCCGCAGGCACTGAAGGGACGCGCTGCACTTCTTGCAGTCGCCGCCGGTGCCGCAGTGGCAGCAGCAACGGGATCGTTTGCACAACAATCCGACGAGGCCACACCCACGACGGCCGCGGAGGCCGCCACGCCGACTCCGGCAGCGGTGGTTCACACCGGTAGCGCCCCAGCAGCCGCAGTGACAGCTGCACCGTTACCGGTCAACATGGACACCTTTACGGCCCAGCTCGCGACCGGCCAGCAGATCGCCGACCAGAAAGTTGCTGCGGAGATCGCAGCGCGGCGTCCGACGATCGTCTCCCCCATCGATCTCGGTGCCTACGACTTCACCTCGGCATACGCCAGCCGATGGGGAACCTTCCACGGTGGTATCGACATGGCAGCCCCGCTGGGCACGCCCATCCACGCCGTCACCGACGGTGTCGTGATCGCGGCAGGCCCGGCTTCCGGATACGGGCACTGGGTCCAGATCCAGGCACCTGACGGCACCGTCACGATGTACGGCCACATGTCATCCAGCGGCGTGCACGTCCAAAAGGGCCAGACCGTGACCGCGGGCGACATCATCGCCGAGGTCGGCAACGAGGGCTTCTCCACCGGACCCCACCTGCACTTCGAGGTCTGGAAGAACGGCACCACCAAGACCGACCCGACGCCGTGGCTCGCCTCACACGGCGTGCAGCTCTCCGGCTACGCCAGCTGACCTGAATACCTTGTGCACCCGGGCTTTTCAGCCCGCACAATTGCGACACCCTTAGACAACAGGAAAGCCTGCATCGATCTGATGCAGGCTTTTCCTGTCGGGTGGTCCAGAGCCTGTCGGCTCAGAGCTTTTCCACCGGCAGCCCGCCGAGCGACATCAGCGTGATCTGACCGGCACTGCCGAAGTCGAACTTGACCCGCTCGGTCGGACCGGCGCCTTCCTTTGCGACCACTTTGCCCATCCCGTACTTGGCATGGGTGACCCGATCCCCCACCTCGACGTGGACCTGCTTGTTGCGGCCACGGGTGGGTGAGCCGAACGACTCTCGACGCCGTGAACCCGAACCGCCCGAACCGCCGAAGCGCTCATCACCGAAACCGCGACCGTTGTCGCCGTAGTCGCGGGTGCCATCGCTCAACCCGCGCCCCATGCTGCGCTTGGGTTCAGTGCGTCGCCAGTCGATGAGATGTTGCGGAATCTCTTGCAGGAAGCGCGATTCCGGGTTCTGCATCGGAGTGCCCCAGGCCGAGCGAACCATCGCCCGGCTCAGATACAGCCGTTTGCGCGCACGCGTGATCCCCACGTAGGCCAGCCGGCGCTCCTCCGACAACTCGGCCGGATCACCGAGGGCCCGCATGTGCGGGAACTGCCCGTCCTCCCAGCCGGTCACGAACACCACCGGGAACTCCAGGCCCTTTGCCGTGTGCAGAGTCATCAGCGTGACGACGCCGTCTTCGTCGTCGGGCACCTGGTCGGCATCTGCCACCAAGGCCACCCGTTCCAAAAACGCTGCCAGAGAACCGGGTTCGGGCTCACCCGGATCGGGCTCGAGATCTGGGTCCTCGGGCTCCGATGGCGCGGCGCCGTCGGCTGCCTCACCGATCTGTGTTTCCGGTATCTGCGTCGCCGCCGCTTCTGCGGCCTCGGCACTGAATTCCCGTGCCACCGAGATCAATTCGTTGATGTTGTCGAGACGGGCACCGTCTTGCGGATCCGATGAACCCTCGAGTTCATAGCGGTAACCGGTGCGTTCGACGATCGCGTCCACCAGCTCACCGATGTCGCCGGCTTCGCTGCCTGCGTCCAGCTCCGCGATGTCAGCGGCATCGGACCCCGCCTCACCGAAGTTCGACAGAAAGTCTTTGCGCAACCCTTCGATGAGTTCGACAAATGCTGAGATCTGTTTGACCGCACGGGTTCCCAGTAGCGGGACCTTGCCCTCAGAACCGTCGACCAACGCCTGGTAGAAGCTGATCCCGGTATTCTCCGAGTGGACCGCGACACAGGCCTCGGCACGGTCGCCGATCCCCCGGCGCGGGGTGTTCAGGATGCGACGCAAGCTCACCGTGTCATCCGGATTGGCGACCGCTCGCAGGTACGCGACGATATCGCGGACCTCTTTGCGCTCGTAGAAGCGGACCCCGCCGACGACCTTGTACGGGATGCCCAGGCGGATGAACACCTCTTCCAGCGCACGCGAGGCGGTGTTGGTGCGGTAGAAGGCGGCGATCTGCGAGTAGTTGAACTCCCCGGAATCGGTGAGCGCGTCGATCTCGCGGGCGATGAACTGTGCCTCGTCATGCTCGTTGTCGGCAACGTAGCCGACGATGAGCTCGCCGTCACCGGAGTCTGTCCAAAGCTTCTTCTCGCGGCGGCCGACGTTGCGGGAGATGACCGCGTTGGCGGCCGAGAGGATCGTCTGGGTGGAACGGTAATTCTGTTCCAGGAGAATCGTTTCGGTGTTCGGGAAGTCGCGCTCGAACTCCTCGATGTTGCGGATCGTCGCACCTCGGAAGGCGTAGATCGACTGGTCGGCATCACCGACCACGCACAGTTCTGCGGGCGTCACGTTGCCGGTGGCCCCGGTACCGACCAATTCACGGACGAGGACGTACTGCGCGTGGTTGGTGTCCTGGTACTCGTCCACCAGAACATGCCGGAACCGACGCCGGTAATACTCGGCGACCTCGGGGAATGCCTGCAACAACCCCACGGTCTCGCCGATCAGGTCGTCGAAGTCGAACGCGTTCGCCGAGCGCAATCGCTGCTGATACTGCCGGTAGATCTGAGCAATCGTCTTGGATGCGGGCTCGCTGCCCTCTTCGGCGGCGGCCATCGCCCCATCGGGATCGACGAGTTCGTTCTTGAAGTTGGAGATCGAGATGCCGACCCCGCGCGGACTGAACTTCTTCGGGTCCAGATCCAGGTCGCGCACGATCATGCCCAGCAACCGGCGGGAGTCGTCGGCGTCGTAGATGGAGAAGTTCGAGTTCATGCCGCTCAGCAGCGACGCCTGGGCCCGCAGGATGCGGACACACGTCGAGTGGAACGTACTGACCCACATGCGTTGCCCTCGCGGGCCCACCAGGTCGACAACCCGCTCCCGCATCTCGGCGGCCGCCTTGTTGGTGAAGGTGATCGCCAGGATCTGACCTGGACTGACGTCACGTTCGGCGAGCAGGTAGGCGATCCGCCGGGTGAGCACGGCGGTCTTACCCGAGCCGGCGCCTGCAACGATCAGCAACGGCGAGCCGGCATGCAGAACCGCTGCCCGCTGCTGGGTGTTCAGCCCGTCGAGCAATTCTTGGGCACGCCGTGATTCGGCGCGGGTGCCCTCGTGCAGGTTTCCAGTGGCCATGCCCGGCAGCGACGGGTGGGGAGCAGCGCTTTTCATCGTGTCCCAAAGTTACCCGCTCGCACCGACACCTCACGACTCCGCCGGTCCCGGCAAGCGTTCGGTAACATCATCGCCACTCGAGCTCGGACCACGCTGGTACCTATGTGCCATGTGGGCCACTCGGTGGCCGATGCGGGGTGGGACCCGCACCACAGCCGCCGGGGATGCAGCCGGACAACCTGATGGGTGGGGGCACCACGTTGAAGAGCAATGCAATCCCGAAGGTCGCGTTGGGTATCGCCGTGGTGGCGTTGATCGCGGTCGTCGTGGCCATGTTCATCCCGCGCGCCGCCGACGGGGCCGCGGTGGCGCCCTCGGCGATCCTGGCCCAGAAGCAACTTTCGACGATCGCTCTGGAGTTCGCCGACCAGCACGGCGCCACGTACTCGGGCACCGTCACCTCCGGTTCCGACAAGATCAACCTCGACGACGTCGAGGTGACCGCGGGCGGAGACCTGCGCGGCACGATCAAGGTCGGCGGCGAAACCGCCGACATCATCGGTGTGAACGGTCAGACGTACGCGAAGGGTTCGGCCAGCTTCTGGAAGAGCCACCTGGAAAAGCCCAAGATGAACTACGAGGCCGTCGCCAGCGACTGGGCTGCCCTGGACCCGGCAACATTCCCCGACCTGGGTCTGGTCCTGGCCCCGTCCGCACTCGGCCTGGCACTGGCCAACGACAACTCTTCGCTCGACATGAGCGTGAAGGGCCGCGCCACCGGCCTTGCCGGAACCCCCGACGAGCGCTTCACACCGGGAACACTTCCGGACATCGTCGCCGAAGAGGACGACACGATCGTCGCCGGTGGCAGCCTGCGCACCACGACTGTGGCCGAAACCGACACCCTCTCGACCGTCGCAGGCCCACTGGATCAACCGGGCGGCTCGGTCATCGAGGTCGATCTGTCCGTCGAACCCATCGGCGCCGACGAGATCGGCCGGATCTACGACGCGATCGAGGAACAGGCCGCGACCCTCACACACATTCCGGCCCCGTACCTGACCCCGAACTTCGATGCCAGCGGTTTCCGCCTCGCGGTGTTCCCGGCCCCGTGCACCCCACCGGTCTGTGAGTACATCGTCACCTACGTCGCGACGACCCCTGGGACGAGCGCTCCGGGGTCCATCACCATCGTCGGTGACATGACCCTGACCCTCAACGACCGGCCGGTGGGCGGCACCTGCACCCGCACGGTTGTGATCCCCCTGAACGGCCGGGGCGAAACGCGGTGCCCCTTCACGGTTGCATCCGGTGAGGACGGCACCCTCAAGGGCGATGTGGCATACGTCTTCACCGCGTATCTCGATCAAGACGCAACAGTCCTGACCCGGGCGCTCGCCGCCAACGAACAGGTGTCCACCGCCGAGCCGACCGGAGTCTGGACCGCGGACGGATTCAAGGGCAGTCTCGAGAGCCGGGACTACAACCAGCAGATCACCGGGATCCACTCCACATACACCTACGTCGTCGGCGGGCAGTCATTCGACGGCCGGGCGCCGGACGGCACACTGCTCACGACGTTCGGTCCGGGCTACTCGGACAACATCGGCAGCGACGGCGCGCTGAGCAGCAGCTGGGGAGGCACCGAGGCGATACTCGCCGCCGCCGAGGCCCAGACCGGTGCCGCCGAGGACACTCCGGTCCGGTGGGTCTTCGCCGAATCCGACGCCGCCGACGCGACGCGGCAAACACTCACCGACGCCGGGATCAGCGACATCGAGGTGGTCACCGTGCCTGCGGTGTGATTCGAGGCAGGTTCAGGGCACTCGAACGAGTTCACCGACACGCCCCTGCGCGAAGTGCAGGCCAAGCCCCGGCGTCAGGGGACGCACCCGGACCTGGTCTCCTCCTCCGTGCAGCTGGAGGTAGACCGTGTTCAGACCCGCCTTGACCGGCGCGGTCACCGGATCACCATCGGCAAGGCCCACTTCGATCTCCCCGTCGGACGTCGCGCAGTACGGCAGCGCAACCTTCCACGACCAGACCAGGAGTGGTCCGTCGAGTTGCAGGTCGGTGGGACCGGTCACCTCCGGATCGGTGCAGTCCCCGAGACCGGCTCGGATGCCGCGAATGGGTGTGATGTCGGCGGGCGCCAACCGCCCGGAGTCGTCGAGCACCTGCAATTTGTCCGTCGGCGCATCGAATTCCGGACGGTCCGACAGCCCACCGAAGACCTTGCTGACCACGTTGTACGGCTTGACCAGCGGCAGCAGGACCAGGATCGGGACCTGATGGTCGAACATGGGGGTATTGCGGGCCTGCGCCAGCGAGGTTCGCGCGTTCGCGAGGTAGTCGCCGGTCGGATCGGTATCCCACTCCTTCGCGAACTGGTGTGTGGCGAGCAACGAACTGACGATGAACGCGCCGGTTGCCACCACTGCGGCCGGGCGCAACCACCGTCGATGGTTGCTCGCGACGTCACGTCTGCGGACCGGCGCCACCAGTGTCAACGCCATCGCGATGGTGATGAACAGTGCGCTGTCGGGCAGGTAGCGCAGAGTCTGGGCCAACTCGATGGTGGTGTGGGCGCCGGACCGGTTCCAGATGATCGGTATCTGCAGCACGACCACGTACCCGACCACCGCGGCGAGTATCCATCCCACATGGCGGCGGGTGTACAGGGCGTAGCCGGCAGCCCCCAGCACCAGTAGCCAGCCGACGACGGTCAGCGGCCAGCCGACCGATCCGAAAGGCGGACTGGGCAGCCAGCGTTCCCAGTCCCATGGCCCGCCGAGCAGTCCGGGGATGAGCCCGGCGTTGACCGACCGCCAGGTGATCTGCAGTGTCTGTGAAACGGAGTGCCCGTCGGGATCGACCGGCACCACGATCAGATACGACGTCAGCCATGCGGCAGCGATCAAGCACAACCCTGTCCACAACTCCCACGCCGACCTCCAGGCCGTACGCACCGCCTGCCCTACGGTGGCGCCGCGGCCGGATATCAGACACCACAGCACCGCCACGACCATGGCCACCGGCACGATGAGGACAGACTTCTCGAAGAATGCCAGCCCGATCACAAACGCCACCAGCGCCCGTGCGATCACCATCCGCCGGTTCGCGACCCCACCCCGGCACAGGTGCACCACCTCGGTCACGACCACCGCCATCGCAATCTGCATCGGCAGCGCATTCAAACCCGCCGACCACCACGTATATGCCGGCACGGTCAGCGGTGTGAAGAGGTAGAACGCCAGCGGAATCAGCATCGCCGGACGATTGCGTCCCGCGATCGCGATCAGCATCCTGAGCACTGCCAGGGAAGCCAGCAACTGCAGAACGACGAGGGTCACCGCCGGGACCGCCCAGTTGAGCGGCGCGAGGTCGGTGCTCAGTCCTGCGACCAGAAAGGCACCGGGCATCAGGTGCCCGTCGTGGCCGTACATGAGGTGTTCCCACGAGAATGTCGAAAGCTCGGAGGCGCGGCCGATGAGGATCAGGTCGTCCCAGTAGAAGTCGCCGCCCGCGACCAGCGCGATCCGCACCACGAGTTGAACGACGATCAGCGCCGAGGCGATCCACAGCACCGTCGCACCCCGAGATGTCGCACTCACCGGAGAGCCCGGCCGTGACGGTACGGGGCGGGGGCGTGGCGGAGACGAAGCCGAAGGCGGAGCTCGACCAGTCCATCTCAGGGCCGCTGTGGACAGATGCACAACGACCACTCTTACCAGCGTCACCACCCTGCGTGGCACACTTGGGCCCGTGACTGCTGACCAGCCGATCGACCTGTCCGGCCTTGATCTTGGGTCTGACGTGGTAGATCTCCCCGAGGACATTGATGACCTGCGCCGTGAAATCGATCGGGTCGACGCGATAATTCTCGCCGCGATCAAGCGACGGACCGCGGTGTCCAAGCGCATCGGGCAGACCCGGATGGCATCCGGAGGCACCCGCCTCGTGCACAGCCGTGAGATGAAGGTGCTCGACCGCTTCAGCGAGCTCGGCCAAGAAGGCCACACGCTCGCCATGCTGCTGCTGCGACTGGGCCGCGGACCACTCGGACGATAGAGCGGGCGCACCGCGTTCGGCCCACGCCGAGCGTAAGTGTGGTCTCCGCCGGTGCGTTGCCTGCAGGATTGGTCGACTCGGGGGACATGGATCGGGTCGCAGCGAGGTGATCCGAGCCCGATACAGGAGTGGTGAATGGCTGAGAATGTTCTGCTGATCCATTGGCATGATCTGGGCCGGCACCTGGCCTGTTACGGGGCGGACGGCGTCGAGAGTCCGACGATGGACGCGCTGGCCTCACACGGCATCCGATTCAGCAACGCCCACGCCACCGCACCGCTGTGCTCGCCTGCCCGCGGTTCGCTGTTCACCGGGCGGTATCCCCATTCAAACGGTTTGACCGGTCTGGCACACCACGGTTTCGAATACCACGACGATGTTCTGACGCTCCCCCAGGTTTTGGGCGAGAATGGCTGGTACAGCGCGCTTTTCGGGATGCAGCACGAGTCGAGCGATCCAGGCCGCCTGGGGTTCGACGAATTCGACACCTCCGATTCGGAGTGCGACCACGTCGTGGAACAGTCACAGGAATGGCTGCGCACCTTCAGCGCTGACGCGCAGCGCCGGCAGCAACCGTTCTTGTTGACGGCCGGGTTCTTCGAGACCCATCGGCCCTATCCGGCCGAAGACTATGTGCATGCCGACCCGAAAAGTGTTGTTGTCCCGGCATTTCTGCCCGATGCCCGTCCCGTTCGTGAGGATCTCGCCGGGCTGCTCGGTTCGATCACCAAGGCCGACGCCGCGGTCGGGCGGCTCCTGTCCACGCTCGCCGAACTCGACCTCGACCGCACCACCTGGGTCGTGTTCATCACCGATCACGGACTGGCGTTCCCCCGCGCCAAATCGACGCTGTATTCCGAGGGCACCGGGGTCGCGCTGATCGCGCGGCCACCCACCGACCGCAACATCACGCCGTTTGTCTATGACGACCTCTTCAGTGGTGTCGACCTCACCCCGACCGTGCTGGATCTGCTGGGTGTCGAGATTCCGGAAGCGGTGGAAGGCTTTTCACACGCGGAGACGATCACCGGCACCGCTCGCGCCACGGTGCGCGACGAGGTGTTCACGGAGAAGAGCTACCACGACAACTTCGATCCGATCCGGGCGATCCGCACCGATCGATACAGCTACATCGAGAACTACGCCGATCGCCCGGCTCTGAGTCTGCCGCTGGACATCCGGGACAGCCCGTCGGCCAGGGCCTTGGACGGTTCGCAGGATCTGCCGCGGGCGCCGCAGGAGTTGTACGACCTGCTCGACGATCCACTCGAGTTGAACAATCTGATCGACGACCCCCTGCTCACGGATGTGGTGACCGACCTTCAGTCACGACTGCACCGGTGGCGGAGCGACACCGGCGACGTGTTGCCTTCCGAAGCCGACGGCAACAAGATCGCCCTTGATTTCATGGCTCGCTACCGTCGCCAGCTCGACAAGATCGATGAGGAAAACGCGGAGCGGTCACTTCCGTCTCGGCGCCCGCGGGCCAGCCAGCGCGAACTCCGGGGCGAACCGACCCATCGCTGACCGGCGCGCACCACCCGGGGCCACATCAATCCGAGATCGCCAGCTCACCCCTGGGCAGTAGCAGACCAACGGCGATGGCCGCGACGAACACCGCAACCGAGCCTGCGAGCAGCGCGATCTGCAGACCATTGACGAATGCGGTATCCGCCTGCGCGGCGATCTGACCACCGGCGTGGGCCGCTCCGGCGAAGGACTCCCTGGCCTTGTCCACCACACCGGACGGCAGCCCGGGCAGCTCGAGGTGATTGCGGTAGCCCTGTGTCAGCAGGCTGCCGAGTACTGCGATGCCCAGTGCTCCACCGACTTCCCGGGACAGATCGTTCATCGCCGAGGCCACACCCTGCTGCGCCGCGGGAAGTGCACCGGTGATCGCACTGGTCGCCGGCGTCATGGCGGTCCCCATACCGATCCCCAGCGGGATGAGACCGGCGAGCATCAACCAGTACGAGGTGCCGACACCGAGCTGCGACAGGACGAACAGGCCTGCGGACACCAGGACCAGCCCGGCAACGCACACCCGGCGGGTGCCGAACCTCTCGACGAGCTTCGGTGACACCCTTGCCGACGGCATCATCACCGCCGCCATCGGAAGCATCGAAATCGCGGACATCAACGCCGACCCACCCCGCACGATCTGCAGATACTGCAGCACCACGAAGATGAACCCGAAGAACACGAAGAACTGCACGAAGATCGACAGGCTGCCTGCACTCAGTCCGCGATGGAGGAAGACCCGGGGATCGAGCATCGGCGCCTTCTGACGCAGTTCGAATCCGATGAACAGTGCCAGGATCACCAGGCCACCGACGATGCCGGTCAAGGTGCGCGCCGAAAGCCAGCCCGCCTCGGGAGCCTCGATGATCGAGTACACCAGCACCACGAGGCCGGCGATCGACAGCACCGCACCACCGATGTCGAGACGGGGTGCATCGGCGTCGGCCGACTCCGGCACAACGCGCCATGCCGCGATGAGCGCGACGGCTGCCAGTGCCACGTTCAGGCCGAAAACCGAACGCCACGACCAGAATTCGAGCAGCACACCGGAACACAACAGGCCCAGGATGGCACTGCCTCCGGCCACGCCCGCCCAGATGCCGACGGCCTGCGTTCGCTTGTCCGCCGGGAAGGTCCCTGTGATGGTCGACAGTGTCGCCGGCATGACCAGCGCTGCACCCAATCCCAGGATTCCGCGGAGCACGATCAGTTCCGATGCCGAGCCGGCGGTCATCGCGACCACCGATCCGATCCCGAAGATCGCCAGTCCGGCGATGAGGGTTTTGCGTCTGCCGTAGCGGTCCCCGACCGCGCCGGCCAGTAGGAGGAACGAGGCGAAGATCAGCGAGTACGCGTCGATGATCCAGGACAGCTGCGTCTGGCCGGCGTGCGTCGCCCGGGCGATGTCCGGGAGGGCGACGTTGAGCGAGGACATGGCGGCAACAACTGCCGCCAGGGCGATGCACACCACGATCATGATGGCGCGCGTGTTGACGGGCTTCTGCATGGTGCTTGGTGTGGTCGTCATGACTTCGATCCTTCGGAGGATGACCCGGTAGAACGTTTTTTGGAGTCACGTTCAAAGCATTTAGAATGCTACTCCAAAGAATGACATATACTGGTCACGTGGGCAAGAGTGAAACAGAATCAAACAGCCGGAGGACCAGCCGGCAGCGAGAGGCAGGCGCCGCCACCCGGGCCGAGACCCGCCGACGCGTGCTGACCGCGGCTATCGAGGTGTTCACCGAAAGTGGTTATGCCGCTGCCACTGTGGCGAAGATCGCCCAACGCGCTGACGTATCGGTTCAGAGTCTCTACTCGTCATGGGGCAGCAAACGCGGTTTGCTACGCGGAATGATGGAGGCGCAGGTGATCGGCCACCATCCCGGCTCGGTCAACCCCGACGACATGCCGCTGGCCATCCTGGCGAACTTCGATCCGATCGCGGCTGCGCCCCGCGAACTGATCGCGCACATCACCCACCAGTTCCGGCTGCTCGCCGAACGTGCCGCCGTCGGCTTCAAGACCTATGCGCAGGCCGCCGCAGTCGACCCCGAGGCCGCCGACGACTGGCAATCGCTGATGGAGATCCGGCGCATGAGCATCCGCAACCTCCTGACCAATCTCGATCCGGCCGCGCTGCGGCCCGGACTGACACCCGAGGCCGCGGGAGACACGGCATGGGTGATCGCTAGCCCCCAGACGCATCAACAACTCGTCGACACGGCCGGATTCACCTACGACGAGTTCGAGGACTGGATTCGGGTGACCCTCACCCGCGCCCTGCTGCCCGACGAATCCTGACCATTGCCTGCGAAGAACCGACTTCGTCAGATCCCGGAACAATCCGGATCGCCTGGCACTCCTATCTCCGACTGCAGCAAACGAGCTGCGACCCAGCCCAATCGGCCCGGAGAAAGAGAGCGTCATGGAAACCCAGTACTTCGACACAAACGCTGACGGCATCGTCGACACGATCGTCACCGACACCAATGGCGACGGCTACATCGACGTCTGCGAGTGGGACACGAACGCCGACGGCTTCATCGACGAGGCCGAATACGACCACAACTACGACGGCTATGTCGACGAGTACGCCTCCGACACCGACTACGACGGCTTCTACGACGTGGTGATCTCCGCCTGACCGTCCCCTGCCGCCATCACCGAGCAGATCGCCGGCACCCGACCGCGGTGTCCGGCGATCTCGCGTTGTGCCGGAATTTCGTCAGGGTGCTCATCGTCTCCTCACAGACGCCTGCCAGGTTGGGAGACGACAGTGGTGTACATCACCAGACGAACTCCGAGACGGGCAGGGTGCACTATGCCGGACAACGCCACCATCAGCGGGCTCGGGACCGACATCATCGTGTCGGTGGCCGATCCACGGCTGCTCGGCCTTGCCGTCGAACACACCGCGGCGGTGGCCGCCCGCCTCGATGCCACCGTCAACCGTGACTGCGGATCGGCCGAGATCGAAGCCGTGGATCTGGCGAACGGCCAACCCGTACTGGTCTCGTCTCTGCTCGATCAGTTGATCATCGAGGCGCTCTACTTCGCCGATCTCACCGACGACGCCTCCGGGGTTGTCCGCTGCCCGGACACCGATCCACCGATTCCCGCGTGGCATCGGGTACAGCTGGGCCGGGGAACGGTGACCGTTGCGGCAGGCGGTCGACTCGAATTGATGACGACGGCCCGCGCATTCCTCGCCGATCGGGCCGGACGGCTGCTCACCGACACCCTCGGCGGCCCGGTGACAATCCAGGTCGGCCCGGTGATCGCCTCCGCAAATGGCGCGCTCGCGCAGGTGAGAGCCGCCGACCTGCTCGCAGTCAGCGATTCGCACCAGGTGACCACGGCGTTCGACTGTGTCAGCGTCGTCGCGGACAGCGCTGCACTGGCGTTCTCGGCGGCGGTCATGGCCCACCGTCATCCCGGCGACGCGGCCGGATGGCTCCACGATCACGTCCGGTCGGCCAAACTCGAGAGCCTCCGACACACGGTGACGACGGTGGGCGCGTGGCCGGTCGCCGATCACGCACTGGTGGCCTGACCGCCTCGATCCCCGGTCAGGGGTCCATCCGCGGACGCGCCCACCGTTCGAAAGCCGGCATTGCCCATCGACGAGACCGGCGTGTTGTGTGAGCGGGCCGAGTTCCGGTAGCGGTTGCAGTAGGAGTCGTGGCAAAGGTAGGAACCGCCCCGTAGAACCCGCGATCGGCCCCGCTGCGGCCCTTGCGGGTCATGGTGGTCCATGGCCCGGTAGTACCGGGGATCGAAACGGTCGGCGCACCACTCCCAGACATTGCCCGCCATCTGCCACAACCCGAACCCGTTGGGCACATAGCTGCGTACCGGCGCCGTCCCGAGATAACCGTCTTCCGCAGTGTTGTCGGCGGGGAAATCGCCTTGCCAGATATTGCACAACCAACTGCCGTCGGCCGCCATCAAGTCATCACCCCAGGGATATCGGGCTCCGGCCAGGCCACCACGAGCCGCGTACTCCCACTGCGCCTCGGTGGGCAGTCGGCGGTCCGACCACTGGCAATATGCCTGCGCATCAACCCAACTGATGTGGACCGCAGGATGATCGCCCAACCCGTCCACAGTCGATGGCTGCCCGAACGGTTGTCGCCAGCTCGCACCCGCCACGGCGAGCCACCACGGCGCGCCTGCATATTGCTCGATCACGTCGCACCCCTGCGCGATCAGCAGGTGGAACACCGCGGAGAACCCCTGCTGTTCGGCGACCGTCAGATAGCCGGTCTCGCCCGCGAATTCCGCGAAGTCCGCCGTGGTGACCGGATGCGCGTCCATGGCGAACGCACCCACCGCCACCTCGTGCAAAGGCAGCTCGCCGTCGGCGGCGAACCCATCACCGGTGTGGTCGCCCATCACGAAATCACCGGCTGCGATCGCCACCTGCGGAACACGATGAACACCCGTGGCCGCGATCGCCGGTCTCGCATTGTCGTCACCCGATTCGGAAGCAGGTGTGCAGCACGTCATGGAACTCGATGCTAGGCCGCTTGATCGAGTCGGCGTGCTCGTTGCCACCCGAGATGGACCGTCTGACTAGGCTGATGGTCGAGGTACGGCAGTGAAGAAACACATTCGCACCACCGATGAAGGGGCTGTCACGATGACCAGCGTTCCGACTGAGCCAAACCGAAAGTTCGATTTGACCGGGTCACAGCCCTGGCAAGAACTGTCTGCGCATCAGCCACATGTGTACGCAATGCATCTGCGGGAGATCTTTGCCGTCGACCCCACGCGCGGAACCGATCTCACCGTCGACGTCGGAGATCTCCACATCGACTACTCCAAGCATCGGGTGCTGCGCGAAACCCTGGGCCTGTTGCTGGATCTGGCCCGCCAGACCGGGGTCACCGAGAAGCGCGACGCGATGTTCTGGGGCGAGCACATCAACACCTCTGAGGACCGCGCGGTCTTGCACACCGCACTGCGACTCCCCCGCGACGCGACCCTGAAGGTCGACGGCCAAGACGTGGTGGCCGACGTCCACGCGGTCCTGGACGCGATGGGTGAGTTCACCGACAAGCTGCGGTCCGGTGAATGGAAGGGCCACACCGGGAAGTCGATCAAAACCGTGGTGAACATCGGTATCGGTGGTTCCGACCTCGGTCCGGTGATGGTCTACAAAGCGCTGCGCCACTACGTCGACACCGACATCCGCTGCGAGTTCGTCTCCAACGTCGACCCCGCCGACCTGGTGGCCGCACTCGATGGACTCGACGCCGAGACAACGCTGTTCATCGTCGCGTCGAAGACGTTCAGCACCCTCGAGACGCTCACCAACGCCTCCGCGGCGCGGGCCTGGCTCCTCGAGAAGTTGGGTGCCGGACCCGACGCCGTCGCCAAACACTTTGTCGCGGTGAGCACCAACGCCGAGAAGGTCTCCGAGTTCGGGATCGATACCGCCAACATGTTCGGCTTCTGGGACTGGGTGGGCGGTCGGTATTCGGTGGATTCGGCCATCGGTCTGTCGGTGATGGCGGCGATCGGCAAAGAGTCCTTCGCCGAGTTCCTCCACGGATTCAACATCGTCGATCACCACTTCCTCACCGCGCCACTGCATCAGAACGCTCCGGTACTCCTGGGCCTGATCGGGTTGTGGTACTCCAACTTCTGGGACACCGCATCGCGTGCTGTCCTGCCGTACTCGAACGACCTGTCGCGTTTCCCCGCCTATCTGCAGCAGTTGACGATGGAGTCGAACGGCAAGTCGGTCGACATCGAGGGCCACCACGTCACCACCGATACCGGTGAGATCTTCTGGGGTGAGCCGGGTACCAACGGGCAGCACGCCTTCTATCAGCTGCTGCACCAGGGCACCCGGATGATCCCGGCCGACTTCATCGGTTTTGCCGAGCCCACCGATGATCTACCGACAGCCGACGGCACCGGCAGCATGCACGATTTGTTGATGAGCAACTTCTTTGCGCAGACCAAGGTGCTGGCATTCGGCAAAACCGCGGACGAGGTGGCGGCTGAGGGCGTCGACCCACATGTGGTCGCGCACAAGGTGATGCCGGGCAACCGGCCGTCGACGTCGATCCTGGCACCCAAGCTCACCCCGTCGGTTGTCGGCCAGTTGATCGCACTGTACGAACATCAGGTATTCGTCGAAGGCGCGATCTGGGGCATCAACAGCTTCGATCAGTGGGGTGTCGAACTGGGGAAGACCCAGGCCTCCGAGTTGCTGAAGGTGATCACCGAAGCCGATTCGCCACAGGCTCAGGATGATTCGTCCACCGATTCGCTGCTGCGCTGGTATCGGACTCATCGCGGCCGACAGGCATGAAGCGCAGGGGAAGGCCCATCGGTACCGCCCGCGCACGACGGGCGGGCGTCAGGAGCGAGCGACTCGGTGTCCGGAGCGAGCGACTCGGTGTCCGGAGCGAGCGACTCGGGGTATCAGATGACATCTTCTGGCGGACCCATCAGGGCATGGGCCTTCCCCTCTACATGCAAGGACTGTGGCGATTCGACACGGTTGTCACCGCCGCCGATCTCGAGCCTGCCCATCGTGCGTTGGCGATGGGACCGCTGACCCGCAGAGTGGTCCGTCCCCGGATCTGGCCTGCCCGCAACGTCTTTGCATCCGATGCCACCGTGGCACCGGTCCACGAAGAGCCGCGGTCGCTGGCTCCGGGAACCATCACCGCCTGGGCGGACGAACGTGGCAACACCGACCTCGACATCGGTTCGGGTCCGGTGTGGGAGTTGTCGGTGGCCCGGCTCGAGCAGGGCGGCAGTGTGGTCTCGCTGGTCTGCTCGCATGTAGTCGCCGACGCCAGGACGCTGCTGACTGCCGCCGGGATTGCTGCAGGCGAAAAGCTCACGGCAGGAGAGCCTCCCGAGTTGCCCCACTCCCCCTCACCCACGCTCGCCGACGACCTCCGGGACGCGGCGTCGCAGCTTCGAACCGTGATCGGCGGGGTCGCTCGGAGTCTGTGGAAGGGCTGCCACGATCGCGAGCAGCGCGCCGAGCTGTTCGCTGCGGCCAAACGCTCTCCGACCGGACCTTCCAAAGCCTCCGGAACCCCGCAGTGGCGGGAACCGACCGCCATCTTCTCGGTGGACGCCGAGGCCTGGACAACTGCTGCCGCAGCGCATGGCGGCACATCGAACACTCTGTTCACGTCTTTGATCGGTGAACTCGTACTGCAGATCCGGGGTTTCGGGCCCATCGAACTCTCACTTCCGGTTGCCCAAGGCGGCGACGAGGCAAACTCTTTGACCACCGCCTCGATCGGCATCACCTCGATCGACGAATGTCAGGATCTGCCGTTGCTGCGGCGGCGGGCACGTGCAGGCTATGCCGCGGCTGGTGATGGCTCCGGGCTGGGACCGCCTGCAGGCATGCCTGCCGAGCTCTTGCAGGTCATCGGGCACCGCGCCGCGCATGCCATCGTCCCCGACCCGGGTTCGCGAGATGGCCTGGCTTCCAACCTCGGTGAACTCGACGGCATCCTGTCGATGCTCGCCGGTCATCGTGGCCGGGTGATCGCTGCCCGCTCGGTGCATCCGAGGCTCTGCGCCCAGGCCACGCAGATGACGCGGACCTCCGTTGCCGGTTGGGCCGCGCTGTCCGGCGGAGTGATGACCATCGCCCTTGCGATCCCGGACCCGGCAGTTGCAACCAGCGAAGATCTACATGAATTGATCAACAAAGCTCTCGGACACTGGGAACTGTCCGCCACCCATTGGTAGCCGACCACGGGGTTTGCATCACAGCGGTGGACAGCTGACACAAAGTACGTACGGTCGAGTGAATGACTGCCCAACCCCTGAGCACTCTGGCGAACTCCACCACCGCGTTCGAATGGACTGAGACGAACCGTCTTTGGCTCATCGAGAACCCGATCCGGATTGTGATCTATATCGCTGTCGGACTGGTTGCCCGGTACGTCGTGCACCGACTGATCAATCGGGCCACGCGGCGTCCATCGGCGGATTCGGGCAATGCTCGCGCACAGCCGGCACTGTTGCGACACCTGCGGGAACGGACACCCAAGTCGCTGCGCGACCCCAAAGTGGCCCAGCGCCGTCAGCAGCGCGCCGAGACCATCGGATCGGTCCTCAAGTCGACAGCCTCGATCCTGATCCTGGTCTGGGTGGTGTTGACCTGCCTGAGCGTTCTGCAGGTCAACATCGCGCCGTTCCTGGCCTCCGCCGGGCTGGTCGGCCTCGCCGTCGGTTTCGGTGCCCAGAACTTGGTGAAAGACTTCGTATCCGGCGTGTTCATGCTGCTCGAAGACCAATACGGCGTCGGTGACGTCGTCGACCTCGGTGAGGCGATCGGCGAGGTCGAATCGGTCGGTCTGCGGGTCACCACCATTCGTGACATCGACGGAACGCTCTGGTACGTCCGCAACGGCGAGATCATCCGTGTCGGCAACATGAGCCAGGACTACGCCGTGGCACGGATCGAGATCCCGGTGGCCCACAACGTCGACCTCGAGCGTGCGCAGGAAGTCGCCCTCGAAGCAGCGCGGCAGGTGGTGGCCGACGACGCGGTTGCCGATGACGTCCTCGGACCTCCCGAAATGCTGGGTGTTCAGGACATCTCGGCCGACATGGTCACCCTGCGCATCCTGCTCAAGACCCGGCCGAACGCCCAGTGGTCGCTGCAGCGACGAATCCGAAAGGAGATCTTGGCAGCGTACGAGGCCAACAACATTCGGCTGCCCTACCCCAGTGGCAGGGAGTTCGGTCCTTCCGCGATGGCGAGCGGCGGAGCGCAAACCGGCGAATAGGCCTCAGTTCCAGCGCGCCTCGTCGTACAGCTCGTCCGGGATCGGATCGCCGGGTTCGACACCGAGCACTTCGAGACGGCCCATGATCACGGCGGCCAACGCCACGTGGGTCACGATGTCGCGAGGTTCACTGACCCGCACATCCGACGCACCCCCGATGAACTCGAGTTCGAGTGTGGGCGCGCAGGTTCCCATCGGAAGTTCCTTGTGGCCGGTCTCGGCGAGCCAGGCCTCGAATCCCGCGCCGTCCACGGCTTCGACGATGTCACCGTTGTCGACGGCCGCCATCACCTCCGACAGCGTCGCCAGTTCTCCGCTCTCGCCGGTCGACGGATCAAAGCCGAACACCTGCTGCGGATCGACACCGGGTTCGTCGTCGAGGGTGAAGTACAGGATGCCGCGCCAATCGCCTGCGTAGCAGGTGATGTCCTCACGTCCGAAGATGTCGGACAGCAGGTCACTCATCCTGACCTGCATGTCGTATCCGTACAACTGGAACGCACCGCGTCCGTGGACCTCGCCATCATCTTTTGCCATGCGTGCCAGCCTACTTCTTCTGTGACAGCGTTCAGATCACAAACGCCCGCGCATCACGCACTGACCGACTGCTCCTCGATCAGCGCCGCGACGACCGAATCCGTCGCGGCCCGGTCACCGACGGTGATCCGCACACCTCGCAGCGCACCGGGAACCGCACACACCTTCGCCGCGACACCACCGCACCGCAGGTCGGTGGCCAGGTCCTGCGGTCGCTCCGATGGCACGAACACATGGTTCGCCTGGCTCGGCAGACTCGTGATCCCGATATCGGTCAGGTTCGCCTGCAAACGAATTCGTTCCTCGCGGACGGACCGGACCCGTTGCCGGAGCGCATCAGTGGCGGCCAGCGCCGCGGGCACGGCAAGTGCGGCCGCGGACCCGACGGCGAACGGCACTTCGAAACGGCGCACCTTCGTGATGAGCTGGGCACTGCCGACCGCATAGCCGACCCGCAGGGCAGCGAGTCCGTGTGCCTTGGAAAAGGTGCGCAGCACGATGACATTCGGATGATGGAGTAGCAGTAGGTGCAGATCCGGCGTGTAATCGGCGAACTCGAAGTAGGCCTGATCAAGGATCACCACAACATCTTTCGGCACCCGACGCAGGAAGGCGTGCAGGGCGGGCTCATCGATGACCGATCCGGTGGGGTTGTGAGGTGAGCACAGCACCACCACCTGGGTCTGCGGCCTGATCGCTGCCGCCATGGCCCGCAGGTCTGTGCCGCCATCGGCGCGCAGCGGTACCGCGTCTACATGCACCCCGGCCAGGTCCGCCAGGATCGGATAGCCGTCAAAGGTTGGTGTCGCGGACACCATCCGCCCACCTGGCGGGCAAAATGCCTGCAGCACTTGATAAGCCAATCCGGTGGCGCCGGCTCCGATACTGACCCAGTCGCCGGGAACCCCGAGATGGTCAGCGACCTGCGAACGCAGGGTGTCCGGGATGAACTCGGGATATCGGTTGGCGCTGTTGACACACTCGTGCAGGGCTGCGGCCACGCTGGGCAGTGGTGGATACGGACTTTCGTTGAGGTTCAGCGGGATCAGTGCAGTCATCGCCCACCCCATCGGATCGCTGTGGCGCCCGCGTAGTCGCCGGCATGGGCGAATGCTGCCATCAGCACGATGTCGCCGGGCCGGATCCGGCCGTCTGTGATCGCGGTGTCCAGGGTCAGCGGCACCCCGACGCCGAACAGATTGCCGCACTCGTCGAAGGTGTCCGGATGACGTTCCGCAGGCAGTTCCAGGGCATCGCGCCAGTTACGCAGGAAGATCCGGTTGGGCTGATTGGTGACGAACCAGTCGATGTCTCTGGTCGCGACACCGATCTTGTCGGCCACATCGTAGGCGACCTCCGGGACCAGCCGATTGCCGCGCGCCAGCACCTTGGCGATCTTGGTCTCGGTGAATCCGATATGGACCTGACCCGGGCCTGCCTCCCAGTACTTGCGTTGCGGATAGGCCACCGACGTCATGTCACCCGCGTACTCGCCGTACGAGCGGCAGGTGGTGGCCAGGATCGGAGAGGCATCGCTCATCTCGAGGAGTGCCACGCTCGAACCGTCACCGGGTATCGACGCCTGTGGTTTGCCGCGTACCTGATCCTGTACGAATACCTGGCCCGCGCTGTTCTGGGCATTGGCTATCAACGCTTTTCGTGCCCCCGAGGCGATCATCAGTTGCTGCGCCATCTTCATCATGTGCATGAATGATGCGCATCCGCCGTTGTGGACGTCGATCACCCATTCCGGTTTGATGCCGAGCCGGTGCGAGACCTCACCGCCACACCCCACCACCGGCAGTTCGGGTAGCTGACTGTGCGTGATGAGGATGTCGACGTCGTCGAGGACCTCGGAGCCGTGCCGGTCCAGCAGGCCGGCCATCGCGCGTTCGATCATCTCGGCCGAGGTCTCATCCGGTGCCGCATGATGCCGATACGCCGGTGCCCGGAACATGAGATTGTCTGCCAGATCATCGGATTCGGCATACTGCGCGAAATAGGCTGCCGGGACGCGGTTCTCGGGCAGGTAACTGGCAACGTCAACCAGGGAGATCGTCGGAGAATTCATCGGCTCATCCATTCCGGCTTGATCGGCAGTCCGTGATGGCTGCGGTATTCGGCGATCGCTTTGAGGTTGTCCATCTCGAGTTGGTGTCCGGCGGAGAACATGTCCCAGAAGTCACCCACCCAGACCGGACGCTCCGGTGGGGCCGTCTCCGGATAGGGGTTGTTGTCGTAGAACGGGTGTTTGCAGTTGTTCCACAACACCACCGACCCCGGCTTGTTCAGCACCACCTGCGCGTCGACCACCCGCATCAGGTAGATCATCCACAGGTGTTCCCCCTGGTCCCAGGCACAGTGATAGTCGACGGTCATGGCGTCGGCGTTGGAGACGGTGCGGGTGAAGCACTTGGTGTCCTCGCCGAGGCGGTCTTTCGAGATCCACAGGCCCGGTTCGTCGGTGGGCGTGAAGCCACGCAGACTGTAGGTCCACTCTTCCAGCGACCTGGTATCGGACAGCCAGTCGAACAGATCGCGTGGCGGTGCGTCGACATAGGCCTGAACCGGGCAGAACTCACCGAACACCTGATCATGCGGGTACACCGACCTGAGCATGTCCAGGATGATCGGGGTGGCCTTCTTCCGGTCGTGGGTCTCTATCCGGTGCAGGCCAGGGAGGTCGTCGGCACTGTGTCCGAGATCTTCGAGCGCGGGCAGGGTGACGGTCATCGGTTCTCCTCGAGAGTCGTACGGGCGGCAAGAAATGGGGCAAAAGGCGGAAGTTCGTCCGGATCGGTCTGCACCACAAGACAATGCGGACCGTCTCCGTCGAAGGCGGCGTCGGCAACGGCGAGCAGATCGGTGCGCGACCGGGCGCCACTGACGTTCAACGAGGGGAACATCATCGAGAGTCCGGCCTCGAAATCGGTGGGACGGAATCGGTTGATGCTCGGGGTACCCGGGAAGAAGAGCTGTTCCCTTGTCACACACATGCCGTGGGCATCGTTGTTGAACAGGACCACGGTCAGCGGCAACCGGTGTTCGATCGCGGTGTGGATCTCCATGCCGTGCATGAAGAATGCGCCGTCCCCGGCGAGGACCACCGAACGGCGGCCGGTGACCATCGCGGCGCCGATCGCCGCGCCGAAGGCATAGCCCATGCCACCCATGCCCAGCGCGACGACAAATCGTCCGTGGCCGCCAACCGGCAGGTGATGGATGGCTGCCGCCCCGACGTTGCCGGCATCGGCAAAGATGTTGAAATCCTCCGGTATACGGTCTCCAATGGTCTGAATGACCTGTATAGAGGTGAGCGAGTCGGTGTCCCCCGGCAGCACTCGCGCCGGGGTCGGCAAAGCCTCGATGCCGGGCACGATCGTCCTCGATACCGCGCGTGCGATGTCGATGTTCTTCGTGATCACCTGAATCGCCCACCGTAGATCTGTGATCCGGACATGGGTGTCCACATCGATACTCGGTGATTCGGCACCGAGGTGGATGACGATGGTGTCGCCGGTGTCCAGGCCCGCGCGGTCGGTCAGGCTCAACCGGCTTCCCAACACGAGCAAGACAGCGGATCTCGCGACCGCGGACGCTGCCGACGGGTGCCCCATCACGCCGGTCAAACCCACCGTCGGCACGCCTGGTTCCAGGACGTCCCGACCACCGGGCGTGGCAGCAAGGACTCCCTCCGTCGCTGCGACCAGGTCGGCCAGATCGTCTCCGATCTGTTGCCGAGATGCCTCCTCACCTGCCAGGACAGTCACGGCGCCGCGCGCTTCGGACAGCGTCGCGGCCACCTCCTCCAGTTCCGCGATCGGGGCAACAGTGCGGTCGCGAACACATCGAAGCCTTGGCCGGTCGACGACCAGAGAACTCTGAACATCCTTCGGGATGATCAGTGCGACCGGCAGATTGGCCGCGAGTGTTTCTTCGGCCGAATTGAGAGCGGCATGGATCTGCTGTGGCGCATCGATTTTCAGACACAATCCGGTCACGGCCGAGAAGATCGCCCTGGCGTCGATGGTCTCGGGCGGACTGAGCATGTCCTGGAATCCGCCATGGCCCTCCAGCACCGTGGGAGCCGAGCCGATCAGCGCCAGCACCGGCACCCGACTGTCGTAGGCCTCTGCCAACGCGGCAACCACATTCATGGCACCGCCGCCGGAGGTGGTCATCACCGCCGCCGGTTTCCCGGTTATCCGTGCAGCACCGTCAGCCATTGTTCCCGCCGAGAACTCATGTTTTGCCACAACGGGTTTCATGTCCGAATCGGCCAGTGCCGCCGCATACAGGTCTTCGATGTTGGCACCATGTACGCCGAATATCCGATCGACACCGATGACACCGAGCCTTCGGATGATCACGTCGGCAACCGTTGCCTTCGCGGGCTTGAGATCTGTCATGAGGCAACCCTGCGCCCGTCGGCCTGAAAGGCTCCTGAAAGCGTCCCCTGGTATCTACCGAACGACCGACATACTCTTGAAACAGCCCGCAGCAACAGTTCGAAAGGCGGAGCCGATGGCCAGGACATGCAGTGTCCGCGCGATGTTCCGCCGCAATCAGGGAGTGCGCGTGCGCTCCACGATTGTGGCGACGTGCATCGTTGCCATCGCGATGTTCGTCGGTGCAGTGATCATGCTGTACATGTTGCAGCGGTACCAGGACCGCGAGATGTACGAATCCACCGGCACCCGGTCGTACGACATCGCAGATCAGATCAACGAGGGCGGTTTGCCCTCCGTGGATCCTGACCTCCTCTCCGCGACAACAGGTATCGACATCATTCAGGTTGTCGACCAGAACGGTGTCGTGGTGGCGACCAGCCCAGGTGCCACCCAGGAACCGATCTCAACGGTGACCCCGGGATGGTGGAACACCCAGCGGATCGACAACGTCGACATACCCGGCCGATCCGGCACGTACTGCGGGCAGATCACCGGTGCCCGGTTTGACGGGATCGACTACAGCGTCATCACGGTGGTCTCCACACAGGCATATGCGTCGGCTCTACTGAGTACCGCGGCCATCCTGGCCGTCGAATTCCCGATCGTGATCCTGATCGCGGGAGCGGCCATCTATTTCTTCGTCGGTCGCGCCCTGGCCCCGGTCGCCCGCATCACCAAGCAGGTTTCGGCGATCACCAGTTCTGACCTGAGCCGCCGCGTTCCGGTTCCCTCGACCGACGACGAGGTGACCACGTTGGCGGTCACCATGAACACCATGCTCGACCGCCTCGAAAAGAGCCGGGCCAGCCAGCTCGAGTTCGTCGGGGACGCCTCTCATGAGTTGCGCTCGCCGCTGACCACCCTGGTCGGCATCCTCGACCTGGCCGACGACACCGATTCACCGATCGATGTCGAGACGGTACGAACGATCCTGTTGCCCGAAGCCCAGCGGATGAACACCATGGTGGCCGACCTGCTGCTGCTCGCCCGCGCCGACGAACGCGGCATCCCGCTGACCGTCGACGAGGTGGACCTCGACGACATCGTCGGTTCAGAAGTCCAACGACTCCGGTCGCTCGGTCTGGCAAAGGTGATCGCCGACGTGACGCCGATCCGGGTCATCGGCGACGCGGGCAAATTGCAACGGGCGATCCGCAATCTCACCGACAACGCCGCCCACTACGCAACGTCGACGATCACCATCAGAATGCGCAAGGACACAGATCAATCCACCGCGATCATCGAGGTCAGCGATGATGGACCCGGTGTCCCGAAAGCGGTTCAGGACAAGATCTTCGACCGATTTTACCGACACGAACTCGATCGTGGCCGCCACCAGGTCGGGTCGGGTCTGGGACTACCGATCGCGATGGAGATCGCCCGTGCACACGGCGGGACCATCACGGTCAGCGAGGCCCCGGGAGGTGGGGCCTGCTTCACGATGACCATCAGAACCGAGACAACGGTGCCGCCTGCGGACGAACCTGCCCACGGTGCCGACCATCCCGATGCACTAGCCGTCGGCCAGACAGTAACCGGCACCCCGGATCGTCTGAATTGAGTTGGCACCGAACGGGATATCGATCCGTTTTCGGAGATATCGGATGTACACCTCGACGATATTCACATCGCCGTCGTAGTTCTCATCCCAGATCGCCTGCATGATCTCGGTTTTGGTGACAACCCGCCCCTTGTTGCGCATCAAGAATTCGAGAACCGAGTACTCCCGGGGGGTCAATTTGATCGGAGTGTCATCGCGGTGTACGCCATGATCGGACGGGTTCAGACGCAGCGAGCCCGCGGACAACACCGCGGGTCTTTCCCGGACGCCACGTCGCAACAGTGCTCGCAATCGAGCCTTGAGGACAACCACGGAGAACGGCTTGACCAGATAGTCGTCGGCCCCGTAGTCGAGCGCCTCGGCCTGGTCGTACTCGCCATCCTTCGCCGAGAGCATCAGAACGGGGGTCCATACTCCTCCGCCGCGCAACTTTTTTATGACCTGATAGCCATTCAGCTTCGGAAGCATGATGTCGAGCACGATCACATCGAAGGCATGCTCGGTGCCCTGCCACAACCCCTCGGCGCCGTCCCGCGCGATGACCACACTCCAGCCGTCACTGACCAGCATCCGCCGGACAGTCTCGGCCGCGCGAACGTCATCCTCGACCACGAGAACACGCACTATCGGGCCTCCTCCGGGCTGACCTACGCCGGTTCCAGCGTACTTGGGCCGGACCTTGACGACCGGATCATCGAACCCCCCTACCGATTGGCATCGGCAGATACGGCAACCCACCACATCGAAGGAACGATCATGAGCAAAGTCTTGTCAACGCCACCTCCCGACACCGGGTTGCGCGCGGTCCGGGGTCCGCGAAACCTGCCGCTGATCTCAACGGTGAAACTGGTCCGCCGCCCGGCAGATCTTGCCGCTTCGCTGCGTCGCGACTACGGCGACATCGCTCTGACCAGCGCACTGCGCCGCAAGGTCGTGGTGGCGCAGGGTCCGGCCGCAGCAGAAGAACTGACACTCAATCGCGACAAGGCGTTCTCGAACGAACCCGTCTACGAGTTCGCGTTGGGTAGATTCTTCCGGCGAGGAGTTCTGTTGATGGACTTCGAGGAGCATCACCGGGACCGTCGGATCATGCAACAGGCGTTCACCGCGGACCGACTCGCTGTCTACCACCGGCACGTCGAGGCAAAGGTGCGTCAGTCGATCCAGGAACTTCCGGTCGGCCCGGCCGTCGACCTTCGGACGGAGTTCAAGAATCTCACGTTGGACATCGCCCTCGAAGTGTTCGCGGGCGTTGAACTCGACCGCGCCGAGGCGACCAAGCTCAACCGCGCCTGTGTCGATCTGATCGAGGCGGGCGGCGCGCTGCTCCGCCTCCCGGTCCCGGGGCTTCGGTTCAGTCGTGGCCTGACGGCCCGCCGCCGGCTCGAGAAGTTCTTCGGCGATCTCGTCTCCATGAAACGGTCAGCAGGTGGGGACGACCTGATGTCCGAACTGTGCCGCGCTGAGGTGGACGGTCATCGACTGAGCGACGCCGCGGTGATCGACCACATGATCTTCATGATCTTTGCGGCTCACGACACGGCAACCATCGCGCTCACCGCCACCGCTTTCGAGCTGGCCAAAAGCCCCGAATGGCGCGCCCGGGTACGGACCGAGGTCGAGGCATTGCCGGAGACCATCACCTACGACGATCTGACATCGATGCCACTGGCAGAACGCGTCATGAAGGAGGCGATCCGGCTTCGACCGCCGGTCCCGGTACTGCCGCGCGCAGCGGTGAAGGACACCGAACTGTGCGGGCACCACATCCCGCGGGGCACGTTTGTGGTTGTCCTGGTGGGGGCAAACCATCGTATCGACGACGTGTGGCCCGACCCCACGCACTTCGATCCCGACCGTTTCAGCATGTCCGAACGCGATGCAGGCAGACATCGGATGGCGTGGATGCCGTTCGGCGGCGGTGTACACAAGTGCCTCGGTATGAACTTTGCCCGGATGGAAGTACTCACGGTCCTGCACCGCATGCTTCGCGAGTTCGAGTGGTCTGTGCCAGAGGACTTTTCGATGCCCGCCGCAGACCGCTCATTAACCGTGAACACCGGCTTCCCGGCGACGGTGCGCAGGCGCCGATCAGACCATTCGACGAGTGATGGCAGCCGGCAGGTGGCGTAGCGCCAGGTCGACTGCGGTCCACGGCCAGCGCGGCACCACGGCCCGACTGCGTTCTGACTCGATGGCCGCGACCAGCGCCGCCACCCCGGCCTCCCGATCGGTCATCATCTTCGATTTCACCCCGTTGTTGATGTCGGTGGCGATGTAGCCGGGCAGGATCACGCTGACCTTGATGGGCGAACCGACCAGCTCTGCCTGCAGGCCTTCTCCCAGCGCCGACAGTCCGGCCTTGGACGCCGAATAGGCGGCCTGGGCCTTCGGGAGCCCGTGCACCGCACTCATCGAACTGATCAGCACCAGATGTCCGGAGTTCTGCGCCCGGAAGATCTCCATCGCGGCCTCGATCTGTGCCAGGGCGCCGATCAGATTGGTCTGTACCGTTTCGAGGTTGGCGTGAGCTTTGCCGGTTCCGATCGGTGCGCCCTTGCCCAGGCCGGCGTTCACGATCACCCTGTCGAGGCCACCGAGTTCGTCACGCAGAGCATCGAAAACGACCGGAACGGTGTCGACGTCGGTCACATCGAGGCCGGCCACCGCGATCTGCGAGGCCTGCGCGCCGAGCTCGGACTTCAACTCGTCGAGACGATCGACCCGCCGCGCGCACAGCGCCAGCGCGCGGCCCTGTGCCGCATAGGTTTTGGCCATGCCCTCGCCCAGCCCCGAACTGGCACCGGTGATCAAGATCTTGTTGCGGCTCATGGCAGGCAACCTACCCTCCGGCGTCGGACCACGTCGTCACCGGATTCGGTCGCACCGCAGACCCACCCGGCAGCCGGGACACAAACGTGCCGTCGCCCCACCGAAACGCCAGGCCCGGCACCGGGAAGTCGGTGCTGATCATGTGCGCACCCGAAGCCAACGCCAGCTGTGGCCGACGGTGCTCATCGGCCTTCGCGGTCGACACCGGGTCATCGGATCGGGTCCGGACCAGATATCCGCGGTTCACCAGCTCACGGATCCGCAAGAACCCCTGTCCGCGAGGATCGTTGTGCATGATGAACGCCGAATCGGATTGTCCGGGAGGTGGAGTCGTGAATGCCACCCGGCCTTGCAGGCTCGGCCGTCCGATGCGGTAGTTGTCGCGGATGTAATCCTGGTCGCCGTAGTCCAAGAAGAACAGCACCGTTCCACGGACGTCGTCCACCCGCGGCCAGCCCGATTCCAGCACAGCGCGCTCCAACGTCGGTGCGGCGCCACGGATTCGGTCAGGAGTCAACAGTGACGCCTCACCGAACACCGAATGGATCTCGGCGTCGAGTGCGTCGAGTATCGCCGGCGACCAACGCGGCACCCGGGCACCCCGCAACAGCAGCGCCCAGGGCCACGACGCCTTGAGCTCGAGTTGGATCACCACCGGCACATGCCCGGGATGTGCATCCGACCAGAGCTTCACGGTCTGCAGCGCACCGCGCATCGTCGGGCAACCGGTCCGGTAGTCGGCGTCCGGTGCGTGCATCACCTTGAACCCGGGCAGGCGCCAGAGCGGTTCGGGGCGTGGTCCCCGGCCGCGCCACCTGCGTGCCAACGGACGCATATACCGTCCGCCGTCGGGATCGGGATAGAGGTCCAGCTCGATCCCCCGCACGTGCTGATCGCCGAGTTGCTGATCGAGCGGAAGATGTTCGTAGCGGTATGAATCCAGGTCCGACCCCATCAGCCATCCGAATCGCTCGTCGGGCGGCATCATCCGGTGTGACGAGTTGTGGGTGGCCATGAACTGGATCTGGTTGAGCTGCAAGCCCGCCGGAAGCGGATCTGTGCTCACTTGAGCAATCTCGACATCCGGCGATCGGCCAGGACCTTTCCGCCGGTCTGGCAGGTCGGGCAATACTGGAAGGACCTGTCGGTGAACGAGACCTCGCGCACGGTGTCACCGCAGATCGGGCAGGGTAGACCGGTGCGTGCATGGACACGCAGACCAGACCGCTTCTCCCCCTTCAGCTTCGCCACCTCCTGGCCTTCGAGCCGCCCGATTGCGCCTCGCAGGACCTCACCGATGGCCGAGTACAGCGCATCGACCTGGTCGGGGGTCAGGGTTTTCGACGTCGCGAAGGGCGACAACTTGGCGGTGTGCAGGATCTCGTCGCTGTAGGCGTTGCCCACACCCGAGAGGATCCGCTGGTCGGTCAGTACCGTCTTGATCCGCGCCCCCGAGGTTTTCAGCAACGCGGCCAGTTCGTCCCGGCTCAGTGACAACACATCAGGACCGAGTGTCTTGATCCGTTCGACCTCGGCGGGATCGCGGACGATCCACACCGCCAGGCGTTTCTGGGTACCGGCCTCTGTGACGTCGAAACCTTCACCGGGCAGCCCGCAGTGCACGCGCAAGGCGATCGGTCCCTTGCCGCCCGGACGCGGCGGAGCCGGTGACAGGTTGTCCGACCACCGCAGCCATCCGGCCCGCGACAGATGGATGATCAGATGGATCGGGCCGTCATCGGCACTGTCGCTCGGTCCAGCTGTGGTGATGACCAGGTACTTTCCGATCCTGGTCACCGACTCGATGGTTCTGCCCGCCAGCGCGGTGTACGGCGGGTCGGCGGTTTTGAGCACCGCCAGCGATGCCACGTCGACACGACGAATCGGAAATCCGGTAGCCCGGCCGTCGACGTAGTCGGCGATGGCCTGCACCTCAGGTAACTCCGGCATGAGGACAGTATGTTCTAGTAACCAGATGCGCTCCAGTGGTTCGGTGACCGACGCCGAGTTGGCCAGAATGTTGGCCGAAGGCGCCGGGAAGATCCTGGTGGACATCCGGTATCAGCATTTGCTCGGCGGATATCTGCTCGGTGATGTCGGCGATGCAATGGCACAGGCCTGGATCGGTGCGGTTCTCTCACAGCACCGACCGGCTGACGCGGTGCTCTCGGAAGAGGCCACCGACAACGGTCGGCGGCTCACCTCCGACCGGGTCTGGATCATCGACCCGCTCGACGGCACCCGCGAGTTCGCCTCGGGCCGCGACGACTGGGCGGTCCACATCGCCCTGACGATCGATGGTCAACCGGCCGACTGCGCGGTCTCGCTGCCGGCAATCGGCGAGGTGTACACCACCGATACCGTGCCGACGGTCGACGGCGAATTGACCGGCCGAATGGTTGCCTCGCGGGGTTGGGCCTCTTACGAGTCCGGCCACGTCTCACAGCGACTCGGACTCGACATGATTCCGATCGGTTCGGCAGGCGCCAAGGCGATGGCCGTCGTCCGCGGCGATGCCGATGCCTACGTCCATGCCGGTGGGCAGTACGAATGGGACAACTGCGCGCCGGTCGGGGTCGCTCAGGCCGCCGGGCTGCATTGCAGCCGCATCGACGGCACCGAGCTCGAATACAACCGCCGCAGTCCGTTCATGCCCGACTTTGTCATCTGCCGCTCCGAACTCCGCGACCCGATCCTGTCCGCACTCGCCGAAATCGCCTAGCCCCGCCCGATAGTGTGCCCTTTTGGCGGTGCCGACCTGGGCTTTTGTTCGCCAAAAGACCACATCATCGGGGTTTGCGGAGCAGGTAGATGTCCATGATCCAGCCGTGGTGCGCTCGGGCGGAGTTGCGGGTGTCGCGGATCTGCTCACCGACCGCACCGACGGTGCCGGAGATCAGGATCTGATCGGGTGTGCCCACATAGGCGCCCCACCAGATGTGATCGTCGGGCGCTGCCGTCTGCAGGAATGTGCAATCCGCGTCGAGCATCACCACCTGATTGGTCGCCACCCCCGCCGGGGTGTCGGCCAGCCGGCGGCCGGTGGTGATGTGGATGGGCTCACCGATGCGGTTGAGCAGGATCTTGTGCGCGGCGGTCAACGACGCAAAACTCGTGATGCCCGGGATCACGCTGTGGTCGAGGTCCAGGCGTCCGCGCGCGACGATGGTGTCGACGATGCGCAAGGTGCTGTCATACAGCGCCGGATCACCCCAGACCAGGATTCCCCCGACACCGTCCTCGCCCAGTTCGTCGGTCAGGGCCTGCTCGATGAGGTCGGCGCGGGCGTCGTGCCAGCGACGGACCTCGGCGGCGTAGTCGTCCGGACGTCGGTCACGCGGCGGATCGGGGACCTCGACGAACCGGTACTCCCCGTCGAGGTAACGGTCGCAGATCTCCCGACGCAGGCCCACGAGGGACTGTTTGACCGCAACACCACGCTCGGGGGCTTTGTCGAGGACAAAAAATGTGTCGACGGATTTCATCGCGTCGATGGCCTCGATGGTGATCTGACGTGGATCGCCCGGCCCGATGCCGATGACCAGTAGCTTCCGCATGTCCTCAGGGCCTGGCCTTCGAAAGTCCATGGAATCTGCCGGTGATGTCGCCGATCGTCCGACGCGGCAGGACGCGACGCAGTGCGAATACGATCGGTGCGCGGTTCCCCTTGGCGTACAGCGGCTTCGGGTCCTTCGACAGCGCCGCCTCGACGACCACTTCGGCCATCGGCCCGACGGTCAGACCGGCATCTTCGTTGCGGCGGGTGGCTGCGGCGACGGTGTCGTAGTCGCCGCGATAGGGCGAATTGTCGGAGATGAAGTACCCACGCCGGTCGCCGATACCGGTGGCGATGGTCCCCGGCTCCACGGTGCAGATCGCGATCCCGAACGGCGCGAGCTCACGGCGACTGCCGTCCGCGAAGGCCTTGAGCGCCGACTTCGTGGCGCCATACGACGACCGAAAGGCCAGCGGGAAACTCGAGAGCATCGACCCGACCATCACGATGGTGCCGCGCCTGCGTTCCCGCATACCCGGCAGAAGCGCCTTGGTCAGCGCGATCGGCCCGAGAACATTGGTCGCGAACAGCTTTTCGATGGCCTCCATCGGGGTGTCCTCGAGTGGGCCCATCTGCGATTCGCCTGCGTTGTTGATCAGGATGTCGACGGCGCCGGCCTGCTCCGCGCAGCGCGCAATACTGGCCGGGTCATTCTGGTCGAGTTCGAGGTAGGTGACACCGGGGATCGGATTCTCGATGGCGCCGGGCCTGCGGCTGGTACCCATCACGGTCAGTCCGCGGGCAACCATCTGACGGGCGACTTCGGCACCGATCCCGCTCGATGCACCGGTGATCAACACGGTTTGGCTCATCGCTCAACACTAGGTCCCGGCCCTCACTCACGGCACCGGCACACCCCGCCATCGCCCAAGCTGTGAAAAATCAGTGGCGCAGCTGGGAAATACCTGAGCATCCTGGAGGTGTTGCAACCAAGAAGTGCATGCGAAGGGAAAAACGAAATGCTGCTCGGAGTGAGCTTGGCCGTCATCGCGGCAGTGGGCTACGGCCTGTCGTCGGTGATGCAGGCCCTCGGGGCACGGCAGACCGCCCGGGCGAACCTCGGCGACGAGCGGATGTCCACCGCCGACGGGTCACCCTCGTGGCGATCCACCGTCGCCACCGCGATGACCGGGGTTTTTGTCGCTGGTGCGATCTTCGACGTACTCGGATTTGTTGCCGGCGCAGGCGCGGCGCGGATGCTGCCGCTGTTCCTGTCGCAGACCATTGTCGCGGGCAACCTCATCATCACGGCACTTCTCGGGATCCGCCTACTCGGGATCAAACTGCACCCGCGCGACTACGTCGCGATGGGCACGGTATTGGTGGCGCTGCTGCTCTTGGGTTCGGCGTCGCAGCCGCACAGCGATCACCCGACGCCGCCATCGTTGCATTGGGCACTGCTTGCCATCACCGTCGTGCTGGTGATTTTGTCGCTGTTCACGGTTCGCCGGATGGGGCGAGCCGGATCGGTGGCCGCCGGCGCCGCAGCGGGCCTGTTGTTCGGCGCTGTCGTGATCGGCGTCCGCATTCTCGACGGCATCGATCCGCTCTCATTGCCGACCATCCTGGCCGATCCGGCCGCGTGGGTGATCGCCATCGCGGGTGCGGCGGGGTTCTATCTGCACACCGTGGCGCTGCAACTGGGCGAGGTGAACGGGTCGACGGCGGCGCTGGTTGTCGGGGAGACCGCGGCGCCTGGGATCGTCGGGGTGCTCTGGCTCGGTGACTCGACGGTGCCCGGCATGCAGTGGCTGGCGCTCGCCGGATTCACGTTCGCAGTCCTCGGCGCGGTTGCGGTTGCGATGTTCGGATCTGCCGAGGCAGAACGCTCGGCGCAGGAGAATCTGACCGGCGCGGGACAATCGGCCGGATCAGAATTCGATGACGGCTTTGATCAGTCGGCGTTCACCGTACCGGCTGACTGCAGCTCGTTGGAGCATCCACAAGAGAACAAAAATCAGCCGGGCGGGTGGGCCGATAGTTGACCGGAACGCCTCCGTTGGCGATGATCTCGGCGTAGGCCGCGACGGCGGAAGTGGGCTTGCGGGTCAGCGTCGGATCCGAGGTCGCATCCACCTGATAGAGACCGAAACGTGGTGTGTAGCTACCCCACTCGTAGTTGTCGGTGATCGACCAGTAGTTGTATCCGACCACGTTCATCCCGTCGGCTCGGGCCCTGGTGATCCAGTACGCCGCATCGCGCAGTTGATCTTCCCGTTGATACCGGTCAGGTCGCGCCTTCCCATTCTCGGTGGGGATTCCGTTCTCGACGATGTACAGGGGCATGCCCGGGAACTTCCGCGCGTAGTAGCGCAGCGCGTAGTAGAGGCCATCAGCCGACGATGAAGCCTTCCAGAACTGTTCGGTCGCAGCGTTGTACGTGTTGAGATCCGTCGCCGCCACCGAGTAGTAGTAGTCGATACCGACAAAGTCCTGCTTGTCTGCGATCCGATCGAGAAACATCGCGTCCAGTGCAGGTTGGACGGTCGGCAGATACGCAGAGTTCGACGTCACCCAGGCTCCGGGCTGAATCGAGTGGATGTGGTCGTAGATGCTGCGATGGACACGCACCAGTTGATCGAGCATCAACGGGACGTTCCGCGCTTCGATACCGCCGAAAGACAATTCCTTGAGGTAGGTATAGACGATCGGCTCATTGATGGTGACCCAGATGGGGTTGAACTGGGCATAGCGGTCAACCACCTTGCGTGCGTTGGCAAGCCAACTCTGCGCCATGCTCGGATCGTTCCAGCCGCCACGGTCGGCCACCCATCCCGGGTACACCCAATGATCCAACGTGATCATCGGACGCATCCCGGCCAGCAGGATGTAGTGCATCACGCGGTCGTAGTATTCGAGCTCGCGCTGATCCCACATGCCCGGCTGCGGCTGGATTCTGGCCCACTCCACGCTGAATCGGTACACGCTCACGCCCATGGCCTTGGCGTTGTTGATGTCCTCTTCAAAGCGATTCCGGAAGTCGACCGACGTGCCCACCGGGTCATCGACGCCATCACTGTTCGAGTACCGCAACCAGTTGCTGTCGGGAGAGGAACCCTCGGCCTGAAATCCGGCTGACCCGACACCCCAGAGAAATCCGGACCCGAGTCCGTTGTCCTGGGCGGCGGCGGGTGCGGCCGGAATCGCGATCACACATATCAGCGGGAGAATCACCGCCAACAGTCGTCGCATCTTCCCTACCCAGGATTCGCTGCCCACTCACATCACATAGGCCAAGTTGGCCAGTATCTTTTCGCCGAGCACCCGGTCACCGTCGATGACAGCGGACCGAAGATCACCGGTCGATCGGCCCCCGACCAGCCGGGCAAATTCAGCATAATTGATCACTAAGGTCAGATCTGGAATTCGATCGAGTTCATCGACAATTCCCGCCCGGCCGTCGACCGCGATGTTCAACGTCCGCGACACCGATCCCTCGATGACGATGCGGATCCGGCTACCGTCCGGGGCGCCGGCCTTCTTCCCGACGACAAACGGCATGCTGGCCGCGACCTCGTCCAACGCCACCTCGGCGGCGATCCGATCGACGGGCAAGGACAGACCAAGCGAGTCGCAGAGGTCCAACTCGTGCATCCAGCAGTCGAACACCCGTATCCGGATGAATCGGCCATACGTGTCCGGGCCTGCAGGCGTGAACGAATCAGCGTCGAAGTCGGCCTGACCCATCATCGCCAACGCACTCTTCCGCCGAGCGATGACATCCCGATAGTCGGCCAGTACGGTCTCCCGATCCTGCGCTCGATAGAACTCGAGCCAGCGTTCATTCATCACGCCGATGCTGTTGTGGACGTGGTCGAAGGCATCGACCTCGGCGGCCACCTCCGGTAACGCATCACCGAGCAGCATGCGTTCGGTGGTCATGACATGGGCCACCACGTCACCCACCGACCATCCGGGCAGGATCGAGGGAGCGTGCCACTGGTCGTCGCTCAGTGGCGTCGCCAAGGTTTCGACAGATGACCACGCAGCCGACATTGCGTCGACGAGTGGTTCCTTCGGCAAGATCGTTCGGCTCATGGCTGATGACGATACGTCGAACGCCCCAGTCGTAGATGTTCATCTGGACGCAATTTCGATGTCGCCGTTTCCGTAATTCCCGTCTATTTGCGCAGGGTTGCATTCCCTTTCGGTAACACCGCTTCCGAAAGGTCCCCCGTGAACAAGCGTCTCTCCCTGACCGCCGCCCTCCTTGCGGTCGCCGCTCTTGCGCTCAGCGCCTGCAGCTCCGATTCCGCCGACGACACCTCGTCTGAACCGCAGACCACCGTCACGGTCGCCATGACACCCATCGGCGACGACGTCACCGCATCGAACCCCGTCGATGTGTTCACCGACCTGGTCGGCGAGGCCACCGGGATGAGTGTCGACGTCACCGACGTGCCCGACTACCTCAGCGTTGTCGAAGCCTTGCGAAGCCAGCACGTCGACCTCGGTCTGATGAGCGCCTTCCCGTCGGCACTGGCCGTGAACACCGGTGAGGTCGACCCGCTGTTGGCGTTTGCATCGGACGGCAAACCGGTATCGACCTGCATGGTGATGGCGGACTCCGATATCAATGCACTCGAAGACCTACGCGGAAAGAAGATCGCCTTCGCCGATCAGGCGTCGAGTAGCGGATACTTCATGCCCGTTCACATGCTCGCTCAAGCCGGCCTGACCCAGGGCAAGGATTACGAAGCCATCTTTGCCGGCGGACACGATGCCGGATGGGCCGCACTGAAACAGGGCAGCGTCGACGCCTCGTGCACGGCCAACGTACTGACCTCGATGGCGGTCGAGTACGGCATCTTCACCGAGGGCGAAACCCGCAACATCGGACAGAGTGCGTCGATGCCCGTGTCGATGGTCATCCTGGTGCGCAGCGAGATGAATCAGGCAACCCGCGACAAGCTCCTCGAAGTGCTTCCCGGAGTCTTCGCCGACCACGCCGATGAACTCGGTGTTCTCGCGCAGGGAACCACCGGTGAGCCGATCCTGAACCCGGATTCCTCGATCTTCGATCCGCTGAACGAGATCGCCGCGGTCGCCGGTGTCCAGCTCAAGGACTTGGGTTAAATGGCAGAAACAGCGCTCGCCGCACCCATCCACGGCGACTCCGTCCGGACCCCCGAGCCGACAATCGTGACCGGGCGCGGTATCCGCGTCACCTACGGCGACTCCGTTGCGCTCGACGGTGTCGACATCGACCTGCACCCCGGTGAGGTGGTGGCACTGCTCGGATCATCGGGCTCCGGGAAGTCGACACTGATGCGGACCATCACCGGATTCACACCGCTGGCCGGCGGCTCGCTCGTCGTCGCCGACCGCGACGTCACGCGCACCTCCAAACGCGACATGAGGCATCTGCGTTCGGAAGTGGGTCATGTCTTCCAGCAGTTCAACCTGATCCCGCGACTGTCGGTGATGACCAATGTCCTCACCGGTGGACTACATCGGGCCGGTCCGGTCAACTGGCTGGGCGGATTCTCGTCCGCCCAGCGCACGCGGGCTCTGGAACTGCTCGACCGGGTCGGAATCGAGAACAAGGCCACCTCACCGGCCCGGTCACTGAGCGGCGGCCAACAGCAGCGGGTGGCGATTGCACGTGCACTGATGCAGCAACCCCGATTGATCTTGGCCGACGAACCGGTGGCCTCACTCGATCCACGCCTGGCCGCCTCGGTGCTCTCGCTTCTGCGCGACATCGCGCACTCCGAAGGCATCCCCGTTCTGATCAGTCTGCACGTGGTCGATCTCGCGCTGCAGTACAGCGATCGGATCATCGGATTGCAGCACGGACACACCATGATCACCGACCACACGAGCAACCTCTCGGCAGACGACCTGACCCCGCTCTACGACCAGGAGGCCCCCGGTGCCGACGACGACTGAACGGGTCACCTCAACCGACACCGTGCCCAAGCGAAACAACCGCCAACCCGAGTTGAGTCCGGAAGATCGGCAACGGCTCACCAGTGCGTTCCATCTCCCCCGACGTGGGGTGCTCGCCGCGCTGCCCGTTGCCGCCATTGTTCTGATCTGGTCGTTTGCCGGCGGCGAGTTCAACTTCACCAAGCTCGCCGACGGTTCGGTCAACATGTGGGAGTTCCTGTCCCGCCTGTTTCCGCCGACGTGGGACAAGTTCGACGTCATCGTCGAATTGCTGATCGAAACCGTACAGATGGCCGTGGTCGGGACCGTGTTGGGCGCACTGTGCTCACTCGTGATGGCCTTCGCCGCAGCGAGCAACATCAGTCCGCCCTGGGTCTACTACCCGACCCGCTGGATCATGAACATCATCCGTTCGGTACCCGAGTTGGTCTTTGCGTTGATGTTCGTCTCGGCGGTCGGACTCGGACCTTTCGCCGGCATTCTCGCAATGACGCTCGGCTCCATCGGAACGATCGGCAAGGTATATGCCGAAGCGATGGAAGCCGTTGACACCGGCCCGATCACAGCTCTCGAGTCGGTGGGCGCCGGTCGCCGCCAGGTTGTCGGCTATGCCATCGTGCCGCAGGCCGCGCCCATGCTCGTCTCGTACACGCTGCTGCTCTTCGAAGGCAATGTCCGCGGAGCCACCATCCTCGGCATGGTCGGTGCCGGCGGAATCGGACTCGAATTGACCACGGCCATGCGCATGTACAACTACGGCCACCTCAGCGCCATCATCATCAGCATCGTCGTCCTGGTCACGGTCATCGACCGGATCAGCGCGATCATCAGAAGAAAGCTCACCTGACCCATGACACTTCAATTCGCGTCCACACCACTGCCACTGTCCATCCCGGTCAACCTACGAGACCTCGGCGGTATCCCGACCGCCACCGGCGTGATCCGCCCCGGAAAAATTCTGCGAGCCGACGACTTGTCGCTGGTCACAATCGATTTCGCCGCAGAGCTGGTGGCGGACGGTCTGAGTGCGGTCATCGATCTCAAGAGTGCACAGGAAACCGGGACCACCGGCCGTGGCCCGCTGGCCGATCTCGGTGTCGCCTACCATCACCTGCCACTGCTCACCCAATTCCCAACGGATACACATGCGTTGGCGGGTCCGAGGGATGCGGTCGGGATGGGTGAGGGCTACGCCGACCTGTACGAATCATCGGCAGGCGCACTGGTGAACGCTCTGGCGCTGACCGCCTTCAGTCAGGGCACCATTGCATTTCACTGCGCGGCAGGCAAAGACCGCACAGGAGTGCTCGCCGCGGCGATACTCCTCGCGCTCGGCGCAGATGACGAGGCGATCATCGCCGACTATGCCGCCACCGGACCGAATGTCCAGGCGATCAAAGCCAGAACCGAACCGTCGATGCGCCAGTTGATCGCCGCGACCGGAATCGATCTGAGCCAATACTCCGCTGCCGCCACCGGCGAGGACTTCTCGGAAGAGGCCATGTCCACGATGTTGCGGACACTGCGCGAACGTCACGGAGACCCGCTCGGCCCCTTGCGCGCGGCCGGACTCACCGACGGGTTGATCGACACCCTGCACCGGCGTGTGACGTCGGCACCCGCGTGAACCCGGCAGGCGGGGCCGCGCCAACCGCCGCGCGGCCCGGGCGGCCGTTCGATGTCGACGTCGAATCGCGGGTGTTCGCCGCAGTGCTGGCATTGCTCCGTGAATCGCCTTCGCATCGCGACGTCACCACTCGCGCGATCGCGCGACGCGCCGGAGCCGGACTGGGAACCATCTACCGCCGGTGGTCCACGAGGGAAGAGCTCATCGTCGCCGCACTCAACAGCATCCGCCCGTCAGAACAGTTCGAGCCCACCGGCAACTTTGTCGCGGACATCCTGCAGATCATGGGGATAACCGGCAACCAGCTGACCCCGGAACAGGCGGAGGCCGCACACATTCGCATTCAGCTGGGTCTGAGCGATCCCAAGATCCGGGATCTCAACCACGCCCGGCACACCAGCCACCGTCGGCACCGTCTCCAGGAGGCGATCGATCGCGGGGTCGGTGCCGGCCAGGTCGATCTCTCGATCCCTGCCGACCACTTGATCGATGCCATCGTCGGTGTGGTCGCCTACCAGCACCTGGGCGGCGACCCCATCGGTCCCGGCATCGAGGCGTCGTTGCGGTCATTGCTCTCACTTGTCACCACCGACAAGTGAGCAGTCACCGTGAGCCACCGCTGCGTGCAATTGTCCACCCATTCGGCGGACGTGGTGCCCTAGGCAGGATTCGAACCTGCGACCTACCCTTTAGGAGAGGGTTGCTCTATCCCCTGAGCTACTAAGGCGCTTCGCGTGACGACTTTACCTGCGCGCTGACAATACCCGGGGCCGGGCACGAAGTAAGCCCCGAATGCGCCCCTCCCAACACGCCAGGTATGCCGGAATCGGTGACCAGGCGCAACCGATCGGACGGCTGCTGTAATACTGAACTCGCTTGTCGCCGTTTGAGAGGGGTATGACATCAAGAAGATTTTGGCACCGGCGTTGATCTTCATCGGGATCGCCATGGTGACCGCCGCAATCGCAGTACCGTTGTGGCTGGTTCCCAAGCTCAAAGTGGTTCCGTTGGACCTCGACATCACCTCTGTGGCGACGTCGGTTCCCGCAGGACTGACCGATGACAACAACACCCCGGCACGCGTCTTCAACCGCTGTTCGATCAGCGAACCGAAGGCACAGGTCTTGGATGCGCATCTGACCCAGCAGCGTCGCAGCATCATCATCGACCCGTCCGATTCCGATCAGGCAACACTGCAGTCCGGACAGACCGTGGTGATCGATCTGATTCGCGACGGCGACGAGACCTACGAGCCCACCGCAGAGCCGGCCAATGCCCAGCGCACATGTGAGGACGCCGTCCTCACCTCGAACGTCGACGTCGTGTCCGTCGATCGCGACACCAGCAAGCCGAACGGCAACATCGCCCGCATCCACACCGTCCAGGCACCCGAAGGCACGGTGACCATCGAGGACACCGACAACTTCGTCGAAGCGCCTCGCGAGGGATATCAGTACAAGTTCGGCTTCGACGTCGAGAAGACCGATCAGGTCTACTACGACTCGAACTCCCGACAGGACGTCACCGCCACGTTCGTCGAAGAAGAAGAGATCAACGGCCTCACCGCATACCATTTCGTCAGCGACGTGCCCGAGGTCGATCAGGTGACACTTCCGACGCCCAACGGGGAGCCCGCGCTCGGCACCTCGCTGGAGATGCCGGCGAGTTGGTGGGGCATCGAAGGAGTCCCGCCCACCGAAAAGGTCGTGATGGACCGCTTCGCAAAGTCCACGCGCCACGTCTGGGTGGAGCCGCAGACCGGCACCATCCTCAAGGGCCTGGAAGAGCAGCATCAGTACTTCAAGTCCCCGGGCTGGGAAGATCCTGATCTGGCCCAGCCGATCCGCGACTTCCAGATGGACGCGTTCGCCGCGACCATGGCGTGGCAGGACACCACCGTCGAACGGCAGTCCGACAAGGCTTCGGGCTATGTCGATCAGCTCCGCCTCGGTGGCGTGATCCTTCCGGCGATCCTCGGCACCGTCGGCGGTCTGCTCTTCATCGCAGGTGTGGTCCTGCTGTTCCGGCGTCCCACCCCGGCGACGGTCTCCGCCACTGCCAACACCGAGCAGTTCCCGAGGAGCTGACCCCACCGGCGGTCCGCCTCTCTCAAGAACGCCACAAGAGCCCTCGAGCGAAAGCTCGGGGGCTCTTGTCATATTCGGTCTCGGACTGTGCTCAGCGATCAAATACGAAGTGCAAGCGCCACCACCAGGCGGGAAGCGGGATCGGCCAGGTCCAACCCCGTCAATTCCCGGGTTCGCCGTAACCGGTACCGCAGGGTGTTCGGATGGATGTGCAACTCGCCTGCCGCCGCCCGGACATCTCCGAACGCGTCCAGGTAGGCCCGGACGCTCGGTATCAAATCGGTCCCGTGCGCGGCATCATAGCTACGGAGTTCGGCCACCCGAGGATCCACCAGTTCTGGGTTGGCGGCCAACAATCCGACGATTTCGCCGAGGAGCACCGGGGTCCGTGACTGCTCGATCGTGGTCACGGTGTCGATGAGCGAGCCCTCGCGGCGCGCTGCGTCGATCACCCGGTCGACCTCGACCCGCAATCTGGCCGCATCGATCACACCGGCGCCTTCGGCGACCACGGCCCGGATCCGCACCCCGAATCCGCGTTTGGCCGCATCGACGGTCTCCCGCGCCCACCGCACCGTCGCAGGCCCACTGCTCGTCCGCGGGAACAGCACGTACACCCGTCCACCGACCGCAGCGGTCACGGAGTCCGGCCGAAAAGCACTGGCGTGCAGCGTGAGCGCCGGCAGGTTCTGCTCCCCTCGATCACCTCCCCCGTCCGCGTCATCGTCACGTTCCCGCGCCGCCAGGCCGACAACAACCACCGGACCGTCTGACGGAATGTTCAGCGCCTGAGCAAGATAGGCGACGTCGACGCCTTCGCCCCGAAAGCCGAGCAAGCGCTGAACCTGTTCGCCGTGAACAGATGGCATCGCCGCCGACTGCGCGATGATGCGGGCGGCAACGGCGGACGCACCTTTGATGATCTCCGCAGAGTCCGGCGCGAGGTCGACCTCGGCCTGCTGCAACCAGAGCGTTCCCAGATACGTTGTCCCGCGTGGTCCGCGGATGCCGACGGCCAGGCGTGGGCGAAGCCCCAGATCGTCGCGCCGGGCCACCGAGACCACCTCCGGCCCGGCCCGTAGAGCGCCGAAAACCCCCCACTGCCGCAGCCAGTCGAGCATCTCCGGCGGACCTTCGCGACCGAGGATCGACAGTCGACGCAATTGGTCGGCGTGCTCATCGGAGGTGCTGTAGGCCAGAACGTGCGAGTCCGCGTCCTCGATGCTCACGAGTCCGCCGGTCCGGTCCGCGACGGCTTGGGCCAGCGCGAACAGATCACCGGCGGTTCCGCTGGCCATCGACTCCGCCGTTCCGGCACGCGCCTGCTCCAGCACTCGCCCGATCAGGTTGTAGATGCGCTCCCAGCGGGCGTGTGGGTCAACGGCCACGACCGCAACGCCTGCACCCGCCGCCCGACGCACCAACGTCGCCGTCGGCGACTTCACCAGCATCGCGGTGGGGGTCCGGGTCCCGAGTGTCGCCAGCCAGGCGATCACCTGATCGCAGCCCACACCGACCAGCAGCGCGAGATCGGCGCCGCGGGCCGCCCGGCCCACGCCCAGGCGCAGATCGTCGTCGTCGAGTAGAGCCATCGACGACACGGACCGATCCAGACCTTCGGGCGCTTCGACCAGCGTCACCAGCGTGCCGTCCAAGGCCAGGAGTAGGCGCCCGAGCGTGATCGACGCCGATTTACCAGGTTCGGACATCCGCAGCCCCCTTTGTTCAGCTGGACCAAGCATATGCAGTCCCTTTGGCCTGTTGGCTATCGTTTTTGCAACGCCGCCGGGCTGTGATGGGGAGATGGATGCCATCACCACACCCCCGCGTGCGCACAACGAACCCGTCCACACTTATGCCCCGGGCTCACCTGAACGCCGACGAATCGTCGATGAGCTGCGCAGTCTCACCGCCGCCGCCCCGATCGAACTGCCCCATGTGATCAACGGTGCCCATGTCACCGGCACCGGAACGCCGACCCCGGTTGTGCAACCCCACGCTCACCACGAGGTTCTCGGCACCTTCACCAACGCCACCCACGACGACGCCCGGGCAGCGGTGGATGCAGCCCTGGCAGCCGCGCCGGGGTGGGCGGCAACCGACTTCGATGCGCGTGCCGCGGTCCTGTTGCGGGCGGCAGATCTGATGTCCGGGCCCTGGCGCGAGAAGATCGCCGCGGCCACCATGCTCGGACAGTCGAAATCGGTGCAGCAGGCCGAGATCGACGCTCCCTGCGAACTTGTCGACTTCTGGCGGTTCAACGTCGGATTTGCTCGCGAGATCCTCGCCGAACAACCGGTGTCGAGCGCCGGCGTGTGGAATCGACTCGATCACCGCCCACTCGAGGGATTCGTTTACGCGATCACACCGTTCAATTTCACGGCCATCGCCGCAAACCTTCCCACCGCCCCCATGCTGATGGGCAATACGGTGGTTTGGAAACCGTCACCGACACAGACCTATTCGGCCTACCTCACGATGAAACTACTCGAGGCGGCGGGACTGCCTCCCGGTGTCATCAACCTTGTTGCCGGTGACGGGATCGCGGTGAGCGATGTGGCACTCCGTGACCCGAACCTGGCCGGAATCCATTTCACCGGTTCGACGAACACTTTTCAGCATCTGTGGCGTGAGGTCGGGGCAAACATCGACCGCTACCGCAGCTACCCACGACTGGTCGGAGAGACCGGCGGTAAAGACTTTGTACTGGCACACAGTTCAGCTGATCCCGATGTCCTGCGGACCGCCCTGATCAGGGGAACCTTCGAATATCAGGGTCAAAAGTGTTCGGCGGCATCACGGGCCTATATCCCGCGGTCGGTGTGGGACACCATGGGGGACGACTTCCTCGCCGAAGCAAACAACCTGAGCTACGGCGACGTCCGAGACCTGACCAACTTCGGCGGTGCGGTCATCGACCAGCGCGCCTTCGACAAATCATCCGCCGCCATCGAACGGGCCAAATCGGTACCCACGCTGACGATCGCGGCCGGTGGCGACCACGACGACTCCGAGGGTTACTTCGTGCGGCCCACGGTACTACTCGGTGACGATCCGACCGATGAAGCCTTCAGTACGGAGTACTTCGGGCCAATTCTGTCGGTCCATGTCTATCCGGACGACAACTTCGATTCGATTCTGCAGCAGGTTGATTCGACCGCTCGCTACGCGCTCACCGGCGCGGTCATCGCCGATGATCGCGCCGCGGTCGGTGCCGCGTTGTCCGGGCTCCGCAACGCCGCAGGCAATTTCTACATCAACGACAAACCCACCGGCGCAGTGGTCGGACAACAGCCCTTCGGCGGCGGACGCGCGTCGGGAACCAACGACAAGGCGGGATCCAAGCAAAACCTGATGCGCTGGACCTCGACTCGGACCATCAAGGAGACCTTCACTCCGGCAACAACTTCTGGCTATCCGCATATGGAAGTCGACGCTGCCGGGCACACCGCCCGCGAGGACGCGGGCAATCGACCGTGAGGCCGGCCACCGCTGCCGCAGCCCGCAGCATCATCACTGCCGCCGGCCATAGTGGTCGGATCAAGCGCCTGAGCAGGCGCCTACCCGTGACACGAGATGTTGTGCAGCGCTTCGTGCCGGGCGAAACCCACGATGATGCCATGGATGCCTGCCGATCACTGCTGGCATCCGGCCGGATGATCTCCATCGACTATCTCGGCGAGGACACCACCGACGAAACGTTGGCCGAAGCGACCGTCGGGGCCTATCTACAACTGATCGACATGCTTGCAGGCCTTGACCTCACGCAATCTGGTCATCCGATGGAGGTGTCGTTGAAATTGTCGGCGCTGGGCGGCGCACTCCCCCGCCACGGAGAGAAGATCGCGCTGGAGAATGCGCACCGCATCGCATCGGCTGCCACTCGGGCCGGCGTGTGGGTGACCATCGACGCCGAAGATCACACCACCACCGACTCGACCCTGCGGATCGTCCGCGAATTGCGGTCCGACTTCCCCGATCTCGGTACCGTGCTGCAGGCCTATCTGCATCGCAGTGAGGACGACTGTCATGCATTTTCCGGACCGGGGTCGCGGATCCGGCTGTGCAAGGGCGCATATGCCGAACCAGCAGCGGTGGCGTTCCAGGACAAGCACGACGTCGACGCGGCCTACCTACGTTGCCTGCAGGTCTTGATGGACGGCGACGGATATCCGATGGTCGCCAGCCATGATCCCGCGATGGTGGCGGCCGCTGAGGCAATGGCCACCACCGCCGGTCGGGACACCGAGCAATGGGAACACCAGATGCTCTATGGCATCCGCGATTCCGAACAGCAACGACTTGCCCAGGCGGGCCGTCAGATCCGCGTCTACGTTCCGTTCGGCTCCCAGTGGTACGGCTACTTCATGCGCCGCTTGGCCGAGCGCCCCGAGAACCTGACGTTCTTCCTACGAGCGCTGGTCTCCCGCAGTTGAGCCTTCGCAGTGACACCTCAGTGACACCAGTTGCCTTGACGGGGGTTGAGTTACGCGACTGACGCGCACAACACGTTGCCTCACAAGGAGTTCACGTCGGCCGACGCCAAACACCTTACTCGAACAAACATTCGACACGATGTGTTTTCCGGAGTATTCTGGTTGAAAGAATTCAATCAGATGTGCTGGGGGGCATGATGACTGACGATCCATCTGATGAAGTCGGGGTTGGTTCTTCTTCGGTTCCGGTGTTGGTGCGTAAGTACCTCGAGTTGGAGTTGCTCGTTGCCGATATCGCGGAGTGCGTCGATTCCGATATGTCCGATGTTGAGCTCAATGAGCTTGTGCGGGTGCATGAACGGATAGTTCGTAAGCTCGAGTTCACCGGGGTGCGTCACCTGTTGCGGGTTTCGGATCGGTCATCGTTTACCGAAGCCGGGTATTCGTCGTTGTTCGGTTTCACGCGTAGCGAGTTGCGGTTGACGAAAGGGCAAACCTCTTCCCGGATCCGGGGTCTGGAGGCGGTGGGGCGATTCCATACGATGCAGGGTGAGGAGTTGACGCCGAAGTGCCCTGCCGCTGAACAGGCCTGGGCTCACGGGTTGATCGGGGCCGCGCATATGGATGTGATGCTGGATGTGCGCAAACACATTCCGTCAGCGGCTGATCCGGCCGTGTATGACGTGGTCGATCATTGGATGACCGAAGAAGCTGTCGGCCAAGACCCCACCCAGTTGGCCGCATCGGGCCGTGCGGTGTTGGCCCGAGTCGATCCCGACGGCCAGCTGACCGACGATTCGGATCGGGCGCGTAAACGCAGTGTGAGTCTGGGTGATCAAGGGGTAGACCTGATGGCCAAGATCTCCGGCACCCTGGATCCGGAAACGTTGGCGATGTTCAAGACCGTGATGGATGTCTGGGCTGCCCCGGGGATGAACAACCCGGCTGACCCGAACTCGCCGACCGGGGCCTCCGATGATCCGAAACAGGATGCAGAGCTGATCAAGGCTGCTGCCGAACGGGATATCCGTTCGACGGGCCAACAACATCACGATGCGCTGAAGGCGATCCTGACAACGATTTTGGAGTGCAACCTGCTCGGCAAGTCGCATCGGGGTTTGCCGGCGCAGTTGATCATCACGATGACCAAAGCGCAGCTCGACGACTGTGCGGGGATCGCGAGAACGGCGTCGGGAGTGGATATTCCGGTCAAAGAGGCCCTGCACCTGGCAGCGCGGTCCGACAAATATTTGGCCGTGTTCGCCGACCACTCCGCGGAGGTGTTGTATCTGGCCCGGACCAAACGGACCGCGCAGAAAGGCCAGCGGCTCGCGTTGTTCGTCCGGGATCGGGGTTGTTCGCATCCAGGCTGCACCAATCCAGCGACCTGGGTCGAGGCCCATCACCTGCTTGCATGGATCAACGGTGGTCTGACCGACATCAACATGATGGGATCAGCGTGCCCGTCGCACCACAAACTCATCGGCGATGGTCCCGGTCAGTGGCAGACAATCATGATCACCGAAGGCCCAGACAAAGGCCGCGTCGGGTGGATACCCCCGGCGTCGGTTGATCCGGAACGCACACCGCGGGTCAACCGGGCCCAGCACGTCAACGACACATTCGCAGCGGCGTGGCAGAAAGTCCTCGCCGACCGCCAGGCGGTGTTGGCCGAAAAGTCGGCAGAGCTGCCCCGAGATCGTGGTGGCGAAGCCCAAACCGGATCCGACAACCTCGAACACATCGAATAACACCCAGGGCGGGCACGTTTCGGGAATCCAGGGTGGCCGGTCACGGTCCGGCACCGGACCGACAACCCGAAACCGGGCCACCTGCGTTCAGGTGACGCGGTTTCGGGAGGTGCGGCTATGGTCGCGGTCAAGAAGGTCCGATGGCACTCAGGCGGCGATCACGGTGTCGTAGTAGCCGTCGTAGTCGGTGTCCATGGCAATCTCGTCGACGTAACCGTCGTAGTCGTAGTCGGTCTGGACCTCGTCGATCCAGCCGTCGGCATTGGTGTCGTATTCGACGATGTCGGCAACGTTGTCGCCGTTGGTGTCGGTCAGGATGGTGTCGAAGTAGCCGTCGGCGTTGGTGTCGTACTGTTCGATTGCCATGAGGGTGAGTCCTTTTCGTGTCGGGTACCGAATCTTCGGAAGGTGCCACGCTGTGCGGCGGTCGAAGATAGGAGCACCCGGGGCGGCGGTTTGTTCCCGCCCTTGCGAAAAGTGCTCGTCAGTAGCCGATGAATCGGTCGGTGTGCACGCGCCAGGGTTGCCACCGCAGTCCGGGTTCAGCATGCAACAGCATCGGCTTGATGGCGTCGAGCATGGCCGGCGGACCCGACAGGTAGTAGTGCGATCCGGGATGTGCCACGGCAGCAATGTCGCTGGCACCCACCAGTCCGCCGGTCACGGTCACCACCGTGGCACCGGCCGCGCGGGCGGCGTCGAGAACATCGGTGTACACCAATCGATCGTCACCGTTCGCCGCATAGATCAGCGAGACCTGCTTGAGGTCCCCGCCGCGGTCCAACAGGTCGGCGAGCATCGACCGGAACGGCGTGATTCCGATACCGCCCGCGATGAACACAACCGGCGCCGAAAGTTTGCGTGGAAGGGTGAAGTCCCCGCCCACCTCGTCGATGTACAGCTTCGTGCCCGTTCCACCGCCGTCGATCAGCCGCTTCTTGAATGCCGAGACGTTGCCTGCTGCGGTGAAGCCGAACCGAGTGGTCGGCTCCCCCGGCGCACCGGCGAGCGAGAACACTCGTCGTGTGCCCTGCTTGTCGGGCGTCGGATTCCAGGTGGGAGCAGAGACCTGCGCCCACTGCCCGGACCGGAAACGCACCCCGGGGGATGCGAGCACCTCGTAGGTGTCGACACCGATGGGTTGCACCGACTTGATCGTCAGCACCGGACGTCGCCACCTGCGGGCGACAACGAACGTGAACACGCTGCCCGCCAGCAGGGCCATCTCGGGAACGAAGGCGAGCGTGTAGTCGGAGGTGATCTCGAACGTCTGCCCCCAGTACATGAGCACCCCGACTCCCGCCGCGTAGATCCCCTGCGCGAGGCGGGTGGTCGGTGATGTCAGCGGTTCGGTGAGCATGATCGCTGCCACGAACAGCAGTGGTGTCGACTGGAATCCCAGGTCGAGGGCGTCGCCGACCGGGGTTCCGTCGTCGAGCGCGACCGCGACGATCGTGATCACCGAGGCCAGCAGGAAGATGCCGGACATCCACCAGTCGCGAAGCTTCCAGACGACCAGCAGACCGATCACGATCATCGGGATCAGCAAGGCGTCTGCTGCCACCCACCAGATCGGATACGCGAAGTAGCCGACAGAGAAGTAGGCGAACAGGTAGCTGACCACTGCACCGACCACGGCTGGGTTCACGATGTGCCGACGTCTGATCGCCAGCACATACTTCGATGCGCTCGCGATCGCCGCGGCCAGCACCAGACCCCACGCGGTATCCGAGTCGGTCACGCCCGGGAAGATGAAGAACAAGATCAATGCGGTGATCAGCCAGGATTCACTACCGGGTGGAACCCGCACGATCGCCGCACAGATATATGTCACGGCGGCACAGACAACCACAAGAATCGCCAGCGAGCCGGCCAACTCTGTTGCGGTGTACTGGAAGTCGGCATCCGATGCGGCCACGACAAATGAGTAGACCGCCAGCACCACCAGTGCCAGCAACACGAACCGGTACATCGAGAGCCGGTCGACAAGCCGTAGGTACCTCACAGAAACAACTCCAGTTCTCGCGCATGCGAATGTTCCACGGTGCCGTTCGCCCGTACCACCACATAGTCAAACCGATAGCGGCTTAACAGTTTCTGAGGAGGACAGAAGAACAGGGCGGTCGACAGCCCGTCTGCGGTCATCGCGTCGTCGGCGATGGCCCACGTGGCCAGTACTTCCCGGGTGGGCGCGGAGGTGGTCGGATCGATGATGTGATGCCAATCCGCCCACGCCCGACGATTGCTTGCCGACCCGCAGATCGCGTTGCCCTCGATCACCACGGTGCCGATGGCTTTGGTCGGATCAACCGGATGTTCCAACGCGATTCGGTGGGATTGCGATCCGGCCGCGATGTCCCCGCTGCCGTTGACCAGATAGCGTTCGAACCCGTGCGATGCGATCACACCCGCGACCCGGTCGACGGCAAATCCCTTGCCGGTGGCGCCCACATCGATGAGCGCAGGCGCGGTCAGTTCCAGCTCGCCCGACCACTTGGTCAACACGTCGTCCCACAGTGGCACTGCAGCAACATGTTCCGCCGGCGTCAACGAGTAGCCACTGTCATAGCCCGCGTCATCGAGTGTCTGGCCGACAAGCGGGGTGACCTTGGCGCCGGTGAGCTCGTAGAGTTCGCGGTGCAGATCGATCATCGGCTGGTCGGTCGATGCGATCGGGTACCGACCGGCGCGCTCTGCCATTGCGGCAACCATCGAATCCGGGCGAAACCTCGACCACACCCGATCAATTCGGTCGAGCTCGTGCGTGATCTCCGCTCGCAGGTCATCCGGGATCGGGCCGGGCAAAGTCACGTCCCACGCCGTACCGAGTGCCTCGAACTCCCAGACCGTCGGCTTCGTCACCGCGTCGAGATTCAGCCCTGAGCCAGGGATTTGATCTGCTCGATGGCGTCGTTGAAACCGCCTGAGGTCAAGGATGATCCAGAAACCTTGCTCACGTCGAGCTCATCGATGTTCTTGCCGACAACCAGTGCGTCGATCCCACTGGCGAACTTGCCCTGGAACTCCGAGGACGTGCCCTTGGTCTGACTGGTATCGAGCGTCAGTGCGGTGATGACCGAGTTGGCCAAGGTGACCGTCACGCCGACCTCTTGCCGACCACCCGGTGACTGGTAACTACCGAAGGCACTGTATTCACCGTCGGTGTATGCCGATGACTCAGTACCGGATTCCGCCGCTGCTGACTCGGCGGGTGCCGATTCGGCGACCGCGGAATCACCGGTTGCGGCGGTGGTTGTTGTGGCCGATGAATTACTGTCGCCATCGTCGCCACAGGCCGCGATGACTGCGCCGGTGGCCGCGATGACCGCAGCGACCTTGCCCGCGTTGACAATCCGATTCTTCACCGATGACGTTGATGTCGAGGTCATGGCATCCATTGTGCTCCCTGAAAGTTGACCGTGGTCCGTTTGAAACGCGTTTTTCAGGAGACTCTCAGTTCTCGGACACGCGCCGAATAAACCGTTTACGCTGCAGCCTCAGTTTTGATCTGGTCAATCGCATCATTGAAACCGGTGGACGTCAAGGAAGACCCCGACACCTTGCTCACGCTCAATTCATCAATGCTCTTGCCGACGACGAGTCCCTGCTCGGTTACGCCGGTCTTGAACTTGCCCTGAAAATCAGCCGAGGGTCCGGTGGTCGCGCTGGTGTCGAGTGTCAGTGCGGTGATCACCGAGTTCGACAGGGTGACCGTGACACCGATCTCCTGCTTTCCGCCAGGAGACTGGTAGCCACCGATCGCGGAGTACTCACCGTCGGTATACGGCGACTCGCCACCCGATGCGGAACCGGACTCGACCGCGGTGGCAGATGAAGCCGCCGCGGCCGGCGCGGCGGTGTCGTCGCCGTCGCCTCCACACGCCGCAACAGCCATCGTTGCGGCCGCAACGACCGATGCGGCCTTGCCGGCGTTGACAATTCGAGCTCGGGCAGACGTCGTCAGAAAACTCATACCCGGATAGTGCCGCATCTATCCGGTCCATGGTCCGTTTTGTCGAAAATTGTTAGGTTAGTCTCACCTACATCATTGGCGCTCGACCACCGTTTTCACCGACCGGCGGCCTCGATGCGCGCTGCCACGGCGTCGACGAACACCGTCGAGATATCGGCCGGGGTCTTGGCGACGTAACTGGTGCCACCTGTCGCCTCTGCGATCTTCTTCAGCGATGCGGCATCAGCATCTTCCGTGATGCCGATTGTCAGGATCAGCACCGGTCGAGCCGGATCCTCGAGTCGCTTAAGCTCGGCGAGGAGTTCATCGAGCGTGATCGAGTTCTCGTCCTCATTCTGTCCGTCGGTGAGCAGGATGACGCTGTTCGAGAAGTTGGGATCGTATGTGTCCTGAACTTCCTTGTACGCGGCCAGAGTCGTGTCATAGAGGCCCGTCGCGCCACCCACTCGGTCAGGCAACGTCAGAAGCTCGGACTCCAGACGCTCGCGGTGGGTCTGGCCATCGGCCCCAACGGTGTCGAGGCGTTCGATCGGCACCAGCGGTAACCAGTCCTGTCCCCTCCCACCCATATTGATGGAGAACAGCCAGGAGCCCAACGCGGTGGTGTTGGGGAACAGCTTCAGGCCGTTCTGACTGGCTTCCACCAACATCTCGGCCCGGGTCGAGTTCCCCGCAGGCGCTGACATCGACCCTGACGCATCCTCGACGACCAGAGTGCGGATCGGTACTCCGAGCACCGCCCACTGCCGCAGCGCTTTTGACTCACGCTCCGGATCACCCGCTGTGAGAACAGTCACATCGCCAACTCCGCCTTCAGGCGCCGGTCCATCGATGCCGGTGCGGAATCCCGCGGCGGTCAGCGTCTGCGCGCCGCTGTCAGAAGTGATCGCCTCGAACAGCTCCTGACCGGCCTTGCCCACCGTGTCCTTGCGGGCCGCAGGCGCCGTGTTGAGCATCGGAAAATCGAGGACGACGGTGCCGTCGGAAGGGACGGAGGCCGACAGCCCACTGCTGGGATCGGCGCGCTGGTATTCGATGAAGTGCTGTTCACTGACCACCGTCGGCGAGTCACTCACCCCGGCGAGTGCGAGCCGGTCTCCATCGGCATCGCCACCGACCCGCGCGTTGCCCTGCTGCAACGCCAGCAGGGTCATCCCGTCGGTGAAGGACTTGGTGTCGATGGCGCCCGACTGCTCGGCAGCCAGCGCGCCGATGATCGGGGCGTCGCCGGTACTCGAGTCGATCGGGTTGCCGAGTCGCAGTCCCGGCAACTTCATCACATCGACCCAGTTCTCCAGCGCCGGAACGTTTTTGCCGACCACCACCACGGGGCTTGCCGCGACCGATTCGGCGACCACATCGTTGCCGACGCGGACCTGCTCGGTGACCGTACGGGCGCGGGTCGACGAATCCGCAATCCACAGGTCCGGCGCACTCTCTCCCTTGGTGAGCTGCCCTGCAACGTTGGCGCCGCTGACCGCGGACACCGTGAAGTCGAAGCAAGAGTCGCCCGACGCGGTACCCGCGAGCGGCTTGATCGTGGCCGCCATCGAAGGATCCGCGATGACCGACACTGCTTCCCTCGAGTCACAATCCGGACCGGACCCGTTGCCGATCGTCCGCCACAGGACTACCCCGGCCACCAGCAACGCTACGAGAACCAGCGCACCCACTATCCACGCGGTCCCGTGCCCCCGGTCCCCATCTCGGTGTCCGCTGAATCCGAACTCGCCTCCAGCATTGCTGTCCCCACCATGCCGCCCCATCCGTTACCGCCCTTGTTTCGAGGTTCGCCGGATTCTATACATAGCCTTGTCAGGCGCTAACCCCCATTTGGTAACCGAAATCGGGAATGTACCAGGGGTATTCACTCAGGAGTACAGATCGTGAAAATTCTTTAGTGAAGTCTCGATTTCACTTTTGACAACCTTCGCCGTGATCTTCCCGACCGGACCGATCATGGCCAATCCGCCGAGTTCGATCTCAAAGGTCAGTTTTGAGCCTTCCGGTGCCGGATCCACCGCGAGGATCAGCGTCACCTTGACCCCTCCCTTGCCGGAACCCTTCAGGCTGACGCGGTGCGGTGGATCGAAGGCGTTGACCGTCCAGTCGAACCGGACGCGAGTGCCCCTGGACGCGATGACTGAGGACACCTTGAGGCCCTTGCCGATCTCTTCCGGCCCGGGAAGCGGGCTGCGCCAACCTTCGTGGATCGTCAGCCACTCGTCGTAACTCGAGAGATCCAGCACCCGATCCCACGTCTTCTCCGGCGTCACACCGACCTCTATCGCGTCCTTCACCTTTGCCATGGCGCTGACGTTATCGGTCCGGCCACATCTTGACCCGTCACACGGGACACGTGTCGGGCGCCGGCTCCCCGGCAAATCGGTCGGCGATCCAGTCGACGGCCTCACCGGTCACACCCAGATTGGTGTGTCCACCCTCAGGCTTGCGAACGACCTCGATCACGTCGCCCTGCGCGCAGGCGCGCTGCACCGCGGCAGTTGTCCAGGCGGACAGGATGATCGTGTCCTTGTCCCCGTAGGCCACGAACAACGGCCCACCCGCGGGCTCGGCGGGCAGCGCATCGGTGATCAGGATCCCCCGGAGCCGCTCGAGTGCCTCCTGGTCGGCGACCGTCGCGTCACCGGGCACAACGTCCATCGCAGCGGAGAACTTGTCCGCGATCGAGGTGGGCCCGCATGAGGTGAAGGCGTCCGCCCCGGCAGCCAGCCCCCCGCGCATGTAGTCGTCGGGGTCGAGATCGGGATGCACTTCGCGCAGTCCCGCCACCAGATTGGGGATGAAGATCTTCTGGGCGTCGGTGTAGGTCAGATCGAGTCCCGCATCGGTGATCGGCGACAGATCGGCGGCAGGCGCCAGGGCCGCAGCCCCGACGAATTCGAGTCCCTGACCGTAGTCGTCGGCGTGCTCCGCTGCGGCCCAGGCGGCTTGGCCACCCTGCGAAGCACCCATCGCGGCCCAGTCGGCAGACGCTTCGGGTACCACATTGCGGGCCGCGCGCACCGCGTCGATCATGTTGTACGCAACGGTTTTCGGTTCCAGATAGGGATGCGTTCGCGGGCTCTCGACGCTGGTACCCAGTCCCTGGTAGTCGCTCGCGGCGACCACGTATCCGCGGGCCAGCAGTCGCGCGACGTTGCCGTCTTCGCCGAGCAGGTCCGGGTAGTCCGACGGACCGCACGTCACATCGGTTCCGGTGGTGCCGTGGCCGAGCGCGACCACCGGCCATCCACCCGGTGGCGGATCACCGGCCGGGACGGCGATCACCCCGGACACATCCGTGCCGAAGCCACCGGCGTAACCGGCCGTCGAGCGATAGACCACTCGTATCAACCGGCCGGCATCGCCCAGAGTGCTGCTGCCTTGAAACGGCCGCTGTGTCAGGACCGCACCGCGATCGGCGAGTGCGGGAGGTGGGGGCGGCGGCGTCGTCGACGATTCAGACAAAGACGGCGGAGACGATGGGCTCACACCATCGTCTCCGCCGCCGCCTGAGCATGCCGTCAGGGTCAAAACCCCGGACATCAGCACACTTCCGGCCAGCAGGACTGCCGGCCTCCAGGCTTCCTTCAAGTTGTTCTACCTACAGCGCAGTCCGCTCAGTGCCAGGTCTCGATTACTGAGGTTTCGGCTGGTCCGGGTTCGAACCACCGTCCTGCGCAAACTTCTTGGCAGCGTCCGCACCCTTCCTGACCTGGGCGGAGTACTTACCCTTGGTTGCCTTGTTGACGGCGTCAGCACCCTGGTCGATGACCTTGGTGTTCTTGCTGAGCGTCTGCTTGCCCTTGTTGATCAGACCCTTGATGTCCATGTGTGGCCTTACCTTTCTGCGGCGCCGGTAACGTTCTCGGCGGTCTGTGGGTCTTTGGATTTCAGCTTACGGGACCACATTGCGAAGACGGGGTTCAGTCGCCACAGGATCTCGACCGCGACGATGCCGACCGCGGCGGTCGCCAACCCGATTCCGGTCTTGCCCCAATCAGTCGGATCCAGCTTGAACATCTCCTGCGTGAACGGCAGCGAGAAGATCAGCACGTACATGAGCACCGAGACGGTCAGCAGCACGATCTTCCACCAGTTGTAGGGCCGCGCGATCACCGCGAGTACCCACATCGAGACGGCGATCATGGTGATCAGTGCGGTGGTGGCGGCCTGCATCTGCTCCGGCGGCAGATCCACCGAATTCTTGGAACCGAGTTCGACACCGGAACCGCCCGGGTAGACCAGCGCGTAGGCCACGAATGTGCAGACCGCGACCACGATTCCCGACGGGACCGCCAGACGGAGTACGCGGCCGACGAAGCCGGTTCGGGCCCGTTCGTTGTTGGGGGCCAGCGACAGTACAAAGGCCGGAACACCGATGGTGAACCACGCGGCGATCGTGACGTGGATCGGCTGGAACGGGTAGGACATCGGCGCGAACCCGAAGATCTTGCCCAGGATCCCGGCAACTCCGATGGTCATGGCCAGCAACACCGCATACACGGTTTTTGTCAGGAACAGCGTGGAGACGCGTTCGATGTTGCCGATGACGCGACGGCCTTCGGCGACCACATACGGCAGCGTGGCAAAGCGGTTGTCGAGCAGGACGATCTGAGCCACCGAACGGCTTGCCGAGCTACCCGAACCCATGGCCACACCGATATCGGCATCCTTGAGTGCCAACACGTCGTTGACACCGTCTCCGGTCATCGCCACCGTGTTGCCGCGTGACTGCAGTGCACCGACCATCGCCCGCTTCTGATCCGGACGGACCCGACCGAAAGTGGTGTGCGAATCGACGACGTCGGCGAGTTCATCGGTGCCGGTCGGCAGCTCACGGGCGTCCACCGCGTCGTCCAGCGTCCCCAGACCCAGCGACCCGGCCACCGCACCCACGGAGACGGCGTTGTCCCCCGAGATCACCTTGACCGAGACATTCTGCGACGCAAAGTAGTCCAGCGTCTCGCGCGCATCTGCGCGCACCCGCTGTTCGAGCGCGATCAGTGCGCGCGGCGTGACGACACCGGGCGCGGACAAATCGTCCGTCGACTCGGTGTCGACCGACACATCGGTCGAGGCCAGCAACAGCACGCGCAGGCCACCGGACCCCAGTTCGCTTGCCTGGGCCGCGGTCTGGGCCTCCGACGGCAGCAACATGTCCGGTGCACCGAGCAGCCAGTTGCCTCGGGGCTCACCGGAAGCGCTGTCGGCGAAAGAGATACCACTCCACTTCTTCGCCGACGTGAACGGGGCGACGGCGCTCGACGTCCAGGCCGGGGCGTCCGGGAACGCCTCGGCCATGGCCTGGACACTCGCGTTCGGACGCGGATCGTGGGCTGCCAGCGCGGCCAGCGCCAGCTCCAACTCGGCCCGGTCCCCCTGCACCGGAACCAGTTCCGAGAGCCTCATCCCGTTCTCGGTGAGCGTTCCGGTCTTGTCCGCACAGACCACATTGACCCGGGCCAGGCCCTCGATGGCGGGCAGTTCGTTGACCAGGCACTGCCGCTTGCCGAGCCGGACCACACCGACCGCAAACGCGATCGAGGTCATCAGCACCAGACCTTCGGGCACCATCGGGACCAGCGCCGCAACCATTCCGAGCAGGCTCGCCTTGATGCCGTTGTCGCTGATGAACAGCTGGTTGACGATGGTCAGCACACCCGCCGGGATGAGCAGGTAAGTGATGATCTTCAGGATCTTGTCGATCCCGTTGCGCAGTTCGGAGTTGACCAGCGTGAACTTGCTGGCCTCTTCGGCAAGCTGCGCGGCATAGGCATCGCGGCCGACCTTCGTCGCGCGGTATGCGCCGAACCCGGCGACCACAAAGCTGCCCGACATGATCGGATCCCCGACAGCTTTGTCGACCGCGTCGGCTTCACCGGTCAGCAACGACTCGTCGATGTCGAGGGAGGCCGACTCGACGGTTTCACCGTCCACCACGATCTGATCGCCGGGGCCGAGCTCGATGATGTCGTCGAGCACGACCTCGCCCGGATCGATTTCGGTGGCGACACCATCGCGGCGGACCATCGGCCTGGTCTGGCCGACGATCGCCAGTGCGTCGAGGGTCTTCTTCGCGCGGATCTCCTGGATGATGCCGATGCCACTGTTGGCGATGATCAGCAAACCGAAGGCGCCGTTGATGATCGAGCCGGTGCTCATCACGATGATGAACAGCACACCGAGGATCGCATTGATTCGGGTGAAGATATTCGAGCGGACGATATCTGCCACACTTCGGCCCGACCGGTCGGGCTGAACATTGACCTGTCCCGCCGCCACCCGGTCGGCGACCTGCGCCGCACTCAGGCCTGACGCCAGATGCGTCTCGTTGATTGCGGTCATGCCGCGATCTCCCACCAATCCTGGGTCGCGAAACCGTGTCCACTGCGTGAGTGGACATCGAAACGGGCGCCGGGCATCGGGGTGATCACCGGAATGTGCAATTCCTCGGCCGCCGGGAGCAGTCGCTGCACCGGGTCGGCCCACTCGTGCAGCGCGAGATTGAATGTCGCCCAATGGATGGGAAGCAACAGAGACTCGGACAGGTTGGCGCGATTGAGCATTCGATGCACGTCCACCGCTTCCTCTGGGTTGAGATGGATGTCGGGCCAGAGCCGGTCGTAGGCGCCGATGGCGACCAGCGACAGCCCGAACGGACCGTGGTCGGCGCCGACCTGCTCGAACGATTCGGTGATGCCGGTGTCGCCGGAGAAGAAGAAGTTGTTGCGCGGCCCGGTCACGGCCCAACTGGCCCACTGAGTGGTGTTGCGTTGCAGTCCTCGCCCGGAAAAGTGTCGGGCGGAACAGCAGTTGAAGCGCAGATCTCCGATGGTGACCGACTCACCCCAGTCGGCCTCGCGGATTCGGAAGGCGTCGATGCCCCAGTACTGCAGATGTGCCCCGACCCCGATCGGCACCACGAACACGGCTTCCGGATGGGTTCGGGCGAGCTTGCGGACCGTGGCGGTGTCGAGATGGTCGTAGTGGTCGTGGCTGATCAGGACGACGTCGATGGCGGGCAATTCATCGAGTGTGTGCGGCACGGGGTGCAACCGTGCAGGTCCGACCACACTGGACGGTGAGCAGCGCTTGCTCCACACCGGATCGGTGAGGATGCGGTGTCCGTCGAGTTCGACCAGGACCGACGCATGACCGAACCAGGTGGCGGCGAGGTCGGCGACCTCCACAGGCAACGGCGAGGCGTCGAACTCCAGGCGGGCGCGCGGTTTGCCGATGTCACCGCGGCGGAGCATCGCGAGTGCGGCCGCTTTGTCGCCGTCGACGGGCCGCGGCGGCTCGAGATTGCCGAAAGTGCCACCGGTTTGATGCGGTGAGCCACTGATATGCGGGAGCACAAGATCTTTCGGCGCCCCCATGGCCCGATACACCTCGGTCCCGACTGTGACTCCGGCGGCCGCGAAGGCCGCACCAGCGGTTGCGGCACCGGCCAAGAGCCTGGGACCGGTCATGGGATTCGGTAGGCGCACCACCTGGGACACACTACCGGCCACGTGTCCCATTTCTCGGATCCGTCGGCCCGGCGGTCGATCAAGGGTCGACAGGACGGAATATCTCGGGGTATACCTGACTTATAGAAACCATAGCCAGCTGAAGGAGTAGGTCATGACCCAAATCGTTGATGCGGTAATCGTCGGTGCGGTACGAACTCCGATCGGAAAGGGCAAGCCGGGCCGCGTTGTCGACGGTGTGACGGTCGGTGCAGGTGGACTTCACGACGTTCATCCGGTCGACATGCTCGCCCACAGCCTGCGCGCGCTCGTCGAGCAGACCGGCATCGACCCGGCGCTGATCGACGACGTCATCGCCGGTGCCGTCACACAGGCCGACGAGCAGGGCCAGAACATCAGCCGCAAGGCCGCACTGGCTGCCGGCTTCCCCGAATCGGTTCCGGGTACCACCATCAACCGACAGTGCGGTTCGAGTCAGCAGGCGATCTCGTTTGCCGCCCAGGCCGTGATGTCGGGTGTGCAGGACGTGGTGGTCGCAGCCGGTGTGGAGTCGATGAGCCGAGTGCCGATGGCGTCCGATGTCCGGCCCGGCGTCGACGCGTCCGGCGTCGGATTCTCGCAGCGGTACTCGGACGGACTGATCTCTCAGGGCCTGGCCGCCGAATTGATCGCGGCAGATTGGGGCTTTTCCCGGACCGAACTCGACGAGTTCGCGTTGTCGAGCCACGACAAGGCCGTCGCGGCGACAAAGGCAGGCCGGTTCGACCGGGAGATCGTGCCCCTGGCCGGCCTGCGCACCGATGAGATGATCCGCCCGGGCGGCACCATCGAGCAATTGGCCACACTCAAGCCCGCGTTCTACCACCCGGCGATGCTCGAGCGGTTCCCGCAGATCGAATGGCAGATCACGGCAGCCAATTCGAGTCCGCTCTCCGACGGCAGCGCCGCGGTGTTGATCATGAGCAGCGCCAAGGCCGCAGAACTCGGACTCACGCCGCTCGCCCGTCTGCACAGCTTCTCGGTGGTCGGCTCCGATCCGCTCTACATGCTCACCGGCGTCATCCCGGCAACCGAGAAGGTGCTCGCCGCGGCCGGCCTGACCATCTCCGACATCGACCTGTTCGAGGTCAATGAGGCCTTCTCCCCCGTCGTCCTCGCGTGGGCCAAGGACACCGGCGCCGACCTGGCCAAGACCAATGTCAACGGCGGCGCGATCGCCCTCGGTCACCCACTCGGCGCCAGCGGTGCCCGCATCATGACAACCATGGTCAATGCACTGCAGCAGTCCGGTGGCCGCTACGCCCTGCAAACGATGTGTGAGGCAGGCGGGATGGCCAACGCCACCATCATCGAACGCCTCTAACCCCACCCCACCGCAAACGCTCCACCTCTACGAGGGTGCTCCACATATTTGTGGAGCACCCTTGTACAACCGGAGCGTTTGCGGGAGTGGATCACTGCAAACCCGCTCGCCGCAACCCATTTCGCAAAATCTCGCGCAACCGTTCGGGGTGCATCAGGTCGTCCCAACCCCACCGTGCGACCACGAACCCGAGTTCGTTGAGGCGTTCCTCGCGGCGCTTCTCGCGGTACACCGCATCCGCAGGCGTCTCACCCGGGCGAAGATATCGGATGTACTTACCCTGACCGTCGAACTCGCCGAGAAGATGGTCTTTGATCCGAAAATCAGTGCGCGCCACATGTTCACCGTCGGGAGCGTAGATCTCCGGCTGCAACTGCGGTACCGGGATATCGGGCATGCCATACATCCGGGCGCGCGACAGCGACTCGCCGACGCTTTCCGAAGCACTGTCGGCGAGCGATACCGCCCGTCTGGCGTTGCCCACACCCTTGCGTCGACCGGCCCGCGCGAGCACCATCTCCAGTCCGGCGCGGGACACACCCATCCGAAGAGCCGCATCGCAGGCACAGAGCGCCTGCTCGAAACTGCCCAGACGGCTGATGTCGACGGCCGTCCTGGCGAGGCTGGTCACCAGGAGTCCCGGGAGTTCGATGACCTCGTCGGGCAGCCACGACGCGGCATGCAATCGGCAGGCCCGGTCACGATTTCGCCCGCCACCGACACGGTTCACGGTGAAATGCACTCGATCCAGGTCGGCGTCGAACGTCGGCACCCCGAGTAGTGCTGCCGCGGACCAGTGACTCACCGCCTTGGCGCCCTCCCCCGCGTCGACCGCCCCGAGAACCTTGAATCGGTATCGGCTTTCGCGCTCCTCGCGGCTCGGGACGCCGTTGCATGGACCACTCGGCACGTACATGCCCCGGTAGACCCGCTCCAGGCTCCCGGCCCGGACTGCAGCCTGGAGCGTGTGGTCGTTGTGACCGGCCGACGTTGCCGTGCGGCGCAAGACCAGACCCGCTGCGCTCAACTCGTATTCCCCCATGAATCCGATTCTGGCGCGTCCGATGGTGCCGGCTTTCCCTTCGATGTCCGCACTGTGGACAACTTCGTCTCCTGTGCACAACCCCAAACGCTCCGGTAATACGAAGATGCTCCACATATTTCTGGAGCGTCTTCGCACAGGTGGAGCGTCTGGGGAGGGGTGGGCCACTAGGCTGAATCGGTGGCAGATGATCTGGTCCTCGCGATCGACCTCGGTGGCACGAAAGTGGAAGCCGCACTGGTCGACCCGGACGGCAACGTGCTGGCGGCCGGTCGAAGTCGGGCCCGCACCGGTCCACAATCCGCACCCGACCATCTCGGCAGCAACGTCATCCGGGTTGTCGATCATGCACTCGCGCACGTGCCCGAGGACGCACAGGTAATCGGCGTCGGGATCGCAGCGGCCGGACCCGTGGACGAGCGGGCCGGAACCCTGTCCCCGATCAACATTCCGCAGTGGCGCGACTACCCGCTACGCGATCTGGTTGCCGGCCGGATACGAGAAACGCTGGGCCACATACCCGTCCACTTCCATCGAGATGGCGTGGCGATCGTGCTGGCCGCGCAATGGATCGGCAACGCAGCCGGTGAGAAAAACCTGTTGGGCATGGTGATCTCCACCGGTATCGGAGGCGGCTTCATCGTCGATGGCCGGGTACTGGCCGGGAACAGCGGCCACATCGGGCAGATCCAGTTGTCCGGCTTCACCGGCGAGCTCAGTATCGGCAGCCGCACCACACTCGAGTCCGTGGCCTCCGGGCCGCATACTGTCGCCTGGGCCAACGCAGAGGGTTGGACGGGGTCCACCGGCGAAGACCTCGCCGCGTCTTATCGGAACGATGACGAGATCGCCCATCGCGCGATTCGCCGCGTGGCGCAGGCTGTGGGACAGGCGATCTGCAGCGCTGCAGCACTGATCCAACTGGACGTGGTGGCGATCAGCGGCGGCTTCGCGAGGGTGACACCCGACCTGATCCCGCTCATCGAACAGGTCGTCGCGCAACATCCACTCGACTACATCTCACGCGTTCGGGTTGCCGATGCCGGACTGTCCGACACCGCCCCACTCGTCGGTGCCGCCGCCCTGGTGTACCGCCGCGCTCACGTCGGCCTCCCGACCTGACACAAACGCTCCGCCTGTACGGAGATGCTCCAGATGTACGCGGAGCGTCTTCGCATAAGCGGAGCGTTTGCGGGAGGGACGGTTAGGTCGCCAGCGAGCGACTGATGACCAGTCGCTGAATCTGGTTGGTGCCCTCGAAGATCTGGGTGATCTTGGCCTCGCGCATCAGCCGTTCGACGCGGAAATCCTTGGTGTAGCCGTAGCCGCCGAACACCTGGACCGCGTCGGTGGTCACCTTCATCGCCGCATCGGTGGCAATCAACTTGGCCACCGACGCGTTCCGTGAATACGGCACACCGGCATCGCGACGACGAGCGGCATCGATGTAGGTGGCGCGGGCCGAATCCACCGCGGCCGCCATGTCGGCGAGCAGGAAACCGAGCCCCTGGTGGTAGATGATCTTCTTGCCGAACGTCTGCCGCTCCTGCGCGTAGGCGACGGCCTCGTCCAATGCGGCCTGCGCGATGCCGACGGCGACCGCCGCGATGCCGAGGCGACCCGAATCCAGTGCGCTGAAAGCGATCTGAAGGCCCTGCCCTTCGGCGCCGATGCGGCGGTCTTCGGGCACAAACGCATTGTCGTAACTGGCCGATGTGGTCGGAACCGCCGTCAGGCCCATCTTCTCTTCCGGCTTCCCAAAGCTCAGACCTTCGGTGTCATCAGGGACGAGGAAACACGAAATGCCTTTGGACCCTTCGCCGGTTCGGGCGAACAGGTTGTAGAAGTCGGCGACACCACCGTGGGTGATCCACGCCTTCGATCCGTTGATCGTGTAACCGCCCTCGGAGGCGGTGGCCTTGCAGGCCAGGGCTGCGGCATCGGAACCGGCCTGCGGCTCCGAAAGACTGTAGGCACCGATCTTCTCACCACCGAGCATCTCCGGGAGCCAGCGCTGCTTCTGCTCGTCGTTGCCGAACGCCATGAGGGGATGGCACGACAGGCTGTGCACACTCACCGCGACTGCCACCGCGGCCCAGCGCGCCGCCAACTCTTCGAGTACCTGGAGGTAGACCTCGTACGGCTGGCCGCCGCCTCCCCATTTCTCGGGGTACGGCAGGCTCAACAGACCCGTCTGGCCGAGCACCTTGAAGGCCTCGGCCGGATATTTCTCGGCCTTCTCGTACTCGTCGACGATGGGTTTGAGTGCCTTGTCCGCGACGTCGCTCGCCAGCTGGACCAGGTCGCGGGCTTCTTCAGTGGGGAGCAGCCGGTTGACGGGCATCGGGCACCTTTTCGATCGTCGGGACAGGCATTGGCCGGACTCGTTTAGCAGTACTGAGCCGGACCTTTCAGTACCGTTGACAGTACTCCAGAACCTCACGCAGTACTATCAGCACATGGCTGCGACCGTTTCCCCTGCACACGCGACCGCCCGCCGTGCGCAGCTGTTCGACGAACTGGTGGCCCTGTTCCTCCACGAAGGCTTTGCCCACCTGACGCTCGACCAGATCGCAGCGCGCCTGCACTGCTCCAAGTCGACGCTGTACACGCTCGCAGGAAGCAAGGATGAACTCGTCCGCGAGGTGACGGTGCACTTCTTCCGGGCCGCGACCACCGAGGTCGAGGCGGCGGTGCAGCGCGCCACCGGGACAACCGAACGTCTGACCGCCTATCTGACTGCGGTCGGTGCCGCACTGGCGCCCGCCGACGAACAGTTCATGGAAGACCTTGCCGGCTTCCCACCCGCCCGCGACATCTACGAGCGCAATACCCGGGCGGCAGCAGATCGCGTCCACGAACTGATCAGCGAAGGTGTTGCCGCCGGCGATGTCCGCGACGTCCACGCGGCTTTTGTCGCCGATGTGGCGTCGGCCGTCATGGTCCGGATCCAGCAGCGCAAGGTCAAAAGTTCTGTCGGGCTGGATGATTCACAGGCCTACCTCGAACTCGCCCAGCTGCTGACCACCGGGATCAGCGCGCCGTAGTCACCTCGGCCACGTGGTGCGCGGTGCCATGGTGCGCGGTGTCATGGCGCGCGATGGTCAGGGCCGCGATCACGATCCCGAAGACGACCCCCAGCGCGGTGTCCGCCATCCGGTCGAGCGCCGCATCCGGGGTCAGACCCGCACCCAGTGCGGTGAGCAGCAATGCCATCGGGGTAACGGCCATCGAGCAGAGTCCATAGTTGACGGCAACCAGGAGTTCCGCCGCGATCTGGAAGATCACAACGAGAACCACCGCGCCCCAATAACCCAACGGCACCGCGAGCAGTCCGGCGGCCAGCACTCCGCCGACCACGTTCCCGATCAACCGCTGCACACCGCGATGCACGGTCAGGTGAAAGTTGATGCCCTGCAGCGTGGCGATCGCGCCCATCGCCGCCCACATCGGATGCGCCAGACCGATGGCATAGGCAACACCGGCGGCCACCGCAGAGGCCAGGGCCACCCGGACCGCCGAGGCAATCAGCTCTCGCTCGGCCATCCGGCGAAGATCCGCACCCACCGACCCCCACGACGAGCCACCGGAGTTTCGGACGCCCCGCACCGCATAAAACGGCCACGGAGCCAAGGACGCGCAGATTCCGATCGTCACTCCGATCGCCGCAGACGCGGTCGCGGCAACCACATCACCCGTCGACGTCGCATAGCCCACCGCAGCGGCCGCGGCGAAGATCATCACCACTGGTCCGGGACCGACCAATCGGCAGGCACCCATGACCAACACGGCAACGGCTGCAGCCACCGACATGCCCACGATCTGCACCGTCATCGAGGCCCCCGCGGCACCGAGAATGCCTCCGAACACCACGAACACGACAAGTGTTCCGCCGGTCACCGCGAGCCGCGGCAGCCGGATGCGATAGGGATCGGCGCGGCAGAATGCCGAGGTCAAAGCGCCCAACGCGGCGAATCCGGCGATATCGACCCGCCCGGCCAGACCGCCGATCACAAGCACAACCGCGAGTGCGATACCCACTCGGACGGGCACCCAGATCGCCGCGTTGCTGCGGTTCAGTGTCAGCGCGGCATCACGCCAGGTCCGAGGAGAAGCAGAGTGGGCCAGCGCATGACGACGACGGGTCATGTGCTCGGAAAGGGAATCGCTTGTCAACACCTAAGTATTTTATAACTATTTTACCACTAAAGTAAATAGCGGTCATGACCTACCATGATCCGGTGACCGCAGAGACCAACCCGAGCGACGTCGTCGAGCGCGTGAGCCAGGAATGGGCACGTACATATCCCGACCTCGATACCGAGCCCATCGAGGTGGTCGCCCGCGTCAATCGCATCGCCGCCGTGCTCGCCCATCAACTCGACCTGGACCTGGAATCGCACTCGATCACCCGCTCCGAGTTCGACGTTCTCGGGGCGCTCGCCCGGTCGGAGCGCCCCCTGCGCGCCAGCGAAGTCGTGTCGACAACCATGCTCAGCGGCGCCTCGATCACCAAACTCAGCGAACGCCTCAGCGACCTCGGCCTGTTGCAGCGCAAGAAGTCCGAGCGGGACGGACGAGTAGTCCTCCTCGAATTGACCGATGCCGGACACGAACTCGTCGACACCCAGTTTCCTCGACGGCTCGCTCGCGACACGGCGATGCTGGCGACACTGACCCCCGATGAGCGGTCGTCCCTGATCACGTTGTTACGCAAGGTCTCCCGGACCATCGACAACCGCTAGTGCGGCACGAGACCGGATTCTACGATTCCAGGTTCTCCGACGCCCACGCCCCGAGTTCGTCGAGGATCGGCAACAGCGCTTCGCCCGACGGCGTCAGCCGATAGGACACCGACACCGGCGGACCTGCCTCGACCTGCCGATCGATCACACCCGCGTCTGCCAATTCGACCAACCGCGACGACAACATCGAGTCACTGATTCCGCCGATCGCGGCGCGTAGTTCAGCGAAGCCTGCGGGACCGTGCATCAGGGTGCCCAGCAGGACCCCGTTCCACCGCTTGCCGAGCAGGGCGAACGCCGACCGCAGCGCGCCGTCACAGGCGCGTGGCTCGTGCGTGATGTCGACTTCCCTGGGCATCGGCCCAGCATACCGTTTGCCACATTCGTTCCTATCTGCTTCTATTTTAGAAGTCCCTCTAAATGCAGGAGTGTTCAATATGCCCGACACCATCCACACCCTCGACGCAGACGCGCGCGCACTACTCTTTCGCGACGCCCGCACCGCCAACACCTTCAGTTCGGAGCCGGTGAGTGACGAGGCACTCAAAGAGGTGTGGGAACTCGCAAAGTGGCCTCCCACCGCCGCCAACACCCAACCGCTGCGAGTCCTCTACGTCCGCAGCGACGAAGCCAAGGAACGCCTGCTCCCCCACGTCGCCGAAGGCAATGTCGACAAGGTCCGCAGCGCACCGGTGACCGCTGTGCTGGCGATGGATTCGGCGTACCACGAACACATCCCGACTGTGCTGCCCTTCCGGCCCGAGATGAAGGACATGCTCGACGCCAACGAGGACGCCCGCAACTCGATGGGTACATTCGGCAGCACCTTGCAGGCCGGATACTTCATCCTCGCCGTGCGCTCAGTGGGTCTGACCGCCGGCCCGATGGCCGGATTCGACTCTGCCGGTGTCGATTCGGAGTTCTTCGGCGACGGCCGCTGGAAGTCGACGCTCCTGGTGAACATCGGCCATCCGGGCAAAGATGCCTGGTTCGACCGACTCCCCCGCCTCGACGAGGCCGAGGTGCTGCGCTTCGCCTGAAGCGACTACAAGTGTTCGAGGAGTCGGTCCAGGAACGGGCGTTGACCCTTCAGGAGTTTGTCCCGGGCCGCGTCCAGGTCGAACCACCCCACCCTGTCGATCTCGGGATACGACTGCATCTTTCCTGATCCGCGTGGCCATTCCATCTCGAAGGTGTTGCTGACCGTGCCGGTGACGTCGAGGTCGGACTCGATCGCAAAGGCGGTCACCAGCTTTCCGCTCGGCTGCTTGATCTCCCCGAGCTCAATGACGTCCCCGTCGGGAACCGCGAGGCCGACCTCCTCGACGAATTCCCGACGGGCCGCGGCCAGCGGTTCTTCGTCTTCGTCGTACAACCCTTTGGGTATCGACCAGGCGCCGGAATCCTTACGCGCCCACAGCGGCCCTCCCGGATGTGCGATCAGGACCTCGACCTCGATGCCTGCCTCCGCCTCGGAACGACGGAACAGCATGATCCCTGCACTTCGCTTTGGCATCGTCGCCACCGGCCTTCCCGCTCTGTGGACCGCTTGATCCGCCAGGACTACACACTAGTCCCGGCGGACAGCGTCACCGGCGAGCCGAACCGTCTACTCGACGAACGAATCGGCCACTGTCAGCGCCGCGTCCAGGATCTGCAGGCCTTCGGCAACCTCATCAGGGGTGACCGTGCACGGCGGCACCATGTGTATCCGGTTGAAGTTGGCAAAAGGTAGTAGGCCGCCCGTTTTGCATGCCGCGAGTACCGCCGCCATCGCCGGGCTCGAGCCACCATACGGCGCGAGTGGTTCGCGGGTGTCGGGGTTCTTCACCAGTTCCACCGCCCAGAACACACCCACACCACGCACGTCACCGACGCTGGGATGCTGCGCCGCGAGCTTCTCCAGTCCGGGCCCCAGGACGTCTGATCCGATGGTCGCGGCATTCTCGACGATGCCTTCGTCGGTCATCGCGTTGATGGTCGCGACGGCGGCCGCGGTGGCCAGCGGATGCCCGGAGTAGGTCAGACCACCGGGGTACGGCCGATCGGCAAATGTCTGGGCGATTTCGTTGTTGATGGCCACGCCACCGAGCGGCACGTATCCCGAGTTCACGCCCTTGGCAAAGGTGATCAAATCTGGAATGACCTCGGAGTGGTTGATGGAGAACCACTTTCCGGTGCGGCCGAATCCGGCCATCACCTCGTCGGCCACCATCACGATGCCGAAGCGATCACACAGTTCACGAACTCCGGCCAGGTAGCCGGCAGGCGGCACCATGATGCCTGCGGTCCCCGGAACCGGTTCCAGCACAATGGCGGCAATCGTCTGCGGACCCTCCATCGAGATCACCGATTCGAGATGCTCGAGAGCACGCTCACATTCCTGCTGCTCGGTTTCGGCATGGAACTGGCTGCGGTACAGGAAGGGTCCGAAGAAATGGACCACTCCGGCCGACGCGTAATCGTTGGGCCAGCGCCGCGGATCACCGGTCATGTTGATCGCGGTATCGGTACCCCCGTGATACGAACGGTAGCGGGTGAGCACCTTGCGTCGACCGGTGTGCAGGCGTGCCATCCGCACGGCATGCTCCACCGCATCGGCGCCGCCGTTGGTGAAGAACACCTTGTCGAGATCACCGGGGGTCCGCTCGGCGATCAGGCGCGCAGCCTCCGAACGCGCATCGTTGACGTGCGACGGTGCGATGGTGCAGAGCTTGTTCGCCTGCTCAGCTATCGCCGCAACAACTTTGGGGTGCTGGTGGCCGATGTTGGTGTTGACCATCTGCGACGAGAAATCGATCAGCCGATTGCCCTCGCCGTCCCAGACATACGATCCCGACGCCCCCAGAATGGTCATCGGATTCAGCTGTGCCTGCGCCGACCACGAGTGGAATACGTGCGCCCGGTCCAGCTCGTAGGCTTTGCGGCCCGCCGTCTTGGCCGCGTCCAGCTCGCCTGCGTCGGCAAACGGCGAATTGCCGCCGAAGCTCGTGTTGTCATCTGCCATCAGAGGGCACCTTCCACCATGCGACCGATGGTCTCGGTCAGAACGTCCACACCGGCCGTGAGGTCGGTGTCGTGAGTGTATTCATTCTCCGCGTGAGAGACACCGTCGACACTGGGTATGAACAACATCACCGTCGGGACCAGGTCTTTCATGTTCGTCGAGTCATGTCCGGCCCGGGTCCGCACCTGCATGTGACTGTGCCCGAGCGCCTCGATCACGTTCTCTGCCAGCGCCACGCCCTCGGGCTGGTACGTATGTCCCTTCCAGGTGTGGGCGAACCGTCGCTCGATCTCGACGTCGGCCGCGACCTCGATCTCGGCGAACGCACGATTGAGCTTCACATCGGCCTCGGCCAGCAATTCATCGGACGGCGACCGCAGATCCAGGTGCATGTGGACCTCGCGGGCCACCACCACCGGAGAGTTCGGGTAGACCGTCAGCTGGCCGCATGAGGTGTGCAGATCCTCGCCGTATTCGTCGGCCAGTTCACGCAGGGCCACAACGGCTTTCGCAGCGCCATACAGTGCGTCCTGCCGGTCCGCGATGGCGGTCGCACCGGTATGCGACTGAGACCCGATGACCGAGATCTCGTACTTGTTGGCACCCCAGGTCGACGGCACCACACCCATCAGCACGCCGGCCTTGTCGAGTTCACGGCCTTGCTCGATGTGGATTTCGGCATACGAGGCAACCTTCAGACCGTCTGCCGTGTGGTGTTCGCCGGTGGTGAAGACATCCTTGTCCCCCAACATGTCCAGCTCACCGAGGGCTTCGGCCACCGAGATGCCGGCGACATCGGTGGTCTCGAGTGCTTCTTGCAGGTCGAGCTTGCCGGTGAACACACCGCTACCCTGCATCGACGGTTTGAAGCGTGATCCCTCTTCGTTGAACCAGTTCACCACGGCCAGGTTGTGGACGGCCTCATCAGGATTGGCGAGGTAGTACTGCCGGAGCCGATCCATCGCATGCGCCGCGGCCAGGACACCGTAGGCGCCGTCGAAACGACCGCCACGGGGTTGGCTGTCCAGATGCGATCCGGACAGCACGTACGGTGCGCCGGGCACCAGTTCGTACAACCCGAACATGTTGCCGATCCGGTCGTACGCCACGGTGAAACCACGCTCGGTCAGCCAGCCGGCCAACCATCGGCGATTCGCGCCGTCGGCTTCGGTGGCGGCCTGGCGCTCGACCCCATTGGCCGCCGTCTCACCGAAGGTCGACATGGTGGTGAAGTCGTCGATGAAGGCGCTGTCCGTGGCCGTATTGGCGGCGACCCGAACTGCATTGCCGGGTGCCGATTCTGAAGAACTCATCGAAGGATCCTTTTCGTCTGGGAAGGTTATGAGCGGGCGGCGAGAGTCGGCGCCATCGCCGGAATGATCTTCTCTCCGTACGCTTCCAGGGTCTGATCCTTGCCGTCGTGCTGCAAGTAGATCGAGAACTGATCGACGCCGAGGTCGCGCAGCTCCTCGAGCCGGGCGATGTGCTGCTCCGGCGTTCCCAGCAGGCAGAAGCGGTCGACGATGTCGTCCGGCACGAAGTCCGCGTGGCTGTTGCCGACCCGACCGTGCTCGTTGTAGTCGTAGCCCTGCCGGTTCTTGATGTAGTCGGTGAGAATGGCCGGGACCTCGGACCCGTCACCGCCGTATTTGTCCACCAGATCCGCGACGTGGTTGCCCACCATCCCGCCGAACCAGCGACACTGATCACGTTGGTGCGCAATGTCATCACCGACATACGCCGGGGCCGCCACCACGATCTTCACCTCGTCCGGGTCACGTCCGGCAGCCTCCGCGGCGGCCTTCACCCGCTTCACCGTCCACTCCACGATCGCCGGATCAGCCAGTTGCAGAATGAAACCGTCGGCGACCTCGCCGATCAAGTCGAGCGCCTTGGGCCCGTATCCGGCGCCGTAGACGTCCAGCCGCGAACGAGCGGCCCACGGGAACCGGATCTCGGTGTCGTTGATGGTGGCAGAGCGTCCGTTGCCCAATTCCTTGATGACAGAGATGCTGTCGCGCAGGATCGCCAGCGTTGACGGTTTGCCCGAGAGCACCCGGACAGCAGAATCACCACGGCCGATGCCGCAGATGGTCCGGTTTCCGTACATCGAGTTCAGCGTCGCAAACGTCGAGGCCGTGACCGTGGCGTCCCGGGTCAGCGGATTGGTCACCATCGGCCCGACGATCACGTTGCGCGTCGCGGCCAGGATCTGGCTGTAGATCACGTTCGGCTCCTGCCAGAGCACATGCGAGTCAAATGTCCACACGTACGTGAAGCCCCGGTTCTCGGCCGCAACGGCGAGTTCGACCACCCGCGATGCCGGCGGATTGCATTGCATGACAACACCAAAGTCCATGTCGTGCTCCTATCGATTCTATTTACTCGTACTGCGTGGCGATCGCTGGCGATGACGGCTCTAGATGAGGTTTTGCGAGAGTTCGCGTCGCACAAACCGTCCGTCGGTCTTCTTTCCGAGATACTCACCCGCATCGACGATCACGGATCCGCGCGAGAGCACTGTTTGCACCGCACCGTCGATCTCGTATCCCTCCCACGCCGAGTAGTCCATGTTCATGTGGTGGGTCTTGCCGAGCCCGATGCTGGTGTGGCCGGCCGGATCGTAGATGACGACGTCGGCATCGGCGCCCGGCGAGATGACACCCTTGCGTGGGTACATGCCGAACATCCGGGCCGGTGTGGTGCAGCAGACCTCGACCCACTTCTCGAGGCTGATCCGCCCGTCCACCACACCCTGATACATCAGGTCCATCCGGTGCTCGACCCCACCGATCCCGTTGGGGATCTTGGAGAAATCGGCGATGCCCAGCTCTTTCTGGTCAACCATGCAGAACGGGCAGTGGTCGGTCGCGACCCCGGCGACGTCGCCGGTCCGGATGAACTTCCACAGCTCGTCCTGATGGCCCTCTGCCCGCGATCGCAGCGGCGTCGAACACACCCACTTCGCACCCTCGAATCCCGGTGCGCCGAGCTGTTCTTCGAGCGAGAGGTACAGATACTGCGGGCAGGTCTCGGCGAACACGTTGGCGCCCCGACCACGGGCGGTGGCAATCTGTTCGAGTGCCTGCCGAGCCGACACGTGCACCACGTACAACGGTGCCCCGGTGACATCGGCCAGCATGATCGCCCGGTGTGTGGCCTCCTCTTCGAGCTGCCACGGCCGCGAGACCCCGTGGTAGTACGGCGACGTCTCGCCGCGCTTGAGGTGCTGCGACACCAATTCGTCGATGGCGATGCCGTTCTCGGCATGCATCATCATCAGCGCACCGGTGTCGGCGGCGCGTTGCATGGCCCGCAGGATCTGACCGTCGTTGGAGTAGTAGACCCCGGGATAGGCCATGAACAGCTTGAAGCTGGTGACACCTTCGTTGATCAATTCACCCATCGCAGAGATGGATTGATCGTTCACGTCACCGATGATCTGGTGGAAACCGTAGTCGATGGCGCTGCGCCCACCCGCCTTCTGGTGCCACTGGGCCAGGGTGTCCTGCAGTTGCTCCCCCGGCGTCTGGATGGCGAAATCGACAATCGTGGTCGTCCCGCCGAATGCCGCAGCACGCGTACCGGTTTCGAACGTATCAGAGGCCTCGGTCCCACCGAACGGCATCTGCATGTGGGTGTGGGCATCGACCCCACCGGGGATCACGTACTTGCCGGTGGCGTCGATAACGGTGTCGACGTTGGCGGCGAGGTCGGTACCGAACGTCGCAGCGCCCGGCTCGATCAGTGCCACGATGGTCTCACCGTCGATCAGCACGTCGATGAGTTGCCTGCCGGTGGACGAGACCACCGTGCCGCCACGGATGAGGGTTGTTTCCATCAGATTCCCTGCTTTCCTGCGAGTTGTTCGTCCGGGTCCTTGCCTGGCTCGCCGGCCGCATCGTTCGAATCAACAGCATTCGGATCGATCGGCTCGGTGCTCTCCGGTACGGAATCGACATCCACGGTGCCGCGCCAGGTGCCGATCAGGCGCATCACGTGATAGACCACGACCGCGGAGATGGCACCGAGCGCGATGCCGCCGAAGCTTAGATCCCCGATGGTCCATGAGAAGTCGGCGATGCCGATGACCAGCGCGATGGCTGCGGTGAACTGGTTGATCGGCTTGGAGAAGTCGACCTTGTTGGTCACCCAGATGTGCACACCGAGGATGCCGACCAGACCGTAGAGGGCAACGGTGACGCCGCCGAGGACACCGGGCGGGATCGAGGCGATGACCGCACCCACCTTGGGCGAGAGGCCGAGCAGGATGGCGGCCGCGCCGGCAACCCAGTAGGCCGCGGTCGAGTAGACCTTGGTCGCTGCCATCACACCGATGTTCTCGGCGTAGGTGGTGGTGGCCGAGCCGCCGCCGCTGCCGGCGAGCACTGTGGCCAAACCGTCTGCGGCCAGGGCTTTTCCGATCCGGTGATCGTTGTTGATTCCGGTCATGGTGTTGATGGATTTGACGTGACCGATGTTCTCGACAACCAGGACCAGCACCACCGGGATGAACATGGGCAGCACCGACAGGTGGAACGTCGGGGCGGTGAAGTCGGGCAGGCCGGCCCAGTCGGCGGCGCCGATGGGGTCGGTGTCGACCTCACCCCGCACCAGGGCGATGAAATAGCCGATCACCACGCTGAGGAAGATCGCCAACCGGCCGAGCAGTCCACGGAAGAGCACCAGCGACAACAGCAACATTGCCAGCACGATGAACGCGGTGACGGGCTCGGTCTCGAAGTTGCTCTTGGCCACGGGCGCCAGGTTGAAGCCCACGAGTGCGACGATCGAGCCGGTGACCACCGGCGGCATCAGCTTTTCGATCCAGCCGATCCCGACGAAATGCACGACGACGCCGATGATCGTCAGCAATGCACCGACCACCACGATGCCACCGAGGGCACCGGACTGGCCGTGCGACGTCGAGGCGGCGATGGTGGGTGCGATCACCGCGAAGCTCGACCCCAGGTAGCTGGGCAGCCGGTTGCGGGTGATGAGCAGGAACAGGATCGTGCCGATGCCGGAGAACAGCAGCGTTGTGGCCGGCGGGAATCCGGTGAGGACCGGGACCAGGAACGTGGCACCGAACATGGCGACCACGTGCTGCAGGCCGATACCCACGGTCCGCGGCCAACTCAGCCGCTCATGCGGTGCGACAACGGAGTCACCGGTCTTGACCTGCCACTCGAATAAGGACATTTGGTGGTTCCTTTCAGCGCACGCGGGGCGTGCGTGAGGAGATGCGATGGGAGGGGGTTCGACTCCGCTGTCGAGGAATCGCGGCCGGAGAAGGCCGCTGGGTCGGTTGTTCAGTTGTGGGATTCGAGTTCGAGATGGTTGAGCCGGAACGCGTTGCCCTCGGGATCGAGGAGCACCGACTGCCAGGCGCCGTAGTAGGTTCGTCCCGGTTCCTTGACGCAGGTCGCACCTGCCGCAACGGCCGCTGTGGTGAGTCGATCGACCTGAGCGTCGTCGTCCATCTCGAAGGTCAGGAAGTTGCTGACGCCTGCGCGACCTTCCTCGGGTGCAACCAGATTGAGCATGTCGTAGGCGGTGTGGGCGCTGAATCCGAGGATGGTGTCGCCGATCATCAAGCCCCGGAAGTGTTCTGAGCGCAACTCCATCACCTCATCGAGACCGAGTAGCTCCTTGTAGAACTCCGCCAGGCCGGCGAAATCCTTGGCCAGCACACTGGCAAAAGACAGACCAACGCTCATGTGGTTACTCACTTCTCTAGAGGTCGAGCACCAGGCGTGGTGTCTGCGACCTGCTGACACACAGGATGATTCGATTTCCGGCGGTTTTGGCCCGCTCGGAGAGCACCGTGTCCCGGTGATCGGGAACGCCGTCGAGGACGGTCGCCACGCAGGCCCCGCACTCCCCTTGCAGGCAGTTGAACTCGGCGGCGGGTACCGCCTCGCGTACCACGGCCAGCGCGGTGCGATGCGCGGGCACGGTCACCACCGCACCGGTCCGGGCGAGCTCGATCTCGAATGACCCCACCGCACCCGCTGACATCAGGACGGGCTCAGCACAATCGTTTTGGCGAACTTCGAGGTGAGGTGGTCACCCGAACTGATCGGCGCATACCGGGGCTCGCCGCCCTCGGCAACACAGGTGGGCAGGCATTCGATCATGGCGTCGTAGTTGGGTTGGTGGAAGAACACCAACGACATCCGGCGGGTGTTCCCGTCGGCGTCGGGATGCGGGGTCCGGACCCGGTGGCGCGTCGAGGTCCACAGATCATTGGTCCACTGCGCCATCAGGTCTCCGATGTTGACCACCAGCGCGTCGGGCACCACCGGCACCGGGATCCAGTCACCGTCCTTGGTGAAGACCTCCAGCCCGCCGGGCGCCTCCTCCTGCCGCACGATGGTCAGGCTGCCGTAGTCGGTGTGCGCGCCTGCCCGCATCTGTCCCGGCTGCGGCGCAGTGGTCATGTGCGGGTAGTTGATGGCACGGAGCATGGAGATGTCCTTGTCGATGGTGTCGACGAAGTAGTCCGGGTCAAGGCCGAGCCCAAGCGCGAAGGCGCTCATGAGCTTTCGCGAGAGTTCGTTCATCGCACGGAAGTAGGTGGTCCAGGCCTGCTCCATGGCAGCGGGCTGCTGCGGCCACTGGTTGGGAAGAAAGTGGGGTCCGGCATGCTCTTTCGAGAAGTACGGATCGGAGCTGTCGAAGTCGACAGGACCCACATCGAACTTCTCGTGCAGATCCCGCGGCTGATGTACGTCCTCGCTGTAGGAGAACGCCTGCTCACCGATCGACGAATACCCGCGGACCGTATCCGGGCTGGGTTGGGCAACCCGCCGCTTGTCCTGCTCCGGCAGGCCGAAGAACGCGTCCGAGGTCTGGTACATCCCGTCGATGATCTCTTGCGCGATCCCGTGGTTCTTGATCTGGAAGAAGCCGATCTCGCGGCAGGCGTGGTCGAGTTCGGAGGCCACCTTCGCCTTCGCCTCGTCGTCATCGCCGTACAGCGCAGAAATGTCGATCACCGGCACCACAGACATGTTTTCGCTCCCTGTCGTCGTCTCCTCTCAAGTCTGTTTCGCCACAGGTTCGACCAACAAGAGCTCGGGATGCTGACAGATCCACGAGGTCGATGTCACCTGCGGCCAAGGGAAACATCTGCGTAACACTCGATTACGCAAACGACTCACGCGTCATCCTGCCGGTAACAAACCACGGCGCCCCTCACCGACGGGTGCGTCGACCGAACGTCGTCTGCCGGGTGTACTTGTCGGTGAGATGCCGGCCGGCGATCAGCGCGTCGGTGAACTGCTGGTCACCGCCCCGAAGCGGCGAGACCGCGACATCGGCGTTGGGATGTTGATAGAACGCGAACTCCAGGCGGGCGCTGTCCAGCGCCACCGACCTCGGCGGGTTGGCGGTCCGGTTGAGTGTGGCGGGCCAATGATCGTCGGTCCACTCGGCCAGCAGGTCGCCGACGAGGACCACGAGCGTGGCCGGCGTGGTCGAGACCTCGAGCCACTCACCGTGAGGTCCGAGCACCTCGAGTCCACCCGGTGTCGATTCGGCCGACAAGACCGTGAACGCGCCGTAGTCGGTGTGGATCCCGGCCCGCGATTGATGCGGCAGCGGGGCCTGCGCCTGAGCCGGATAGTAGAGCGCCCGCAGCATGCTCAGTTCGGTGTCGAACTGTGGGACGAAGTGGTCCGGCGACAGACCGAACGCCTCCGCGGCCATGGATATCAGTTCACCGCTGACCCGCTGCATGTGTCGGTAGTACTGCTCCCAGACCGGCCGGAATCCTTCCGGGACTTTCGGCCACAGGTTGGGGTACGCCATCGGCCCCGCCCCCGTTTCTCCGAGCACCGGAGCGTCGACGGCCCCGATGTCCAGCTTCTCCTTGAGGTCGCCGTGTGACTCTTCCCCGATCGAGTAGGTCATGCCCTCCGATCCCGAACCCGACCAGCCACGCACCTGGTCAGGGGCCGGTTGCGCCACGGCCTCTTTCAGGCGTTCGGGCTGCAGAAAGAACTGACGGGTCATCGAGTACATGTCGGAGAGCAGTGCAGTCGGGATCTGGTGACCGACCAGGTAGGCGTGGCCGCTGCGCGAGCACGCGGTGTCGAGCAGTTCGATCTGCCGGGCCCGCGACCGGGAGCCGCGGGCAGCCTCGGAAAGGTCGACAGACGGAATGGAGAGCACCCGACTACTCTGCCTCACAGCCAGGTTTCTGGCCCACGGAGGAGGAAAGTCGTGTCGAGCCCGATGGCCACCGTCGCCGAATTGGCGGTTGCGACCGGTGTCCAGATCGCGACACCACCGTCGCAGTGGGAGGCCGTCGTGACGTCGGTCATCGACGCCGAGGCTGCACGCGAGTTGGTCTCACTCACCGGGGTTCTGGTGGTTGTCGAATGGAGTCCGGCGCGGCCGAGTGATCCGCTCCCCGACCTGCAGGCCGTCCTGGGACCCCTGGTGGTGAAGAAACCGTCCGCGATCCTGGTAAATCCGGCCCGGCAGGTCAATCCCCCCAAGCAGGCGGTCACGATGGCCGACCGGGCGCAGGTGTGTCTGCTCTGGAACGCAGTGCCCGACACCGGCGCCGATGTGACATTGCACCTGCAACGACTACTGCAAGCCCAGTCGATCACGCCTGCCGCCGACGACGTGGTGACCGGAGCGGAACTGTTGCGGATCTTGCACCGGGCCGACAACCTCGAGGGCTTTCTGGACGCCATCGGGGCGCGGTTGCGCGCCACGGTCCGCCTCAGTGAGTCGCCCGCTGCGCTCGCCCGCCCGGCCGTCACCCCCGTCGCGGTATTTCCGTTGTCCCCCATCCCCGGCAGCGGCCCGGCCCTGGAGATCATCAGGGATACCGGCCTCACCGCGGCCGAGACCGCGATGCTGGAAGGTCTCGTGCCGGTCGTCGGGTTGCACGTGAAACTGCGGGACACCGAGTCCGATGACGCGGCCGTCGAAATCGCCCGGAATCTGAAGAACATCCTCGGCGACGACCTGGTCCAGCGCGAAGCCGGACTTCGCAAAGGCCGCCGCCTCGCCCTGTTCCCCCGGCATCCGGTGGTCTGTCTGGCCATCGAGCCCTTCGGCGTCGCGGTGGACATGAGTGGCCTGCACGACCTGAAGGCCACGCTGGCACCGGTGGCAACCCGGTTCGACGCCGACGCGATCACCATCGTCAACGAAGGCGTGCTGGTTGTGATGATCAAGGCGACAACGGATTTCGATGCGCTCTCCCGGGCCCTGTATCGCGGGGTCCAGGTTCCGCTGGCGATCGGAGCCGGCGATCCCGTCGACAACGCGCGGAGTTACCCCGAAGCGTTTCGGCAGGCGGTCCGGGCGGTGGCCGTCGGCCGTCGCATCGGCGCGATCAACCGCGTCACGGCCTACCGGGATCTCGGCGTCCTCGGCGTGCTCTACCAACTCCCCGAGCACGCCCGGCGACAATTTGTCGGCGAGACCCTGGGCTCGGTCGCCGACGAGACACCGGACGGCCTCGACCAGCGCCGGATCCTGCGGGTTCTGCGTGCCACCGACTGCAACATCGCCGAATCCGCCCGTGAGCTATTCGTCCACCCGAACACGTTGCGCAGCCGGATCGCCCGGATCGAAGCGGTCACCGGGCCGTTCATGAACGAACCCGACCGCCGGCTCACCATCTTCACCGCCCTGTCGATGTTCTCCCTGGACAGCAACGTCGAAGGCGACTGACCCCCTGCCGCGCCCCGATGGTGTGGCCAAACATGGGATGTTAGGTTCTTTCCATGTCCACGCAGATCGAGCGTCCCCGCCGCACCAGTGAGGTTGTGGTCGAGCGCATGCAAGAGCTCATCAGAACCGGCGACTGGCCGGTGGGTTCGCGCATCCCGGCAGAACCCGAATTGGTGGAGCAGCTGGGCGTCGGACGCAACACCATCCGGGAGGCCGTGCGCGCTCTGGAGCACGCCGGATTCCTCGAGCCCCGGCGCGGCGACGGAACGTACGTCCGTAGCCGAAACCTGTTGGCCGCGGCGATCGCTCGATGCGTGTCGAGCAGCGAGGTCCTCGAGCTGTTGCAGGTGCGCCGCGCACTCGAACGTGAGGCCGCCCAATCAGCGGCACACAATCGCACCGACGATCAGGTGCAGACGCTTCGCGACCTGCTCATCGAGATGCGGGCGGCCTTCGAGGACAACAACTTACAACGCTACATCGACGCAGACATCGCGTTCCACACCACTTTGGTTGCCGCAGCCGGCAATTCGCTGCTGTCAGAGATGTATAACGGGCTGGTCGAGGTCATGGATCGTACACACGCGACGCTGATCGCCGCCGACGTCGACGCCCACCCCCACCCCACCGGACATGCCGAGGTGGTCGAGGCGATCAGCAAGGGCGATTCGAACGCCGCCCTCGCCGCCGTCGACCACTACCTCGACCGGTCGATCGAAGTGCTGTCATGACATCCACGCCCACAACCGCATCCACGTCAACCCAATCGCCGAAAACCGGGTCGACGGGACGAGCAGCGACGATCTTCACGGCACTGGGGATCATGGTGGTCGCGGCAAACCTGAGGCCTGCGGTGGTCGCCGTCGGACCACTCATCGACGACATCAAGGTGTCCGAGGGCTTCGGTAGCGCAGCGGCAGGCCTGCTCACCACGTTGCCGGTGCTCTGCTTCGGCCTGGTCGCGCCGATAGCACCGCGTATCGCTGCCCGGTTCGGCATCGAACGCACGATATTCGTGGCCATGGCCCTGCTCGGTGGCGCCATCGTGGCGCGCATGGTCCCCAACATGTTTGCCCTGTTCGCCGGTTCCGCGCTGGCAGGCATTGCCATCGGTATGTGCAACGTCGTCCTGCCTGCGCTCATCAAACGTGACTTCTCGCATCGCTCCGGGCTGATGACCGGCCTCTACTCGATGACACTGTCCGGCGGTGCGGCGCTGGCAGCCGGCCTGACAGTGCCGATCTACACCACCGTCGACGAGAACTGGCGGGTTGCGCTGGGTAGCTGGGCTCTTCTTGCGGCCCTGGGCCTGGTTTTGTGGATACCGCAGCTGTCCCGCATCCACCGAATCAGCACCACGCCGCTGCCGGCATCTCTGTGGCGCAACAAGATCGCCTGGGCGATCACGGTTTTCATGGCATCCCAGTCGCTGATCTTCTACACCTTCACCGCATGGCTGCCCGAGTATCTGATGGACCGGGGGACCTCGAAAGCCGCCGCCGGTGGAATGCTGGCCCTGGCCCAGACCGCTGCCCTCCTGATGGCATTGGTGGCTCCGATCATCGCGGTTCGATTCCGCGACCAGCGGGTGTTGACGCTCGCTTTCTGCGGTATCTGCGCCATCGGGTTCATCGGCCTGGTGACCACCGACGTGCTCACCGTCCTATGGGTCATGCTCATCGCGAGCGGACCGGGTGCCGCCATCAGTCTGGTGCTGCTGTTCATGGTTCTACGGAGCTCGAGCACCGTACAGACCAGCCAGGTCTCCGGGATGGCCCAATCGGTCGGTTATTGCCTGGCCGCCATCGGCCCGCTGGCCATCGGCGCGCTGCACGACATCACCGGTTCTTGGACGCTGTCGATGGCGGTGCTGGCCTTGGCACTGATTCCACTCACCGGATCCGCACTTCTCGCCGCCAAAGATTCCAAGATGACGCCGTAGGCCCGTGGACCGTCCGAAGCGGACCCGGCACAACTGAGAACTGCACCACAACGCCCCATTTCTGGTATACAAAACAGCATGGCCGTGGTGAACTATGAGTTCACTTCAGTTTTGGATACTTAAGGAGCAAGGACGGATGTCAAGCAGTACTGAAGCGGGCGCCGCTGCAGGGTCGCCTGCCCTGTCCAGCGCTCGTAGCATCAAATGCCACAACGACGTGCTCACGGCGACCCAGGAACTACTGGCCGAGGGCGGGCTCCGTGCCGCCACGATCGACGCGATCGCCGAACGTTCAACAGTCAGCAAGGCGACGATCTACAAGCACTGGCCGAGCCGGATCGCGGTTGCCGCCGAAGCGTTCAGCCTCGCCGTCCGCGACGCCCTGCCCATACCCGACACGGGCAACATCGTCGACGACCTGACCGAGCACGTCCGCAACGTCAGCATGTTCTACGCCACCCCCAGGGGCAAAGTATTCACCCAACTCCTGGCCGCCTGCGTCGACGACGAGGCCGGTGCGGACTACTTCAAGCGGTACTACCTCGACGGCCGCCGAGAGCTCACCGCCACGCTGTGGCAACGCGCGGTCGAGCGGGGAGAAGTGCACCCTGTCAACGACATCTCCGTGGTGGGCGAGGTTCTGTTCGGACCCATGGCACTGCGGCTGATCACCGGTTCGGCACCCTTCGACGCAGCGCAGGCCGAAGAGTTTGCACGAGTGGTGCTGCACGGACTCCTCAGCGTTCCCTGACACGATCTAGGACAATGGCCTGATGGAGTATATGAATCTCGGCAATTCCGGCCTCAAGATTTCGGCTCTGACATTGGGCTGCATGAGTTTTGGAGCTTCCGGCCAGGGCACGCACGCCTGGACGCTCGACGAGGAAGCGAGCCGCGGCATCATCAAGGCAGCCCTCGAGGCCGGGATCACCACGTTCGACACCGCAAACATGTACTCCCTCGGCAGCAGCGAAGAAATTCTTGGCAGGGCCCTGGCCGACTTCGCATCACGGGAAGACGTGGTGGTCGCGACCAAGGTCTTCAACCGGATGCGCCCCGGGCCCTACGGAGCCGGCTTGTCACGCAAGGCAATTCTCGCCGAGGTCGACAACAGCCTGCGCCGCCTCGGAACCGACTACATCGACCTCTACCAGATTCACCGTTGGGACTACCAGACCCCGATCGAAGAGACCATGGAAGCGCTGCACGATCTGGTGAAGTCCGGCAAGGTCCGCTACATCGGCGCGTCTTCGATGTACGCCTGGCAATTCGCGAAAGCACTGCACACCGCCGAACTCGGCGGATGGACTCGGTTCATCTCCATGCAGGACCACTACAACCTCATCTACCGCGAGGAAGAGCGTGAGATGTTGCCCCTCTGCGCTGATGAGGGCATCGGCGTGATTCCGTGGAGCCCACTGGCCAGAGGTCGTCTGACCCGACCATGGGACGAACAAACCGCACGCACCGCCACCGACGAATTCGGTGCATCCCTGTATTCCGAGGACGACAAGGTGATCGTGGAACGCGTACTGGAGATCGCCGCCACCCGCGGTGTCGCCCCCGCAGCCGTCGCGCTGTCCTGGGTGGCCGACCGCACCACGTCACCGATCGTCGGAGTCACCAGGCCCACACACCTCAGCGACGCGGTGAGCGCACTGGATCTGACTCTCGACGAGGCCGAGGTCAGCTACCTCGAGGAGCCATACCAGCCCCATCGGGTCGCCGGCTTCGTCTGACGTCCCTGAAACCTGGCGAATATTGGGGCGCCGAGGGCAAATAGCCCTCCGCCGCCCGGTATTCGACAGTTTCCAGGGTCAACGGCCGGACGTCGCGACCACCTCGGCCGGATCACCGTGTGCCACCGGACATCCGCGCGGGAAGGTACCGAGGTCCTGGAGCTGGTAGCCATCCGGATACGTCCGGATGTTGGGCAGATCGCGGGCCTGGATCGGCTGCTTGCGAACCGGGAAGAAGCGCACCAGAGCACCGCGCGCCTTCAGTGCCGCCCGTGACAGTGCCCGAACCGGCCGCGGCGGGTGCCGGTAGCCGAACGCGTCGAGTAGCGGATCGTCCATCAGTGATCGAGCGAAGATGTTGATCAACCACTTCGGCGCCTTGTCATTCGGCGGGAAGGTGGTCATCAGGTCCAAGGTCGAATCGGCGACCTTGCGGGCACCGGCGTTGTAGGCGAAGTGCGTGGCCTCGTATTCATCGAGGAACCGGGCGAACTCGGTGTAGTTGCCGGGGATGTCCTTGATCCCCATCAGTGTTCCCAGGCGCCGATAGTAGTTGGTTGCGCCGACCACCTCGTTGTGGGTGAGCTGACGCCATCCGTACTGCTCGATCCACCGCACCGGTGTGACCACAAATGTCGCCAGGACATATCGCATGTCGTCGTTCGAGATGTCGTAGTTGCCGTGCATCTGGTTCACCCGGCGGATCCCGTTGCGTCCCTCGACACTGTCGAATCCGTGTTCAAGAACCGCATCGAGAAGCAGCGTGGTGTCGTCGTAGCGCTTCTGGACCCGCTCGGTGAACTCGCCGGTGTCGAACAACAACTGACCGACCGACGGCACGGCATAGGTGCGGAACAGCGCAAAGCTCAACGCCTGGTTGATATCCCAGGGAAACTCGACCGTGGCCAAGAGCCGGTTGATCTGCTCGAAGTCCCGCTCGGGATCGAGTTCACCGGTCTTCTTGCGTAGTGCATACCGCCTCATTGGCTCCCCTTCTCTGGCCGTCTGACTCCGACCACCTCGAACACCGAACCCCACGCCTGTGACGCAACGCACATCCGACCGTACCGGACCGAGCGGGCGATCGGTCTTTACCCCCTACCTTCAGCCGACAAGGCGCCGGGTCATCTCGGCGATCTCGCGGGAGTACGCGACGAGCGTGACGATGTCGACGCCGACGTCGGCCGTCTTGCTCGCACGGACCTGCTGGGCCACCGCATCGTCGACGGGCCACCCGTAGGCCCCACCCGATATCAACGGGAACGCGATCGACGACGCCCCCAATGACCGAGCCAGCAAGAGGCTGCGCTGGTAGCAACTCCGCAACTGCGCAGATCGGTCTTCTTGTCTGGAATACCGAGGCCCGACGGTGTGAATCACCCACCGCGCAGGCAACTTCCCGGCACCGGTTGCCACCACGGCTCCCACAGCGAGACCGTTCGGAAGGGTGGTTGCGCGCAGAAACCTACATTCGTCGAGAATTTCAGACCCACCCGCGCGGTGGATGGCGCCGTCCACACCCCCGCCGCCGAGCAGCGAGGAATTCGCGGCGTTGACGATGGCGTCTGCGCGAACCTTGGTGATGTCACCCTGGGTGACGTCGATGACTGTCATGATGTTGCCTCCTGCGAGTTCGTGTCGAGGATCTTGTCGGTGAGTGCGCACAGATCTGCGGCCCTTGCTCCCGGGTACCCATGTAGGCCCTCGAGCCAATCGGCGGGGATCGAGGAGATTCCGCGGCAGGCGCCGACCAACCCGCCCGCTATCGCGGCGGTCGTGTCGGTGTCATGGCCGGCCCGAACACACAATTCGAGTGTCTGCGGCAGATCACCGCCGGACCTGTTGATCGCCCACCAGGCCGTCTGTAGGGCGTGGACGACCCATCCGTTGTTGGGAAAGTCTGCGGGCGAGCCGGTTTCGGCAATGTCGAGCAGTGGCGCCCAGTAGTCGCTGGTCGATGCCGGAGCATTGTCCAAGAATTTGCGCACGCCACCGGTCGAACCGGTCAGCACCGCGTGATGGATGCCTGCACTCCACATCTGACACGCCTCGCGGGCACGTACATCGCAATGCGTGAGGTCACTGATGGCGCCGGCGGCTTCGATACAGGCCTCGAGGTCGTCGAGGAATGCCAGTGCCACCGGCGCGGTCCGCATCAGCGACCCGTTACCGCCGGTACGCCCGGACAACGTCGCGGCCGCGGCGGCCATCTCGGCGGCATTGGTGGCGCGAGCCGACAGGACTGTGCGCGTCTGATTGCCGATGTCCGGCGGATTCGATCGATACCATCGCATGAATCCGGCAGCGATGGCGTCAAGGTCGGCCCGCCCGAGCGAAAGCCCTTCCACTACACAGAGCGCCATGGACGTGTCGTCCGTCCACTCCCCCGGGGCCCAGTTGAACGTCCCACCGCCCTTCATGAATATCGGCGTATCCGCTGTGGGATAGGTGAATTCGTAGCCGGCACCCAGAGCGTCACCAGCCGCGGTCCCGGCGAGTACTCCGGCGCAGCGATCCCTCTGCACTTCGGTCAAGTGTTGTTCGATCAGCGTCATCAGATCCTCGCCCTCAGTTAGATCAATATTGAGCTAAAGATTAGCGCACGAATGAGCTAATGTGCAAGGCATGGTGTGGCGAGATTCTGAGGGCAAGACCCTTGACGACTACACACGGCCATCGGTGGCGGTTGATGTGGCGGTTCTGACCGTGCGGGATGATCAGCTCTGTGTGGTGACCGTCGACTCCGACCGTGGACCGTCGCTACCGGGCACATTCCTACACCCGGGCGAGACGCTGCGAGATGCTGCCGGACGGGCTCTGCGAACCAAAGCCCGCCTCATTGACCTCGAGTTCCACCAGCTCGGGATGTACGACGACCCGGACCGCGACGATCGCGGATGGGTTCTGTCCATGGCGCACAGCGCTGCCATCGCCCACGATCGATTGCCCGAGACCGTCGATCTGGTCACGGTCACCGACGGCGTGGCCGACGAAACGTTGGCCTTCGATCACGGCGACATGGTCGCCCAGGCGGTTGCCGATCTGCGCCAACGCTATTGGCCGCTACCCGACCCGGACAACCTCTTGCCCGATCAGTTCACCCTGCTGGAGCTACGCCGACTGTACGAGACGATCTTCTCCGAGGCCTTCCCCAAGGACACCTTCCGCCGCCGGTTCATCGGACAACTCGAGGGCACCGGGCAGCGGTCGTCAGCAGATACCGGTCGACCGGCCGAATTGTTCCGGCGCCGGTGAGATCCCCCGTCAGTCGAAGGTGATGACCTGACGGATGGCCTTGCCGTCGGCAAGCTGATCCATCGCCGAGTTGATGTCCGACAAGGATATTCGTGATGAGATCAGCTCTTCGACCGGCAGTAGTCCATCGCGCCACATCTGCGCGTACCTGGGGATGTCCCGACGAGGCACGGCCGAGCCCAGATAGCTGCCGACCACCGTCCGAGCTTCGGCGGTGATCGTCAGCGGCGAAATGTTTGCCATGGCGTCGGGTGCGGGCAGACCCACGGTCACCGTGGTCCCACCGGCTGCCGTTGCCGCGAACGCGGTCTCGAAAGCCCTTGCGCTCCCCGCACATTCGATGACATACGTCGCCTTGATCTCCTGCTCGGCGATCGCCTGTGGCGTATAGGTTTCGTGCGCGCCGAGCCGGCGTGCGTGTTCCAGTTTCTCGTCCACCATGTCCACTGCGACAATCCGTGAAACACGCTGCGCCACAGCGGTGATGAGTGCCGCCATCCCGACCCCACCGAGCCCGACGATCATGATCGAGTCGCGCATGGTGGGGTTCGCCGCATTCAGGACCGCACCGCCGCCCGTCAGGACCGCGCAGCCCAGGACAGCCGCGACATCCGGCGGAACATCGTTTCCCACAACAACAGCCGACGCTGCGTCCACGACGGCGTGGTCGGCAAACCCGGAGACCCCGAGATGGTGATGCACCAGCGCACCCTGATCGGTCACGCGCCGGCCACCGGCGAGGAGTTCACCGGCATTGTTCGCGGCACTGCCGGGCCTGCAAGGTAATCGGCCGCCGGCCGCGCAACCCTCGCAGTCCTCACAGCGCGGCAAAAAAGACATGACGACTCGTTGCCCGACCGCGAATCCGGTGACGGCAGGCCCGACCTCACGAACGATCCCTGCCGCCTCGTGCCCGAGGAGCATCGGAACGGGTCTGACGCGATTACCGTCCACCACACTCAGGTCCGAATGGCAGATACCTGCCGCCTCGATCTGCACCAGCAGTTCGGTAGGGCCCGGTGGTTCCAGATCGAGCTCACGGATGACGATCGGAGTCGATTCCGCATACGGCCGAGGCCGACCGATCTCCTCGAGGACCGCGCCCCAGATCTTCACGTCAACCCTTTCTCACCCGGCGATGCCCGAACCACCATGCACCCCACCACTATGCACCTCGTAGTCTGCAACGAGGCATTCGCCGCGAGAGAGGCTGGACAGTGACCACATCCGGAACCCCCGTTCCCGAGGACTATCCCGTGCTCTGGCCGATACCGACCCGCTGGGACGACAACGACCACTACGGCCACGTCAACAACGTCACGTACTACTCCTACTTCGACACCGCGGTGAACGCGTGGCTGATGTCGGCCACGGGCACCGACATTCGGCTGCTGCCCGCCATCGGGATCGTCGCCGAGACATCGTGCAAGTTCCTGAGCGAGCTCACCTTTCCGGATCTGCTCCGGGTCGGGATCTCGATCGAGCGACTCGGCAACCGCAGCGTGGTCTACGCGCTGGCCATCTTCGCCGAGCAGGCCGACGGCAGTCTCACACCCGCTGCCACCGGCCGCTTCGTGCACGTCTACGTCGACCGCGACGATCGTGTGCCGGTTGCCATTCCCGCCGAGATCAGAGCCGCGGCCGAGTCACTGACCACCGACCGGGGACGGGAACTGACGTGACGGCAACGGTGGCCACGTCGCTGTTCTGGATTCTGCTGATCGCGGTCCTGGCCCCGTTGATCGCCGGTCTCATACCCGGAAAACGGATCCCCGAAGTCGTCATCCTGCTGGTGGGCGGCATCCTGATCGGCCCTCACGCCCTCGATTTCGCCACCGACGGGTCAGCGATCGATTTGCTCCGCGAACTCGGTCTCGGACTGCTGTTCCTGCTCGCCGGCTATGAGATCAAGACCTCCGAGGTGGCAGGCCGGGAAGGACGCCGAGCGCTCTACACGTGGATCTGCTGCCTGGCATTCGCCTTCGCGATCACGTTCGGCATCGGCATGACCACCCTGGTCACCGCCGAGAGTGCGGTGGCGATTGCCATGTGCTCCACCGCCCTTGGCACGTTGCTGCCGATCCTGCGCGACACCGGGATGTTGAACAAACGACTGGGCCAGACGGTCCTGAACCACGGCGCGTTCGGTGAACTCGGTCCGGTGATCGCGATGGCGGTACTGCTGGGCGCACGCGGATCATTGAAATCGGCAATCGTGCTCGCGGTCTTCGCAATTGCCGCAGTGACGGTATGGCTCCTGACCGAGAAGTTGCTACAGCGCCAACGCTGGCTGACGAACCTGATCTCAGCGGGTTCGCACACCACCGCGCAGACCACCGTCCGGATCACCATGTTGTTGTTGGTCGGGTTGATGGCACTGGCCTACGCATTCGACCTGGACACCATCCTCGGCGCATTCGCCGCCGGTTTCATCCTGCGACGCATCCTTCCCGACGGCGACGAGATCTTCGAACACAAGCTCGACGGGATCGCTTTCGGACTGCTGATCCCCATCTTCTTCATCACCTCGGGCATGACGATCGACGTCTCGGCCGTGGCAAGCAAGCCCGGACTCCTTGTCGCTTTCATCCTGATGATCCTGATCGTCCGCGGATTCCCGGTGTTCATCTCCACCCGATGGGACCGCGGCAACTCGGGCAACGAGCCGCCGCTGTCCACCGGTGAGCGGGCGCAGATAGCGCTCTACTCGGCGACCGGATTGCCGATCATCGTCGCGGTCACAGGTGTTGCGGTGTCCGCCGGGCACATGTCGGACGGCAACGCATCGGTCCTGGTGACGGCGGGCGCGCTCACGGTCCTCCTACTGCCGCTGGCCGCGACGATCATCGGTTCGCGCGGAAACAAGACGGGCGTCGACCAGACAACGGTGTGAGGGGCCCATCGCCCCGGTCGTCCCGACTCTGTCGGCCATATCGTCCCGACTCTGTCGGCCATGTCGTCCCGACTCCCGGCACGCGGTCTCCCGGATCGGGGATAATGGTGCAGATGGTGTACGTCTCGGCGATCGTCGGTTTTGTGGTGTTGTTTGCCATGACCGCGCTGGCCTTCGTCGGCACCGAGTGGATCAGGTCGATCGATTGGTCCGACAAGTTCCGGAGGGCGGCGCTCCCCCGCGCCGACACCGGATCCTCGACGTCGCCCTCATCCAAGCCCGACGACCCCGCGCCGCAGCCCAGGCCGGTACCCGGTGAAGGGCTGACCGGGCTGACCGGGCTGGCGAAGAGCACCACTACGCCCTACTGGATCAATCACCTGGGCGGCCCGCGGCCAGGCAACGCGACCTGCATCCGTTTCGCGTTCATCGCGGTTGACACCTGGCGCGGTGACCCCGGCCGCATCGACCTCACCAACCTGCTGGACCGAGACGCGGGTATGGCCGACGACTGGGCAGGCCGCAGCGATGAGGAGCACTATCCGCGCCTGCTGCGGCGGCAACTGCGCCAGCCGCATCTGTCGCATGACGACCAGACGACGATCGATGAGATGCGCTCACATCCGATCGGCAAACTGGCCTACTTTGCGTGCTCGACCGCAACCGCGATCGAACTGAGTGCTTCGTGGCGCCACGACATATTCGACGACAAGATGATCCGAGTCGACCTCGACGCCGAAGTCGCCGAGGTCAGCCGCAGCTGCGCACGGCTCCGCGATTCTGTCGACAAACTCGGGCCCCTTCCTGACGGCGACCTCGGCGATGACCCCGACATCATCGCAATCCACGTCGGCCGGGCCCAGGTCCACGACGAACGGCTCGGCCTACTGGTCCAGCGGTTGCGGGCGTTCGCCCGTTACCGCGCCGGCATCGAACAGGTGGATCGTCAACTCGCCAAACTGGAATGGGTCATCAACGTCGGCACCGAAGACGATTCCGACGAGTATCTTGTTGCAGCCGAAGACGAGCTGGGATCAGAGCGCCTGGATCAGGCGGCGCAGGAGTTCGACGCGGTCTCCGGCGCGATCATCGAGAGCATGCTCACCGACGCGAAGAAGTTGTCGCGAATCGTGCGTTATTCGTAGGCGGCGCTGTTCTACGGACGTCTAGCCCCGCAAGAAGTCCGTCACCAACCGATTGAACTCGGCGGTCCGGTCGCGGTGCACACTGTGACCGGCATCGATCTGACCGAAACGCCCGTCGGGCAACGCCTCGGCCAGACTCACCAGGTGCCGCGGCGGCAGGAAACTGCGCTGACCACCTGAGACCACCAACGTCGGGAATTTGAGCTGCGACAACGACTCCCACCAATCGGTGTCGACCGCCTCGAACTGGCGGGCCACGATGTCCGACATCCGGTGATCGAACCGCAGCACCGGGCTCGGATAACGAACTGTCGACCACAGCCCACGCAGCCGGTCGGCGATACCGCTGAAGGGCACGATGTGCTCGTCGACGTCGGCCTGATCACGCGGCATCGGCGGGATCTCCTCGAGCACCAGCTTGCCGATACGCGCCGGGTCGAGGGCCGCGAGCCGAATCGCGGTCTGGCCACCGAGGGAATGGCCGATCACGTCGATTTCGTCGACGCCGAGTCCGTCGAGCACAAAGCTCAGATCATCACGGAAGTCATCGAGCAGATACGACGTCGATCGCGAGCTGCGGCCGTGCCCGCGCTGGTCATACGTGATGACCGTGCGGCCATCCGCGCGAAGCTCCCGGGCCAGCGCTCGCCACGTCTGGTGATCGCCGCCCATTCCGTGGACCAGCAACACCGGTTTGCCGGTCAGCGGACCGGAGGTTCGCACAGCAAGCCGAACCGCCCCGGGTCCGTCGGTGCGGGTCAAAGTGTTCACCGGTGACAGGGTAGTCACCTTCCCCTGACTGCCCGATGACCCTGCGGTCGGGCCGAGTGAGTCTGCTGCCTTCGGCGAGACTGTTCAGCCGGGGGGTACCGGTATCGCATCCTCCGCCGCGCGACTCACTGCTTCCCACTGCCGCCACGTGTCGACCTTCTCCTGCGCTGCAGCCACGGCCGCGTCGAGTACTGCGCTGCCGAAGATGATGCGCCGCGGCGGTCGGGGAGAATCAACCACCGCGATGAGTGCGTCGGCAGCGCGCCGCGGGTCACTGTCGATACTGCTGCCCGCACTCTGCATCTCCAACTCGGTCCGCAATGCCGCGTACTCCGGCATCGGGGTCGACATGCTCATCGCGTTGTAGAGCTCGGTCCAGTAACCGCCGGGTTCGATGATCGTGACGTCAACTCCGAAGTGCGCAGCCTCGGCGGCCAGCGCCTCACTGAGTCCTTCAAGGGCAAACTTGCTCGCACTGTAGACCCCGCTGCCCGGACCGCTCATCACGCCACCGATGCTCGAGATCTGCACCAGATGCCCTGCTCGTTGCGTGCGGAAGACTGACATCGCAGCCTGACTCACCCACAGGGCACCAAAAAAGTTCGTGTCGAACTGTGCCCGAACCTCGTCCTCGACGAACTCCTCGACGAATCCGTAGGCCATCGTGCCTGCGTTGTTCACGACGATGTCGAGCCGCCCGAACTGTTCGACCGCCCGCTCGAAAGCCGTGAACACTGACGCCCGATCCGTCACGTCGGCTGCGATGCGCAGGATGCGCTCGGGGGCGTGTGGGAGATCCGCGGTCTCGATCGAGCGCGACAGAGCCACGACGTTGTCGCCCCCGGCAAGCGCCGCCGCGGCGAACTCCCTGCCCAGTCCGCGACCGGCACCGGTGATGAGCCAGGTGCGCGCGGCGCGGGGTGGATCGGCCGAGTGTCCCCCGGTGGTCGGCGTGGATGTCATGGCAGAATCCTCTCCGTAGGCAAGACGGTGCGTCTCGTCTCGTTCCGATGACAATGCCTTGATCCACCTGCCGTGTCAAGACGGACCGTCTCGTCTTAACCAGATATCGTCGCGGCATGACCTCGTCCGAGCGCCTCCGATCCCATGCGACCCGGCGCAACCCGGCATCCCGCAAGGCGATCCTCGAAGCTGCGTTCGACCTCGTCACCGAGTTGGGTTACGCGAAGCTCACCATCGAAGCGATCGCCACGCGAGCCGGGGTCGGGAAGCAGACGATCTATCGATGGTGGCCGTCAAAGGGAGCAGTACTCCTCGACGCATATCTGGCGCGCACCCAGGGCGATACCGAAAACCCGGCTGCCCTCCCCGACACCGGGGATCTCGAAGCGGACCTCGTGATGGTGCTGCAGGCAACCGCCGCAGAGTTGCGAAGTCCAACATTCGCCGCACCCTTACGAGCGCTGACCGTGGCAGTACTCGAAGATCCGGAACTCGCGAAGGAATACGAGAGCAGGCTTGATCAACCCATGGGTGAACTGAAGAGGGAGCGCCTACGTTCGGCGCAGCGCGCCGGTCAGCTGCCGATGACCCTCGACCTCGACGTGGCCGTCGATCTGCTGTTCGCCCCGCTGGCCCAACAGTGGTTGCTCCGTGGGGAACCCCCGAGCGACGACTACGCACGAAACCTCGTGGCGACCGTCCTCTCAGGCCTCCGGAACACCACGCGGCCTACTTCGGTGCGTCCAGCCCCACTCGACGCCGCTCGATGATCAGGCAGCGGTTCTCGACGTAGAGCAGGCCGGCTTCCTCGGCGATCTCTCGAGCCTCCGCCGACACGATCCCCAGTTGCAGCCACAGTGCCGTGGCGCCGGCGGCCACCGCCTGGCGGGCGATCTCCGGGGTGTCCTCCGATGGGCGGAACACGTCGACCAGACCCACCTGCTCGGGAATATCGGCCAAGGTTCGGTAGACCTTCTCACCGAACAGCTCGTCTGCCTTGGGGTTCACCGGGATGATGCGCCATCCGTGCTTCTGCATGTTCACCGGTACCTTGTGCGCGGGCTTCTCCGGGGACGCACTGGCACCAACAACGGTAATGGTCTTGTATGTGGAAAGGATTTGCTCGACCACTTCGTCTGTATCAGCCATACACGCGATCGTAGAGGTCGGGCCCCGACCGGCGTCAGTGGTGTTCAATCGACGGCATGGCACAACGGGTGGTTCTCATTCGCGCGGTAAACGTCGGTGGCGCCAAGCTGCCGATGGCCGAACTCCGAGAGATGGCAGCCGACCTGGGCGCCACCGACATCTCGACCTACATCGCCTCCGGAAATCTGCTGTGCACACCGCCCGACGATCCCGCCGCCTTCGACCGCGCGCTCGAAGTGGCAATCACCAACCGCTACGGCTACTTCCGCGAAGTCATCAGCAGGTCGGCCGACGATCTCGCCGCCGCGTTGGCCGGGCATCCGTTCGATGTCGTCGAGCCGAAGTACTCGTACGTCTACTGCCTCACCGCGGTTCCGGAACCAGCCGCGGTCGCAACATTCCACAATCGCGATTTCGGCGACGACGTGTTCGAGGTCATCGGCGACAACCTCCACATCCGCTACGACGCGGGAGCTGGGACGTCCAAACTCACCGCCCCGGTCATCGCAAAGGGCTTGGGTGTCCAAGGAACCGGACGCAATCTGCGCACCGTCGAGAAGTTGATCGAACTCGCCCGGAAATAGCCACCGCCACAACGTTTCTTACCCCGCCGTGATGTCCCGGCGCGACATCGTCAAGCCGATCACGCCCACACACGCCGCAGCATAGATCGCCAGCGTTGTCAGAGTCTGCGCCTGGGACAACGCACCTGGCCGCTCCGGCTGCACCAACGACCGCATGACCAACCCGGGGAACCAGCGCTCGGCCCACTCGCGATTCTCCGCGAGGACGTTTTCGACGGGTCCGAACCACAGCAGGCAGACCCCGAGTGCGATGGGTGTCGACTTCACCAGTACCGCAACCGTTGTGCCGATCAGGGCGTACATCGCCACGAACACCAGCAGCCGGCCGTAATCTGCCAACGCACTGCCGAGCGCATCCGCCCCGAACCAGCCCGCGGTGTCGACGTCCACCGACGGTGCCACCACCGCCGCGGTCAGCGCTCCGACGATCAATGCCACCGCCATCAACACCGCGGCCAGACTGATTCGTGCCACCAACTTTCCGGTGACCAGTGACAACCGGCTCGGCTGGCGGGTCAGCGCGGCCCGCAATGTGCCCCGGCTGATCTCATTACCCATCGCGGCCGCGAATGCCGCGACCACCAGCACGGTGGCGACGCTCATCGATGCGATCACCGCAGCGGTGGCACCGCCCGAGCCGACCAGCGCTTCGAGGGACACGCTTGGCCCGTCGCCGCTGCGTCCGAAGGGTTTGGCAGCCTCGATCAGCAACCAGGTGGCCAGCACGCTGAACACCACGGTGGTGATGCCCAGGCCCGCCCACAGACGGGGCCGGTTCAGCAAGATCCATTCGGACCGAAAAGAATTCAGAAGATTCATCGCAATGCCTTTCAGGAGATTCTCTTCAGATGTCAGATCGAGGACGTGTCAATCAAATTGAGATAGCGGGCCTCGAGATCGGCACGCCGGTGGTGTAATTCGGCCAGGACAATTCCCGCGGCGTGGGCCCGGACGTTGATCTCCGCGGCCAACTGTCGGGCATCGACGTCGTCGGCGAGGGCGATGATCAGGCCTGTCCCGTCACGGCTGATCTCCAGACCCGTCGCCTGTGCGATGGCCTCGAGGTCGTCGAACCGGGACTCGTCGTCGGGTGCCAGAACCAGTGCGTCGGCCGTGGCACCCAGCGACTGCGGCGTTCCGGCGTGGACGACTCCACCGTGGTCCAGGACCACCAACCAGTCACAGACCTGTTCTAGTTCGGCGAGCAGATGCGATGAAACGACAACTGTGCGCCCTTGCGCGGAGATGCGTCCGATGAGGTGACGGACCTCTTGCATGCCTTGGGGATCCAGGCCGTTGGTCGGCTCGTCGAGTATCACCAGCTCGGGATCGCCGAGCAGAGCAGCTGCAATTCCGAGGCGCTGCTTCATCCCGAGTGAATAGCTACCGAAGCGGTCCTTGCCCCGATCCCCCAGGCCCACCAGGTCGAGTAGCCCATCGACCCCATCGGTGGCCTGTCCGGACAACACCGCCAGCGACCTCAGATTGTCCCGAGCAGATACAGCGGGGTGAAATGCCGGCGACTCGATGAGCGCGCCGACGCGCGGAAGATACTGCGCGCGTCGATGAATCGGCGCGTCAAGAACGGTTCCGTCACCATCGCTGGGTTTGACGAGGCCGAGCAACATCGCCATCACAGTGGTCTTTCCGGCGCCGTTCGGCCCGATCAGACCCGTGACCGACCCGGCAGGCACCGTGAAGGACACATTGTCGACAGCGGTTCGCGTTCGATATCTTTTCGTGAGCCCCTGTACCGAAACTGCTACGTGCGCAGTTGGATTCGGCGACTCCAGTACTGACGGTCCATCCTGGATGACTGTTGTTGATTCCATACGGACAACGATGCCGTTGCCTGCACCCGAAGTCGTCGGCCTGATGTGGACATCGGCACTACGTCAGGTGTGCAGTGCCCGCCATGCTCAGATACGGACCAACCCGTGCCGGTAGGCGAACACCACCATCTGCGCCCGGTCACGGGCCTGGAGTTTGGTCATGGCCCGGCTCACGTGGGTGCGGACCGTCGCATTGCTGACGAACCATTGGGCGGCGATCTCATCGTTGGACAACCCGGCCGCCACCAGTCGGACCACCTCGAGTTCGCGCGTGGTGAGCAGATCGACGACGGCATCGGGCGCAACAGCGGCAGACGCCACGGCGGGTTCCTGGGCGAACACGGTGATCAGCCGTCGTGTCACCCCCGGCGACAACAGCGCCTGGCCTGCGGCAATGACGTGCACCGCCTGAATCAATTCGGCCGGGTGGGTGTGTTTGACCAAAAAACCGCTGGCACCGGCACGCAGCGCCTCGAACACGTACTCGTCGATTTCGAAGGTGGTCAGGATCAGAACCTTCACGTCGGCGAGGTCGTCGCGGGCGGTGATCTGGCGGGTCGCCTCGAGTCCGTCGCAACCCGGCATCCGGATGTCCATGATGATGACGTCGGGTCGCACGTCGATGCACACCGCGACCGCTTCATCTCCGTCGGCGGCCTCCCCGACCACCTCGATGTCGTCCTCGGCGTCGAGCAACGCGCGAAAGCCGGTCCGTACCAGGAGCTGATCATCAGCCAGTGCCACCCGAATCATGTAACCCCGGTTCCGCCTGCCGCCTGCTCGGTGGGTGCTCGTTGCCTGCCCCGAGCGTAACCATCCACCGATCGCGGTGACCGCATTCGAAGCAGATCTCCACACCTGACGTACAGAATCCACTCGACGCATCGCACCGCCCTATGCGATCTCAACGGTGAACCGACGTGAGCCGTACCGAACGACTCTACGATCGGCCAGGTGGACGTCAGATGGTCGAATCGTGTGCGCGAACTCGGAATGCGCGAGTTCGGGGTGCGCGAGTTCGGGGTGCGGGGGTCCGATCTGGCACTTGCGCTGGTGGTGATCATCCTGGTCATCGTCGGCAGCTCCGTCGGACACACCGGTACGGACGGACGGCCGATCGACGGTCTTGCGATCACACTCGGGATCATCGGCGCTCTGTCGCTGGCCCTGTCCCGCCGATATCCACAGGTGATGATCGCTCTCGCCGCCGGTGTGGTCTTTGTCTACCTCGCTCGGGGATACCCGGGTGGCCCAGCACTTTTGGTCGGCCCGCTGTCCATGGCCCTGGCCGGGTACCGGGCGCCGCGCACGACCGCACTCGTGGGTGCCGCCGTCATGTCGGTTGCGGTGATCGCCGGACGATGGATCGGTGCCGGAACGCTCGGGACCATCGGAATCGCCGGTCCGGCGTGGGCTTTCACGCTGGCACTGGCGGGCATCGTGCTCTGCGCGCGTACCGAACGGGCTGCGGCACAGCGGGAACGCGATGAGTTGCGCCGCAGGCAGGCGATGACCGATGAGCGCCTGAACATCGCGCGAGACCTGCACGATTCGGTCGCCCACGCGCTGGCCACCATCAATGTGCAGGCCGGTGTCGCGGCGCATCTACTCGACAAGCAACCGCAACAGGCGAAACCGGCCCTCGAGGCGATCCGGGCGGCCAGCAGTGAAGTACTCGATGAGCTCGGCACCATGCTCGAAGCCTTGCGGGACCGCGACCAATCCGCGCCACTGGCGCCGGCACCGACACTCGGACAGGTCGACGGCCTGATCGACCGCGCCCGTGCAGACGGCTTGGCGGTGAACTACGAAACCGAAGGCGACACCGCTGCGGTGCCATCGGCGATGGGAGTCGCGGCGTATCGCGTTGTCCAGGAATCACTGAGCAACGTGCGCCGCCACGCGGGTGCATCGCCGGTGGTCGAGGTCTCGGTGACGGCGCATCCGCCCCATCGGCTCGAGGTGAGCGTGTTCGACGACGGAGGCAGACCCGGCAGCACGAAAACTGTTGCACCGCAGCCGGGTACCGGACTCGGCATCATCGGGATGACCGAACGGGTCGAATCCAGTCGGGGCACACTCGATGTGGGAGTCGGCGCCCTGGGCCGCGGCTATCGCGTCGTCGCCCGCTGGGACACCACGACGAGCGACTGACCCGACAGTTCAGTCGAACTGCGTCAGCAGATGCGCTTCGGCATCGAACAGATAGCGGTCCATCGCCGCAGCCGACTCCTCGACGGCGCCGACCGCCATCAGATCCACGATTTCGGCGTTCCGTTCGACGTAACGGGTGTGGAAATCACGCGCCGACGCGCTTCGGAAGAACACCAACCGCATTTCCGCCAGCAGCAGGTTCATCTCCACGTCGAGGCGGTTGCTCTGCGCTTGAGCCACCACAGCGCGATGGAAGTGCTGGTTCGCCGTCGCCACCGCATCGCCGTCACCCGCGGCGATCGCGACCCGCCCCTCGTCCACTGCCGCAGCCATCGCGGCCAGGTAGGGCGGCGCTCCGCGACCCACTCGGATCGCACCCGACTCGATGACCCGGCGCGCACGGTAGACATCCCGCACGTCGTCAGCGCCCGGCGTCCGGATGAGAACGCCACGATTGGGGACCCGCTCGAGTATCCGTTCGGAAACCAGCTGGCTGAGCGCCTCGCGGAGGGTATTGCGCGAGATCCCGAGCGCCCGGGCGATCGACTCTTCCGGTAGTCGGTTCCCTGACCTCAGGCGACCTTCGTCGACCTGGGTACGCAAGACCGCTGCGGCCCGCTCGGCGGACGAAGTGCGGACCACCTCCCCGCGGGCAGCAACCAGCACACCGAGCACGTCGTCCAATCCAGACTCGTTTTCCACATCAGGAGTCTACGAGAACGTAGGATTGCGGGATTGTTGAACAATCCTTAGCGCTGAGGAAACATTCTCGAAACATTTGAATACGACGCTGAGGACACCCCCAAGCCCGTCGGGGTCCGCCAAACCGAGGAGAGTTCCATGGCAGACACGCCTGCCACCACCCAGAACAGCACTGAGAAGGCGGTCGACGCCAAGGGCGGGCGCGCCGCGCTGCTCGGCGCAATGTTCCTGATGGCCACCAGCGCCATCGGGCCGGGCTTCATCACCCAGACCACCAAGTTCACCGTGCAACTCGGTGCCGCGTTCGCGTTCGCCATCCTGGTCTCGATTCTCATCGACATCGCAGTTCAGCTGAACGTCTGGCGGGTCATCGGGGTCGCCGGGAAACGTGCCCATGAACTGGCCAACGATGTCGTTCCCGGTGCCGGCTGGGTCCTGGCCGGCCTGGTCGTCCTCGGCGGCCTGGTGTTCAACATCGGCAACATCGGCGGTACCGGTCTGGGTACCGACTCGATGTTCGGACTCGAACCCAAGATCGGCGGCGCCGTCTCGGCGGTGATCGCCATCGCCATCTTCCTCAGCAAGCGGGCAGGCGTGGCCCTGGATCGGATCGTCGTCGTGCTCGGTGCGGCAATGATCCTGATGACCGGCTACGTCGCGGTCGTGTCCGGACCACCGGCCGGAGACGCCCTGCGCAACATGGTGATTCCCGAGGAGATCGACTTCCTGGTCATCACCACCATCATCGGCGGAACAGTCGGCGGTTACATCACCTATGCAGGCGCGCACCGACTACTCGATTCGGGTTTGACCGGACCGGGGCACATCCGCGAGATCAGTCGCACGTCGATCATGGGCGTCATCGTCACCGGCATCATGCGCGTCTTGCTCTTCCTCGCCATCCTGGGCGTGACCGCAGGCGGAGTCCAACTCGCAGAGGGCAATCCGACCGCATCGGCCTTCGAATCCGCACTCGGCGACATCGGGTTACACGTCTTCGGTGTGATCCTGTGGGCGGCCAGCATCACCTCGGTCATCGGGGCCGCGTACACCTCTGTCTCCTTCCTGACGAAGAGCGACACCACCGCGCGCACCCGGAACCAGCTGACGGTCGGATTCATCGCGATCTCCACCGTCATCTACCTGCTGATCGAGACCACACCGGTCAAACTCCTGATCTTTGCCGGTGCGTTCAACGGCATCATCCTGCCGCTCGGGTTCACAATCATCTTGTGGGTCGCCTGGCGCCGACGTGACCTGCTCGGTGGATACCGCTACCCGACATGGCTTCTGTCCATCGGAGTGATCGCCTGGTTGATCACGCTCTACCTCGGCTACGAGTCGCTGACGACCTTGGGAGACCTGTGATGACGACGACCTTGGGAGACCTGCGATGACCATCGACCTCAACAGCGACATCGGTGAATCGTTCGGTCGTTGGGACCTCGGTGACGACGAGGCCATGCTCGATGTGGTCACCAGCGCCAACATCGCCTGCGGCTTCCACGCCGGCGATCCGAGCACCATCTCGCGTACCGCGGGATGGTCCGTCGACCGGGGGGTCCGGATCGGGGCGCAGGTCGCCTACCGCGACCTCGCCGGTTTCGGCCGTCGATTCGTCGACGCCACCCGCACCGAACTGACCGACGACATCGTCTACCAGATCGGCGGCCTGCAAGCGCTGGCCGCTGCCGTCGGCGGACGCGTCACCTACGTCAAACCCCATGGAGCGCTGTACAACACAGCCGTTCACCATGAAGAACACGCGCTGGCACTGGTCGATGCGATCGCGGCACTCGACCCTGATCTCGCCTTGCTCGGCCTTCCCGGTTCCCGGCTCCTGACCCTCGGTGAGGAACGCGGCCTGCGCGTCGTGCGGGAGGCGTTCGCCGATCGCGGATACACCGCGGCCGGAACGTTGGTGCCGCGCAGCGAGCCAGGAGCGATGCTCGACGATCCGGCTGCCGTGGCCGCCCGGGTGTTGCGCATGGTGACCGACTCGGTGGTCGAATCCGTCGACGGGACAGATGTCGCCATCGACGTGGACTCGATCTGCGTACACGGAGATTCACCTGCTGCAGCACAGATGGCAGTGGCGGTCCGTGAGCTGCTGGCAGCCGAAGGTGTCGAGGTGAAAGCGTTCACATGAACCTACTCGCCTACGGCGATCGGTCGTTGATGGTCGAGGTGGACACCACCGATGAGGCGATCACCTGGACCTCCGCCCTCGGCAACGCAGCGCTGCCCGGCATCGTCGACATCATCCCCGGCGCGCGCACGGTTCTGCTTGTCACCGACTCACCCACCCGGCTACCCGCAATCCGTACCGCCGTGGGCTCACTGTTCCCCGCGCCGGCAGGCACCCCGACGTCCGACGCCGCAGCCGGCGAACTCGTCGTGGAAGTACCGGTCATCTACGACGGCGCCGATCTCGAGGAGATCGGTCGGCTCACCGGGTTGTCGACCACCGAGGTCGTCGCAGCGCACACCGGCCAACCGTGGAAGGTCGCCTTCGGCGGATTCGCTCCCGGTTTCGCCTATCTGATCGGCGGAGATGCCCGGCTCGAGGTCCCCCGCCGGGACGAACCGCGCACCAGGGTTCCGGCGGGCGCGGTCGGGCTTGCCGGAGAGTTCAGCGGCATCTATCCGCGTACATCACCCGGCGGCTGGCAGCTGCTCGGTCACACCGACCTGACCATGTGGGACGCCACCCGTGAACCCCCCGCGCTCCTGCGCCCGGGGTGTTCGGTGCAGTTCCGGGAGGCCGGGCGATGAAGGCATTCGATGTTCTGGCCACCGGCCCACTGAGCACCGTGCAGGACCGGGGACGACCGGGTTTCGCCGCACTGGGCGTCGGCAGATCGGGTGCGGCCGACCGGCACGCCCACGCGTTGGGCAACCGTCTCCTTGGCAATCAGGAGGGCGCCGCCGCACTGGAGGTGACCCTCGGCGGTTTGTCGCTACGGGCACAACAGGATGTCTGGTTGGCGGTCACCGGTGCCGACCTGGATGTCCTGGTGGACAAGGGATCGGGCGCACATCCGGCCGGAATGAACGCGCCGTTTCGAGTCCTTCCCGGCGACGTGGTGACCCTCGGCATGGCCCGCGCCGGACTACGCGCCTACCTCGCCGCACGTGGCGGATTCGACGTTCCCGAAACGCTGGGGTCGTGCAGCACCGACACCCTGTCCGGACTCGGTCCCGCCCCACTGGCCGTCGGTGATGTGCTCGAACTCGGGCCCCGACCCGGCGATCTGGCCGAGATCGATGTCGCAGCGGTGGCGACGCCGACAACCGGTGAGGTCGAACTCCGATTGCATCGCGGTCCACGAGACAACTGGGTCGACGACGCCGACGATCTGATCCACACCCGCTGGCAGGCCTCCGACCGCAGCGATCGGGTCGGGATGCGTTTGAGCGGCAAGGCATCCGGGCTCACACATCGCGATCCCGGGAGGCAACTACCGAGCGAAGGTATCGTGCGCGGCGCCATCCAGGTGCCACCGAGCGGCGAACCGGTGATCTTCCTGGCCGATCATCCCGTCACCGGCGGGTATCCCGTGGTCGCGGTTGTTGTCGACGACGATGTCGATCGTGCCGCACAGATACGGCCCGGCCAGCACATCAAATTGCGATGGAGCAGATAAACCCCGCCCCCTGCCACGACCTGCACGCCCCGAGGAGGGACAACGATGATCGACCCAGCAAAGCTGAATCCGGAGCAGGCCCGCGCGATGTTTCGAGACGGTCTGATCACCCCGACCGCCGGATGGGCTCCCGGCTGGACGCAGGCCAACCTCATCTCACTGCCCCGCGCCGACGCCTACGACTTCTTGCTGTTCGCACAGCGCAACCCGAAGTCGTGCCCGGTCCTCGACGTCATCGATGCCGGAGCAGTGACCGGCCCGCTCCTCGGCGAACGCAGCGACATCCGCACCGACGCGCCGCTGTACCGCGTCTACCGTGGCGGTGAAATGGTCGACGAGACAAACGATGTCACCCCGTGGTGGCGCGATGATCTGGTGTCGTTCCTCATCGGCTGCAGCTTCACCTTCGAGGCCGCCCTCATCGAGGCCGGTGTACCGGTGCGTCACATCGAGCAGGGCAAGAACGTGCCCATGTACAAGACGTCGCGACGATGCCGGCCGGCCGGGAGCATCTCCGGCCCCCTGGTGGTCTCGATGCGACCGATGCCGGCCGAGCATGTCGCCACTGCCGTTCGGGTGACCTCGCGATATCCCTCGGTCCACGGCGCACCGGTCCACGTGGGCGACCCCGGCGCGCTCGGGATCACCGACATCGCCGCACCGGACTTCGGCGACGCCGTCGAGATCCACCCCGGCGAGATCCCGGTGTTCTGGGCGTGCGGTGTCACCCCCCAGGCAGCGGTGATGGAATCGCGCCCGGATCTGGCGATCGGCCACGCTCCCGGACACATGGTCGTCACCGACGCCCGTGACAGCAACTATCTCGTTCCCTGACCATCGGTAGGCTGGACACGACTGATCACGAGAAAGACGCAACTGCGAAATACGGAGGATCAACATGTCGGTGAGCCTGGCCAAGGGTGGAAATGTATCGCTGAGCAAAGAGGCCCCCAACCTGACGGCGGTGACCGTTGGGCTCGGTTGGGACGTCCGTGTCACCACCGGAGCCGACTATGACCTCGACGCCAGCGCACTCGGAATCGACAGCAACAAAAAGATTCTCGACGATTCGTAATTTGTCTTCTACAACAACCTCAGATCCCCCGACGGCGCCATCGAGCACACCGGCGACAACCGCACCGGTGAGGGCGAGGGTGACGACGAAGCGATCAACGTCGACCTCAAGGCGCTCAACCCGCAAGTCGATTCGATCATCTTTCCGGTGACCATCCACGATGCCGATACGCACGGTCAGAGCTTCGGCCAGGTGCACGGCGCCTTCATCCGCGTGGTCGATCGTGCCGACGGCCGCGAACTCGCCCGCTACGACCTCAGTGAGGACGCCTCCACCGAAACCGCGATGGTCTTCGGCGAGATCTACCGCCGTGGCAGCGAGTGGAAGTTCCGCGCCATCGGGCAGGGCTACGCATCGGGTCTGGCCGGCATTGCCCGCGAATACGGCGTCAACATCAGCTAGGTCAGGGTTTCGCTGCCACGTCAACGCAGCGCGATCTTCTCTCCCCGGATGGCCTTCTTTCCCGGAATCGCATTGATGAGTTCTTGGGTGTACTCGTGCTGCGGATGGTCGAAAACATCTGCGATGCGGCCGGTTTCGACGATCCGACCCTTTCGCATCACCGCGACCCCGTCGCTGATCTGCCGGACCACGGCAAGGTCGTGGGAGATGAACAGGTAGCTCAACGAATGCTCCTTCTGTAACGCTGCCAGCAGGTCCAAGATCTGCGCCTGTACCGAGACGTCGAGTGCAGACACCGGCTCGTCGAGGACGACCAACTGTGGATTGAGCGCCAGGGCGCGAGCGATCGCCACCCGTTGGCGCTGCCCGCCGGACAGCTGCGCCGGATGCCGGGACAAATACGTGTCCCCCAACGCAACCTGGTGGAGCAGTTCGCGCACCTTCTCGCGCCGATCCTTCGCCGTCCCGATTCCGAAGGCCTGCAGTGGTTCGGCGACTATCTTGTCGATGGTGAGCTTGGGATTCAACGATGCGTACGGATTCTGGTGGACGAGTTGCACGCTGCGACGCAGGGCCCGCAACTCCTTGCCTCGCACCGACGAGATCTCATGACCCTCGAACCCGACCGTGCCAGCCGACGCGGCCTCGAGGCGGGCCACGATCCGGGCGGTGGTCGATTTACCCGACCCGGACTCCCCCACGAGTGAAAACGTCTGGCCCCTGCGCACTTCGAACGAAACGTCATCGATGGCGAGCAGGGAGCTGCCGCGTCCGACGCGGAAGGTCTTCGACAGATTCCGGACCGACAGCAGCGCCGGGCCCGCATCTGTTGCCCGAGGTTTGCGTGGCACCACCCGCGCCACCGCGGTCATGCTCGGCGCCGCGGCGAGAAGTTTGCGTGTGTAGTCGTGCTGAGGATCGGTGAGTACCTGCTCCGCTGAACCGGTTTCGACGATACGTCCCTCGCTCATGACGACGATGCGGTCCGCTCGATCGGCGGCGACACCGAGGTCATGGGTGATCAGGAGCACGGCCGCACCAGTCGCGGCGATGCGCTCATCGAGATGATCGAGGATGCGGCGCTGCACCGTGACGTCGAGCGCACTGGTCGGTTCGTCCGCGATGATCAGATCCGGCTCGCAGGCCAGGGCGATACCGATCAGCACCCGCTGGCGCTGTCCACCGGAGAGATCCTGTGGATACTGCCGCATCCGGAGTTCGGGATTGTCCAGGCCGGCCTCGGTGAGAATGCGCAGCGCCTCGATCTTGGCCCGACGCCGGTCGGCGCGCCCATGGATGCGTAATACCTCGGCCACCTGATCGCCGATCCGGGTCACCGGGTTCAACGAGGTCGTCGGGTCCTGCGGCACAAGTCCGATGTGTGCGCCGCGGATCTTCTCCAGTGCCCTTTCCGGTGCGTTGTCGATCCGGTTCCCCCTGAAGGACACCGACCCGGCCGTGATCCGCCCACTTCCCGACAGCAGCCCGATGACGGCATGTGCGGTGGTCGATTTGCCCGATCCGGATTCACCGACGATCGCGACGACCTCACCGGCAGCGACGTCCAGATCGACACCGTCGACTGCGTAGCCGGCGTCGGATCCGTACTGAACGTGTAAACCTGAAATGCTCAGTACAGGTGGTGGATTGGTCATCGGGACCCGCCTCGATCAAGTTGATGGCCGACGCGGTGGGCCGATAGCACGACCGCGATGATCACAAACCCGGGAAGGGTGGTCATCCACCACGCCACGGCCAGATAGTTGCGACCTTCGGCGATGAGCGACCCCCACTCGGGAGTCGGTGGCGCCGCCCCGAATCCCAGGAAGCTCAGGGCGGACACCGCGAGGATCGCCATTCCGAATTCGACTGCGGCCAGCGCGATCACAGGCCCGTATGAATTGCGCAGGATGTGGCGCAGCAGCACCGTCGGCCAGCGGACGCCGGAGGCAAAGGCCGCCTCGACATACGTGGCGCGGCGAACCCGCAACACCTCCGACCGAGTGACGCGCGCAAAACTGGCGACCATCGCCACCCCGACCGCGATCGCGACATTGACCGTCCCGAAGCCGAGCGCGGTGACCAGCGCCAAGGAGAGCAGCAGCGCCGGGATCGACAGCAGCACATCGACCACCCGCATCAGGACCGCATCGATGATGCCGCCGATCGAACCGGAGAGCAGACCGATGAGCGTGCCCACGATCAGCGCGATCCCGACCGCCAAGAGCGTTGCGGTCAAGGACAGTCCAGATCCGTGGACAACCCGGGTGTAGACGTCACGACCGATGTTGTCGGTGCCGAACCAGTGCTGGGCGCTCGGTGCCTCGAACTTGTCTGCCGGAACACCGGTCAACGGATCGCCACTGGCGAAGACCGAGGGGAACAGTGCGAACCCGATGACCAACAGCAAGACGATGGCCGACAACGCCAGCACCGAATGCTGCAGGATGGTCCGGGCTCCGAACCGTCGGGGCGGGGGCGGCTGATCCGGCGGGCGCGCCACCTCGGCCTCGTGGTCCCGGATCTCGTTGTCGGCGAGTATGAGGTCAGACATGCGCGGCCTCCTTCTCGGTTGTGTCGGACGCCGCCACATCGGTGGTCGGCGTCTTCTTCCGGAACGTCTCGACGATCCTCGGATCGATGAGTGGATACAGCAGGTCGACGATCAGATTGATCAACACGAACGCCACCGTCGACATGACCACGATGCCGAGCACGACCGGGATGTCCTGGGCCATCACCGACGTCTGCATCAGGCGTCCGACACCGGCACGGGAGAAGACGGTCTCCACGACCACCGCGCTGGCGACCAAATTGCCGAACAAAACGCCTGCGATGGTCAGCGCCGGGATGCTGGCCAGCCGCACGACGTGATGCGTCACGACCCGAAACCGTCCCGCTCCCTTGGCCTGTGCTGTCTCCACGAACGGCTGCCGCCACGTGGTACCCATACTCGAGGCAAGGACCTGAGCGATCACCGCACCGGTCGGCAGAGCCAGCGTGATCGCCGGCAGCACCAGCGTTGAAAACCCACTGTCCCCGAACGCCGGGAAGATGTGCAGGTTGAAGGAGAAGACCTGCAACAACATCAGCCCGACCCAGAACGTCGGGACCGCAACGCCCAACGGCGGCAACGCCTGCAGCGCGGTACGCAACCACCGGGCCCGCGTATAGGTGGTCGCGAAGGCGATCAGCCCACCGAAGAGCAGTGCCAGGCTCAGCGCGCTCACCGCCAATGCCAGCGTGTTCGGCAGCGCGTCACCGATCGCGGTGGTGACCGGCTGCCCGGTCGAGATGGAGGTACCGAAGTCGCCACGGATCGCGTGGGTGAGCGAGGTCCAGTACTGCGACAACAACGACTGGTCGAGTCCGTATCGGGCCTGCAGATCCGCAACGGCCTGCTGATCCACCGGTGTCGCCGAATTCCCCTGTACCGCAATACTGACCGGATCGGATGGTAGCGCGAAGAGAATCAGGAAGGCCACGGTGAACGATGCCCAGAGGACACCGACCGCCTGCAGGGCCCGCAGTCCGATATAGCGGATCACGATCAGTTCCCGGAGATCCAGGTATCGAAGAACACAAGTCTTGCCGACGCGTCGAACTTGACGCCTTCCGTGTTCGACGCGGTACCGATGACCTGTGACAGTTCGGTCGTGGGGATCCAGAGCCCGTCCGAGATGACCTGCTCCTGCGCGGTGGCGAGCAGGACGTCGCGCTGCGCTTTGTCCGTCGTCGCAAGCTGCTCGGTGAGCGCCTCATCGAGCACCGGGATCGGGCCACGCCGATTCAGGTTGCGGCTCTCGAGTCCAAAGGTCGTTCGCAGGATGTCGCCATCGGCGCGAGTGCTGTTGTAGTACAACGCGTCGTAGTCTCCACTGCCCTGCAGCGCGGTGAACTCCGCATTCGAGAGGAGCCCGAGCTGCAGGTCGATCCCAACGGCCTTCAGCTGTTGCTGGACCAACTCGAGAATTGCCTGATTGCCGGTGAACACAGCACTGAACGAGAGCGTGAAGGAGAGCTTCTGGCCATCCTTCTCCCGGATTCCATCGCTACCTTCGACCCACCCGGCCTGGTCCAGAATCGAGCGTGCCTTGTCCTGGTCGAAGGTCACCTCCGACGACAGGTCCGTGTACCCGGGGGTATTCGCGGCCAGGGCACTGGTCGCGACATTGAAGTCGTCACCAAGGACGGTGTCGACAAGTTCTTGACGGTTGATGGCCGGGATGATCGCCTGCCGCACAGCCGGATCGGTGAGTACTCCACGAGTCACATTGGGCTGGAATCCGAACGTGATGCCCGGATTCGGCGTGGTGAGAACCTGGCCGCCGACCGCCTCGATCTGTGGCGCGTCCTGGGGCAGCGCGTCACTGACCGCGTCGAGCTGATCGGACGACAGCGATCCCGTGCGCACACCCGACTCGGGGATCACCGTGAAGTCGATGCGGTCGAGATATGCCTCGCCGGTGTGCGCGAATACCGGTGAGCTCCAGTTGTAACCGGCGCGCTTGGCCAACGACACCGACCGATCCTGCTGCCAGTCCGAGTAGGTGAACGGGCCGCTGCCGATATTGGTTCCCAGGCAACGCTCTTCGACGGTCTGAGCGACGGTGGCATCGGCCTGCAGGCCGAGCTGCGATGTCGATGTGGCCTGCAGGAACTGCGCGTTCGGTGTGCTGAAATCCACCTTGGCCGTCAGCGGGTCGAGCACCGTTGTTCCGGTATATCCGGACAGATAACTCGAGGCCAACGGGGTTTTCGCGGCACCGAGCGCGAGAATGGAGTCGAAGTTCTTCTTCACCGACTCCGCGGTGAGCGGCGTGCCGTCACTGAACGTCACGCCGTCGCGGAGCTTGAAGGTGAAGGATTTTGCATCCGGGCTGATCTCCCAGCTCTCCGCCAGCCACGGCGTGATGTCGCCGGTCTGGGGATCCTGGTCGGTCAGGGAGTCCACCACCTGGCGGGTGACGTAGATCGTCTGATTGCTGGCCCCCTGTGCCGGATCCGAACAGATCGGCGCCCCGGACAGTCCGTAACGCAGGGTTCCACCCGGCGTGGCGGGGCCGGCGTCGCCCTCGCCACCGGAGGCGTCGGACCCGCAGGCACTGAGCAGGGTTCCCGTCATCAGTGCAGCGCCGAACACGGCGAGTAGCGGTCGGGACACACGTGCATTCATCGATTTCCTCCGTCGATCCTGGCGGTAGCACGCTGCTGCGGCGAAGCGGCGGCTGCTTCACCCGCTGTCAGCTCACTGATGAGGTTAAACCGTTGCGTCCCAATATCTTCAATAAAATCAGCTTGGTTTTGAACCAACTCGATCACGCCGCACCCTGGATGTTTCTGTCGCGCTTTGCGACTTCCTCACGAACGATCGGAATCACATACCGGCCGAAGTCGATCGCGTCGTCGAGCAGGTGGTAGCCACGGGCCGAGAGGATCTCGATCCCGAGGTCGTGGTATTCGAGCAGCGCGGCCGCCACCGTCTCCGGAGAACCGACCAGCGCATTGGAATTTCCGCCGCCCCCGGTTGCCTTGGACGTCGCCGTCCATCCCGCGGCTCCGAAACGGTCGACTGAATCAGCGATCTCGAGCAGACGCTGGGAACCGGCGTTCTGAGGCGATGTCAGGGAGAATCCGCGTGGGAACTGGGTGGCACCGGCCGCACGGGCATTGAGCTGACCGAGTATCGATTCCGCCTTCCGCCAGGCCAATTCGTCGGTCGGCGCGATGATCGGCCGGAACGCGACCTGTAGCCGCGGGCGATCCGCACGACCTGCAGCCTTCGCGGACGCGGTGATCGACGCGATCTGCTCGGCCGTGTTCTCGACGGGTTCACCCCACAGCGCATAGATGTCGGCCTCGGCGCCGCCGACCGCATAGGCCGCCGCCGACGACCCACCGAAGGAGATGTCGGGCCGAGGCTGCGCAACCGGGAAGACATCGGAGACGAAGTCGTTGAATCGGTAGTAGGTGCCGTCGTGGTCGAACGGTTCGCGACTGGTCCAGGCCTTCTTGACGACCTGGATGTACTCCCGGGTGCGTTCGTACCGTTGGTCTTTCGACAGGAAGTCACCCTCCCGCTGCTGTTCGGTGTCGTTGCCACCGGTGATGAAGTGCACCGTCACCCGGCCCCCGGAGATCTGGTCGAGTGTCGCGAAGGTCTTGGCGGCGAATGTCGGATACGAGACATTGGGACGGTGCGCCAGCAGGATCTCGATGCGTTCGAGGTTGCTCGCGATGTACGAAGCGGCCGCCGCGGGTTCAGGAGTACCGGCACCATAGGCGAACAGGATCCGGTCCCACCCGAAATCCTCGTGTGCACGAGCGAGTTTGAGCGTGTACTCCCGGTCGAACGAACCGGCGGTGGTACGAGGATGGATCTCGGTGCCGTCATTCGTGGCAGCGATCCCCAGGAACTCTACTGGCATGTTTGTCCTTTTCGACGAATTAGATGAAGCGGGCGAAGGTGCGCCTGCCGACATGCATCGACGGCGGGACCCGGGTCGAAGCGGTCATGACAGCACTTCCAACGCGGCGGGTGTGGAGATGGGGCGACTCGGGATCTCACGCCTGAGCACCGGGGCGATCTCGGACTGGAAGAGTTCGAGGGAATCGCGATGCTGGGAGTCGGTGAGGCCGCTGGCATCAGCGTGCAGATGCATGACCTCATGGCCGAATTTCTCGTGATACCGCAACACTTTGTCGATCACCTGCTGCGGGCTCCCGAGCAGCAGCGAGCTGCGTTCGATGGCGTCTTCGAGGGTCGGAAACACCAGCGGCAGACCGAATGACCCGAGTCTGGCCATGGTGGCATCGAAGATCGGGCGGTATGTGTTGATCGCATCCTGCGAGTTCTTGGTGGCGTAGTACCCGGCCGATCCCGCACCTACGAGGGCATCGGCCGGATCGTGCCCGTAAGCCGCCCACCGCGCTCGGTAGTAATCGATCAATTCCGCATAGGGTTCGATCGGGTTGGTGACATTGGCCGAGAACAACGGATCCCCGTAAAACGCTGCCAGATCCACTGATTCACGGCTGGTGGCGCTGCCGTGCCAGACGCGGATCTTTTTCTGCAGCGGACGGGGTAGCGCCTCCGCGTCGGTCAACGATGGTCGGTACTTGCCCGTCCAGGTGATGGTGTCGTCCTGCCACAACCGTCGGAAGAGTTCGTACCCTTCCCGGTTGCGCTCCCACTGGTCGGCCTCGGTGACGTGGAACAGCTTGGCCTGCGCGGCACCGTTGCCCTTGCCGATCATCAGTTGCAGTCGGCCACCGGAGAGGTTGTCGAGGGTCGAGTAGTCCTCGAAGGCCCGCACCGGATCGAGCAAACTGAGCGTTGTCACCGCGGTGAACAGTGCGATCGTCGAAGTCCGTGCGGCGATGTTACTGAGAACCACCGGTGGCGACGAGGAGATGAACGGCCTCTCGTGCCGCTCGCCGACCCCGAAGCCGTCGAAGCCCAATTCCTCTGCGAGAACCGCGTTGTCGATCACTTCTCGAAACCGCTGCGCCGGTGACACGGTCTCGCCGGACAACGGGTGAGGCGTGTGGGTGATCAGACTGATCAACAGAAACTTCACCCGGACTCCTGAACTGATGGCATGACACACAACCTTCATCGGTCCCGGCAGTAGCACCCGCACCCGCCGAGGCGGGGGGTTGCTGCGACGTCAGCGAGCCGGGTCTCTCAGTCGCTCTTGATGATCCTTGTGCACAGTAGGCCGGTGCCCATAACGCGTCAAACGATGAATCAACTTGCCCGACAGACGGTGTGAGTCACCTCGGTGCCGTGGCCAGGGATGCTCGGCTCCCCCGACGAACGGACCGATGGACCTTTCCGAAGCATTGCCGCAGCACAACAGCCTTCAGAGCGATCCGGCCTGCCCGCGGCGATCGCAGGCGTGCAGCACGACGCGTCACGATCACCCGCCGCGTACACGATTAGATTCAGCCGGGTTCAAACCCCCCGTCATCAACGATCGCGGGGCTGACGGTGTCGACTGAACGGGCCGCCTACTCGGGCGCCTGCAGTAGGTGCTCGCGGGTCTCGGCGAATGCTCGCCCCAACACGGCAACGTCGCTCGGACTGAGGAGGTCGAACATGTTTCGCCTCACCTCGGCGACATGTCCGGGGCTCGCCGACGTCAGCTTCTGCATCCCGGCGTCGGTCAATTCCGCCATCATGCCGCGTTTGTCGTCTTCGCATTCGACGCGACGCACCCATCCGGCGTCAACCAGACGACCGATCGCCCTGGTGGCGCCGCTTCTTGTGGTCGTGATCGCATCAGCCAGATCCCGCATGCGCAGTCGGCGTTGCGGCGCCTCGGACAGGATCACCAGCAATTCGAAGTCGGTGAACGACAAACCCGCATCCCGGGCCAGCTGCTGATCGAGTGTCCGCAGCAGCAACCGGGTGGCATCCAGGTATGCGCGCCATGCCTGCTGCTCGTCCTCACTGAGCCACTGTGTTGGTTCCACGGCTAGAGCATAACCAAAGTAGTTGACAAAGCAACCAGTTGCGGTACGCTACCGAAGTAGTTGACGACGCAACCATTTACCTATGGCAACTCGAAGCGCACACTGGATGAAGACCCCGCACCGAAAGGACCGGCCATGAGCACCGCCGACACCGACGAGAAGCGCCTGCAGGAATATGCGGGCAAGCGTGAGGCGATTCGCGCCAAACACCTGGTACCTGCCGAATCCCGGCCCGCCTCCTCGGCGCGCGGCCTGCACCACACCGCACTGGTCAGCAGCGACGTCGAACGGACCGTGCGCTTCTACCAGGATCTGCTCGAGTTCCCACTGACCGAACTCATCGAGAACCGCGACTACCCCGGATCGTCGCACTTCTTCTTCGACATCGGCAACGAAAACCTGTTGGCGTTCTTCGACTTTCCCGGCCTCGACGTCGGCCCGTACCAGGAAGTCCTCGGCGGGCTGCATCATGTCGCGATCAGCGTCGAGCCGCAGCGCTGGAAACACCTGCGCGACAAACTGATCGACGCAGGCGTCGAACTCATCGAACACAGCGAGGTGTCGCTGTACTTCCGCGACCCCGACGGGGCCCGCCTCGAACTCATCGCCGATCCCCTCGGCGAGATGTACGGCTCTCACGTTCTCTAGACCGGCTTTCTTGCGATAGCGCTCCATTCGAAAGGCCCCCACCGATGACCACAGCAACACCTCCCACCCGCTTCGACGTCCGTCGTGCCGACAGCCGCTTCACGACCAACGCCGGTTGGCTCGACTCCAAACATTCCTTCTCATTCGGCCCCCACTACGACCCGGCCAACACCCACCACGGTGTGCTGATGGTCAACAACGACGACATCGTCCTGCCCCGGCAAGGTTTCGACACCCATCCCCATCAGGACATGGAGATCGTCACCTGGGTTCTGCAGGGTTCCCTGGTCCACCAGGACTCCATGGGACACAACGGCGTGATCTACCCCGGCCTGGCACAGCGGATGAGCGCAGGCACCGGGATCATGCATTCGGAGAAGAACGATGTCTGGCGCCAAGACAGTGCCGACCAGACCCACGATCCCGTCCATTTCGTCCAGATGTGGGTCGTCCCTGATGAAGCCGGCATCACACCGGGCTACGAACAACTGGAGATCGACCACGAATTGTTGTCCGGCGGATTCGTTCCGGTGGCCTCGGGCATGCCGCAGTACGTCGACCATTCGGCGATCCGCATCAAGAACCGTTACGCCACCATGCACGTGGCGAGGATGTCCCCCGGACAACATCCGCTGACACTGCCCGACGCCCCCCTGCTGCACGTCTTCGTCCCACGCGGCGACGTCGCGATGGAGAGTGTCGGGGACCTCGGCGATGGCGACGCGGTCCGCGTCCACGGCGGTGGCGGGCAACAATTGACCGCCACCTCCGATGCCGAGGTCATCGTGTGGGAAATGCATGCCGCGATAGCGGCCTGAAGGCACCGGGCACGTGGCAGACCCGATCCGAACCTTCACCGATCCCGGCCCGCCGTCGCGGATCGTGTTCGGCAGCGGCACCCTGGCCACCGTCGGTGACGAGGTCGGCAGGCTCGGCGGCAGTCGGGTTCTGCTGCTCGCCGGGCCGCGGCTCGAGTCCCTGGCCACCGAGCTGACGCACCAGCTGGGCACTGCGCTCGTGGCGCGCTTCGACGGCGCGGTCATGCACACGCCGCTGGAGGTCACCGAGCGCGCGATGGGGCTGGCCGAAGCGGCAGACGTCGACTGTGTGGTGGCGATCGGCGGCGGTTCGGCAACAGGACTATCGAAGGCGCTGGCAGTGCGCGGCGGATACGACCAGATCATCGTTCCGACCACCTATGCCGGCTCCGAGGTGACGCCGGTACTCGGCGAAACCATCGACGGGGTCAAGACCACACGCAGTTCGCCTGCCATCCTGCCCGAGACCGTCATCTACGACGTCGACCTGACCATGGATCTGCCTGCCGCGATCACACTCACCAGCTCGATCAATGCCCTGGCGCATGCGGTCGAGGCCCTGTACTCGGCCGACGCCAATCCGGTCACCGACCTCATGGCACTCGACGCCGTCACGGCCATCAACCACGCGCTCCCCCGTGTGATGGCCGATCTCCATGACGCACAGGCCCGATCCGACCTGCTCCGCGCCGCCTGGCTGGCCGGCAGTTGCCTCGGATCTGTCGGAATGGGCCTGCACCACAAGCTCTGTCACACCCTGGGCGGCAGTTTCGGCCTGCCCCACGGGCCGACGCATACCGTCGTGCTGTCGCATGTCATGGCCTACAACACCCCCGCCGCACCGGAGACGATGGAACGCATCGCCAATGCCATGGGGGTGCCCGATGCGGCGGCAGGCGTCTACGACCTGGTGGCGGGGCTCGGCGGGCCGCGCTCACTTCGCGAACTCGGATTCGACCCCGAATCCATCGACCGGGCAAGCCGTTTGGCCACCGCCAAGCCGTATCCGAACCCGAGGCCGGTCACCGTGGCCGGCATCGCTGAACTCCTGCGCGATGCCACCGTCGGACGCCGACCATCCACCGAGTCCACACGGACCGGATCGACCCTGCAGTGATGGAGAATCTCGGGGAACGTTTCGAAGAGCAACGCAGTCGGCTGCTGTCGGTGGCATATCGGATCACCGGCAGCATCAGCGATGCCGAAGACGCGGTTCAGGAGTCCTGGTTACGTCTCGATGCCGCCGAGCACAATGCGATCGACGATCTCGGCGCCTGGCTGACCACCGTGGTCGGCCGGATCTGTTTGGACCGCCTCAAGTCCGCCGCCGCAACACGCGAAAGTCATGTGGGCCAATGGCTTCCAGAGCCGGTAGTGACCCGCATAACCCCCGAATACGACGACCCCCTGCACGCTGTCATCGCAGCCGAAGACAGTCGTTACGCCGCGATGGTGCTGTTCGAAACCCTCACCCCGGCAATGCGCGTCGCCTTCGTCCTGCACGACGGATTCGGCGTTCCCTTTGCCGACATCGCCGAGATCCTCGGCTCCTCGACCGCGTCGGCACGTCAACTCGCCTCGCGGGCCCGCCGAACCGTCTCCGACATCCCGGCCCCGGTCAGCGACACCGAACAGGCCGAAGCCGTCGGTCGCCTCGTCGCGGCGATGGCAGCCGGCGACATGGACGCGGTGTTGGCCGCACTGGATCCGGACGCGATGATCGTCGGCGACGCCAACCGCACAACACCCACCGCGGTCAAGGCGATTCGCGGCGCCGCCGGAGTCGCCCGATTCCTGTTCTGGCTTCTGCGCCGCTACGGACCTGACGTCCTTGCCCTGCAGATCCCGGTCCGGGTCAACGGTGAACTCGGAACCTATTCCGCCGGCTGGGAGGTCGAGGGCGATCGTCGCGCCTCACCGGCCCGGGTTGTCTGCTTTGTGGTCCGCGACGGCCTGGTCGTGTCCATCTACGACATCGCCGATCCGGCCAAACTGGTAGCGATCGATGGCGCTCAGCTCGTGCCGGACTCCGGGGCGGCCTCACCCACGGCCCAGGGCACCCGACACGAATCGGTCGAGAATCCCTGATCGGTCACACCCAGCGCCGCATACATCCGGGAGCGCTGGTTCTCCAGCGAGATCTGGTAGGTCAGCTCGATCAGTCCGTCGGTTCCGAATCGCTCCCGTAGGTCATCGACCTGCTCGTCGGTGACCGTGGGCGGCGTCGCTGTCACGGCATCGGCGTAGGCGATCGCGGCCCGTTCGTCGTCGCTGTAGGACGGTGACGTCTCGTAGTCGGCGATCTGCTGCAAGCGGTCGATGTCGAGGTCGTCGTGCTTCTGCAGCATGGTGCCGAAGTCGATGCACCAGGAGCAGCCGACAACCCACGCGGTGCGGTAGACGGCGATCTCGCGAATGTTGGGTGGCAACACCTTTGACGCTCGCTCCACCGCACTTTCGTGTACCCCCGACGCCATGAACAAGCCCCGGTGGTGTGCCAGGATCGCAAAGGGTTCGGGCACCGACCCGAACCGGCGCGAGGCGTATCGATACACACCCTTGACGATCAGCCCAGCGTCTTGTGGCGCCAATGCCGGTATCCGTGCCATGTCTGTTCCTCCCATCCGTCGGCGCGATGTGCGCCTCTATGGGGTAGACGAGATAGCAGGCGAAAACGTGACAGATCCGCGAAAAAGTACTCAGACCGGGAGGTCGACCGAGTCCGGCGCCCACAACCGTTCGTAGTGATACGGGTCGAAGGTTCCGTTCCGTTCCCGGAACGAGCGGCCGGTTCCGGGCCAGAGCAGCGTGAGCCGGCGACTGGTCGGATCGAGGTACCAGCTGCTGCATCCGCTGAGCCACACCGTCGACGCACTGCGTTCGTCGATCTCCCGGGTGTAGGCCTGTTCGGCGGCGGCCGTCACCTCCACCGCCCGGGTTCCGCTGTCGTTGAGGTGATCCAGTGCGCCGAGCACATAGTCGATCTGGGTTTCGATCATGTAGATCGCCGAGTTGTGGCCCAGCGCCGCGTTCGGCCCGTCGAGTACGAACATGTTGGGGTATCCGCTGATGGCCGTGGACGCATACGACACCATCCCGGCCTGCCAGTGCTCCGAGAGCCGTTCCCCGTCGACCCCGACGATCCGGGTCGCGAACTCCGGGCGGGCCGCCGAGAAGCCGGTCGCCATCACCACGGTGTCGAGCTCATAGGCCTTCCCACTGGCCGCCACGGCCCGGGCGCCGTCGAACTGCGCAAGCGCCGACGGCTCGAGCGCGACGTTCGGCCGGGTCATGGTGGGAAAGAAGTCGTCGCTCAACAGGATTCGCTTGCAGCCGATTTCGTAGTGCGGTGTGAGATCGGCGCGCAGTTCCGGATCGGCGACCTGCGCGTGGAGATGACCCAGCGCCCGGTCGCGAATCTGGTCGATGTCGGGGTGCAGGCCGCGACGCTGGCCAAATGCCTTGTCCGCCTCGGTGAACAGCTCTTCACGAAGGCGATCGGCATTGGCCTTCACCCGTAGTTCTTCGCGCTCGGCCGCGCTGTACTGCCGGTTGCCGCGCGGGACCACGTACGGCGCGCTGCGGGAGAAGACCACCAGCTCCTGCGCCCGCTGCGCCAGTTCCGGGACCAGCTGGATCGCCGAGGCACCGGTACCGACCACACCGACCCGGGCACCGTCGATCGGTGCCGTGTTGTCCCAGCGCGCGGTGTGAAAAACACTGCCCGGGTAGGCATCCATGCCCGGGATCGGCGGAACGAGGGGGTCTGCCAGACGCCCCACCGCGACCACCAGCACCCGAGCCCGGAGCTCACCGGCCGTTGACGAGACCGCCCAGCACAATTCATCGGGCAGCCACCGTGTCTGGGTCACGTCGACACCGAGGTGCAGATGCGGCAACAGCCCTTCCTCGGCGGCGGCCTGCTCGAGGTAGCTGTGGATCTGATCGCCTGCGGCAAACAGCGATTCCCAGTCACCCGGGGGGCGGAACGAGAACGAGTACACGTGCGAGGGCACGTCGCAGGCCACACCCGGATACCGGTTGTCCCGCCAGGTGCCGCCGACCGCGTTCTCCCGTTCGAGGATCACAAAACTCTCGTCACCGCGTCGAGCGGTGCGGATCGCCATCCCGAGCCCGGCAAACCCGGCCCCCACGATCGCGACGTCGACGTAATCGGGCAACAGTTGCGGGCCGGTCATGCAAAAACCCGACGCAGGACGTCGCGGCGTTCGGCCGGAGGCGAGCCGTAGGGCGTGGTGCGTTGCCGGACGGTTCGCCCGAGGTCCGCGGCCAGGCTCTCCACATCCGAGGGCAGCAGCTGTCTGCCGCTTTCCGGGCCTGCACTCGGCATCAGCGTCCCGTCGATCAGGACGCCTCCCACATCATCGGTACCGCCGCGCAGCACCGCGGTGAGCGCCTCCGCATCGAGTTTTGTCCATGCCGCCTGGATGTGATCGAACGATTCCTGCAGCATCAGGCGCGCCACCGCATGCACCGCCCGCGTCTCGCGGAAGGACGGACCACGGGTCGCCACCTCGCGCAGATGCGGCGGAGCGAGCTCCGGCAACATCGGCATCAGGATGAGTTCGGTGAAACCACCGGTCCGCGCCTGGATCTCGCCCAGCAGTCGCAGATGCGCAACCTGCTGTTCCGGCCGTTCGAGATGGCCGTAGAGCAGCGTCGCGGTGGACTTGAGGCCCACCTCATGTGCGGTGGTGATCGTCTCGACCCACGTCCGGACCGGCAGTGCCTGACCATTCGGCGAAAGCGCTTCACGGACCGAGTCATCGAGCACCTGGGCGGCGGTCCCCGGAACAGTGCTCACCCCGGCGGCGCGCGCAGCCAGAAGGAAGTCCCGGACGGTGATACCGAGGCGGTCGGCGGCATCGATGACCTCGGGTACCCGGTAGGCGTGCAGATGCATCTCGGGTGCGACAGCCCGGATGCGTTCGACCACTGTCAGATAGTCGCTCGCCGGCCGCGTCTGGGGCACCGGACCCTGCATGCAGATCTCGGTGGCGCCGAGCGTCCAGGCTTCGGTCACGAGGTCCTCGAGTCGCGGCGACGCGACGAGGTCGAGCACGGCACCGGTGTCGAAGTTCCGGTTGGCAACAAATGTGAGTTCGTCGCCGACTGCCTTCTGACGGGCGGAATCTGCCAATTCGCACAGTTCGTTCAGCTCGTCGCCCTGCGCTTGCAGCAGCAAAATCCATTCGGCATCGTCGAGCGGTGCCGAACCATCAGCGATTCGGCGCAGCGCTGGGCGCACCGTGGACCCGGGGAGCCGAGTGTCTTCGGCCCAGGACCTTCGCGTCGTCATCCTTCGACTCTAGAACCGGACCACGACCGGTGTTCGCCGCAGGTACACCTCAGGCACCCACGTGTCGGGACGACGGTCCGGGCGTGGTGGGCAACTAGAGTTACCGCAAAGTCGGCGATCCAGTGACAATCACCACGTCACAGCGGGAGAGGGCAGGCAAGTTGGCGGAATCTCGAGCGGTTTCCGACGATGGTCTCGAGTCGGTTCGCGGGATCGGGATCCTCTGCGTCCTGGCTGTTGTCTGCGGGATCTTGATCGGATTCATCGGCGGCGCATTCCGCTGGTGCCTGCGCGAAGCCGACCGGTGGCGCGGCGACATGCTCGAGTGGGCGCATGAACTGCCCGGGCCGGGCTGGCTCGTCCCGGTTGCCGTCACCGCCACCGGCGCCGGACTGGCCGCGCTGATCGTCCGATGGGTCCCACTGGCAGCGGGCAGCGGTATCCAGCACGTCGAGGCTGTCTCCCGTGGCGAAGCCGAGCCCCCACCATTGCGGGTGCTGCCCGCGAAGTTCATCGGCGGTCTGCTGTCGATCGGATCCGGACTCATCTTGGGCAGGGAGGGCCCGACCGTGCACATGGGGGCGGTGATCGGCGCCGAAGCCGGCCGCCGCGCTCGGCTCGACGACGGTGACTCCCGCCTGATGCAGACTTCGCTGGCCGGCGCCGGACTCGGCGTTGCGTTCAACGCCCCGATCGGGGGCGCGTTGTTCGTGTTCGAGGAGGTGACCAAGTCCTTCCGCCTCCGCACGGCCATTCCGACATTGTTGGCCGTTGCGGTCGGCGTGGGCTGTTCACGGATCATCCTCGGCGACCACCCCGATTTCGCGGTCAGGGCCGTCGACTCCCCTTCGATCACGCTGCTGCCGGTGTTCGTGGTCTTCGGCCTTCTCACAGGTTTGCTCGGGGTCTTCTACATCAGGCTGGTGCTCGGCTCACTCGATCTTCTTGCACGCTTCCCCGCCATCCCGAAACCAGTGAAAGCAGCCGCCATCGGCGCGGTCATCGGCGGACTCCTGGCGGTCGAACCGCTCGCGGCAGGTGGCGGTGATGACCTGGCACAGAGGTTGATCGGTGGCGGCAGCATGGCGCTGACCGCGGTCGCCGGCTACCTCGCGGTCCGATTGTTCGCCGGCCCGTTGTCGTACGCAGCAGCCACGCCCGGCGGCCTGTTCGCTCCGCTACTCGCAGTCGGCGCCCTCTGGGGTGTCCTATTCGTCGGTGTCGCAGACATTTTCGTGCCGGGCGTGGACTCGTCACTCAAAATCGCCATGGCCATCGTCGGTATGGCGGCATTTTTCGGCGCCGTGGTCCGGGCCCCGCTCACCGGGATGGTGATCGTCATCGAGATGACCGCGATCACATCGGTCACGGTCCCGATGATCGCCGCGACCGCGATGGCCGTGGTGGTCGCGCAGTTCGCGGGGTCACAACCGATTTACGACAGCCTCCGCGAACGAATGCTCCAGTCCAGGCCTCACGCCTGAGGGCGCACCAGGTCTATGGCGATCAGATCGCACTCAAGCCGGTGGCCACCAGTCGCCGTCGCTCACGAAAACCGAGACGTCTGTACAGCTCGATCGCTGATGTGTTCGTGGTCGCCGCATGCAGGAAGGCCTGTTCATCGCGGGCTTCGATCTGCCCGACCAGAGTGTGGACGAGTCGCGCTGCCAACCCTTGCCCCCGATGGCTGTGGGCCGTACAGATCGCGCTGATCTCGGTCCACCCGGGCACACGCATCCGCTCCCCCGCCATCGCCACCAGTTGTCCCCTGTCGCGGATACCCACATAGGTACCGAGTTCGATGGTCCGGACCGCAAACGGTCCGGGCTTGGTCGCGGCGGTCAGTTCCAACATCTCCGGCACGTCGGCCGCACCCAGGACCACGGCGTCCGGATCGCCTGCACCACTGACATTGTCGGCCACCATCTGCACGAGATCGACTGTGGTGGCCGGCCAATACTCGGGTACCTCGTACGGGTCGACGCTGAACAGGATCGCCCCGGATGCCACCGCCAGTGCTGCCGCCGACGCCCAGTCGTCAGGGGTGGGGTCGGCCGGGATCGACATGAACATCGAGACGTCCGGCTCGAATCGCCTCACCCGACCCCGGACCTGCGACACATTTGCATGAAACCCGTTGAGCGAAGCACCAATCGGGTCATCGAGGGCGAGCTGGTCGGCTACTGGTGCCGGTTGCGGTGTCATAGTTTCCGTTCTGCCTCCACCATCAGATTCCTTGTCAGTCCCCGGAACTGATCGAACTGGCCGTGCGTGCCGTATTTGATCTTCAACGTCGAGTACACCTGAAACTCCGCCGCACCCGCAATCGAATTGGACTCCGGCAGGTAGTTCGGCAGCACATTCTGGATGTTCGGATCACGTCGCAGCTTCATGATCGTCGACTGGTGGACCGTCGAGTTCGCACGCATCTTGGTGATCACCACACCGAGTTCCACGATCTGGCGGCCTATCTCGTCGCTGAACTCTTTGACCCGCCGCTGGATCTGCGGGATTCCATGGGTGGACAACACATCCGGGATGGCCGGGATGATGTAGCCGTCGGCCATCGCCAATCCGTTGAGTGTGATCGGACCGACGTTGGGTGGGCAATCGACCAGGATGTAGTCGTACGAGTCGCGGATCGGCGCAATCGCGTCCCGGACAATGGTGACCGCGGCCAAGGTGTCGTCGGCCCGGACCCGCAGTGCGCTGACCTCTTCCTGGACTTCGATGAGGTCCAGCGACGACGGCAACAGGTCGAGGCCCTGCACCGTCCCCACCGAGGACACCGACCGCTGTACCGCGGTCCCGACAACAAAGTCACTGGTGCCGTCCAGTGCGTCGTTGAACAGTGTCGCCAGCGTCCGGCCGGCCCCATTCAGCTCTGACCAGCGCTGCTCACCGATCATCATCGTGGTCAGGTTGATCTGCGAATCGAGGTCGACGAGCAGTACCCGCTGCTTGAACTCACCCGCCAGGATTTCCGCGACCCCGGCAGTCACCGTCGTTTTACCCACGCCCCCTTTGAGGCTGATGGTCGCGATCACCTTGGCCATGCGGATGCTCCCTACAGCCGATTCACCGAACTGGCGTTGCGATCCACTTACGACGGAGAGGCCCAGCTCACACCTCGATCAAAGTTCAGAGTCTCCGTCTGACCAGCTCCGATACCTGGTTGTCGGACCTTGCCGATAACCTAAAACGAGCTCAATGACCGTAACGATCAGATGCGCTATAGGGTCTCAGGCATACGGTCCAGCAACAGTCAGGAGCAACCATGACCGATCCGATCGACTTCGACAGTTCGATGGACGATTCGTGGGCTCGATTCCGGCTGTCCCTGGCCGACACCCTCGCCGATCTGAAGCACGGCGAGCGCCATGTCCTCGACCGGCCCGACCCGGCATTTGAAGAGCATGCGCAGGCGCTCACCTTCACCGTCACGCGCGCAGGCCGCATTCGCTGCGGGCTGTCGTCGGAATTCCCGCGGTATCTCTGGCCTGCCAACAGCGAGGCCTCTGCGGCCCTGCTCGAGCGCGGCTGGCGCGAACTCACCTCAGGTGAGTTCATGCTGACAGTCGGTCGTCGCCACGTCGACAAACTGGCCGTAGAGGCCACCTCGTTGATCCGGGAGCACTGGCAGGTGGTCCATCCCGCGTTCTTCGACCGGCCCGCCCTGGGCAGCGACGACGACGGGGCGCCACCAGCAGACGTTTCGGTCCGACCGAGCGGTCCGGCCCATCTACAGGCCCTGGTCGAGGGAGTCCTCGCCCAGGTGACCTGCGACCCCATCACAAAAGACCACGATGGGGACATCACCTTCACGCTCGGTGGCCTCACCTCGTGGCTGCGTGTGCGGGCCACCGGGTCATACATCGATCTGTTCACGATGCTCGCGCCGGACATCGACACGAACCCACACGTGCGTGCAGTGTTCGATCTCCATGGGCCGCACTGGCCCGAGATCGACTTCGTCGTCTCCCGCAACCATGCCGTGGCCCAGATCAGCATCGACGCGAAGGTGTTCACACCCTCAGCCGTCGAGGACGCCCTGCATACCTGGTTCAAGTTCATGCGTATCGGTGCCGGCCTGATCGCGCGCGAGATCGCCTGCGCAGGCGTGACAGGCGAAGTCGCGGCGGCATCAACTGATCCAGCCGACCTCTATGACGGCCTACCGCCCGCCCTGATGGTCCTGCTGCACCTCGATCCGGAGGGCACCGGCACCCTGGCCCCACACGAGGTTGCCGAGATCTGCGACTACGACCGCGACGCGATCCTGAGGTATCTCCGGATCAGCACCGACGAGGCAATCTCCTGGCGTCGCGCCGCCGACGACGCCGCAGAACGTGGCGACCGGGACGAGGCCCGCGCCTGCCTCCACGAGGCCGACGGGTGGACCCAGACCAAGGAAACCTTGCGGGCCGGTCTACGTGCGGTGGTGTTGCCCGACAACCCAACACGGCGGCGCAAGAGTCTGCCGACATCCCCCGACGTAGAGGCACTCCGGCCAGACTGACCTCGTCGGCCGAGCGGCCTCGCTTGCGACGGTCTTCAGCGGTCGTCCGCGTGCATTCATCCCGTCGTCTGTGCGTCGAATCGGGCCAGATCCAGCGCTTCCAGAAAGCCTGCGAAGTCGTCGAAATGAACAACGTGCCCGGCGTCACGGACGGAGCGCACGTCGAATCCGGCGGCGCGCAATTCCGCGGCACGTGCCGCGGGCACCAGGTGGCTCGGATCGGCGAGCACCACAATGGATCGAACAGCCGGCGCAGTCACTCGCGCTGAAGTGAACGAACTCAGACCGTCCAGGATCCGCTCGTCCCACTGCCCGAGCGCGGCCAGTTTGCGAGCCTTGCTCCCCTCACTCCATTTCGGGTACACCACGTCGACATCCTCGGCAGTCCAACCTTTCTGCGCGCGGAACGAGTCCACGACGGCCGGGTCGACCGCCACACTCCAGGCCGGGTCCTCATAAACGGCCACGCCGGGACGCAACACTTCGACGGCATGCGCCAGAACCAACCCACCGAGCGAATGTCCCAGCGCCAGCGCCGGTTCCGCCGGCACCGCGTCCAGAACTGCATCCACCAGCGCCTCGACCGAATACTCGTCGAGATGCTCACTGTGTCCGTGCCCTGGCAGATCGACGGCATGCACGTTGAAGCCACGACGGGCAAGCTCCGGTCCGACCTCCCACCACGACTCCGACGAGTTGCCGAGGCCATGGATGAGAACCGCGTCGCGATCTCCACTCCCCCACCTTCGGACATTGACCCGAACCATGAAGCACCTCCGCCATAGATCATTCGTGCGTCGGACATTACGGGCAGTTTCGCCCCGGCGAGAAGAGTTCTGCCTCACGCTGGCCGGATGGGTACAGGCCAACGCGGACTTCCTCGGCGGCGACCCTGAACTCCTCGACGAGTCGGCAGGCCCGGCATGACTTCTTCACTGTGGGCGAACCTCCGCAGCGGAGATCGTGCTACCGATATTCGTCCAACCACTCGAGATGCCTTGTCCCAGTGCAACAGCATCGGCAAGCAGCCCGTCCCGAGCAACACGGTCTCATCGCTGGACACGTCCAGAGCACTTTGCTACTACTGAGTGGTCAAGGGGCGCGAGGGGGGCTTGGTGACACCTATGAACCGAGCTGGATCGGGTGAGCCCGTGCTGCTGCTACACGGATACACGCTGTCCCATCATTCATGGCACAGCGTTGTCGACAACCTCTCACGTGACTACGACGTCCTCGCGATGACGATGCCAGGACACTGGGCCGGACCTCGGCTGCGACTGCGCGATGTAGGGGTCCGCGGGATCGCCGATGGCGTGGAACGTGAACTCGACAAGCTCGGTTGGGAAACCTGCCATATAGCCGGAAGCTCGCTGGGCGGAGAGATCGGATTCGAACTCGAACGCCGCGGCCGCGCGAGATCCCTCGCTGCGATAAACCCCAGCGGCGGGTGGAAACGCTTTTCCTACACCGAGTTTCGACTTGGCTTGGTATTCATCGCACAGTTTCCGCTCGCCGCTGCTGCCCGCATGTTCGGGGATCGAGTGACAACTCGCGAGGTCTTTCAACGCCCGATCATCCGAAACTGCGTCCGTGACATGACTGCGGTCGTCCCCGACGACGCGGTGAACACGATCCGCGCAGTTTCTCGCTGTCCCATCTACCTGCCGATGCAACTGGCCTATCTCCGCGATGGACCGCTCACGGACCGAGCCATCCGTCGTGTCACCGCGCCGGCATCGTTGATGCTGTCCGAGTTCGACACCTTCCTCACCCGGAACAAGTGCATGCAGCGACTGATCGATGAACTGCCCGACCACGTCGAAGAGGTCACCCTCTCCGGCGTCGGCCACATTCCGATGCTCGAGAACCCCGAAATAGTTGCTGACGCCCTCCGCGCCCACTTGACCAGGGTGGCTGGTCAACAACCCTGGCAAGCATCCTGATCCGCTGGGCTACAGGGCTGACCGGACGATAAAGGCACCGCCGACGGTCGGCCACTGCGCGCCCGCCCTACTCCACGTCGGCCTTGTCCACCACAACTGTTCCGCGCCAGCCGCCGACCACGCGCATGACGTGGTAGATCAGCAATGCCGCAATGGCTCCGAGCGCGATTCCACCGAAGCTCAAATCGCCGATGGTCCAAGAGAAATCAGCGATGGCTATCACGAGTGCGATGGCTGCGGTGAACTGGTTGACGGGCTTGGAGAAGTCCACCTTGTTGGTCACCCAGATATGCACTCCCAGGATTCCGACGAGGCCGTACAGCGCGGTGGTCACACCACCGAGGACACCCGGCGGAACCGATGCGATGACCGCACCCACCTTCGGCGACATACCCAGCAACACGGCGGCGATGCCTGCCACCCAATAGGCAGCTGTCGAGTACACCTTGGTGGCCGCCATGACACCGATGTTCTCGGCGTAAGTCGTTGTGGCAGAACCGCCACCGCTACCCGCCAAGACCGTGGCGATACCATCGGCGGCCAACGCCCGACCGATCTTGTGGTCGTAGTTGATGCCGGTCATGGTGTTGATCGACTTGACGTGCCCGATGTTCTCGACCACCAGCACCAACACAACCGGCAAGAACATCGGCAGCACGGACAGATGGAACGTCGGCGGCTGAAAGTCGGGCAGGCCAACCCAATCGGCGGCTCCGATGGGATCGGTGTCGACCTTGTCGCGAACCAGTGCAAACAAATAGCCGATGACGACACTGGTGAAAATCGCGAGCCGTCCGAGCAAGCCCTTGAACAACACCAGCGAGGCGATCAGCAGCACCAGGACCAGCGTGGCCGTAACCGCATCCTGCTCGTAGTTCGACTTGGCGGTCGGCGCGAGATTCAGGCCGATCAGCGCGACGATGGTTCCGGTCACGATCGGCGGCATCAAAGCGTGGATCCAGCCGGTGCCCGCGAATTGCACCACCACGCCGATGACGATCAGTACCGCGCCCACCATCACGATGCCGCCCAGCGCCGACCCGTGACCATGCGAGGCCGTCGCGGCGAGTACCGGTGCGATGATCGCAAAACTCGAACCGAGGTAGCTCGGCAACTGGTTGCGCGTGATGAGCAAGAACAGGATCGTGCCGATGCCGGAGAAGAGCAGCGTCGTCGCCGGCGGGAATCCGGTGAGGACCGGCACCAGGAAGGTCGCACCGAACATGGCCACCACGTGCTGCAATCCGATGCCCACCGTGCGCGGCCACGACAGCCGTTCCTGCGGTGCAACCACCTCGTTGCTACCGACCAGCGACCAGCCGAACAGCGGTGACCGGGCATCAGTCACCGCTTTGCCGGACTCAGCCGGCCTCAGATCTTCCTCAGACATGGGCAACAGTCTGCCGCGTGAGCAGCCGATCGATGCCACCGCCTCTGATTCCTGCGCCACCTGCTGATGCCCATTTGCCAGGCGGTAACGTTACCGGCGGTGTGCCGGGAAGTCTGGTCGGCCGCGTGCTCATACCGTCGATCGATGGTTCGTACGTGTCGCCCTTCGCCGACCCATGGATAGGACACAACGTGTCAGCACAGGACCGAAAAACCCCATCGCCACTCTTTGCCCGCGGCTCTTGGGCTGAGTCATCGCGCATCGCCGACATCCTCCGCAAAGAAACCATCGGTGGCGCAATCCTGCTGGTGGCTACCGTGGTTGCGCTGATCTGGGCCAATTCGCCGTGGTCCGATTCCTACACCGATCTCAGCGAGTTCCAGGTCGGCACGGACGCACTGGGCGTCCACCTCGACTTGTCCCTGGCCACCTGGGCTGCCGATGGACTGCTCGCGATCTTCTTCTTTGTCGTCGGCCTTGAACTCAAACGTGAATTCGTTGCCGGGGACCTCCGCGATCCGAAGCGTGCGGTCCTTCCGATCGCCGCGGCAGTCGGCGGCATGGTCGTGCCTGCCGTCATCTTTGTGGCGTTCACCGCCCACGTCGGCGACGGCGCCACCGCAGGCTGGGCCATTCCCACCGCGACCGACATCGCGTTTGCGGTCGCCGTCCTGGCAGTGATCTCTACGCATCTACCGGTGGCCCTGCGGACGTTCCTACTCACCCTCGCTGTGGTCGACGACCTCCTTGCCATCACCGTGATCGCCGTCTTCTACAGCGAGGACATCGACCTCGGCGCCCTCGCGCTCGCCGCGATACCGCTGGTGCTGTTCGCCATCTGCGTCCAGCGCCGAATCCGATCCTGGTGGCTGCTCATTCCGCTGGCCGCCCTGACCTGGGTGTTCATCCATGAGTCCGGGATCCACGCCACGGTCGCCGGTGTTCTGCTCGGGTTCACCGTTCCGGTTCTCCGGAGCAAGGCGGCCGGCGGCCCGGAAGCCGGAATCGGTCTGGCCGAGCACTTCGAACACCGAATCCGGCCCATCTCGGCGGGCATCGCCATCCCGATCTTCGCGTTCTTTGCCGCCGGCGTCGCGATCGGAGGTCTCGACGGCCTGACCGATGCGTTGAGTGACCCCATCGCCCTCGGCATCATCTTCGGTCTCGTCTTCGGCAAAGCAATCGGTATCTTCGGCACCACCCGACTGCTGTCGGCGTTCACGCGGGCCTCCCTCGACGCCAGCGTTCGCTGGATCGACGTCCTCGGCATCTCGATACTGGCCGGCATCGGATTCACCGTGTCCCTACTCATCGGTGACCTTGCCTTCGGCCTGGGCTCCGAGCGCGACCAAGTCGTCAAGATCGGCGTGCTGACCGGATCTCTGTGCGCAGCGCTGATCGCATCGGTTCTGCTGCGAGCCCGAAACCGGCACTACCGCAGGATTCAGGAAGAAGAAGAGCGCGACGACGACCACGACGGCATTCCGGACATATACCAAAACAGGGACAATCTCTGAACCGGAATTCCTGACACGAAAGCATCTGCGTATCCGGGAATCCGCCCGCTCCTCGCCCGTTGACGCGAAACGGCTCGACGCTCTTTCCTGCCGTGGTTTACTGCAAATACGGGCTCATGGACCACCGCTCCACCCCAGATGCCCACCTCAGAAGTATCGAGCATCACTCCTAACGGTGTGATTACCGGCAACGCTACGAGGTCGTGAGTGGCATGAATTACTGGATGAGTGTCGTCTTTCGTGCGATCCCGTTGGCCATGGCGGGGGTGTGTATCGGCTACGGCATCTTCATCTGGACGGATGGGGACGCGCCGGGCAACTTCGTCGCCGGCCGGGTGGTCACTTTCCTCGCTGCGATCTGCATCTGCCTTTTTTGTACCGCCGCCACGATTATCCGGCAGTTGATCGGCCGCTTCACCATCATCGACAAGATCTTCTATCCGACGCTCGGATTCCTCGTGGCGATCGGAACGTCCGTCTACGGCATCATCATCTTTGCCGAGGCGGAAGGACAGGGCAAGGAGTATATCGCCGGACACGTCGTCTTCGGCCTCGGGCTGATCAGTGGATGTGTTGCGACGGTCGCGACCGCATCCACCAAGTTCTCGCTCATCCCGCAGAATTCGAGTCAACCGGAGAATGACAAGCACCCGCCCGCCGCGGCGTTTGGAGGGGCATCGGTGCTGGTGTTGTCGCTGATCCCGATGGCGTTGGCCATCACCGCGTGGGTGTTCGCGATCATCAATTTGGTGCAGACCACGACCCCGGGACGGTTCACGGTCGGTCACGTCGTCGCCGGCCTGGCGATGATCTGCACGAGCCTGATCGGCTTGGTACTCAGCATCGTTCGGCAGGTACAGAACACCTATCAGCCGAAGGAACGGACCGTCTGGCCTTGGCTGGTGATCGCCATGGGGTCACTGGGTGTCGTCTGGGGAATTGTTGTCCTCGGCATGAACAGCAAGGAGTACTACCTGACGCCAGGTTTCTTGCTGATCGGGCTGGGACTCGTCTGCTTCAGCATCCTCAGCAAGGTCGCCCTGTTGGCCCTGGTGTGGCGACGGACGTTCAGCCTCGCCAACCGCGTACCCCTCATTCCCGTCCTCACCGCCCTGTGCTGCTTGTTCCTCGCCGCCTTCGTCTTCCAAGGAGCGGTGGACAACTCGAACCTGTTCATCGCCCCTCGTGTGCTCACCGGATTGGGCGCGATCTGTTTCTCGCTCTACTCCATCGTGAGCATCCTGGAGAGCGGCACCTCGTCCGAGGATGAGTAGCCATCAATCGAGCTGCCAACATCGGCCCCGTGGGGTCCGGCGAGGCGTGTAGTCCTTCGCCAGCCTGCGGAGGCCGATGTGGTCGCGTTTTGCCCGACCCGCCAGGGAGTCGTACGAGTCTCGGTCAGAGCTCCTCAACCGTGATGAGACCGTCCTGAAGTGCGCGGGCCAACAGCGACGTCTTCGATGCCGCCGACCGACCGACAGCATCGTATTTGTCACGGATGCGAGCGATGTGGGTGTTCACGGTCGCCGAGGAGATGAACAGCGTGCGGGCAGCAACGTCCTTGGAGTCGCACAAAAGCCACGCACGAAGGACTTCAATCTCCCGCGCACTCAAGCTCGGCCTGGCTACTATCTCGACTGTGGCCTGATTCATCGTGAACATCTTCGATCCGATCATTCGGTCGGCAGCCGACGGATTGACTGCCTGTCTCCCATGAAACTAATGGCACGGTCCGACAACTTCCAGCCAGCCGTTCCGTTGGCCCCAGAACTGGTGTCATCGTTAGCAACGCAAAAAATATGGATGAAAGGTGCTGTCCGCCTTGCATTTGCAGATCGGTCAGCACCCGCGCCCGATCCCTCGCCAACCTAACTATTTGAATTGGAAAGTGTCACTTTAAGGTTCCCGCATCGGGATTCAGCCCTCCCTTCTGGCCCGAACACCAACTCAGCCGCTCATCGAGTTTGGGATGCCAGCCTCCCCGCCACACACCGGACGGTCCCGAAGAACCGCCCGGCGCGTGAGATGCACCCGCTACTCAGTGGCCACCGGCAGGACGGGTTCGCGTACCGGGCGCTTGGACCCCAGCCGCCAGATCGCATGCTCCGTGTGGCCAACTTTCCAATGCTTCTGTGCTGCAACATTACTGATGATCTCGCCCGCCATGGCGGGAGTCACTTCATCAACGGGAAGATCCAAGACGCGCGCAACATAACCGACGATTGCGCGATCGACCTTGACGGCGGAGACACCGGCGAGCGTCAACACATTCGCCCACGTGACACCCGATCGTTGTCCCGGCACCGCGAGCCACGATTTCTTGACCGCGTCGAGGGCATCGGAATCGGCCACGTCGCGCAAGTCGGCCGCAGTATCGATTCCGAGATCGACAAGCCGGCTCGCAACATCGTTGACCGCCTGCGCTTTCAGCGGCGCACCGGGCGTCGACGACGTCGGCCTCCGATTACCGATCGTTGATGCCCACTCCGACGCGTCACCCAACTCGCGAAAAGTCTTGAGTAACTCGGGCGCTCCGTCCTGCGTGATGTCACCACCCTGTGCGGCGCGGTAGATGCCGTACCGCTCGACGATGTTCTCAACGGTCACATGCCGCGCCCCCGTCGAATAGATCGCATCAATGATGCACAGCGCCAACGCTTTCGGATAGACGCGCGGCGCGATCCACTGCGCTGGGTCTCCCAAGTCTCGTTCACACGCGCTCGCGAGCGCACCGACACGAAATTCCACCCCTACAGTCATAATTTCCCCCTTGTTGCCATCGCCCATCCCCATGGGCGACTCGTGCGCGCACCGTATCGCCGGGCACCGACAAGCCGGATACCGTTGCACCGTGCACAACCTCGATGCCCGTGATCCACTCGCACTTGGCCAGCAACTCATGAACGTGCTCGAGGAAGGTCGCCGCGTCGCGACCTACAAGCTCGCGACCCTGCTGGCGTTGCTCGACCATGCCGTCGAGAACACCCCCGTCGACCCGAACGCAGCATTGGATGTTGATCTCGACGACCTCGCCGACCGGGTCATCGCGCTCTATTGGCGGCAAGTCCGAGAACTCGACGGTCACTATCTGAGGCAGTCGACCAACCCGACCGCGCGAATCCCCAACGCAGTGCGCGCGCTCAAGCTCGCCACCTCGCCACCGCGTTTCGAGATAGCGGTGGAGGTCGCCAGCCGCCGTGCGCCAGAGCTCTATTCGTCGACACGCGAAGTAGTGAAACTCACCCTGGTGCAACAGCCGCTGCATCGACTGCAGCGGGTCACGAAGGATCCGGAGCACACCTGTTTTCTCTATGACGACAGTTGGATGCACGACAAGGTGTCCGCCGCAGCCATTGCACAGCAGGGCAACATCATTCGGCTCTTCCCCGGTGTCGGGCACGCGTTGGCTCGACTGTCTGCACTGTTGAAACCTGCCCTGCAGATCGCCTGGGTGGACGATGTTCGACGGCTGAACCCATTCCTCCAGGACGACACCCCGGATCTTGCCGGACACCTCTTCGGCATCGACCGGATCTCACTGGACCGCGCTCGAGGCGTGCTGTATCGGGAATATGGTGCGCAGTGCTTCTACTGCCGCGGCGGTATGGGCACCGGAGCACATGTCGACCATGTACTCCCCTGGTCGCGTGTGGGCATCGACGGCCTCGCCAACCTCGTTCTTGCCTGCCCGAGATGCAACGGAGCCAAGTCGAACCTTCTCCCGGCGCCGGTCCATGTCCACAGTGCGCTCGCACGCGGACAACAAAGGATCGACGCGTTGGCGGCTTCGATTGACTGGCCGAGCCAATACGAGCGGACCGCCGCCGCCGCGCGAGGCCTGTATTCGACGCAGCCACCGAATACCCCGATGTGGCTCGGTCGCGAATCGATCGAACTGCTGCAGCCAGATTTCCAGTGGTCCAATCCGCGAGCGACGTGGTCCACGAACTCCTAGGGCATCTCCGATGCAGCTCCACCCACGATCGGGGCCGCGACGGCGGTCAATAAGTGAGACACCCGCTCACGATGTGAGCTGAAATACATCCGCGACCGTGAACGCGGGGTGCACTGATCAGACATAACGTTTGACACATAGAGTGTCAAAGTCAACGAGGACCGTCGGATCGCGACGGTGATCGATCAATGAACCCATTTGGTGTGAGGGGTAGCCGCAAATGTCCACAGATGATGTGACGGCAACGCGTACGAAGTCGTCCGGTCTGCGCGAGCTGACGCTGCGAGGGATCATCCTCGGTGGTCTGATCACTCTCGTATTCACAGCCGCGAATGTCTACCTCGGCTTGAAGGTCGGCCTCACGTTCGCCACCGCCATCCCGGCCGCAGTCATCTCGATGAGCATCCTGCGCAACTTCGCCAACCACACCGTGGTCGAGAACAACATCGTCCAGACGATTGCGTCGGCAGCGGGCACGCTCTCGGCCATCATCTTCGTGTTGCCCGGCCTCATCATGGTCGGCTGGTGGACCGGATTTCCCTACTGGATCACCGTGGCGTTGTGTGCGATCGGCGGCATTCTCGGCGTCATGTATTCCATCCCACTGCGACGAGCACTGGTGACGGGATCTGATCTGCCCTACCCCGAGGGTGTGGCCGCCGCCGAGGTGTTGAAGGTCGGAGACACCAACGCGGGCGCCGAGGAAAACCGCGGCGGTATGCGGATCATCATCATGGGCTCGGTCGCGGCCGCGGGATTCTCGCTGCTGGCGGCACTGAAGGTGCTCAGCAACTCTCTGGCCGGTGCGATCAAGGTCGGCGCCGGTGGCACCATGTGGGGCGCGAGCCTGTCGTTGGCCCTGATCGGCGTAGGTCACCTGGTGGGACTCACCGTCGGTATCGCCATGCTCGTCGGTCTGGTCATCTCGTTCGGCATCCTGCTCCCCATTCAGACCAACGGCGAACTCCCTGCCGGTGAGTCGCTGCTCGACGGGGTCAGCAGCATCTTCTCCTCCGACGTTCGGTTTGTCGGTGCAGGCGCCATCGCCATCGCAGCGATCTGGACGCTGCTCAAGATCATTGGCCCGATCCTGCGAGGCATCCAGAACTCGTTGGTCTCGGCCCGGGCGCGGCGTAAGGGCGACAAGGTCGATCTGACCGAGCAGGACATCCCGATCACCATGGTTGCGATCGTGATCCTGGTGGCCCTGATCCCGATCGGCTTGCTGCTCTGGGACTTTGTCCACAACACCGCACTGCATGGGACCGCCACCGGCATCATCTCCGTCAGCATCATCTTCGTCTTCGTCATCGGCCTGGTGGTCGCGGCGGTCTGTGGATACATGGCCGGACTCATCGGCTCGTCGAACAGCCCGATCTCGGGTGTCGGAATCCTGGTCGCCATCCTTGCCGCACTGCTCATCAAGATGGTTTACGGCGACGCCGACGACGCGCAGAACACCGCGCTGATCGCCTTCACCCTGTTCGTGACCGCAGTGGTGTTCGGTGTCGCAACCATCTCCAACGACAACCTGCAGGACCTCAAAACGGGTCAACTCGTCGGCGCGACGCCGTGGAAGCAGCAGGTCGCGCTGATCATCGGCGTCCTGTTCGGATCGGCGGTCATTCCGCCGATCCTCGGGCTCATGAACACCGCGTTCGGTTTCGCCGGTGCCCCCGGCGCCGGTGACGACGCACTCGCCGCCCCGCAGGCCGCGTTGATCTCATCGCTGGCCGAAGGCGTGTTCGGCGGCGACCTCGACTGGAACCTCATCGGTCTCGGCGCCCTGATCGGCGTCGGCGTCATCATCGTCGACGAGATCCTCTCGCGGTCGACCTCCAAGTTGAGCCTGCCGCCGCTGGCCGTCGGAATGGGCATGTACCTGCCGATCGCGTTGACCCTGATCATCCCGGTCGGCGCCATCATCGGCACCTTCTACAACCGGTGGGCCGTTCGGAGCGGCGGCAACGTCGAACGCAAGAAGCGGATGGGCGTGCTCCTGGCCACCGGCTTGATCGTCGGCGAAAGCCTGTTCGGCGTCGTGTTCGCCGGCATCGTCGCGGCCACCGGTGACGAGAGTCCGCTGGCGGTTGTCGGGGACAGCTTCACCAGCTGGGCCGAGATCCTGGGCGTTGTCGTCTTCGTCGCTGTCATCGCCTGGCTGTACAAGAAGACCCAGCAGATCGCGAACCCGGTCAAAGAAGTGAACGTCACCAAGGGCTGACCCGGCTCACAACTCGTCGACGGTGATGTAACCGTCTTGCAGGGCACGTGCGAGCAGGACCGCCTTGGTGACCGCTGGGCGGCCTGCTGCGTCGTACTTGTCGCGGATCCGCGTGATGTGGGTGTTGACCGTGGAGCCGGAGATGAACAGGCTGCGCGCGGCTGCATCTTTGGTGTTGCAGACGAGCCACGTCCGCAGAACCTCGATCTCGCGGGCGCTCAGGGACGGTCTGGTCACAGGTACGACAGCTTCCATCGTGTGCACGGTGTTTCCGATCTTCTGGTCGCCGGCCGCGGATTGACCGGCGATGTGTACTCGAAATTAGTGCTGCCGACGTGGGAGCACCAGACGGATCTTGCGGGGTCCCCCGACTAGGGGGCCCTACAAATCGGGGCATCGAAAACCCGTTGATGACATCGCTTCTCGCTACGTCTGAACTTCGGTCCCGGCATGGTCGAAGGTGATGCGGCGGGTTCCGGCGCGGTCATGAACATAGATCGACGCCAGCGCGGGCCGGTCTGGGGGCAGGATCCGCACGCAGATGTCGCCGTCGTGTGCGTCCCGGAGTGTGTCGATGATCCGTCCGCGAAGTAGTTCACTGATGGCGGCCGGTGTCGCGTCCATCCCGTGATCGTCGATGAGGATCACCTCCACGCCGCGGGCCCGGGCCAGCCGCGCGGCCGCATCGATTTCGGGGGTTGTCAGCGCGGGCGCTCGGAGGCGGTCACGCAGGTTCGCCTCGACCAGCTCATAGGTTGCCGCCTCGTGCGGACTGAACTCTTCGGCGGTCGCGATGCGCTCCAAAAGGGGCCTGGCCATCTCATCGAGCTGCCGCAGACGGGCGTCTCGTTCTTCGGTCGCCGCACGTGCGGCCGACAGCGCGGCGATCCGCGCAGTGGCGGCATCACGCAACGCAAAGACGGCCTTTCCATTGGGCCGCAACGTAAACGAGAGCAGGGTCGCCATCGCCAGGGGCCCACCGTCGATGACCACCATCCCGACTCCGAACAGGAATCCCTGGTCGGTGAACGCACCCCACAGTCCGTAGACCACTGCCATGGCGAGCAATCCCCACCATGCGCTGATCCAGCGTCCGCGTACCGACATGAAACACAGAATCGTTGTGCCCGCCCCGTGCGTCCACCCCTGTAGCGGCACCTCGAGCGGAACCGGCATCACCCACAGCATCAGCGCGGACGCGATCGGTCCGGCCGCGGCCAGCGCCCAGGTCGCGGGCACGGGCAGTGGGTCGCCCGGCACGGTGATCAGCGCGATGGTGCCTGCCGCCAGGATCACCAGTCCCACGGCCACCGGCCACAAAGAACTGATCCCCTGCCGGGTCGCGGCGGCCACGATGGTGATGGCCACGATGTACACCGCCACAACACCTTTGGCTGCCGGCGTGTGCATCCCCAGGATCGCGGTGATATCCCGCGGAGCCGCTGATCGTGCCCGGGTGATCACTGTGACCGCGTCCAGCTGATGCCGATCCGGGTTCCGTGGCCAGGTTTCGAGTCGACTGTGGCGCTTCCACCGTCCAGAACGGACAGCCGCCCACGAATACTCACCGCAAGACCCAATCGTTGTGGCGCGACCGCACGCAAATCGAATCCGACGCCGTCGTCGCACACGTCCACCCGGATCGAGTCGGGCTCGAAGCGGGCGACCACACTTCGCGTCGCCGCCGGTCCGGCGTGGGTGACGCTGTTGCGCACGGCCTCGGTGGTGGCTGCGGCGATGGTCAGCACCACATTCACCGGATAAGACTGTGCGTCATCGCTTCTCGTGACGTCAGCTGCGACGGTCGGATCCGCATCGACGACCGCGCCGCGCAATTGAGCAACTGCCGCATTGACCAAGAGAACGTCGTCGTCGGTCGGTTGTGTGTGAAATCCGTCCATGTCGGCCAGGGTGCGTTTGGCCTGAACGGCGAGGCGCTGCGAGGCGCCCTGGCGCGCGGCGGCGAGCAACGTCGACATCACACCGTCGTGGGTCAGTGCGTCAAAACGCGTTCGTTCCAGTGTTCTCGCTTGTGTCGCAGCGGCTTCCGCTGCCGCCGCGTACGCCGACTCACGCGTTGCATCAAGGATCCCCGCGGTCCGGATGCCCATCACCGCGGCCGAGAACGGGATCAAGCAAAACGCGAACGCCCAGGCGATCTCGGGGATCACCGGCCCATTGAACTCAGGCGCTCGGACCTCGTGATTGATCAGCTGGACCACCACGGTGACCCCGGCCAGATAGGCAAACGCCCACCGCGCCCGCCACGCCGCAGCAGCGACGATGGCCGGAAGCCCACTGAATTGCGAGAACCACATGCCTCTTTCGCTGGCCAGGAGCATCCCGTCCCAACCCAGCGGCCAGAGTGCCAGGGCCGCCACGTAACCGATCGCTGCGACCGATGCGGTCCTGCGCAGCGCCGGGATACTGCTTCGCATCGCAACGGCTCCCATGACGAGCCCGGTCCCGAAGATCAACACGAGTGCCGAGACCGTCCACCACCCGGCCATCACTTCCGTGGACTGCCCGATGTTGGGGATCACCAGGACGAGGTAGAAGAGGTAGCCTCCACCGACGAACAGTGAGAATTGTTGCAGGATACGGTGTCCGGCGGTTTTGGCTTCGTCCCCGATCGCCGCGGCTATCGCCGGAAACGTCGCGGAATCGGTAGCCATCCGTCCTCAATCGCTCGTTTGTACAGGTCGGTTTTGGTGGGTGCGGGCCGTCCCGCGTCGCGGTACTTGCGGCGGATGCGGTCGACGTAGTCGCTGACGGTTTCCGGCGACAAACCGGTTTCTTTCGCCACCCGCGCCGTCGGTTCTCCCGACGCATACAACTCCAGCACCTGCCGCAACCGCGGTGAGAGGTCAACAAAGCCGGGATCCGAGTCGAGTGCGGCCGCCCAATCCACCGACGCCACTTGTCTTCCCGCTCCAGCAGTTCGGATCGCGTCCTGGATCTCGGCCTTACGAGCAGACTTGCGGATCACCCCGAGGACACCCGCGGAGGCAGCTTCCCGCACCAGAAACGGTTCATCGCCGGAGGTGTAGACAAGCGCTTCGATGTCGGCTTCGCGTAGCCGGGTCACATTCGAATGGGGCGACGAACCGTCGGACAAGCGGAGGTCGAGGATCACCAGTCCGATGTCCGAGGTGGACTGCAACAACTGATCCACCGTCTCTGCACCGGCAACGAAGGCCATGTCCTCGCCCTCCTCGATGATCGTCCGCAATCCCTCCACCACGGACTCATGGTCGTCAATCACCGCCACCTGTAACACTCGGCGGGCCGTCACCGGTTCCCCCGGCCATAAGAACGCATCCCGACATTCTGACGCACAGATTCGAAATCTGCGCGCCAGGATTGTCCTTTTTCAATTAGTTAGTGCAAGTATTTCTGCTACCGAATTACCGCTGGCACAACGGCATACAGAAAACAGTCCCACGAATAGTGGACCGGTCCTGTAATGCGAACGCGTGGAAATCACCGTCGGGCCGGACACCCATCGATGATGTCGCCGCCCGAAGCAGTTCACGAGGACCAGCGGGTCGCCTCGCCATGTTGGACAACGTTGTGATCCAGAGCCAGGACTGGTCCAGAAACCGGCATCGGCCACGTTGGTCTGGCACGAATCGGCTGCAGGCCGCCGACGACGTATCCTTCGGGTGGATGCACACCGTCGAACTAGGAGGTTCCCGTGGCCGGCGGACTCGTCGCACTGCTGGATGACATCGCAGCGATCACGAAGGTTGCCGCGGCGTCCCTCGACGATGTCGCAGCGGCAGCAGGCAAGGCCAGTGTCAAGGCAGCAGGCGTGGTTGTCGACGACACTGCTGTCACGCCCCGCTACGTGCACGGATTCTCCCCTGCCCGCGAACTGCCCATCGTCGGCAAGATCGCGCTCGGATCGATCCGCAACAAGCTCCTGATCATCCTGCCGGTGGCCATGCTGCTGAGCCAGTTCCTCCCCGGAGCTCTGCCGTATCTGCTGATCGCCGGCGGCCTGTTCCTGTCCTACGAGGGCGCCGAAAAGGTCTACGAGGCGATCACCGGCCACTCCGGTGACGCCGACGAGCCCACCGAGCGTGGCCCCGAGTTCGAGAAGACGATGGTCAACGGCGCGATCCGCACCGACCTGATCCTGTCGGCCGAGATCATGGTGCTCTCGCTGTCGTCGGTGGAAGACGAACCGTTCGTGACCCGTCTGCTGGTCCTCATCGCCGTCGCGTTCCTCATCACCGCGCTCGTCTACGGCGTCGTGGCGCTGATCGTGAAGATGGACGACGTCGGTCTGGCGCTGGCAGGGCGCAAGTCGACGCTGAGCCAACGTGTCGGCCGCGGCCTGGTGACGGCCATGCCGAAACTGATGAGCGTTCTGACGGTCGTCGGCATCGCAGCGATGTTGTGGGTCGGCGGACACATCCTGCTGATCAACATCGGCGAAGCCGGGTTCCACTGGCCCGCCGATCAACTTCACGACCTCGAGCACTGGTTCGGACACCTCGTCCACGGAGGGTTCGGTGGAGTGCTCTCCTGGATCGCTGGCACCACGGTGTCAGCAGTGTTCGGTCTGATCGTCGGCGCGATCATCGTGGCGATCATGCACGTGATCCCCAAGCGCAAGAAGGCCGACGCCGCGCATTGACCACTAGCCCGGAGACCGGCACAGCGCGAATGCTCTACTGGTTCACGTGACCGAACGCGCCATCGCCCTGGACATCTCCCCCGAAGCACTGACCCTCGGGATCTCGTTGTACTCCATGGCGATTTTGATCAGCATCGGCGTCAGCATCAACGCCGCCAGGCGACATCGTCGTCGGCTGGCATGGATCATGGCGACCGTCGTCGGGGTGCTGACCATCGCCGGGGTGGTCATCGCGGTTCTGAGTAGTACGACGCATTCCCCGTAGCGCCTGGCTTGACCCGGTTATGGCACCACTTCGAGGTGCTAGCGCACTCGGAACAACCGCATTGAGAAACCTCCGCGTTCAGCCATTGCGAGCATCCTCGAGTCGGCACGGCGTGGTCAGCGAGATGAGTGCAGCTTTCCGACTACCGAATGTGAGCGACGCACCGTCGGAACCGTAGAAGACCACATCGTGTGACTTCAGCTGATCCTGTCGGATCGTTGATCTTGTCAGACCCAACTCGGCCGCCGCCGCTTGCACCACAGCCAGAGCCGGCGTCCACTTCTCAGGCGGAATCGGCGTCGACGAGACCAGCATTGTCGTCGTCACCGTGAATCCGCCGGTTTCGCTCAGCTCACCAGGACACGCCAACTTCCCGACGCTCTGCCGCTCGTCCCAATACAGCTCAGGCACTACGTTGTTCACCGCTTCGGCGATCCGCCATGAGAGTGCCTCGAACTCCAGGGCCACCTGTTCTAGCGGTGGCAGCCCCCCGAGCCGCTGCCTGATCTCGGCGATTCGGTCCGCAGAGGCGTCAGATTCTTCAAACACCTCAACCTGCGCTGCAGCACAACTCGACAACACACACGCCACCACCGTCGCGCACGCGTAACTTGCCCAGCGCCTCATCAGTCCCCCCAGCTGTCGACCAGTCACCAATGCACGAGAACTGTATGCCCTCACGATCGGGCGATTGACGCCCTGTGGCCCGATATTGTCACGCGGTGTGTGGTCCAGACGCCCTATGCTCGGGCGGTGAACGAACGAGCCCAAGCATTCACCGGCGAGTACCAGCGTGCACGTCGCCGGCGGCCCGATGCCCTGTTCATTCATCGAGGAAGCCCGTCACCTGGAGCGATCCATGACTTCTGGGAGTGGTCCACGTCGGATCTGCTCAGCAACACCACACGCGGAGTACTCGCGGAGTACATCGTGGGGATGGCACTGGGGTGTGTCGACGGCGATGTCCGACGCGAATGGGATGCCTACGATCTCGTGACCGCGGACGGTTTGCGTGTCGAGGTGAAGTCCGCTGCCTATCTTCAATCTTGGAAACAAATGTCGCCGTCCGCGATCTCGTTCAGCGTCAGCCCCGCAACGGCATGGTTCGCCGAAACGAACTCGTACTCCGAGGCACGCCGTCGCGAAGCAGATGTCTACGTCTTCTGCGTTTTCGGGACGACTGACCGGGACCGCGCCGATCCACTCGACCTAGACCAGTGGACGTTTCTCGTCTCCCCGACCTCAGCGATCAACAGCGCGTTGGGCGAACAGAAATCAGTCACCATCAACAGTCTTCGGGCCCGTGTCAAGCCTGTCGAAGTCAGGTACGCCGGCCTTGCTGACGCGATCCGTGGTGCAGCAGCTCGCTGAGCGTATTGAATGCGATGAAGCCCGCGCTGTAATCCCCCAGCTCATCAGACAGCACTGCCGGCCAATCGGATTCAGGCCGCCTGCATGCCGCGCACCGCAATCATATGTTCAGATGAATTTTCGGGTGATCCGTTACAGCCCAATATGATTCCCGAATATCTGTAACGCTTTCGGTTGCCGCTACTATAACCAGCTGACGCCTTTGAACGTTCCGCGAAACGTGCCGGGCTAGTTCCACCCCCGATGTGCCCGAAGGGCTCTCACCACATCGTCTCACCATGGCCGTCATGCCTCGGCGTCCGGAGACGTTGACTGTCCTTCCGAGTCGTATCCACCGCTTCCTCGAAGCGGATCACTGTCCGATGCACTCGGTATCAACAACAGAAAGAACGGATCTCGTGACACCACCTCCCCCACCTCCATTCAACGGTTCGAACTCCGAACAGCCCTCATGGGCCACCCCGGGTGACGGCAATCCATCCGGCCAAACGCCGAAGAAGTCCAAGAAGCCGTGGATCTTTGGCGGCATCGCCGCAGTCGTCGTACTTTTCGTCATCGCCGCTGTTGCCGGCGGTGGCGAAGAGGAGAAAGACGCCTCCACGACTGCAGCAAGCTCGTCCGCTGCAACGGTGACGGTCCCACCGAGCACCGTCACCGTTGAACCCACCACGACCACAGTCGCCCCTGCACCGACATCAACGCGCGCAGTCGCCCCGGTCGCTCCAGAGACCACGTCTGCGGCCGCCACCGGCGGCATTATGCCTGCCGTGATGTGCATGAACCTTCAAGATGCACAGGACCTCATTCAGGAGAACGGCGTCTTCTACTCTCGCAGCAGCGATGCCACAGGCGAAGGACGCCGACAGGTCATCGACAGCAACTGGGTCGTGGTAGGCCAGACACCCGAGGCCGGAACCCCCATCACCGAAGGTGAGGCGGTTCTGTCGGTCGTCAAGATCGGTGAAACCGGCGACTGCTGAATACGATGCGAGCGCACGCTTGGCTCGGCGCGGGCGACAGGGAATTCGCTGTCGCCCGCGCTTGAAGGGCTGACTACAGCAGAAGGATCACCCGCACTTCGCCGAACATCTTGGGCGGCAACGAACATGGCCCGAAGCGTAGGCATCACGGCCAGAGTCATGGACCATTACGATCCTGACACCCGACTGCGCCAGTTCCGAGCTGGTCGGGCACGATGTGTGACACGAAGGCGTTCTTCCCTACCGTCCATCCTTGCGGTGCCAACGCCCACGCATCGCGATACGTCGACACGCTGCGAACACAGCAACCCGCGTTGACGACCGAGTAGATTCACCAATCTTCCCGGAGCGAATTACCTAGAAACACTAAGTTAGCCAACACCTTTGGATGTCCATCTCGGAGAGTTATATGCAAAACTTCTGCAATGACCGTTCTTGACGATGATGTAACCAGCGCCGCCCAGATAGCCCTAGCGCGTGACAGGACCGATGGCATAGGGAGTTACGAAAAGGTACTCACAACCCTGGGCAGTGCGATCAGGTGGCTCCGCTACGCGGCCGTAGCAATCTTCGCGATCGGTGGTGTCTTCATCGGCTGGGCACTGTGGATCCTTCCTGGATTGACAGACACCGGCGTACAAAAAATCATCGAAAATCCCGACAACCCACTGGTCGCCGTCTTCGAACTCTTTCGCGGCACCGCCTTTGCAGTTGTCGTGGCTTCCCTGATCTTTGGCGTCCTGAGCCTCGGCAGGGCCGCCCTCGACCAGGCAACGCGTTATCAAAAACGTTTGATGGCAGCAAACTTCATGCACTACGTATTGGTCCGATACGAAGATCAGCTGAAGAACGGCAGCATCGAACTCGAAGATGTCGTCAAATTCATGGAGCTTGGAGCAAGAATGTCGAATCAGCTTTCACGAATGTGAAGTTTGGAAATGCTAAGTCCCAGAACCTGCACATCGCGATTGACCCAAAGGGCGCTTTCACCGCCGAGCAGGGCAACGACGGCAACTCCAGGGAGAAGAATCCCTCCGCAAAAGACTAAGTGATCATTCGTAGCTCTCAGTGATTGGCCGTGAGGTGACCGTGGTCATGCGATGACACACCGCGACTGGGGCACCCCCGTGAACCGGTCGATCATCCAACCAAGCGCGGTCGGGATACCGAAGAATTCCGGGATACCGTGTGCTGCTGCGGTTCCCGGAAGTATTTGTGGCAGCGGGAAGGTGGTGAACTGCACCGTCGCCCCCCGACCGCACCATTCGCGGGCGACCTCGCGCGAGCTACTCCACGGCACCACGTCGTCACTGTTGGATGCCACGATGAGAATCGGCGCTTCGGGAGTCAGGGTACCGATGCGCTGCTGGTCGAAGATCGGCTTGAGGACCGGGCTGGCAGTGGCCACCTCACCCAGGGGACGGCCACTGCTCGTCCACGCACTCGTCCGTTGGAAGGCGTACCGCGCAAGCGTTTCCGGTACACACTGGTTCGCAGTCTCACGCAGCAGCGACTTGCCCGCTTTGTTGAGCACCCGGTCGAGTTCAGGACGGGCCTCGGGATAGTCGGCGTAGATGCCGTTGAGCGCGTATCCGACAGCGCCGGTGAGGATTCCACCTTCGGCGAGCGCCAGGGTCTTCAGCGGGTCCACGGGCGGTGCGCCGGCGTAGGTTCCGCTGACGTTGAGCTCGGGCGCGTACTGGCCTTGCAGTTCGGCGGCTCCGGCGACCGCTCCCCCGCCCTGCGAGTAGCCCCACATCCCGACTGGAGTGTTACCCGGGAGGGATTTCAGGTCGATAGCCGCGCGGGCCGCGTCGAGCACCGCGTGGGCCTGGCCCACGCGGTTGAGGTATCCGTGCACGGCAGGGGTGCCCAGACCTTGATAGTCGGTGACGACCACCGGGATGCCCTGAGCGACCGCCGCATAGATCGCAGCAATCTCGTACTGCACCATCACGTCGAGTCCACCGCCGTAGTGAATGACGGAGTTGAACAGGCGCGACGGTGCACACTGATCGCCTTGACCGTGGGTACCGACGGCCATGCTGATGATCGGACGCGGACCAGGCTTGGCCCACGCAATGGCCGGCTCAAAGTAGGTGCCGGTGACGGCGATCGGTGCACCATTGACGTCGGTGCTGGCGTACATGATGCGGGTGCCAGTGGCGGGAAAGGCGCCGCCGCCGGTGGGAATACTGAACGCCAGTGATGAGGGTTCAGACCGAAGAATGCTTCCCGGGGTAGCCGAGACATCGGTGGGCGGCTGGTAGAACGCCGGCACCGGGGCCGCGCCGGCACCTCCCGCACCGGCGAACATGCTCACCGCGGCGAGAGTCACCATCGCTAGGACGCTCAGGAGCAGGTGGGGCAGGCGTGCGACGGTGGGGGCCATTCTGCGGAAATTACCAGGTGCGAATTGCAGGGGGACCATTTTCACGGACGCGGTGTCCGGGTAATTACGCACCCCCAAAGGTTGCGGTTAGCGAGCATCGCGTGTTCGGTGGGACTTGTGGCGAGTCCCAGCTGCAGCAGCAGGCCCGCTCGGATAGGACGGGACCTCGCCCCACGTGCCGTCTGGCCTCGGCGGCCACGGAGCCTGGATATCGCACGCTAGAAGAAGTGAATGGCAATGAATACACTTCCTACCGCACCACAGTTAGTGGGATTGAAGCCCGGCACGGCTGTCGTCACAGAGCCCAGGGACACGGTGACAACGTGGAATCATCCAATCCCGCCGTCGCACCCGCTCCCTACGTCCTCGGGCTGCGCACTGCTGGCCGCCAGGGTGCATGATCGGCCCCATGTGCAGGGCCTCATTACCGAGGACCACAACGCCCCTCTCGGCCATGAAGATCCGTGGGCCTCGCGAATGCTGACGATGATGCGCTCTCCCCTACGCCTGGCCGGCGTCCTAACCGGCTGCGCCCTGCTGGCCATTGGTTGCAGTTCGACCGCACAAGACTCGGGAGACGGACAGCTCGTCGGTCGTATCGAGTGAGGCGACCAGTGCACCTATCTCCTCCACAGCGGTCTCGCCCGGCCCGTCGTCGGCGAGCGCCGCGACGCCGATCCCGCCGCCGGTTGAAACTCCGCCAGAAGTCGTCACTTTCGTGTGCGGCGACCTCTGTATCAGTCCGGCACTGCCATCTACTCAGACGGAACCACCGGGTACGAACCATCGTGTGACACCTACGTACTGCCGACTGGCAGATCAGGACCAAAATGGCGATGGTGTGATCAGTGGTTTCGAGCGGTGTGGCACTGCGTGTGGCGAGGAACCGGCCAGTGGGGAGATCCAAACCCAGCACGGCTGCGAGCAGGGGTACATCACCGGACCGATCTGCGACGAGGTCGGAGTGCCCTCGCCGTAGTCCGTGGTTGCGTGTCTCAGACCCGCCACCGCCGGCAAGTCGGCCTTCTCCACGTCGACGAGGTTGTCGGAGTTCACCCCGGCATTGCCCAGAGTTGAATGCCGATCTGCGGTAACTGAATTCCCCGTCGATCCGGAGCACTTGTTCTGACAATGCCCGACGTTGGCCAACACCAATCCCGGCATCAGATTCGGTTCCATCGCGGCCGGCCCCTGGAACACACCCCGGTCGTTGAAGACCCGGACGATGTCCCCGGCCTCATACCCCGCTCCACAGCATCGGCCGGGCCGATGAACACGAACTGCTCACCTTGGGCGACCCGCTTGTCCGCAGCATTGCCGTACTGGCCGACGGTATGTGCTTCTCGACGTAGTCCGCGTCGGGGGAGTCCCTGAGTGATAATTTCATTGATCAAACCCATCGCGAGGGCACCGTCGGTGCCGGGTTTGATGGCGATATGCCAATCCGCTTGTCGCACAGCGCGGGTACGCATCGGATCTAGACAACGATCTAGGCGCCGTTGTTTTTGCGGGCTTCGAGCAGGAACGGCCAACCGTGCAGGTTCGTGCTGGTCATATTCATGCCCCACACGTTGGTGTACTTCGAAGAGTCAAGGCGCCAGACCAATTCGAGAGCGCGACTGCGAGGTCAAATCTACACTGAACAACGAATGCCCTAACACGACCGCAAGGCAAACGCCCAGCGAACTCCGGAACACTAAACCCAAGAGAGACGCCTCGGCATGGACCAGAACGAATCCATCGACACGCGAACTACGAACTCCCCACGCGATGCACTAGCTCGGGCAGAGCAAGCACTGGCCGGATTAGACCGCGCTCAGGCCACTGCTCGCAAGGATGGAGCCCGGGTGTGGGTCACGATATGCGTGGTGATTGCCGTCGCAACAACAGCACTCGTGGTCCACACTTTTTTCGAACCTGCACGCCCGCAGGTCGATACCACGAGCGTCGCCCTGATAGCCATCATTCTAATTGCTCCGTTCGTGCCCCAACTGAAGGCCCTCGAGCTGGGCGGCGCGAAAGCCGAATGGAAGGAAACCGCGGTCACTAGCCTTCAGGAAACAATCGATGTCCTGAAGCTGCAGCAGGCGGCCATTCGCCAATTATTTGACGAAATCGCCGACTCATCAAATCGTGGCGATGGCGCGTTCGAAACTAACGCATTGCAGTCCAGCTTGATTCAACACCACACCGCCGTCCACCAAGTTCAGAAGATTCTCTGGATAGATGACCATCACGAAAACAACGAGTTTGAAATAGCTAGCCTGAGCGAGTTATTCGAGGTGGTATTGGCGAATTCAAACAAAGAGGCGTTGGAACTGTTGGACAACAATGATTCGGGGGTGGACGCAATCATTACCGACCTCAAGCGCGAACACGAAAACGCGGGGCCCGTCCCTGCCGGCCAGCACCTGTTACGAGAAGTCCGTCAACGTTTCCCGGACAGGGACTATCCGATTTTAATCTACACGAGTCAAGGCTCGGCTTCGCGGTTCGGCTCCGAACTCACCGCAGAGGGCGCTACCGCCGTGACCTGGCTCTTCAGTGAGCTCGTGCGAGCCCTTCGCACGATCGAGTCGGCTGCCCTCGAGAATCTTGCACTCACTGAAGCCCAACGCCACGGGACGATTACTGTTTCAACAACGAATCCTCATATCGACATCATTTTAAATCTCAGCAATAACGTTCGCCTCGGCATCATAACTGCTTCATGGCTGAATCGCCCCACATTTGACGCCTTCAAGCAGCGCATTCAGCGTCTGACGGAGGCAGTGAATAATAATGAAGTCGATCGGTCGCTTCTTGTGGTGGGTCGACACGTACTTGACGATCGGCATCTAAGCTATGCGAGGGATCAGGGCGTCCACGTCATCCTTCCAGATGAGTTGTCCTCGACGTTCGATCGAATGGCGAAAGTATGACTATTGTTTTCCGCACTCAATCATCACACTTTCACGGACGCAACGGCGCCGAAATGCCATCTAGCTGATAGGTTCCCGCATCGCGGGATTAACGGCGGGTAGTCGAGGTTTACACCAGAGTCGACGCGCACATCTCGACTGGGATTACTTGGCTGCAGTGGCCAGCCAGCATCACCGACCGGATGGGCTGTCAATACTTAACCTCGACCGGACGATACCGACATCCCCGTCACGATATCGGCGCCGTTCGGTGCAATGGCCTAAGTCTTGAACGAACCGCCGGTTCTATTCGTCACGGCAGCCCGGACACGTCGACATAGACACCTAATCATCGTCGGCTTGGACCCGGCAGACTCGTTAACGAGTTGCACCGGCGCCCGAGCACTGCTCGACCACCAGATCGCCTCGGCGGGAACGAACTCGAGCTAGGCCACGAACCCAAGGTGACCCAACGCCGTATCGCGAACAGGTCCTTCGTCCCCAATCTCGATGGCGAACCACTCTTCTCGTAGACAGGAACGAGATGGCCACGCGACCGATAGGCGACGACCCGATGGCGCGGGCCGACGAAAAATCCATGGGGTGTGCATAAGATTGTGCCCATGCGTCGCATGGAATCAATATAATGGCTCTTGGCGTTCTGTCGCGAGATGCAATCGAACGTGCGATTGCTGAGTACGACGAACTCGGTCGAGACGCGTTTCTCAGCAAGCATGGGTTTGGTCGCGCAACGGCATATGCACTGGTAGTGGATGGGCGCGAGTACGACCCGAAAGCCATTGCCGGGGTCGCGTACGGCTTCGACCATCCCAACGAGGGCACGCTGAAGAACACCGACTTCAACGGTGGCGTTCAGCTGCGCGGTGCGTACCAGCCAGCCGGGTTTGATGTCGTCCTGCGAACAAATCCAGGCGATTCGGTCCTCCAGGGCCTTCTCGAACATTTCATGACTGAGTACAGCGACGCGCGGCTCGAAAAGTTCGGCGGTTCGCACCCCGTCATCGCCACGCTTCGATCACTCGAACAGCACATTGCACAAAGCGGTCCACTATTGGCCCGTCCTAACGTGAAGGCGAAATATTCGGCTGGACAGGGCAACTGGGCTGCCGCGCCTTGGATTGCACTACTGGATACGCGGATCACCTCGTCGACACAGAGCGGCGTATATCCAGTACTCCTCTTTCGAGAGGACATGTCCGGCGTCTACGTGACTGTGGCGCAGGGTACCCAAGAGTTAAGAAGATCCGGGAAAGAACACATGCTTAAGCAGCTTGAGGCGACCGCCTCACGGGTGAGAGCATTGGCCAGCAGCGAGCTGACCGATCGTTCATTCAAACCGGATAACTCGATCTCTCTGGGCGAGGGAACCTTAGCGCGCGACTACGCAGCGAGCACCATCGTGCACAAACTCTATGAGCGGGGATCCGTGCCTGAAGATGCCGAGATTCTTCGCGATCTTGACACCGTCCTTGACTTGTCTGACAGCAATATTGAGGACATTCAGCGGTCTACCGATGTGCCGGCACGCGTGTCAACCCTCGAGGACATCGCCACAGCCTTTCGTTTGGCGGTAGACTCATCGGGTCTTCGAGTGCGTACCGGCCACGGGGATCCCGTCGTCGCGCTGCTTGCGGCGTTGGTGACTAAGCCATTCATAATTCTGTCCGGGATGTCCGGGAGCGGTAAGACGCAGTTGGCGCTACGGCTCGGTGAGTGGTTCGGATCCGGCCCGAACGGTCGGCGCTTCCTGCCGGTGGCTGTCCGCCCAGACTGGACTGGACCGGAAGCACTGTTCGGCTATGAGGACGCATTGCGTCCGCCAGTCGAGGGCCGAGCCGCCTGGTTCGTACCTGACACCCTGCGGTTCCTACTAGCTGCGGTCGAAGAGCCCGATATGCCTCATCTTCTACTGCTCGATGAGATGAACCTGGCGCACGTCGAGAGGTATTTCTCTGATTTCCTTTCCGGCTTTGAGTCCCGCGATGCTATTCTCCCTAATCTGACGCTGGGAACCGACGGTGAATGGCGCCTGCGAAGCTTGGATGAGCGCCTTATTCCGTTGCCGCGTAACGTATTTGTAGTTGGCACAGTGAACGTCGACGAGACCACTTACCAGTTCTCGCCCAAAGTTCTGGACCGCGCGACGACCTTCGAGGTTCGGACGAGCACGCAAGATCTTGCCGACGATATCGTGCGGCCGAGTGCGGTCCTTCCAGCCGAGGTTCCTCACCTCCGGGGCCTGGTGGACTTAGTCTTGGACGACACGTGGCAACAGCAAAGTATGGGGAGGGCCGCGATCGCGCTCGCCCTCCGTGACTTGCACCAGCGGCTAACTGTGACGGACGACGAGTTCGGCCATCGAGTTTTCTACGAAAGCTTGAGATACGCCGCAGCGCTCGAACAGCTCGGCGTCACTGAACGCAACCAGGCGCTCGATCATATTCTTCTCCTCAAGGTCCTGCCGAAGGTCCATGGATCTCGACGGCGAGCGGAGCCCGTGTTAAAGCAGTTGGCGGCCTTCGCCATTGATCCTGACGGAGATCATGAGTACTCGTCCACTGACCCATCTGAGGCGGCTCTGCCGCTCAGCGCCTCGAAGCTTCGGCGCATGCTGCGCTCCGCAGAAATTAATCAATTCGTGAGCTTTACGGATTGATCGTGGACCCAGCCATAGTCGAGTTAACTGCGGATGGCCTGCGGGGCAATCTCGTCATCTCGCGCCTACCCCGTGCGGGGCTCGGCCCTGAACTGAATGTTCGAAATGGAACTGTGGAGGTCAGGGAGGGCGGCGTCTATCGGTTCAAACTCGATGTCGCTGAGTGCATTCAACAAATTGAGCCGGCCGAGCTGTTCGACAGCGACGACGCGACTAGCGCAAGCGGACGGTTAGTCCCGGGTGAGTCAGTCGGCGTCGTTTCGGTCGTGGTAACCACCATCAGCGGAGCGAAATTTCGTGGACGATTCGACGTACGCAGCGCAAAGTTCTCCGACGACCAAGCGTTCGGACGGATGCTGGCGGACTTGGCGGAGCTCTCGATAGAGGCAATGCACCAGGGGTTCGCGCCAAGCTCCGGGGAGTTCGGAAGCGACACCGGCGGCTCACCGCGGCTGCTCTACCAACAGTTCGCTGTTCTTCAGTCCCTCTTGGTGGGCTCAGATCTTTCATGGGCCATCACTCAAATCCTCGGCGACCCACACCGGTCATGGGAAACCCACTTCGAACCACGCTCCCCTGGGCGACCGTTGCGCGGTTCCTCGAGGCTCGGAAGCCAGCTCGGCCAGCCGGGCCCGCGGGTCGCCACCCCACGGGGACGTCTGTCCTCCATGCCTCGCGTCCTGTTCGTCGAGCGGACCGAAGACACGGTCGACACGATCGCGAATCGGTTTGTCCGCTTTGTCTTAGAGCGTTGGCGAGCGATCGCGGCCGCGGTGGTCTTGCAGGCAGACGCGCTTGGTGGTACAGCCAAAAGACGCGGCGTGCAGCAAGCAGCGGAGGTTGTCACGTCACTTGACGAGTTCTTGACTGCGCCGCTGTTCCGGGAAGTTGCTCGCCTCTCAGTTTTTCCCGGCGACAACCAGGTGCTACGTCGACGCGAGGGTTATCGCCAGTTGTATTCCGCATGGGCACTGGTCGAGGGCACTGTGGGGCTGGAGATGGATCTTCAAGACCCGCTCCTCGTGTCCCGGAGGAGTATTGCGACGCTGTATGAGTATTGGACTTTCACACAGCTTGCGAGTGCAGTCGCGAAAGCCTGCGGGGACCGCGAAATCGCCCGGGAGCTCTTCCGGCCGTCAGCCAACGGAATGTCATTGGTCTTAAAAGCTGGAGCCACAACGCGACTGAAGTTCGAGGCCGACGTATCAGGTGAGACGGTCCTCATTGATCTCTTCTTCAACAGGGAGTTTCGGCAGTCGAGCTGGACACGTCCGATGCGACCCGATGCGAGCCTGGTCGTGCGCACAACTGGGGGCGACGAGGTTTGGCTCCACTTTGACGCCAAGTATCGCGTCGATTGGTCAATCCCCTTCGATACGGGCGAGGTTGACGAGGAAGAGGAAGCCGAGCGTGCCATCGGCACGAGTAAAAGAACAGACTTACTGAAAATGCACGCCTATCGAGACGCGATCCGGAACTCCGCCGGGTCGTACGTACTTTTTCCCGGTTCGAAATCCGCCGAGTTCACCTATGCGAACGACGAATTCCTTCCCGGGCTCGGAGCCTTCCCACTCCGGCCGCACGCCAGCCAGGACGACACCACCGTGCTTATCGATTTTGTGTCTCGCGCGATACGCCATGTCGCGGCCGATGGAACTAGACACCGACGCGCAACGTACTGGGCGGCGCGCGCCTACGCGGGAGAAGGAACCGAGCAGCCCGCAGCAGGTTCACCAGTCGGAGAGCTGCCCCCGGCAGACACTGCCGTTCTTCTCGGTCACGTCCGATCAGACGCGCAGTGGCAATGGATTCGTCGAGTAGGCCTTTACAATCTGCGGTCCGGTGACCGGCGAGGCGCGATAGGACGCGACCAGAGGGAGCTCGACGGGCCGTTGCTATTGCTATACGGCCACGAGGATGCCAACTCTCGCTTGGCGCTCTACGAACGAACTGCTGATTGGGACGGCGTCACCGGTGAGGCGTTGCGACGCCTTGGTTACCCGGAACCGCAGGGAGATACGTACCTGGTCACTCGTATACGGCCGTTGCAAGCTCCCATCTGGTTGGACGAAATCGATATTTCACGGTTGATTCCTAGCGGCTGGATGCCAGGTCGTCCGTACTCCACGACATGGCTAGATGTGGTGTTGTCGACGCAAGACTGAACCCTGAGAATCAACAGAGAACGCCGGAATGCTGGCGAGATCGCACACATACTTTCCGACGTCAAACATTGCGATCTCAGAGATCGACCGACTCAGTCACTAGTCGCGGCCGGATAAGTGCGCATACCTGAAGTTTTGCCACACACGCCGCCGGCCCAGCTTTGAAAGTCAGAGACGACAGATACGATCGACCAGTAATCCGTTTCGGCCCGACAGCACGCGTCTATATGACAAGGCTCCACCCGTACGGGAAGACTTTCATGCCTTCCTGGAGCCATCTTGCCGTTGTACCGCAATTCTGTCGCTGGCGTTCGATCCCAGATCGAGTCCGAAAGTCTCGTTCCCGTCTTGACTGAACAGTTCCGATTCAAGATCGGATACAGCCCGTCTCCGGCGGAAATCCGCTCGTGGGAGCGGAGCCTCGCAGTCCTGGTTCGCGACCTCGTCGATGCCGGGCTCGACAAGGCTGAACTGCTCGTCGAGTACCAACTGCCGTTGACCAGCAAGCGCGCAGACGCAGTCATCTGCGGCATTCATCCCAAGACCGGATTGCCCTCCTATGTCGTGGTCGAACTGAAGCAATGGAGCCGTGCGTCCGCTCTCGCCGGTACACCAGACGTCGTACTACTTGATGGCGCCGGCGAACGACTCCACCCCGTGGAACAGGTCCGGCGCTACTGCACCCACCTGAGCGACTTCATCTCTTCGCTTGGCGGAAGTACTGATCAGCTCGCCGGTGTCGCATACTTGCACAACGCCACCGATGCTGACATCAAAGATCTCTGGCAGCTTCCGCAGTCCGATACCGGACGGCTCTTTACCGGCCAACGACGCGGAGAACTGCTGAAGTACTTCCAGAGCAAGCTCTCGAGCAAACCCGGCGCGGACGCCGCCGACCAGTTGCTGTCGTCGGCAGTCCGTCCGAGCAAACAACTCATGGCCCTCGCCGCGGATGAAGTCCAGCGCCGCGAACAGTTCGTGCTCCTCGACGAGCAACAGACTGCCTACTCATTGGTCCTGCGCGCAGTCGACGAGTCTTACCGCTCCAACACAAAAGAAGTCATCATCGTCACCGGCGGTCCGGGATCAGGCAAGTCCGTCGTCGCACTGAGTCTGCTCGGTGAACTTTCGCGACGCGGTCGCACTGCACTGCACGCAACCGGATCGTCGGCGTTCACGATGACGCTGCGTCGAGTCGCCGGCGCCCGAGCTCCGCGCGTCAAACAGATGTTCAAGTACTACAACCAATTCATCGACGCCGAACCCAACGACATCGATGTGCTTATCAACGACGAAGCCCACCGAGTCAAGGAGACGTCGACCAACCGATACACGAAGGCAGCACTACGTACCGGTCGTCCCCAGGTTGAGGAGCTGATCGACGCGGCACGCGTACCGGTATTCCTCCTGGACGAATACCAGGTCGTGCGGCCGTCCGAACGCGGCACAGTTGCCGATATCCGAGGTGCCGCTGAGCGGATGGGCTGCAAGGTTCGGCTGGTACCACTCGACGGGCAGTTCCGCTGCGGTGGCAGCCGCGCGTACGAAAACTGGGTGCTCCGCCTCCTTGGCCTGGAGTCGGGTGGCCCAATCAAATGGACCGGCGACGAAGCGTTCTCGGTGCGGGTCTCCGACTCACCCTCGCTCGTCGAACATCAGCTTCGATCCCTCCTCGACCAAGGCTATTCCGCGCGGATTGCAGCCGGTTATTGCTGGACGTGGAGCGACCCCGTCAAGGGTGGTGGACTCGTCGACGACGTGGTGATCGGCGACTGGAAGCGCCCGTGGAACAACAAAAAGGCCACATCCCACGATGGCGCACCAGGCACACCTTACTGGGCATCCGATCCTGCGGGCTTCGATCAGGTTGGATGTGTCTACACCGCACAGGGTTTCGAGTACGACTACGGTGCCGTCATATTCGGTCCCGACCTGGTGTGGCGCACTGACCGCTGGGTAGCCCGGCCGGAGTTCAACCACGACACTCAGGTCAAACGGGGCAACCCCGCAGGATTCGACCGCGCAATTCGGAACACCTACAAAGTGCTCCTGACCCGCGGGATGCGCGGAATGACCCTGTACTCAACGGATGCTGAAACACACGCACTGCTTCAAACACTCGTTCCGTAGCTCAGGTCTCTGCCGTGATTTCAGTGATCGTGACCCAAACCCTCGATCTTAGGAGCAGCCATGCCGACAGTCTTGACCACCTACAACGCAGTGACGGGCCCGGCGCAAGACAACCTACGGTGGGGACTCAGGAAGGGGCGATGGGGCTTCCCCAACTCCCAATCAATTCAGATACCGGCATAGATTTCGCGTGGCACGTACTGGGCACCAAAGCCAGCGGATTGCACATGGACCGCGTTCAAAGCGCGATCTCGGGGTCACCGGCAAGATCGATCTCTACTTGTTCAGAGTCGCAACACCCCTCAAAGAATTCGACACGCCATTCTGGCCAGACGAAGTGCATTCGGGAAAAGTGCTCTACCCGTACCGATTTGACATCGATCTGGTAGCCAAAGCCCAACAGACACCGACCCAGGTCTTCGGCTGTGAACTCCGAATCCTCGACAACGTCGTGTAGCAGTGCCGCCGCGACCATAATTGCATTCGGGGGTCAATCCGACGTGCCACCGACCGTGAATGGTCGATGTAGTCGTGGCCGAGCTTGTCCGTCTGACCGCGATGTGCTTGGACCGCGATCGCATCGGCAATCGCAACGATATCCGGTTCAGTTCTCTGACTGGTTTCGCTCATTGATGATTCCTCTTTGTTGCTGTTCGACGATCCATCGATGACGCGCCAACTGCTCTGTCTCCACCCGGTCGCATAGCTCGCGCAGCGGCGCATCTTTGTTCTCCGCTGCCAGTTTTGCGAGCGCTTCGTACTTGTTCAGATTCGAACCGAAGCGCGAGACGAGATAGTTGCCCTCCTCCCCATCGATCGAATACCCCAGTGGCACAGTGCCTGCCTCGCCAAAGATCAGCAGCCGGTCGGACACCCAGCTCCTCGGCGGCGTGTACCCCGGGTTGATGTATGCCCGCAGGATGGGACGCAGTACCGAAAGCACTTGACCCAACTCTGGGTCGCTGTGGTGATACACCGATGCGGTGCGCCCGAGCGTCAACAAATACTGCGCCGTGCTGAAGTCCGCATCCTCGGGGCGGGCGGCGACAGAGCCCCGCCCAAACAGACAAGCCTTCAGCGTCAGCAACTGATCGACCCGATCCGATCGCCGAGCCTCCTCGGATCGCGCGATCAAGCCGTCCGTGCTGAGGATACGTTCGACAACGTTGTTAGCCTTGCGGTTGCGCTCCTCATCGTCGTCGCGCGCCGCCTGTCGATAGCGTTCGATCAGCGCCAGTTCCCGCTTTCCGACGTGTTCGTCCCGCGACGACCCGGGCGGCGCTTCAGCCACAATCTCTTGGCAGACCAGATCGCTGCCTCCAAAGCGAGTCACCGCACGCAGCAGATCAATTCGGCGCAGTTGGTCCGCATCAAGACGAGTGCGTAGCAATCCGATGCGACCCGCCGGGACGTCTGGGCGCACTAGATACAGCGCCACACTGTCCGCAAGCCGGTCCGATGTCGCGTTGGCCGTCCACTTTCCCGGAATCTTCATCGCCGATTTGATCAATGCATCGTCCCGCCACAGGCACTCCCATGCTTGTTGGTCCGTCAGATCGGGTCGAGGCACAAGATCGCGCCACGGCTGAAGGAACGGGCTGACCGTGACGGCCATCCGAGCAATCAGCCGCGGCGGCAATGTGACTGCGGCTCTGCACAATGCGGGCATCAGATTCTCCATAGCGCTCCTTGCAGGCCGGACTTCCGAAACAGCGATGTCGACGCGGTTGGGACGCCTGCGACGCCGAAGTCGCGGCGCTAGTCCCCCGCCGGCGGGAGAAGCTCGTCCGGGTAGCGGTATTCGCAGCTGAGATCGTTGGGCGAGCGTGTTCCGCAGTTGTCGCGGAACCAGGTGACGCAGGCGTCTGCAACCAACAGCGGGTCACGGCTGAATAGGTAGCCGTCGGTGCAGTCCTCGAAGTTGTCGTTGAAGAACCATCGGTTCAGGGGCAGCTTGTCGGACGAGTAGTCGGCAATCAATAAGTGTCCGAGCACCGTTCGCGACCGCCGGAGCATCATCACACCGTCCGCCAGCATCTGGACCTGAACACAGGCAACGTCTTCTTCGTCCTCGTCATCATCGTGATAGATGTAGCCACTCGGACCCATCTCGAAGATGAAGCCGACTGGCTTGTCGGTGAGTGACTCGACGATCCAGGTCGCCATGTCCAACCACTCCTGCACGAACGACGTCTGGTCCGATTCGTCCACGGTGGCCTCCCCTCAACCGATCTCTGATGACAAGATAGCGCCGACTACCGACAGTTCTCTGCAACAACGACGTCTAGTCGTCAACCCATACCGAGGATCCGATCGAGTTCCGGACTTCCAGATATAGTGAACGGGCGGTGGGGACCGCGACGTGAAATGGCTGGCGACGCTGGCCGGAGATTTGGGGGGCACACTTATGGCGCCAAAACCGACACCGCCACCTACGGTTGCGGCCACACCGGGGGCGGTTCCGCAGCCACCTCCCGAGTTCGGTATCGATTTTGATGAAATCGCCAAGGTCTCGTCTGCTTGGTCTGGCAGTGCCGAAACGATCGGAGAGTTGAACTTCTCTACCGCTGCCGACGTCGTAGGCGAGGGAAGCGACACCTTCAGCGCCGCCCAAGCCTGCGATGATCCGGCATCTCAAGCGGTGAAGTCAATCAGCACCAGGGTTCACGCGATGGCGTCATTGGTCTCGGCGTTTGCCAACAACACCAACACCACCGATGCAAAGTCCGCTGATGCACTGAACAACCTCGTCCCCCGTTGATGAGACCAACCATCAGCCAGCTGAAAGGCTGGGATCTCGGCGGGTTGGGGTCAGCAGCAACCACTTTCGCCGCCAACGCAGCGAACCTCGACGGCGCGCTTGACCAAGTCCAACGCGCGATGGACAACGCTGGGCAATGGCAAGGAGAAACCCAAGTCGCTGCGAAGGCAAAGGTTGGCGAAGAGATAGATCACGGACACGAGGTCCGCAATGTGCTCAACCGGCTCTCGGACGCGCTCGGCGACGCCGAGCGTGAACTAACGCACGCACGGTCGTACACTCTGGCCAACGTCGATTCAGCTGTAGCTCAGGGCTTTTCCGTCTCAGACGGCGGCACAGCCACACACCCTAACCCCGACCGTAGCGCCGATGCTGACCACCTCACCTTCACGATCGGCAGTGGCCTGGACGAAGTCGAACGACTCGACACCAGCTATGGGACCACAATTGCCGAGGCCTCACATGACCTCGGTGCGATGGCCAACGGCCAACCAGACATCACGCTTCCCAGCGGACAGCGAGCTGACCCTGACGTCGTCGTTGCCGGCTTGGGAGCGATGACCGCCGACCAACGTGCGGCCTTCCTGGCTTCTCTCAGTTCACGCGATCTCCAAGCACTAATCGACACGAATCCGGAGGCGATGGGCAATACCGACGGGGTCCCCTTCCCCGCTCGCATTGCCGCGAACGAAATCAACGTCCGAAACGCTCTCATTGACGAACGTCAAAAGCCGAACCCGAACGAAGCCCGTATCAACCAACTCAAGGCGATGCTCGCGCCGGTCAAGAACCCCGACACCGCTGACAAGCGGGACCAGGCTCCGATCTTCGAAGGCCCCGGCAGCACCGCAAACGACGGGGCGATAAACAGGCAATTCATCGCTTTTGCACCCGATGGAAGCGGGCGGATGATCGAGATGATCGGCACCATCCATCCCGGCAACAAGGGTGTGGGCGTGTACGTACCCGGCACTGGAACGAATCTTAACGCCAGCAGCACCAACCACAACGCAGCCTGGAACCTTGCCCAGCGCAGCGATTCGCCGGTGTTTCTATACATGAATGGCGAACTTCCACAGGACCTTTTGACCGAAGCCCCGTTCCCCGGTGATGCCAGAAGCATGGCGCCCGGGCTCGTCGAATTCGGAAAGGAAGTCGACCGCGCAGTGAGCGCCGATGCGCCCGGCACGCCGGTCACCTACATCGGCCACTCTTACGGTGGCTCTGTGGTCGGTTCCGCCGAACAGCTGGGCCTGAGAGCTGATCGAATCCTCTACGCCTCGTCTGCAGGAACCGGGGTGTACGACGGACCGTGGGTTAACGCGAATCCCGAAGTTCAACGTTTCTCGATGACAGCGCCCGGCGACATCATCGGTGCAACGCAGTCCATCGATGACCGACTCAATCCACACGGATCTGACCCCGACGAAATGCCCGGGATCACAAGACTCGACACCGGCTACTACGGCGAGAACAACAAAGACCATCCCGGCGAAGTGATTTTCGGTCCCGATGGCCACGGAGGTTACTGGAACGACCCCAATTCTACGGCGTTCGAAAATATGGCCGGAGTGATCAGCGGAGGCGAGGTCACCGGCTATGTAGAGCGTGGCATCGAATCCAACAACATCGACATGGACATCGGCGACGAAGGCGACGGGCTCGATGAAGGTATCGATGGCGCAAAAGGGCAGGTGTTGCCACTCATTTCCGGGCTGAACCTTCCTGGCATCCCCGGGATTGTTCCGCCGATCCCAATCCCCGAGTTCGCCGAGGACCCTTACAGCAACCCGCGCGTGACCGACAATTCAGAGTTGGGACCGACTATCGATGTCAAGTAATGCCATCCCCACGCAACTGCAACGCGGCCTTTCTTCAATAACAGTTTTCGCAATTGTGACTGCCGTGCTATCTGCAGGCTGTTCACAATCCGATGGCAACGAGGCCAACAAGACCGCGATCGAATCGGAAGCTGAGGCCCGCACCATCGTGACCGACAACGTTAGGTTGATGTTCCCGGGAATCGCGACTATCACGCCGCAGAATGCCACATTGACGCCCTGCGGCAACTACGACAAGAACGCCATCGGGGAGGGTCCACCGTGGAGCGCCGAAGCATCTCAATCGCTGGCTGGACCGGGCCAGGTCTCAGAAGCGATCCGACGTCTTGACGCTCTCGCTGAATCGGGCTATCGCCTTCGGCCGCATGGTCCACTACCGACACTCCCAGAAGAGAAGGCCTACGAAGACAAGCGCGGCGTCACGATAGGCATCACGGCAACAAAGCTCCCCGACAGCGTCTACTTCTCCGTCTTCTCCAGCACCCCCTGCACTATTGACGAACCGTGACGTACGACGCAGGGACTGTGGTATCAATCCGGCCGTGAGGTCGAGCAACAATCTGGGGAACGATGGTATTGAGCCGACACTCGCCTGCCCGGCTGCGCCCGGAGCTGATCTGCGGCCTCCGGCGGCGTGCAGAATGATCACGCCAGCCGATCGAAAAGTACGATGCTACAGCGCATTCCGCCAACCTGAAGCTGAGACGTCCGCGTTGTCGGATGAGAGCAGGCTCCGCCGCCTGAAGTACAGCTCGGCCAGACTCTGCTTGGTCGCTACTGTGCTCCTGCTGGCAGGTTGCTCGTCTGCCGACCAGAATGACGTAGAGAGCGACGCGTCAAATACATCCGAAGCCGAGGCCCGCACCATCGTGACCGACAACGTCCGACTGATCTTCCCCGGCACCACCGCCATCGCACCTCAGAACGCCTCGCTGACCCCGTGCAGCAACTACCGCAAGAACGCTATCGGGGAGGGCCCTCCCTGGAGCGTCCGGACATCTGAACTTCTGGCGCGCCCCGAGCAGATTGCGGAAGCCGTCGAACGTATCGAGGCTCTCGCCGAATCTGGCTATCGACTTCAACCGCGAGGTCCAATGTCGTCGTACCCGGAGGAGAAAGTCTACAAAGACGACCGCGGCGTCAGAATCGGCATTTCTGCGAGAAAGCTGCCTGATAGCGTCTACTTCTCCGTCTTCTCCAGCACCCCATGCACAATCGACGAACCCTGACGTACATTGGCTCTCCCGGCTCGATCCCCCATTGCTCGCGGCGGCAACTCGTTGAACCCTAGGCCCGCTGCACGATCAGCGGCGTGCGGCCGTCCGTGGTCCTAGTATTGCCGCCGCGATCTGAGAGTCGCCACCAGATGACGAAGCAGCGCGATCGCGATACCCACCACAGGAACCGAGGCATAACAGGTTCCGATGAAGGTAATCGTGTCGGCTCCGGTCCAAAATTAAGCAGGTAAATCCGGGGCGGGTTCTAGTCAACGTCGCAACACCGACTGATTTCCTGAGGCTAACAGGACAGCGAATCGCTCGGCCGGTGTGCAACCGTCGAGGACCAACCGCGGCCGGTTGTTGAGCTCATCTTCAACCGCCCGCAGATGATCGACAGAGTGAATCCTTAAGTCCGTTCCTTTGGGAAAGTAGTCGCGCAGCAGACCGTTCGTGTTCTCGTTGCTTCCCCGCTGCCACGGCGAGTGTGAGTCGCAGAAATAGACTTGAACGCCAAGGCTTTTCGATATTTCGATGTGCCGAGCCATCTCGGTTCCTTGGTCCCAGGTGATGGACCGGAACACCTTCGGTGGCAGGTCTGCCATCCGTGCTCGCAACGACTCATGGAGAGCTTCGCCTTGTCGGCACGGAAGGTGCAAAAGCCGCACCATCCTTGATTGGCGTTCCACCAGGGTGCCGATGGCCGATCCCTGATCTTTGCCGACGATGAGGTCGCCTTCCCAATGTCCCGCCTCCGAGCGGTCTTTCGGATCAAACGGGCGCTGGTGCACGCTCAACATCGGTTGCTGAAACCTCGGCCGACGCTTGTGCATATTCGAGTGGGCCCGTCGATGATCACATCCGGTACGCAGCGGGGATCGGCGGTGCGGGGCCAGCGGGGACGGCCGCATCAGTTCCGATCCTGGCTGGTAGAGGGCCTGGTAGATGCTCTCGTGGCACAGCCACATCGCCGGATCGGACGGGAACCGGATCCGCAGATGGCGGCTGATCTGCGCAGGACTCCATCGCTGGGCAAGCAGTTCAGCCACGATCAGCCCCAGTTGCTCATTGGTGGCCAATCGCCTCGGGTGTCGACGCTCGCGCCGTGCCGTTGCCCGACGATGAGCCTCGAACGGTTGATATTCGGCCGAAGACGCTGCATTGCGGCGTAATTCGCGCGAGATCGTGGACGGCGCCCGTCCCAAGACCGTGGCGATGTGCCGAATGCTGTGCCCAGCCCTGCGTAGGTCGGCGATCTCTATTCGCTCATCTTGCGACAAGAAGCGCGGGCTGACTTCGCGGACCATCAACCGGTCCAGCGCCGGCACGAAGCCGACAGCCTTGCCGCCGCGGTAAGTCTTGTGCCCACGCGACCAGTTGTTTCCGTCGGTCCTAGATACGCCGACTTCTCGGGCGGCAGCCACGACGCTCCACCCGCGGGCACGCAGTTCCATGAACCGACGACGTTTGGCCGACTGCGGACGACGCCCCAGCCCCTTCTTCACACGACGAGACAATGTCAACACACCTCCAGAATCTAGCGAAGTGTTGCGACCAGCCCTAGAAACCACCCCGGACACAGCAGCGCACTTTGGACCGGAGCTGACAGCGAGTGGACCCCATTCCCACTGGGTCGCTTCATGACTCACCAACGTAGACGACGTTCCGTCTCCGTTCGGCTCCACCGTGACGTCGCCCTCAACACCAATCCCTAACCTTTTCCCGAGCTCAGGTTGATAGGGCGGCCCTATAGTCGGCCAAATCAGAGACCGCAACAACCCTATCAAGGTGGCGCACCCCAACTGGGCTCCACCACCTCCTCCTGCAAAACGCGGAAGAAGTGGCCCTTCATCGTGGGTGGGATCGTGATCCTCTTTGTCATCATTGCCCTCGCCACCAGTGGGGGGTGAAGACGAGAAGGAGTCCGATACCGGGACAACCTCAACCGCTGCACCGCGCACCGTCCCGGTGCCGTCTGCCGAGCGCTATCCCTCTCGCGCAATCGACGCTCCCTATCGTCATCTCTCGGCACGCTCGCTTCGGTGACACTAACTGGGACAGCCCCTTTCAGGCAGTCAATAGCAGGTCACCGATGATCCGGCCTGCGCCGAAGAGAAGGAATTGCCTCGATGACCGCCTCCACGACAACACCAACCGTCGCATGAGCGAACTGTTCCTGAACGGGATGACAAAACGATTCAACGGCACCACTGTGCTGGATTCGATCGACCTCACCGTCCCCAGCGGGGAGTTCATGGTCCTCCTCGGCCCCAGTGGGTGTGGCAAGTCAACGCTGTTGCGCATCATCGCAGGTCTGGAGACGCCCACGGAGGGCACCGTGGTGATCGATGGCGCCGACGTCACCGATGTTCAACCACGAGAACGCAACCTGGCGATGGTGTTTCAGAGCTACGCGTTGTATCCACATCTGACCGTCGCAAAGAACATCGCCTTCCCGTTGAAGACGGCCAAGATTCCGAAACAGGAGACGAAAGAGGCCGTCGAACGCGTCGCCGCCTCGCTGGGATTGACCGAACTACTCACCCGCCGGCCGGGTCAACTCTCGGGTGGGCAGCGGCAGCGAGTTGCCCTCGCCCGCGCCATGGTCCGCGATCCCGACGCCTTCCTGATGGACGAACCCCTCTCCAACCTCGACGCCCGGCTCCGCGCCGTCACCCGTACAGAACTGATCGAACTCCACAAGCGGGTCAACAAGACGTTCTTGTATGTCACCCACGATCAGGTGGAGGCGATGACGATGGCCGACCGCATCGCTTTGCTGAACAAGGGCCGCATCGAGCAGGTCGGAACACCCGAAGAGTTATACGACAGCCCACAATCGGTATTCGTCGCCGCTTTCCTCGGCGCTCCGCCGATGAACCTCGTGGACGCCGACATCCGTGTCGAGGCCGGCCAATTGGTCGCGACCGTCGGAAACGTGGTTGTACCTCTGGGAATCAACGCCGCAAGCGATGAGGTCAACGCCCGCCGTTTGACGTTGGGTATCCGTCCAGAGCGTCTACGACTGGACGACCGCGCCGATCACGCTGGACAGGGTCTGGCCGAGAACACGGTGCGACTGCCCGCGGTGGTGACACTGACGGAGAATCTCGGTGGAGATGTGCTGGTGCACTGTGCTGTCAACTCGGTGACGTTGTGCGCGCGAACGTCTCGCGTGGGAGTCGCCCGCGGACTGCACGTCGGATCGGACATCACTCTCACCGCGGACACTGCCGATCTCCATCTGTTCGACCCCGAAAACGGCCGGCGGCTGCACTGGCAGTACCCGGCAGCACGGCCCGTCCATCCGCAACTCTCTTTCACCTAGGAGCACCGCTGTGAAGGCCAGACTCAAACTTGCCGTTCCATTGGTCGCGTCACTATTGACGCTCACCGGTTGTATGTTCAGTACATCCGACGACGAGACGACAACCTCGGCCATCCCGGAATTGGCTGCCGACCAGAAGGTCTCGATAGTTTTCGAGAGCTACAACTACGGCCTGGCGGGTGCCTGGACGGACACGTTCAACAGCCTGATCGCCGACTTCTCCAAAAAGCACCCGAACATCACTGTCACCCCGCAGAAGCCCGCAGGCAACAGCCCCAACCCGGCCACCGACACCGTATCGAGCATCCGCAACCAGATGACGGCCGGAAATCCCCCCGACGTCGCTCAGTTGGGGTTCTCGGACCTCGACTTCACCGTCAACCAACTGCAGGCGAAATCACTGGACGCCCTGGTCGGTGACGAGGCTGTGGAGCAGAACTTCGAGGGAGCAACGCATCCTTTCGCTTCGACCGCGCGCACGTTGAGCGACTGGGAGGACCAGACGTACGGCGTCCCATTCGTCTTCTCCACCCCGGTGTTCTATTACAACGCTTCACTTTTCGAGCAAGCCGGATTGGATCCGAACAATCCCCCGCGCACGTGGGATGACGTCGCCGTCGCTGCCAAGACGATCGCAGACAAGACGGGCAAGGGCGGTGCGTACATCGACTGCCTCACCAAGGCCGCCAAGGACTGGTGCTTCCAGAGTCTGGTGCGTTCGAATGGCGGCCGGGTCATCTCGGAGAACCGGGACACTCTGACGTTCGCCGATCCGGCGGCCGTCGAGGTGGTCAGCATGGCACAGCAGATGGTCAACTCGGGAGCGACGCCCACTCTGACCCAGAAGCAGGGCTACGAGGCGTTCGCCCGCGGTGAGATGGGGATGATCCTCGAATCGAGCTCCATCCAGGACCAATTCGTCAAGGGTGCCAAAGATAAATGGGATCTGCGGTCCACCACGATGCCGAGCTTCGGTGACAAGCCCGTCGTCCCGACCAACTCCGGGGCTTCGCTGTTCATCTTCTCGTCGGACCCCGCCAAGCAGCGCGCGTCGTGGGAGCTGATCAAGTTCCTGACAAGCGAACAGGCCTACGTGACGATCTCCAGTGGTATCGGCTACCTCCCCCTGCGTACCGGTTTGATGGATGACCCCGCAGGACTGAAGGATTGGGCGACCGAGAACCCCCTACTCGAACCCAATGTCGAACAACTGAAATCGATGGAGCCGTGGATCTCGATGCCGGGCAACGAATATCTGCAGATTCGTGACGGCATGATGTCGGCCGTCGAGTCTTCGGTTTACCAGGGCGCCGATCCTGCGACTGCGCTGACGGCCGCACAGGAGCAGGCCAACACGCTCCTCCCGGTTTCATGACGACGCCCGACCACACCGTCATCCAGCTCACCGACACCCATCTGAGCACCGGCGGCGACCTGATGCACGGAATGATGGACACCACACAGAATCTGCGCAAGGTACTCGATCACCTCGACGCGTGGGACGGTTCGGTGGACGCGATCATCGTGTCCGGCGATCTGGCCGATGCAGGGTCGCCCGAGGCCTACCGCACCCTGCGAACGATGTTGGAGCCCACCGCAGCTCGACTCGGAGCAACAGTGTGTTACGCGATGGGTAACCATGACGATCGGGCCGGATTTCGTCTCGGTCTGGATCTGAGTCGAAACGGTTCGACCGACCTGGGCGCGCCGTACGATGTGGCTCACCACATCGGGGGCCTCCGCATCGTCGTACTCGACAGCACAACGCCCGGGCGTCATGACGGTAGTCTCGAGGACAGCCAATTGGACTGGCTCGCTGAGGTTCTCAAAGATCGGGCGCCGGGCGGAACCCTGCTGGTGATACACCATCCCCCAGTGCATTCGCCGGTGGGTACCGTCGACTTCCTGAGGCTGACGGACCCGAGTGCGCTCGAATCCGCGATCGCAGGCTCTGATATCCGGATGATCCTGTGTGGTCATGCGCATTACACCGGCGCTTCGGCCCTATCGGGCATTCCGGTCTGGATCGGACCACCCCTGTCCTACCGCACCGATCCGTTGCCGCCGCAGGGAAGGCACCGCGCCGGTGTCGGTTTCGGGTTCAGTCGCATCGACTTCTTCGGTGCATCGGCGGTGGCCACGTCTGTCGACGTCGTCGGCGTCGACGACGTGTACAACGAACCTCAATCCGTTGCGCTCGAACGACTCTGGGCGCTCACCCCGAATGCGACCTGACTGACCATGTTCGTACAGGCCGCATCGACGACCCTCCCCCGCCGATCGACCACTCCGGTACCGCATTCACGGTCCCGGCGGTGGTCGCGGCTGCGGCGGGGCGTCGTACCCTATCTGTACCTCGCTCCGGCGTTGATCTTGCTGGTCGTGTGGACCTACCGACCGCTGGTACAGGCCGTGCAATTGTCCACCGTGTCGTGGAACCTGTTGCCCACCAGCCCGATGAAATCGGTCGGCACCGACAACTATCAGCAGTTGTTCGCATTGCCTGCGCTCGGCGACGCGGTGTGGCTGACGGTGGTGCTCATCATCGGCCTACTGCCGTTCACGGTGGTGGGGCCGGTGGTGATCGGTTTCGCCATGCGCAGTGTCTCAGTGCGGAGTTCGCGAATCTATCAGGGCCTTATCTTCGCGCCGTTCCTGGTGGCTCCGGTGGCGGGTGCAGCGATCTGGCGTTGGCTTCTCGATCCCAGCGGCGGCATCATCAACCGGGTCTTGGGTACCGACCACAACTGGATCTACGACAAGAACACCGCCCAGTTGGCGATCATCGTGATCACTGGATGGCACCTGATCGGCTTTGCGGTGTTGGCAGTCGCCGCCGGCCTCGCCGGGATCAGTTCCGACTACGACGAGGCCGCGCAACTCGACGGTGCGACTCGCCTGCAGATCGGTATGCGGATCACCATGCCCCTGTTGTCACCGACGCTGGTCTTCCTCACGCTCATGACGATCTTACTGAGCGCCCAATGGAGTTTCCCGCTGATCGACACCCTGACCCAGGGTGGCCCGGCCGGTGCCACAACCAACATCTATTACCTGCTCTGGGACTACGGATTTCACTCGTTCAACGCCGGCCTGAGCGCGGCGGCAGGCATTGTCCTGTTCCTCGGCTTCGGCATCGTCGCCGGCCTCTTGGTCTGGCTGTCAGAACGGATCACCTTCCATGACAATTGACAGCGCTCTGAAGACGGACGCGGTGCAGACCCTCGGGACTCCCCCGCCGTCCGTGCCTGCCGCGGCTCCGGCCACAGGGGTTCTCGCACGAATCTGGGGTCACCTGACGCTGGCGGTCATCGCCCTTGCTTGTATGTTCCCGATCTATTGGCTGGTGGCGACGTCGCTGCGCCGACCCGGCGACGTCAGTTCGCTGGCACCATTACCTTGGCCGCTATCGGTGGAAAACTATGTCGACGCTGCCGATAAGGTCGACGTCACCCGGCTGATGGTGAACACCTTCGGGGTCGCCCTGGCATCCACATGCGGCCAAATGTTGATCGCTATCCTTGCGTCCTACGCGTTTGCGGTCTACAAGTTCAAGTTCCAGGGCCTGCTGTACCTGGCCTTCGTCGGTACCTGGTTGGTGCCGTATCAGGTGACGATGCTGCCGAATTATGTTCTGCTCAATCAGCTGGGCCTGCTCAACACGTTGTCCGGTGTAGTGGTTCCGACCCTCAGCTCCGCACTGGCCGTCCTCATGATGCGCACGCACATGTCTGGTTTCCCGAAGGAGCTCATCGAGGCGGCGCGGATGGATGGGCGCTCGTCGTGGTCGATCCTGTGGACCGTTGTTATCCCGAACCTACGACCGGCGCTGGCGGCGCTGGCCATCTTGCTGTTCATCAACTCGTGGAACGAATACTTCTGGCCCGCAGTGGTACTCCAGTCGAGCAACGACGTCCTACAGCTCGGCCTGCGCAGCTTCATGGGCACCGAAGGAGACCAGTGGGGCCCGATGATGGCCCTCGCCGGCCTCGCCTGCCTGCCGATCTTCGTGCTCTACGTGGTGCTGCAACGCCACATCGTCAATGCCTTTGTCCGGAGTGGACTGAAGTAGTCGAACACGTTGACCACCAAGGCAGTCAGGGCACCGCAGCACTCTGATAACCCGGTGCGATCGACGATGACCTAGCCGAACTCACTGCCTCGCCGCAGATCTCGACGACGCAGTCCACGAACGCGTCTACAGCGCTGTTCACCGATGACGCCGACCACACCATGTACAGGTCGATCGTCGGAATCGGATCCACCAGTTTGACCGCCACCGAAGACGCACCCGCGGTACCCATCCCGACTGCGGCCGCACGCGACAGCGATGCGAATGCGACGTACGGTTTGACCGCGATCACGTGAGCTGTCCCGCTCGGATCATCGGACGTCTGGGCAACCGTGAGCGAGACCCCGGCCTCAGTTGCAGCCGCGACAATGACGTCGTACATCGCCGGGCACTGTTCGCGGGCGAACAGGACGCACCTCTCGCCTTCCAGCTCCGCGCATCGCACGCTGGTCCGGCCCGCCCACGGATGCGAGCGACCGACCACAGCGACAATGGGCACTTTCGACAGCAACAATCTGGCCCGCAGGTTTGGGAGCTGGGGACGACCATAGACCAGCGCCACATCGAGCGAACCGTCCTGCAGGCCATCGAGTTGCGGCCCGGTCCTTTTCTCCCAGAGTGAGACCGCCATCCTGGGGTGCCGCTCGTTGAGACGCGTCAGCGCGGCCGGCAGGACGTGCCTGCTTGCGGGGAAGTTGTAGCCGATATTCAGGGATCCGACCTGGCCGGCGGCCGTTGACTTCGTCACGTCGACGGCCTTCTCCATCTGAGCGACGACCATTCGCGCCTGCTTGGCGAACTCCACACCCGACGACGTCAGCTGGACCTCATGCGAGTTACGAACCACCAACGTGACGCCGAGCGACTTCTCCAGCTTCTGCAGCTGCGCACTCAGCGATGGTTGAGATAGATGCAACCGCGCGGCGGCCCGTCCAAAATGCAGCTCTTCGGCGAGCGCTATGAATGATTCGAGATGACGAAAGTCCATTGCACCCCCTCACTTGGACTTGTTCCCAGGCTAACCAGGTCGGATGACCCGCGGTGAAACGCCGGGTGCCTCCTCGGTGTCCATGGAACCAAGCCCTCTCGCCAGTTCTTTGGACTCTGTTGGCCCGGTGTTCGACTCTCGTTCACGCCGTGGCGACTTCGCAATATCGACCTGCGCCCTGATGTCATTGACACCGATCGAACTTTCGATCATCTCGCCCCAACCCATCACGGTGGCGACGCTCTCGCCTACGGTCCTATGCTCTGTACTTCTACCCTCGCGCCGGCCACCGGCCCCACCGAAGTCCGGGAGGAACGCGGCAACTCTCAACTCCACCGCCTCGCCTCCCGTTCGTCGTTGTATTGTGCGGCAACGGTTATCGAGGCGATCAGTACCGGCATGAACAGTTCGATGGCCTGCCGCTGTCGCCGGCAGCCCGCGATCTCCTCGGCACTACCGCCGACGGCAGTCCACGCTTGTTCCATACCCTGCATTTGACTGATCTGGTCGGTGCAGATGCGCGCATACCGGCGCAGCATCGGTGTGTTGCCCCGGCACCCGCGGGCGATCTCGTCAGGTGTCAGGGCAGATCGATCACCGCGGGAGTACCGGTCGACCATATCGATCAGACGCTCCGGAACCTGGTCGAACAGCATGCAGTCGACATCGTTCTCCGCCTCGGGTTGGAGTTGCTCGATCATGTCGATCGCTCCATCGCTACAGAACTCTTGCCACGCCCGCAAGGTCGCCAGGAGATTGGCCTGAGAGAAGACAGCGGCCTCCATCGCGCGGACCGCGAACACATGGCCTTTCGTGACCACGATCGAGATGTCGGGCCAGCGCGACGAGTGTTCGGCGATCACCGCACCGAGCAGATCCATGTCCGGAATCTGGTGCGCCAGCACCGTACAGAACTCGAGTCGTAGTGTCTGCGGCGACACCAGAATGTTGGTGTGGAGACCCTCATCGGTGACCAACCCAATTACCTTCTGGTCGAGCGTAACTCGTTCCCCGAAGCGCGCGGCCAGGATCTTATAGGTCATGTCCAGCAGATGTGGCGCGTCATCGGGCACATTGCCCACCGTTGCTGCCGCAGCCCTTTTGACTCCCCTGACCGGCGGTTTGACAGAGGCAGACGCTTGGAATTGTTCACCGGCCCGGACCGGCGTCTCGGGTAGCGGAGCAGCCGGGTAGCGCACCGTCAGGACCGTCGGATTCTCAAACTTCCACACCTGCCACAGTGATCGGACAGCGGCCGAAACAAGCTTATCGACACTCCGCTTGCCAACCTCGTGGATGATCACACGGTTGCGCAACAGCCGCCAGCCCTGCCCCAACAGGATGAAGCGTTCTGCCCGCGCCACCGAAAGCGAGCCGTTCAACTCGAAGGCCACGAAGGCCATCGGATCGATCGTGCACCGCAGCCGCCCGGATCCGGTCACTGTGAATATCAGCAGCGGGTGGTATCCGCCGACCAGATCGGTGCGTGCCACCTCGATGAACTCGTGGCGTTTGAGGGCCCTCACCCCGGTGGCCAGCTCCTCGGCGAACAGGCTCCAGGTGGCGCGCTCGCTTGTGTCGAAATTGGTGTCGTCCCCAAAATCCAGTGTTGCCATGGTGCCTCCCCGCGCCGTCGATCATCGGCGATGACCTCGCAGCACACGGTAAAACAGGCCTACGACATCGCGGTGTGCACCGAATCCCGCTGCAATCCGTGATCCTGGTTGCTAGGTGCCCGAACCCATTCTGCGGAGTCGGACCGGCAAACCGTCGGCTGGTGTCGGACCGGTCCCCCAGGCCATCAACGGGACATAGTTCGCAGGTACCGTCCATTGAAAATCCAGGAGCACGCGATGCAGGATTGCTTTGACAGTCAGTGATGCGAAGTGCATACCGATGCACTTGTGCGCGCCGGCCCCGAACGGTGACCACGCGTAACGGTGCATCTGCGCGACCATCTCTGGGTCATCAAAACGACTGGGATCGAATACATCTGGACGATCCCACCACGTGTCCAGGCGCATCGACGTATGCACACCGAGGGCTATTTCGGTGCCCTTGGGAATGAAGTGGCCCAGAATGCTGGTGTCTGCGGTGGTCTGCCGAAACAGAGTCCCGGCAGGTGCGTACATTCGCAGCGATTCCTTGAAGGCGTTGTCGAGAAGCCTCACGGCGTTGAGATCATCCATCGACGCTTCGTCCGGTAGCGCTTGCACTTCCTCCCGAAGACGCTGTTGCAGTTCAGGATCCTTGCCGAGGTGGTACATCAGCATCGACAGCGCGATGGTGCTGGTGTCGTGGGCCGCCATCAGCAGGAAGATCATGTGGTTGACGATGTCTTCGTCGGTGAAGGTGTTGCCCTCGTCGGTCCGTGATTGGCACAGCACGGTGAGCAGGTCGTCGCCAGTATTGTTGCGCCGCTGGGGAATGGCGCTGCGGAAGTACCGTTCCAAATAACGTCGGCCGCGCAGGCCTCGCGACCATCGCCCGGGCACAATCGGTTGGCGCACAACAGCTTGAGCCCCGAGCACAGCGTCGTCGAAGGCGTGCGACAGCTTTCGTGCTGTCGTCCCGTCGGGAGATTCACCGATGAACACCTGGCTCGCGAGCTCCAGCAGAAGGTCTTTCGTGCGGTCGTACAACGGGACCTTCGCGCCCGGCGTCCACGTGTCCAGTGTTTTCGACACCAGTGGACGCATCAACGCGAGATAACCGTCCAGTCGCGGTCGAGTGAAGGCCTGCTGCATGATTCGCCGGTGGAAGAGGTGCTCGTCAAAGTCAAGGAGCATCAGTCCGCGGTGAAAGAACGGACCGATAATGGGCTGCCAACCGATTTCGCTGGAAAAGACTCTGTTCTTGTCCAGCCAGACCTCTTGCAGCGCCTCGGGGCCCGTCACCGTGACAATCCGAAATCCGAGGGCACCAGTCCACGATACCGGGCCAAATAATTCGTAACGCTCCCGCCCGAAGGCCAACGGGTGAGCAACACTCTCCATCACGTGGCCCAGGCCGGGCAGGCCATAACTGCCCATGACGGGCTTCAGCCCGCTGCCGGGCGGAGGTTCTGCCAGTGGCCGTACCGGCGACGGGTAGACCGACGCGACTCGGGCCGCCGCCCGTTGGAAGCCGTCGGTCATCACCACCCGGGAGGGCAACAGTGAACTCGTCATAGGACGTACCACCACTTCAGATCTGGTGCGATCTCGTGCCAGCTAGTGCTCTGGCTCGGACGGTACCAGCGCGAGAGGTTCTGTCAACGATGCGGCGGAGATCAACAGCCCTCTGACCAGAGGCGACCGGCCGTACGATCGACATGCCGCCCGTTGCGGCACCAACCTCCATCAGCGGACGTCACGCTCGCTCGCCGGCACAACGAGGAGCGCAATGCCAGTACTCGGAATAGGCGGACTCTTCCTTCGCGCACAGGATCCCGACGCGCTACGCGCCTGGTACCGCGAGCATCTCGGCGTTGGTTCCGGATGCGTCGCCCCGGACGCCGGCCCTGCCGACGAATGGTCGTGGCAGGTACAGGGCGGGCCAATTGTCTTCTCGCCGTTCGAGGCGGGCACCGACTACTGGGCGGCGGACAAGCAGTACATGCTCAACCTCCGGGTCAGCGACCTCGACGGTCTACTGGCTCAACTGACAGCCAGCGGAATCACGGTGATCGTCAAGCCCGAATGGGATGCAACACCCGAGATCGGACGGTTCGCGCGAATCCACGATCCCGAAGGCAACGCGATCGAATTGTGGGAGCCACCGCCAGTGAAATGAGACTAGGATATACGTAGTATGCATTTCGTAGGCTATAAGCCTACTCTTTGCTTACTGGAGGTGCTATGGCTACGCAGCGTACGACCGCGCTACCCGCTGCCCTTGCGCGGCTACCGCTGCGAACAATACGGCCCCAAGACGCCGCAAACGCCTACGCACACCCACGACCGGAACTCGCGCGGCTCGTCGATCGCGGCGTCGTTCACCGCACCGCGCCTGGCTACTACATCGCTGTCCCTCAGCAATATCAAGGCCGGACGTGGCTACCCGAACTCGAGGCCGTCGCCGCGGGGATCGCAGGGGCCATCTATGGCCCGGAGAACGCAATTTTGATGGGTGTCAGCGCTGCCCGCGTCCTTGGTGCGTTGCCGAGAGCACTCGCAACTGCTGTTGTGGCGGTACCAAAGCAGCATCGAATAATCGAGTTGACTGATCGGCCGGCGTCGATTCGGTTCGTCAAACGGAACACCACCACTGTGGACGCCGAGAAGGTTACAACCGCGTTGGGTCCGGCGCTGGTGACCACCCCAGAGCAAACCATCCTCGACCTCGCCCGTAGGCCCTCGCTCGGTGACGCAGAGGTCGACGTTCAAGCTGCAGTATCCACCCTGTATCAGCGCGCTGATCACGACCGACTCACCGAGTTGGCAACCTCGCAGAGACTTGGAGCGGCCTTGCGTCGCGCCGAGACCTGGGCCGGCGTCAAAAAGTGAATCTGGACGAACGCGATGTTGTCGCCGAGCAGTTCGGAGTCGCACCCGAACAAGTCGAGCGCGACCACCTGATTTCACACGTCTTGGCGTTTCTCAGCGGCAATTATGCTGACAAACTCCATTTCATCGGCGGAACAGCGCTTGCGCGAACACATCTTCCTGCCGGCAGGCTCAGTGAAGACATCCACCTCGTCGCGCTCGATGACCGGGATCTGCTCGCCGCTGACCTCGACGGAACACTCCCCCGGGCGATGGGCAGGACGCACGGCCGTCTCTCATGGGAACCCGCGCTCAGCTCGGTTCCCGACACGTCAGGTGCAGTACTTCAGAGCGGTGACGGGTTGTCGTTGAAGATCCAGCTGCTGTCGTCCGCAGATCGTATGTTGTGGCCGGTCGCGACGCGTGGCGGGCTGCTACACGAGCATGAAGCGGGCTGATGGCTTGGGTCTGGTCTCTAGACGATCGCTTTGCCTGGCCGGCGAAACACCAATCAGCGATACAGCGAATCGATCTCGTCAGAGAACCGGTCGGAGACCACGTTTCGTTTGATCTTGAGGGTGGCGGTGAGCTCGCCATCCTCTTCGGTCAGATCCCGGACGAGGATCACAAACTTCTTGACGGCCTCCGAATGTGAGACGGTTGTGTTCGCGTCATCGACCGCAAGCTGCAGCGCCGCAAGCAGTTCCGGGTCCTCCCGGAGATCCTCGGCGGTAGCACCGTCAGCCTTGCCGTTCTCAGAGCCCCAGTGCGCCAGCACCTCCGGATCCACGGTCAGCAGCGCAGCAATGAAGGGCCTTCCGTCACCGACCACCACGGCCTGCGAGATCAACGGATGTGAGCGCATCCGATCCTCGAGCGGACCCGGTGAGACGTTCTTGCCGCCTGCGGTCACGAGCAGGTCCTTCTTGCGGCCGGTGATGGTCAGGTATCCGTCGTCGTCGAGGGCGCCAAGGTCACCGGTGCGGAACCAGCCGTCATCGAACGCGTCGGCGGTGGCTTGTTCGTTGTGCCAGTATCCGTCGAACATCACGCCACCGGCAAGCTCGATTTCACCGTCGTCAGCGATGCGGACACTATTGCCGCCCATCGGCTGCCCAACACTGCCGATCCGTTGTGCACCTGGCACGTTCACGCAGTGCGCCGCTGTCGACTCGGTCAGCCCGTAGCCCTCGTAGATCGGCACGCCAACACCCCGGAAGAAGTGGCCCAGACGCGGCATCAGTGCGCCGCCGCCCGAAATGGCAAACCAGCATTCGCCGCCCAGCGCCGCCTTCAGTTTCGAATACACCAGCCGATCGGACACCTGGTGTTGCGCCCGGAGCAGCAGGGACGGCTTGCCCGTATCGAGTGCTTCGCTGTAGCGAACGGCAGTCTTCTCGGCAAAATCGAAGATTGCCTTCTTGGCCGCACCGCCCTTGGCCGCGGACTGCGCAGCGGAATCGCGGACCTTCTCGAACACCCGCGGCACACCGAGAATGGTGTGCGGCTTGAACCGCGAGAACTGCCCGACGATGGTGCTGAAGTCCGACCAATGCGCCTGCGTCCCGCCTGCCTCGAACATCGCCAAAGACACTGCACGGGCGAGCACATGCGCGAGCGGCAGGAACGTCAGCATCCGATTGCCGGGCTTGGCCACCGTGCCGATGGTGGCGGTCTGGATACCGCGGACCTCCGACAAGAAGTTCCGGTGCGTGAGCCGACAGCCTTTGGGGCGGCCGGTGGTACCGGAGGTGTACACCAGGGATGCCAGGTCATCGGCCCGGATCTGCGCGATCCGGTCCTGGACGCTGCTGTCACTCTGGCCGCGGCCGGAGGTGACCAGCGCGTCGACCGCACCATCATCGATGGCCAGTGCGTCGACGCCGACGTTCGCGAACGCCGCCGTGTGTACGGCAGATTCCCCGATTGCCAGTACCGCACCGGAATCCTCGACGATCCACCGAATCTGATCGAGCGAGGAGGAGTCATAGATCGGCACCGACACCGCCCCGGCGGCCCAGATGGCGAAGTCGAAGAGACTCCACTCGAAGCGGGTGGCCGAGAGCAGCGCTACCCGGTCCCCCGGCTGCACGCCGCGCTCGATGAGACCCTTCGCGACACCTGTCACCAGCTCGGCGAAGTCGGTGGCGGTCACATCCCGCCAGGTATTGCCGTCCGGCCGGGAGAACAGCACCAGATCCGGTGTCTGCTCAGCGTGTCGGTAGACCGACCGCACGAGGGCGTCGTTGTCGGCGATCGTGAAGCTTGCCTTGGCCGTGTATTCACGCACAGTGGTCATCTCCGGGGGTCTCGGTACCCGTGCGGACGGGCGTGGTTTTGGAACGGAAGTGGTGAAGCATGGTTGCGAACTCAGCGACGTCACCTGTCGGCCAGTCCTGAACCCGGGATTGAACCTGCGCGAGTCGCTGACGATCTGCGATCGCGAGAACATCGCTGCCGAGGTCAGTGAGTGTGAGCGGGTGCCCCTGGCGTAGCGGACCGGGTTCTGCAAGGACCCAGCCTGAATCGACGCATTGACGGAGTTGGCGCGACACCGTCGATCGGTGCACCTCGAACGAATCCGAGATGTCAGTGGCGCGGCAACCGGGATGACGCGAGATATACGACAGAACCGAGTGCTGTGCAAAGGTGGCGGATCCCTCGGCAGGACGTTCGCCCGTCATCACCTCACGGACCAGGTGCACCAACTCCTCGTGCACCTTCGACACTGCCCCACTTCTATCGTGTTGCATTACGCAACTATAACGCTGCGGTCGGATGGGTCCGTCTCCGCCTGCGATACACCTATCGCCTCAGCGCCCGACACCGACTCAACGAATCGCAGAACCGTTCCACAAGACATCAAAGAACTGCGCGGCCATCAGTTCTTCCTTCTTGTTCCGGCTGAGTCCCAAGGCCTTGCGGTATTTCAGGACATGCTGCAACGACAACGCTGAATACAGGAGCGGGAGGTGATCGTGCGGCTGCTCGTAAACTCCGCCCGCGCCCCTGGCGGCAGCGAGATCGGAACGCGCACGGGTCGGATGTTTCAGCGCGTCGCGCAACACCGCAGCTTTGATCGCCTTCTTACGCCCAGGCGGAACCACAACCGTCCGATCGGGGCGAGGCCCGAACAATGCAGCATCGAACTCCTCAGCCGTTGCGACTGTGCAGCCGGCCGTCGGACGCGGATTGCACTCGACCATATGGTGCACACCATCATCGGTCATCAGGTAGTCGAAACTGATCTGGCCATGCCAATCCAGTTCTCGCGCAATGGTTTGCGCGGCCTCCAATGACTCCGGCGAGTCCACCGATTCGTAGACGATGCCGCCGCGGTCGTCGATGGTGAGCGCGTGCTCGTAGCACGAATGCAGCACAACCTCACCGTGCTGAACCACGCTCCAGCTGCACCGATCGACACCCCGCAGATACTCCTGCACCAACCATGGGTCTTCGGGTGTGGGGGTGATGTTCTCGAGGGACCCTTCCCCGGCCAACGGTCCGGAGTTCGTGATGACGTCCAGCCCACCGCGCCCAAAGGCCGCACGGGCAAACCAATGCTCCCAGTGCGTCACGGCCTCGCGGAGCTCATCGTTCGACGTCGCAACAATCGACGTGGCCACCGGAAGGCCCAACCCCTCACACAGCGCACTGAAACTCACCTTGTCGTGGACCTTCGCCAGCGTCTCGAAAGATGGGAAAAACAGTTCGGCGCGCCCTTCGAAACGGTCACGGTACGCGGCGAGGTAGAACACTTCCTCGAACATCGGCAGCAGCCAGTTGATCTGATGCTTGTCAATGAGAGCGTCGACCGCGTCGATGAATGCGGCGGTTTCCTGCGCCGGCGCAGGCACCTGGACGTGCCGCTTGGCGCCCCGCGAATGACTTCCAGGTGAGGCCCTGAAGGTGTCGGCGGCGGTGACGTCACGGCCGGTCGTCCCTAGCTTGTGGATTTCGTCGACTGCGAATGGCATGCGCGACGTGGTCACCAGCAGCCGAGGCTCAGGGGTGCTCATGTCCTCGGATACTACGCACCGAACGCCTGAAGGTGTCCGAGATCGAGAACCTTGGATCCCTTTGTCTTGCAGATAGCAAAATACCCTGCATCCGAAACCGGTAAAGGTTTCGAATACAGGGTATTCGCAAATTGTGTTCGGCGGTGTCCTACTCTCCCACACTGATTAGGGTGCAGTACCAT
>NZ_JCAIUN010000005.1:0-4908 GCF_059445525.1 Williamsia sp. Y712
TTTTGATCCCATCGCAGGTTTTGAGTCCTGTGGTGGTGTCAGTTTTTGTTTGGTTGGGATTTGAAAATCTCTTCAGAACAGATTTTTTTGAAACCTGCTCTTCGGAGTGGTTTTAGAGGATTTTCATGGAGAGTTTGATCCTGGCTCAGGACGAACGCTGGCGGCGTGCTTAACACATGCAAGTCGAACGATGAAGCCAGCTTGCTGGTGGATTAGTGGCGAACGGGTGAGTAACACGTGGGTGATCTGCCCCAAACTTTGGGATAAGCCTGGGAAACTGGGTCTAATACCGAATATGACCACTGGATGCATGTCTGGTGGTGGAAAGCTCCGGCGGTTTGGGATGGGCCCGCGGCCTATCAGCTTGTTGGTGGGGTAATGGCCTACCAAGGCGACGACGGGTAGCCGGCCTGAGAGGGCGACCGGCCACACTGGGACTGAGACACGGCCCAGACTCCTACGGGAGGCAGCAGTGGGGAATATTGCACAATGGGCGCAAGCCTGATGCAGCGACGCCGCGTGAGGGATGACGGCCTTCGGGTTGTAAACCTCTTTCACCAGGGACGAAGCGAAAGTGACGGTACCTGGAGAAGAAGCACCGGCCAACTACGTGCCAGCAGCCGCGGTAATACGTAGGGTGCGAGCGTTGTCCGGAATTACTGGGCGTAAAGAGTTCGTAGGCGGTTTGTCGCGTCGTTCGTGAAAACTTGGGGCTTAACTCCAAGCGTGCGGGCGATACGGGCAGACTTGAGTACTACAGGGGAGACTGGAATTCCTGGTGTAGCGGTGAAATGCGCAGATATCAGGAGGAACACCGGTGGCGAAGGCGGGTCTCTGGGTAGTAACTGACGCTGAGGAACGAAAGCGTGGGTAGCGAACAGGATTAGATACCCTGGTAGTCCACGCTGTAAACGGTGGGTACTAGGTGTGGGTTCCTTTTCACGGGATCCGTGCCGTAGCTAACGCATTAAGTACCCCGCCTGGGGAGTACGGCCGCAAGGCTAAAACTCAAAGGAATTGACGGGGGCCCGCACAAGCGGCGGAGCATGTGGATTAATTCGATGCAACGCGAAGAACCTTACCTGGGTTTGACATATACCGGAAAGCCATAGAGATATGGCCCCCCTTGTGGTCGGTATACAGGTGGTGCATGGCTGTCGTCAGCTCGTGTCGTGAGATGTTGGGTTAAGTCCCGCAACGAGCGCAACCCTTATCTTATGTTGCCAGCGCGTAATGGCGGGGACTCGTGAGAGACTGCCGGGGTCAACTCGGAGGAAGGTGGGGATGACGTCAAGTCATCATGCCCCTTATGTCCAGGGCTTCACACATGCTACAATGGCCGGTACAGAGGGCTGCGATACCGTGAGGTGGAGCGAATCCCTTAAAGCCGGTCTCAGTTCGGATCGGGGTCTGCAACTCGACCCCGTGAAGTCGGAGTCGCTAGTAATCGCAGATCAGCAACGCTGCGGTGAATACGTTCCCGGGCCTTGTACACACCGCCCGTCACGTCATGAAAGTTGGTAACACCCGAAGCCGGTGGCCCAACCCCTTGTGGGAGGGAGCCGTCGAAGGTGGGATTGGCGATTGGGACGAAGTCGTAACAAGGTAGCCGTACCGGAAGGTGCGGCTGGATCACCTCCTTTCTAAGGAGCAACATAAACCACACTCGATGTGCTGCTTTGTACCAGCGCCTCACCTCTTTACCGGGGTGTGTGAGTGTGGTGGCCCCGCTTCACTGGCGAATGTTCAGTGGTGGGAGCTCATGGGTGAAACACTAACAATGCCAGCGTCTTTCGTTAAAGAAGGTCTGCCGGCGTTTACACAGGTGACTGTGTGAAGCATCGATACACTATTGGGTCCTGAGGGAACACACCTCCGCGTGAGTGGAGATGAGTTTTTTCTAGGGTTAGACATGGATGCCGATTGCGGTCCGCCTGTTATCAACAGGACTTGAAGAAGTCTTGTTGGGGTGTTGGATGTGGTTGGTGTGTGTTGTTTGAGAATTGCACAGTGGATGCGAGCATCTTTATTTTTGTTTTGATAAATGTTTGTAAGTGTTTAAGAGCGTACGGTGGATGCCTTGGCACCAGGAGCCGATGAAGGACGTAGGAGGCTGCGATAAGCCTCGGGGAGCTGTCAACCGAGCTGTGATCCGAGGGTGTCCGAATGGGGAAACCCAGCACGAGTGATGTCGTGTTACCCGCGCCTGAATATATAGGGTGTGTGGAGGGAACGTGGGGAAGTGAAACATCTCAGTACCCACAGGAAGAGAAAACAACATGTGATTCCGTGAGTAGTGGCGAGCGAAAGCGGATGAGGCTAAACCATGCAGATGTGATACCCGGCAGGGGTTGTCTGTGTGGGGTTGTGGGATCTATTTTGTCGATTCTGCCGGATCGGCCGACAGTAAAAAATTGTTGTGTTAGTCGAAGTGGTCTGGAACGGCCTGCCGTTGAGGGTGAGAGTCCCGTAGACGAAAACATGACAACTGTTGTAGTAGACACCCAAGTAGCAGCGGGCCCGTGAAATCTGCTGTGAATCTGTCGGGACCACCCGATAAGCCTGAATACTCCCTGGTGACCGATAGCGGACTAGTACCGTGAGGGAAAGGTGAAAAGTACCCCGGGAGGGGAGTGAAATAGTACCTGAAACCGTGCGCTTACAATCCGTCAAAGCCGATGCGTCGTTTAGTCGACGGTGGGTGATGGCGTGCCTTTTGAAGAATGAGCCTGCGAGTTAGTGCTCGGTGGCGAGGTTAACCCGTGAGGGGCAGCCGTAGCGAAAGCGAGTCCGAATAGGGCGTATGAGTCGCCGGGTCTAGACCCGAAGCGGAGTGATCTACCCATGGCCAGGTTGAAGCGACGGTAAGACGTCGTGGAGGACCGAACCCACTTCAGTTGAAAATGGAGGGGATGAGCTGTGGGTAGGGGTGAAAGGCCAATCAAACTCCGTGATAGCTGGTTCTCCCCGAAATGCATTTAGGTGCAGCGTCGCATGTTCCTCACTGGAGGTAGAGCTACTGGATGGCCGATGGGCCCTACAAGGTTACTGACGTCAGCCAAACTCCGAATGCCAGTGAGTCAGAGTGCGGCAGTGAGACTGCGGGCGATAAGGTTCGTAGTCGAGAGGGAAACAGCCCAGATCGCCGGCTAAGGCCCCTAAGCGTGTACTAAGTGGAAAAGGATGTGGGGTCGCGAAGACAACCAGGAGGTTGGCTTAGAAGCAGCCACCCTTGAAAGAGTGCGTAATAGCTCACTGGTCAAGTGATCCTGCGCCGACAATGTAGCGGGGCTCAAGTACACCGCCGAAGCCGCGGCACTCACACAATACATTCTCTTGTTCCTGCGGGGACTTGAGCAGTGGTGTGGGTGGGTAGGGGAGCGTCCTGCATCCATGGAAGCATCGGAGTGATCCAGGTGTGGAGGGTGNTATAGCCTGAGAGGTGATGCGTAGCCGAATGAGGCGAATTCCATGATCCTATGCTGCCAAGAAAAGCCTCTAGCGAGTGGCGACACGGCCCGTACCCCAAACCAACACAGGTGGTCAGGTAGAGAATACTAAGGCGATCGAGAGAACTGTGGTTAAGGAACTCGGCAAAATGCCCCCGTAACTTCGGGAGAAGGGGGACCATGTCTGGTGATGAGATTTACTCTCTGAGCTGGGTGTGGTCGCAGAGACCAGAGAGAAGCGACTGTTTACTAAAAACACAGGTCCGTGCGAAGTCGTAAGACGATGTATACGGACTGACGCCTGCCCGGTGCTGGAAGGTTAAGAGGACCGGTTAATCACTTCGGTGGTGAAGCTGAGAATTTAAGCCCCAGTAAACGGCGGTGGTAACTATAACCATCCTAAGGTAGCGAAATTCCTTGTCGGGTAAGTTCCGACCTGCACGAATGGCGTAACGACTTCTCTGCTGTCTCAACCACAGACTCGGCGAAATTGCATTACGAGTAAAGATGCTCGTTACGCGCGGCAGGACGAAAAGACCCCGGGACCTTCACTATAGCTTGGTATTGTTGTTCGGTTCGGTTTGTGTAGGATAGGTGGGAGACTGTGATACATGCACGCCAGTGTGTGTGGAGTCGTTGTTGAAATACCACTCTGATCGTATTGGACATCTAACTTCGGACCATGATCTGGTTCAGGGACAGTGCCTGGTGGGTAGTTTAACTGGGGCGGTTGCCTCCTAAAATGTAACGGAGGCGCCCAAAGGTTCCCTCAGCCTGGTTGGCAATCAGGTGTTGAGTGTAAGTGCACAAGGGAGCTTGACTGTGAGACGTACATGTCGAGCAGGGACGAAAGTCGGGACTAGTGATCCGGCACCGGCAAGTGGAAGCGGTGTCGCTCAACGGATAAAAGGTACCCCGGGGATAACAGGCTGATCTTCCCCAAGAGTCCATATCGACGGGATGGTTTGGCACCTCGATGTCGGCTCGTCGCATCCTGGGGCTGGAGTAGGTCCCAAGGGTTGGGCTGTTCGCCCATTAAAGCGGCACGCGAGCTGGGTTTAGAACGTCGTGAGACAGTTCGGTCTCTATCCGCCGCGCGCGTAAGAAACTTGAGGAAACCTGTCCCTAGTACGAGAGGACCGGGACGGACGAACCTCTGGTGTGCCAGTTGTCCTACCAAGGGCACCGCTGGTTAGCTACGTTCGGAAGGGATAACCGCTGAAAGCATCTAAGCGGGAAGCCTGTTCCAAGATGAGGTTTCTCACCACCTTTGCGTGGTTAAGGCCCCCTACAGACCATGGGGTAGATAGGCCAGAACTGGAAGCCCGGTAACGGGTGCAGGTGACTGGTACTAATCGGCCGAGGACTTACAACCAAAACAAGAAGACTTTATGTCTCGCATCCACTGTGCAATATCTGAAACAACACACAAACAAACAAATGATCAGCACTAATCATT
>NZ_JCAIUN010000006.1:0-1337 GCF_059445525.1 Williamsia sp. Y712
TGAGCTCGGCGCGCATCAACAGCGCCATCAAACCGCCGATGAGAAAAAACGCAAAACAGGCGACCAGATACATTATGCCGATCAACTTGTGATCGGTGGTCGTGAGCATTTTGTAGAGGAACGTCCCCTTGAGCCCCGTGCGCTGGGGGTAAGGCCGCACCGGCACAACCGAGGTCGTGGGCTTGTCTACCGCGGTCACGGGATCCCCCTACCTGCAGGTCGGCCGCGACGTCCAACGATCCTTGATCAGTGACCGCGACTCACGAGCTCGGCACGATTCTTGGATCTGATCGTAAACCCAAACGACGACAGAAACCGGCCATCTCCTACGAACCGTAGGAGGTCTCAGCTCGGATCCGGATCCGAAGACGCCTCGTGGGTGCCGACCGTCAGTGCATCGCGACGCGCTTTCTCCGCGTGGTCGCTGGTCTTCCCGTGGCCAAGGCCGACATGTGCCTCGTCGCGCATGCGATCGATCATGTGCGGGTAGTGCAGTTCGAAAGCGGGCCGCTCCGACCGAATCCGGGGAAGCTCGGTGAAGTTGTGCCGCGGCGGCGGGCAGCTGGTGGCCCATTCGAGCGAGTTGCCAAATCCCCACGGATCATCGACCGTGACAACCTCGCCGTAACGGTAACTTCGGAACACATTCCACAGGAATGGCAGCGTCGAGACACCGAGGATGAACGCACCGATCGTCGAGACCACGTTCAGCTCGGTGAATCCATCGGTACTCAGATAGTCGGCGTAACGACGCGGCATGCCCTCACCGCCAAGCCAGTGCTGCACCAGGAACGTCATATGAAAACCGATGAACGTCAACCAGAAGTGGATCTTGCCCAAACGCTCGTCGAGTAGCCGTCCGGTCATCTTCGGGAACCAGAAGTAGATGCCCGCGTATGTGGCGAACACGATGGTTCCGAAGAGCACGTAGTGGAAATGCGCGACCACGAAGTAGCTGTCCGAGACGTGGAAGTCGAGCGGTGGGCTCGCCAGGATCACACCGGTCAGACCACCGAACAAGAACGTGATGATGAACCCGACCGAGAACAGCATCGGCGTCTCGAAGGTCAGATGACCCTTCCACATCGTGCCGATCCAGTTGAAGAACTTCACACCGGTTGGCACTGCGATGAGGAATGTCATGAACGAGAAGAACGGCAACAGCACCGCACCGGTGGCGTACATGTGGTGTGCCCACACCGTCACCGACAGCGCCGCGATCGACAGCGTGGCGAAGACCAGACCGCTGTAACCGAAGATCGGTTTGCGGCTGAAGACCGGGAAGATCTCCGAGACGATGCCGAAAAACGGCAGCGCCACGATATACACCTCGGGAT
>NZ_JCAIUN010000007.1:0-609 GCF_059445525.1 Williamsia sp. Y712
TGGTCAAGTGATCCTGCGCCGACAATGTAGCGGGGCTCAAGTACACCGCCGAAGCCGCGGCACTCACACAATAGCCCGCCTTCTATCTGCGGATAGTTGGCTAGGTGTGTGGGTGGGTAGGGGAGCGTCCTGCATCCATGGAAGCATCGGAGTGATCCAGGTGTGGAGGGTGTGGGAGTGAGAATGCAGGCATGAGTAGCGAAAGCGAAGTGAGAAACTTCGCCGCCGAATGACCAAGGGTTCCTGGGCCAGGCTAATCCGCCCAGGGTGAGTCGGGACCTAAGGCGAGGCCGACAGGCGTAGTCGATGGACAACGGGTTGATATTCCCGTACCCGTGTAGTCGCGCCCGTGATGAATCAGCTGTACTAACTGCCCAGAATGTTCCTTACCACCTTCGGGTGGCCTGGAATCCTATGCGCAGGACCTTGGTTGGTAGTAGTCAAGCGATGGGGTGACGCAGGAAGGTAGTGGGGCCAGTCAGTGGTTGTACTGGTGTAAGCCTGTAGGGCGTGTTCTAGGCAAATCCGGAACACATATAGCCTGAGAGGTGATGCGTAGCCGAATGAGGCGAATTCCATGATCCTATGCTGCCAAGAAAAGCCTCTAGC
>NZ_JCAIUN010000008.1:0-587 GCF_059445525.1 Williamsia sp. Y712
CGGTCGACCTCGAGTCCCATCAGAGCTGCGGTCAGCAGCGGAAACGCCATCAAAATCAGGACACTGGTCACCAAAATGTTCCAGGTGAAGATCGGCATCCGAAACATCGTCATACCCGGCGCACGCAAGCAGGCCACCGTGGTCACCATGTTGACCGCACCGAGAATGGTGCCCAGCCCCGACACACCCAGCCCCATGATCCACAGGTCGCCGCCCGGTCCGGGCGAATGGATCGAATCAGTCAAGGGCGTGTAGGCAGTCCAACCGAAGTCAGCCGCACCACCAGGGGTGATGAAGCCGAGCAGCGCAACGGTCGAGCCGAACAGGAACAGCCAAAAACTGAACGCATTCAGTCGCGGGAACGCAACGTCCGGAGCACCGATCTGCAGCGGAAGCACAACATTGGCAAAACCGATGACGATCGGAGTCGCATACATCAGCAACATCACGGTGCCATGCATGGTGAAAAGCTGGTTGTACTGCTCGGTCGACAAGAACTGCAGACCGGGAACAGTGAGCTCGGCGCGCATCAACAGCGCCATCAAACCGCCGATGAGAAAAAACGCAAAACAGGCGACCAGATACAT